>NZ_BOMN01000050.1 GCF_016862215.1 Winogradskya humida
CGGACCCTGCGAGCCCTGTGACCTCCGCGGACCCTGCGGACCCTGTGACCTCCGCGAACCCTGCGGACCCTGTGACCTCCGCGAACCCTGCGGACCCTGTGACCTCCGCAGACCCTGCGAATCCTGCGAATCCTGCGAATCCCGCGAATCCCGCGAATCCCGCGAATCCCGCGAATCCCGCGAACCCCGCGAACCCCGCGGATGCTGAGGCGGGGGTTTGGGGGGTTGCGCCTGGTGGGGTGGGGTCGGGGTTGCCGGAGTCTTGGGCTGCTTGGCCTGGTCAGGTGGAAGTGCAGGGGGCGGGGGAGGCTGGGCCGGGTAAGCGGCGGTGGTGGCTGGTGGCGTTGGTGGCGGCTTGGGGGGTGGTGTTGGCGGGGGGTGTGGTGTGGTCGGTGCGGAATGATCCGCCGACCGTGGCTGAGCAGCGGGATATCGGTGATGCGTTGCCGTTGGTAGAGCGGGTGACCGGGGCTGTTCTGGCTGCTGCTGATGGGCCGGATCGGACTGTGGAGCTGGGGGCTCTGAGGTTTGACCGTGGGTGTTCGCTGACGCCTGTTCGGGGTGGGGTGGAGGCGTCGCGGGATGTGGTGGTGCGGGTTCGGGATGACCAGGCGGCGGGGGTGCTGGAGTCGATCGCGGAGGGGTTGCCTGCGGGGTATGGGGCCGGGGTGCGGCACAACGCGGCGAGCACGAGGTTTGCGTTGCATGCCGATGCGGGGGAGTTCGTGGGGGTGGACTCCGAGGTTGCCGATACCTCGAGGGCGGTGACCGTGACGGTGAGCACGGGGTGCCGGCCGCTTTCGGAGGGGGTCGACTACGCGCCGGCTCCGGTGGTTCCGCCGCTCGGGGAGGTGCCCGATGCGTTCCTGGATGCTCTTTCGGCGCTGCAGGGTGAGCGGGTCTACAGCGGGGTTGAGGTGGCGTGCCCGGACGGGCGGGTTGCGCGGACGTTTGTGGCGGACGACGTCAAGGGGCCCGCTGATCTGGGGCGGGCGTTGCGGGATGTCACCGGTGGGGCCGTTGTGGTGCGGGCCGATGCGGGTGAGTGGGCGTACCGGGTCGGGGAGGTTTCTGTGGTGGTCACCGAGGGCGACGGGGTGGCGCGGGTTGCTGCCACGATCAGTTGCCGGTGAGTTAACGGGCATCGACCGGCGGCTATCTATTTACGGCGGTGGTGGGGTGATTTACGATCCTGTAACAACAGGATTCGAACAGAATCCACCATGAGCGCACGCCCTGGCCCACCCGGAGGCTGCTGTGGAACGTCGCAAATTTCTGGCCGCAACCGCCGCCATCCCCGCAGGCGCGGCAATGACGCAGCCGGCAGCCGAGCAACGAGCCAAACCGGTCACCAGGCCGGGGGCCGGCCTTGGGCGGGCAGCTCCGGGCGGACACGTCGTCAATCGCGCCCCGCTGCAGCCCGACGCCTTCATCCGCCTCGCGCCCGGCTCGACCCGGGCCACCGGATGGCTCGCCACGCAGCTCGGTCACCAGCTCGCCGGCCTCAACGGGCGGATGGCCGAGGTGTCGCACTTCCTGCAGTACGACAACACCGGCTGGATCCACCCGGGCCTGGGCGGCTGGGAGGAGGTTCCGTACTGGCTGAAGGGGTTCAGCAGCCTCGGCTACGTGACCGGCGACGCGCGGGTGCTGGCCGAGACCCGGCGCTGGATCGACGGGGTGCTCGCTGCGCAGGCGCCGGATGGCTATTTCGGGCCGGACGGGCTGCGTTCCAGCCTGAACAACGGCCCGGATCTGTGGCCGCACATGCCGATGCTGCACGCGGTGCGCGGGTTTCAGGAATACACCGGGGACGCCCGCGTCCTGCCTTTCCTGACGCGTTTCTTCCAGTACGTCAACGCGCAGGCCACCAGTGTCTTCTCGCAGAGCTGGGGCAGTTTTCGCTGGGCCGACACGCTGGAGGTGGTGTTCTGGACCTACAACCGGACCGGGGACGCTTTCCTGCTCGACCTGGCGCGGAAGATTCACGCGAACTCGGCGAACTACCTGAACAATCTGCCCAGCCCGCACAACGTGAACCTCGCCCAGGGGTTCCGGGAGCCGGCCGTTTACTCGGTGCTGTCCGGGGAGGCCGCGCACCGGGAGGCCAGTTATCAGGACTATGCGGCGATCATGAATGCGTGGGGGCAGTTCCCGGGCGGTGGGTTCGCCGGGGACGAGAATGCCCGGGGCGGGTTCGGGGATCCCCGGCAGGGGTTCGAGACGTGCGGGATCGTCGAGTTCATGGCGAGCCACGAGATGCTCGCGCGGATCACCGGTGACGCCGTCTGGGGGGACCGGGTCGAGGAGCTGGCGTTCAATTCGCTGCCCGCTTCGCTGGACAATCGGCAGACCGGGATTCACTACATCACGAGTGCGAACAGTGTTTCGCTGCTGGACCGGGCCGGGAGTCAGGGGCAGTTCCAGAACGGGTTCCCGATGCAGGCGTACATGCTGGGCATCGACAATTACCGGTGCTGCCCGCACAACTACGGGATGGGCTGGCCCTACTACGTCGAGGAGATGTGGGCCGCGAGCCCGGACGGTGGGCTGGTCGCGAACCTGCACGGGCCGTCAAAGGTCACGGCCGCGGTCAACAGCAACACGACGGTCAGCATTGCCGCCGAAACCGCGTATCCGTTCGGGGACACGATCACCTACACGGTGAGCACGGCGAGCCCGGTGGCGTTCCCGCTCTATCTGCGCATTCCCGGGTGGTGTGAAGCGCCGAGTGCGGCGGTCAACGGAGCACCCGCCAACATCCAGCCAGGGCCTGCGTACGGAAAAATCAGCCGGACCTGGTCGGAGGGTGACCGCGTCGTCCTGAAGCTGCCCATGCGGGCGCGCGCCCGGACGTGGAGCGGCAACCACAATTCCGTCTCGGTCGATTTCGGGGCCCTGACCTTCTCGCTCGCGATCACCGAGAACTGGTCGCGGACCGGTGGCACCGACGAGTGGCCGACGCAGGAAGTGCGTCCCGGATCAGCGTGGAACTACGGCCTCGACCAGACCACGGATTTCGCCGTGACCACCGGGCTGGGCAATGCCTCGGACCCGTTCACGCCCGCGACCGTTCCGATCCGCATCACCACGACAGCGCGGAAGATTCCGGCTTGGACGGCGGATGCCGATCAGATCGTGACGCCGTTGCAGGACAGCCCGACGCCCTCGGCCGAGCCGGTGGAGACCGTGACGCTCATTCCGATGGGTGCGGCCCGGCTGCGGATCACGTCATTTCCGAGGATCGGCGCGGGGCGGCCGTGGGTGCCGGCGGGGGTGGCGTTCCGGATCCAGAATCAGCACAGCGGCAAAGTGCTCGGCGTCGACCAGATGTCGCTCGAGGACAGCGCGCGGGTGGTGCAGTTCGCGGACAGCGGCACCGCCGATCACCTGTGGCAGATCGTCGACAACGGCGACGGTTTCGTGCGGCTGCGCTGCGTCAATTCGGGCAAGGTGCTCGGCGTCGACCGGATGCAGCAGACCGACAGCGCCCAGGTCGTGCAGTTCGCGGACAACGGCACCGCCGACCATCTCTGGGAAATCATCGACAACGGCGACGGGTACGCCCGCCTGCGCAATAAGAACTCCGGCAAGGTCCTCGCCGTGTCCGGCATGTCCACCGCCGACTCCGCGAACGTCGTGCAGTTCAGCGACAACGGCACCGCCGACCACAATTGGCGGTTCGTCCCGGACGGCACGGTCAAAATCGAGGCCGTCCACAGCGGCAAGGTCCTCGCCATTCAGGACATGTCGTCGGCGAACGGCGCGCAGCTGACACAATGGCCGCCCACCGGCACGGCCGATCACGTGTGGCGCTTCGAGGACGCCGGCGCCGGGCATTTCCGGATCGTCAGCACGCTGACCGGCAAATGTGCCGACGTCAGCGGGGCGTCAATCGCGGACGGCGCGCGAGTGGTCCAGTGGGACTACCTGGGCGGCACCAACCAGCAGTGGCGACTGGCCTGGGCCGGTCCGGGCATTTTCAAGATCGTCGCCCGGCACAGCGGCAAGCTGCTCGGGGTCTCGGGCCAGTCCACGGCGGACGGCGCGATCATCACGCAGGCAGCCGACGCCGGTCAGAAATGGCGCCTGATATTGGGTTAGTAAACGACAGCCTGGGCGCCGTCGGACATGATCTCCTCGACGAAGACGGCGGCGCCGGCGATACGGATGCCTGGCAGCACGTCCGCCGGGCCGATGTCGCGGCGGGCGGCGCACTGCGTGCACAGGGTCACCTTGCCGCTGGCCAGGATCAGGTCGATCAGGTCCGGCAGGGGTGCCGCGTGCGGCAACTCGAACTCCGCGGCGCGGCCCGGCAGCGCGAACCAGGCCGACTCGCCGGTGAGCCAGAACGACACGTCGATGCCGGACGCCGCCGCCGTGCTCGCGACCGTGAACGCCTGCGAGCAGCGCTCCGGGGCGTCCGCACCGGCGGTGGTCTTGACGACGAGAAGGCGGGCCATACGGGTCAGCATAGGATGGCTCCGACATGGTTACTGAGATCGGGTACGTGAGCCTGCTGGTCGCCGGGATCGGCGCGCTGGCCGGTGGGCTGGGTTATCTGGCAATGCGCATAACAAGGGGACGCTGGTGAGCAGTGAGACGGAGAACCCGCTGGGCCCGCCGCCCTGGATGAACGCCCCGCCGGTCGAGGAGTACCCGTTCGAGGACACCCACGACCTGCGTAAAGGCCCGGATCTGCACCCCGCGCTGCTGGGGCTGCTGCCGTTCATCGGGCTGTGGCGCGGCCGTGGTCAGGGTGGTTTCCCCGAGCCGGAGGACTTCAACTTCGCGCAGGAGGTGCGGATCAGTCACGACGGCCGGCCGTTCCTTGCGTACGAGTCGAGGATCTGGATTCTCGACGAGGACTCGAAGCCGACCGGGATGGGCGAGCGCGAGGTCGGTTTCTGGCGCCCGGTGCTCAACGCCGAAGGCCGCCCCACCGACGAGATGGAAGCCACGCTGACCACGCAGAACGGCGTGATCGAGATCTACGAGGGCGCGGCGACCGGCACCCGGCTGGAGATGGCCACCGCAGGGGTCGGGCACACCGCCACGGGCCTCGCGGTCACCGGCTCGCACCGCCTCTACGGCATCGTCGACGCTGCTCTGCTCTATGCGCAGGAGCTGGCCACGGCCGACGGCCCGACGCTGCACCCGCACCTCTCCGCCCGTCTCATCCGGGTCGGTGGATAAATCCGAGCAGTTCGAGCAGGCGCGGCGTCCAGGGTGACGCCGCGCGTGCCGAGCCGTTCAACGTCCGGGCCTCGGCAAGACCCCGCAACGAGCTGACGAGCCAGATCGCATCGGCTTCCGCCAGCTCGTCGAGGGAGACCATCCTTTCTTCGGTACGCAGGCCAAGCGCGACAACCGACGAAAGCAGCTTCGCCGCCGTGGTGCCGGGCAGGATCCCGGTCGGCTCAGCGGGAACCGTGCACAACGTGTCCCCGCTGAGCCAGACCAGGCTCGCCGTGGGGCCTTCGAGCGCGTACCCGTCGCTGGTCAGCCAGAGCAGGTCGTCGGCGCCCTGGAGCTCGGCCCAGCGCTTGGCGGCGAGATTCTCGGCGTACGAGATGGTCTTGGCGCTGGAGAGTGACCACGGCGGCCGTTTCGTCAGTCCCAGGTCGTGCGTGATCAGCCGGATGCCGTCCCGGCGCTGGATCCGGGAGATCTGCGGCACATCGGAAACCGTGGCGAAACTGGTCGCGGGCGTGACCACGAGCCGCAGGGCGCCGTCCTCGTGGGTGAGCCCGGCCACCAGATCGGCCAGCCCATCCGGGACCGTGAGCCCGAGCAACGCCGCTGACCTGCCCAAACGCTCCAGATGTGGGCCGAGCTCCCACGGCCCGTCCGGGCGCAGGTGCACGGTTTCGAAGACGCCCTCGCCGTAGAGCAGCCCGCGGTCGGTCGCGGTCAGCTCGCCGGAACCAGGAATTACCAGGATCGGTGCGCTCACAGCGCGGAGGGTATCGCCGCGCGAACTATGCTCGTAACGTGTCCGCCACATCCCTTGCCGAGATGCTCCGGGAGCGCGGCCTGCGTCTGACTCCGCAGCGCCAGCTGATCCTGGAGGCGGTCCACGACCTCGGCCACGCCACCCCGGAGCAGATCCATCACTGTGTGCGTGAGCGCGCCGCCGGAGTGAACATCACCACGGTCTATCGCACCCTCGAGCTGCTCGAGGAGCTGGGCCTGGTCAGTCATACCCACCTCTCGCACGGCTCGCCGACCTATCACGCCGCGGGCGAGGACCAGCACGTCCACCTCGTCTGCCGCAACTGTGGCTCGATCGACGAGGTCGACCCGGGAATCATGGCGCCGGTGAGCGAGAAACTGCTCGCCGACCGCAACTTCCGGGTCGACGTGGGCCACGTGTCGCTGTTCGGCGTCTGCGGCGACTGCAAGGAGGAGCCCTCATGACCACCGTCCTCATCCAGGATCTCGAGCCGGAGTCGGCCGACATCGGCGTGCCCGCGCACTACGGTGACCCGATGCGCGAGCAGCGCACCCTCGACACGGCGGTCGGCCTCGTCGACCGCTCCAACCGTGACGTCATCGCGGTGCCGGGTGTCGAGCGCGCGAGCTGGCTGCACACCCTCACCACCCAGCACCTCAGCGACCTGCGCGAGGGCCAGGGCACCGAGCTGCTGGTGCTCTCGCCGAACGGGCACGTCGAGCAGCACGCGATGGTCACCGAGGACGGCACGACGGCGTGGCTCGACACCGAGCCCGGTGCCGGTGCGGGGCTGTTCAAATACCTGACGATGATGCAGTTCTTCACCAGGGTCGAGCCGCGCGACGCCACCAGTGAGATCGCGGTGCTCTCGCTGGTCGGCCCAGAGGCTGCGGCGACCGCTGCCCGGCTGCTCGGCGTCGAGCTCGCGGAGCCCCGGGTGTTCGACGTGCCGGGGCCGAAGTTCGCCGCGGGGTCCGTGCCGAACGAGCCGACCGCGCTGTACGAGGTGCGGGCCTTCGACGGGGGGCTCGCCCGGAGCGTGCCGCTCGGTGTTGACCTGCTGGTGCAGCGGGAACGGCTCGACGACGTGCTCGGGAAGCTCGCCGACGTGCCCAGGGCTGGGTTGTGGGCCTACGAGGCCGTGCGCGTCGCGCGCAAGATGCCGCGGCTGGGCTGGGAGACCGACCACCGCACGATTCCGGCCGAGGCGGAGTTGCTCGCGCCGGCCGTGCACCTCGACAAGGGCTGTTACCGCGGGCAGGAGACGATCGCCCGGGTGCACCACCTAGGCCGCCCGCCCCGGCGCCTGGAGCTGCTGCACCTCGACGGCATCGCCAGTGATCACCCGCCGGCCAAGGGCACCGAGGTCATGCTGGACGGGCGTGCGGTGGGCTTCATCGGCACGGCGGTGCGTCACTACGAGCTCGGCATGGTCGCGCTCGCCGTGCTGAAGCGCAACGTCGCCCCCGACGCGAGCCTGCTGGTCGGCGAATCAGCCGCAGCCATCGACGCCGACTGACGGCGACCGTGCCCGTCCCGGGCGGCCTCCGTGCCCGCCCAGGGCGGCGACCGTGCCCGCCCAAGGCGGCCTCCGTGCCCGCCCAGGGCGGCGACCGTGCCCATCCAGGGCGGAGACCGTGCCCATCCAGGGCGGCGGACGGGGCCATCCAGGGCGGCGGACGCGGTTGTGCGTGGCGGGCGCGGCCATCGACCGTGGGCCGCGCGGATCTCCGTGGCAGGATCTCGGTTATGACCGGGACCCTGATCACTGTCGCGCCTACCGGTGCGGAGAGCAGTAAGGCGGCCGTACCCGCGCTGCCGGTGACCCTGGACGAGCTCGTGGCCACCGCCAAGGAGTGCGAGGCGCTCGGCGCCGCGATCGTCCACGTCCATATCCGCGACGACGCGGCCGAGCCGACCCTCGACCAGGGCCGGCTGCGCGCGACCGTGACCGCCCTGCGCGAGTCGACGGACCTGATCGTGCAGCTGTCCTCGGGTGGGGCGGTGACCGACCCGGAGGCCGCCCGGCTGGCGGTGCTCGACGCCGGCCCCGAGATGGCCTCCTGCACGATGGGCACGGTCAACTTCGGCGACGGGGTGTTCCTGAACCGCTGGGAGTTCATCGTCGACCTGCACACCAGGATGCAGGAGCGCGGCATCGTCCCCGAGTACGAGATCTTCGACCTGGGCCAGCTCACGACGCTGCAGGTGCTGCTCGACCGGCACGGGCTGCCGGCGGGCGGGCACGTCCACGTCGATCTGGTGATGGGCGTTCCGGGCGGGATGCCGGGTACGGCCGACGCGCTGGTCGCCTGTCACCGTGTGATCCGGGACCTGCCCGCGGGCACCACGTTCTCCGCGACGGGCATCGGGCGCAGCAGCATCCCGGTCATGCTCGCCTCGGTCTCGGCCGGCGGTCACCTGCGGGTCGGCATGGAGGACACCCTGACGTACGCGAAAGGCCGTGCCGTGGAATCGAACATGCAGCTCGTGGCGCGCGCGGTGGGGCTGGCCCAGCTGGCTCAGCGTCCGCCGCTGACCACAGCCGAGGCGCGCGATCTGCTGGGGGTTCCAGTCCGATGATTCTTGCCGAGGTGGTGCGTTCGGGGTTCACCGAGTGTGTGCACGAGGGTGCCGTGGTGGTGCTGGACGCCGCCGGTGCGGTGGTCGCCGCGGCGGGGGACGTAACCGGGCCGGTGTTTCCGCGTTCGTCCAACAAGCCGTTGCAGACGGTCGGGATGTTGCGCAGCGGTCTGCGTACGGCGGATCCGGCCGATCTTGCCCTGATCAGCGGCAGTCATTACGGCCAGCCGTTCCATGTGGCGCGGGCCCGCCGGATCCTGGAGACGGCCGGGCTGACCGAGGACGCACTGCGCTGTCCCGAGGCGCTGCCGTCGCTGGACAGCGAGCGCGACCTGGTCCTGCGTGAGGGCGGTGGGCCGTCGCGGATCCGGATGAACTGTTCCGGCAAGCACGCCGGCATGCTCGCGACCTGTGTCGAGAACGATTGGCCGCTCGACGATTACCGGGATGCCAAACACCCGTTGCAGGCGGCCATCGCCGCGGCGGTGACCGAGCTGGTCGGTGAGCCGATCGCCGCGACGGGGATCGACGGCTGTGGCGCGCCGGTCTTCGCGTTCTCGCTGACCGCGCTGGCCCGGGGGTTCCAGCGGCTGGTCGCGGCGCCGCCCACATCGTTCGAGCGGCTGGTCGCGGACACGATGCGGGCCGATCCGGAGCTGGTCGCGGGCACCGGCGCAGAGGACACGCTGCTGATGCGCGGGGTGCCGGGGCTGCTGGCGAAGGGCGGCGCGGAGGGCGTACAGGTGGTGGCGATCCCTGAGGTCGGTGCGGTCGCTCTCAAGATCTCCGACGGCGCCATGCGGGCGCGGATGCCGGTGCTGGTCTCGGGTCTGCGCAGGCTCGGTGTGGACGAGCCGGTCCTGACACAGCTGGCCGCCGTGCCCGTGCTGGGCGGCGGCAACGAGGTGGGCGAGGTCCGCGCGACCTGGTGACATGCTTCACGCTAACTCTTGCTAGCATTTTGCTTGCAAGAGTTAGCACCCCGCGCTACCTTCGATTCATGGCCACCGGTAAGGATCTGCCCCAGGACGTCGGGACGTTCATCCGCGACCTGCGGCAGACCGCGAAGATCTCGCTGCGGCAGCTGGCCGACCGGGCCGGGGTGAGCAACCCCTATCTCAGCCAGATCGAGCGGGGGCTGCGCAAGCCCAGCGCCGAGGTGCTGCAACAGCTGGCCAGCGCATTGCGGGTGTCGACTCCCGCGATGTACCTGCGCGCCGGCCTTCTCGACGGGGAAGGTCAGCAGGGGGTGATCGCGGCGATCGCGGTCGACCCCGATCTGACGATCGCCCAGAAGCAGTCGCTGACCCAGATCTACGAGACGTTCCGCAACGAGAATGCCCGCCAGGCCGCCGACGACGCTGCCGCGGCCGCTGATGCCGACGCCACGGTGCCCGATCCCGCCACCGGCGAGGTCGAGGTCCCGGATGAGGACGCGGCCATCAAGGCGGAGCTCCTGAAGACGCAGACGCAGACCACGACCACTCAGCCCGAGGAGAAACCGTGACCGAGCAGACCAAGACCCGTTTCCCTGCCCCGCTCTACGCCGCCGCCGGTGCCGGTGACCTCGCCTGGCAGGAGCTGCGCAAGCTCCCCGCCGTGGTCAGCGAGCTCAGCGACCGCGCCGCCGCGTCGCTGAAGACGGCGAACGACACCGCCACCACCACCGCCGGATCGCTGCGGGAGAAGGCCGGCACGACCGACTTCGACAGGCTGCGCAGCACGGCCACCACGTCCGCCGTCGCCTTCGCCCAGGTGGCTCAAGAGCGTGCGGTGTCGGTCTACACCTCGCTGGTCGCCCGGGGCGAGCGCGTTGTCGGCACCGGCGTCGTCGACGCCGCCGACGTGGTCAACGCGGACATGCTGACCACCGAGGAGCCGACCGCCGCGATCGCGCCCGGCGTCAGCCCGACCCCGGCGACGGTCAAGCCCCGCAAGCGCGTCACCAAGCCGGCCGCTGAGTAATCGGCGACACGACCTTGATCAGCGGGCCCCCGTGAAAGCGGGGGCCCGCGGCATAGAATCGTCGACATGATTTCCAGCGCGCCGCTGTTCTATGGCCATGTCAAGTTCTACATCGACGTGCTCGTTGTCATCGGATCGATGGTCGTGCAGGCCGTCGCCTTCATTCACTGCGTCACCCAGCGCGGCGACGGGTTCCAGGCCATCGGCACGCTGCCCAAGGGTGCCTGGCTCGCGATCCTCGCGGTCTGCATGGTGCTCACCCTGCTCGGCGGGGCCACCGGCATCTTCGGGCTGATCGGCATCGCCGCGGCCCTGATCTACCTGCTCGATGTCCGCCCCGGCCTGCGTGACCTGTCGGACGGCAAGGGCTTCTGGTGAGGTTCCGCCGCCCGGCACCCCCGGACGGTGGCCCCCGGGCGCACGGCCCGGGACCCTCCGCGCCACGGACCGGCCGGCCCACCCTTCCGGCACCGCCGACCCAGCTCATCGAGACTCCGCGCGGCGCGAGCATCGAGCAGCTGGTCACCGGCACAGGCGAGCCGGTCACGGTCTTCGCCCACGGGCTCGCCGGCGACATCTCGGGCACCCGTCCGCTCGGCAGCGCCGTCCTCGGCCGCCGGGTCTTCTTCCATTTCCGGGGTCACGGCCGCTCCGAGGCGCCGCCCGGGCCGTGGAGCTTCGGTGACCTCGCGGCCGACCTGCGCGCGGTCGCCGACAACGCGGGGGCGACCCGGGCCGTCGGGGTCAGCATGGGCTCGGGTGCGCTGTGCCGGTTGCTCGCCGAGGATCCCGGCCGGTTCGAGCGGATCGTCTGCTACCTCCCGGCGCCGCTGGACGGCGTGCGCCCCAAGATCGCCGAGGAGCGGTTGACGCGGTTGCTGGCCGCGGTCGAGTCCGGCGAGGCCGCGGCGGTGGCCTGGGCGGTCGAGGAGGAGCTACCCAACGCTGTTCGCGACACCCCGACCGGGTGGAGCTACCTGCGTCACCGGGTCGAACAGCTGCTGCGGGACGGGCTCGCGCCCGAGCTCGAGACGTTGTGGCGGGAGCCGGCTGTTGCGGATGTCGGGGCGCTCCGGGCGTACAAAGGGAAGGCTCTGATCATCGGTTGTCAGGGCGACGAGGTGCATCCCGTGCCGTGGGCGGAGCAGCTCGCCGAGCTCCTGCCCGATGCGCAGCTGCACGTGTACGACCGGCCCTCCGTGCTGTGGACGAACCGCCAGGAGTTGCGGGACCGAATCTCCACGTTCCTGAACATGCCGTAACTTTTTGCGGGTTCGAGCGGTGTTAATGGCGTGCGGCTCACCCCGAAATCAGTCTTCCTCGGCATCGTGCTGCTCGGGTTCCCGTTCGCGATCGCGCTCGGCTGGTCCCTGGGTCACCAGGAGGCCCCGCCGGCGATCGTGAGCGCGGAACCGGGCGGAGCGGGTGGCATCGGCGCGGCCCCTGTCCGAGTCACCCACCCCACGGCCGAGGCCACCACATCACCGCGATCGGTGTCCGAACCGGTCTCCGTGATCGAACCTGTGGCGACCAGTGTCGCCCCCAGCGCGCTGCCGTCGGCACCCGCGCCGGCCACCTCCGAGACCACGTCACCGGCACCGACGCTGACCGAACCGCCGGTGCCCACCCCGACCTCGGTGGCCCCGAGCGAGCCGAGCGGGTCGCCCTCGCCGTCGGAATCTTCCGAACCTGCCCCCTCCTGGCTGGGCGGACTGTTCCTGAGGCGCTAGTCTCACGGGCCGTGACCGACTCTCCGCTCCGAGCCGCGGCCCAGCAGACCGGCGGCGCCGCCCGTGACTTCTTCACCGGGGCGGGCCTGCTCGGCCGTGGCCTCGGTCTGGTGCTCGCCTCCCCGCGGCTGCTCGGCCTGGGCCTGCTGCCCGCGCTGCTCGCCGGGGTCCTCTACACCGGTGCCCTGTTCGCCCTGATCGCCTTTGTCGGCGACCTGGCCGCGGCGGTGACCTGGTTCGCCGACGGCTGGTCCACGGTGTGGCGGGACCTGATCCGGGTGGTCGCCGGTGCCGCGCTGATCGGCCTGTCCGGGCTGCTCGGCGTCCTGACCTTCACCGCGGTGACGCTGCTGATCGGCGACCCCTTCTACGAGAAGATCTCCGGTCTGGTGGAGCGTCGCTACGGTGGCGTGCCCGACGAGGTCGAGGTGCGGCTCCTGCATTCGCTGCGCCGGAGCCTCACGGACTCGCTGCGGCTGATCGGCCTGTCGATCGCGTTCGGCATCCCGCTGTTCCTCGCCGGTTTCATCCCGGTCGTGGGTCAGACGGTGATCCCGGTGATCGGCGCGGCGGTCGGTGGCTGGCTGCTCGCCCTCGAGCTGACCGGGGTCCCCTTCGAACGCCGCGGCAAGCGACTCAAGCACCGCCGCGAGGAGCTGCGCAAACGGCGGCCGCTCGCGCTGGGCTTCGGCGTCGCGGTCTTCCTGTGCTTCCTGATCCCGCTCGGCGCGGTGCTGCTCATGCCCGCCGCCGTCGCCGGCTCGACCCTGCTGTCCCGCAAGGTGTTCGGCCTGCCTACCTCGATCGAACGGGTGGCATCCATCTAGGCCATGGGGCTAGGCCGAGGCGCGGACGACCAGCTCGGTGGGGAGGACCACTGCGGCGGGTACGTCGAGCCGGTCATCGATCACGCCGAGCATCTGCCGTGCCATCGTGCGTCCCATGTCGACGATCGGCTGCCGGACCGTGGTCAGCGGCGGGTCGCTGAGCCTGCTGATCTCGACATCGTCGAAGCCGATGACCGCGACGTCGTGCGGGATCCGGCGGCCCGTCTCACGCAGGGCCTGCAGCGCGCCGTGGGCCATCATGTCGGAGGCCACGAAGACCGCGTCCAGCCCGGGGTCGCCGTCGAGCAGGACCCGCATCGCGCGGATGCCCGACTCGCGGGTGAAGTCGCCGATCGCGACCTGCTCGGGCAGGCCGGCCTCGGCGAGCGCGGTGCGGTAACCGGCGAGCCGGTCGATGCCCGCGACCATGTCCTGCGGCCCGGCGATCGTCGCGATCCGGCGGCGGCCGGTGGCCAGCAGGTGACGCACGGCGGCGGCGACCCCGCCCAGATGGTCGACGTCCACGTAGGGCACCAGCAGCTCGGTGGGGGTCAT
Organism: Winogradskya humida; assembly: GCF_016862215.1. Taxonomy (GTDB): domain Bacteria; phylum Actinomycetota; class Actinomycetes; order Mycobacteriales; family Micromonosporaceae; genus Actinoplanes; species Actinoplanes humidus. The sequence continues at coordinate 13,617 of NZ_BOMN01000050.1, forward strand.
CGGGCGCCCGCTGCACACCACCGGGATGCCGAGCCGGGCCAGCGTGCCGGGCAGCGGGTCGGCGCCGTGCATCGAGGCGAACATGACGCCGTCGACGTGGCCGGCCATGGCGTACCGCTCGACCCGGTCGTGGCTCGCGGCCGAGCCGGCCATCATCAGGACGAGCTGCTTGTCGGCCGCCTCGAGCTCCGTACTCACCCCGCGGATCACCGCGGGGAAGAACAGGTCGTCGGAGAAGACCCGGCTGGCCGTCTCGGGCAGGATCAGCGCGATCGACTCCGTGCGCTGGGTCACCAGGCTGCGCGCGGCCTGGTTGGGCACGTAGCCCAGCTCCTCGACGGCCTGCTTGACCGCGTCGCGGATGGCCACCGCGACCGTGGTCGAACCGTTGACGACGCGGGAGACGGTCGCACGCGACACCCCGGCCCGGCGGGCCACCGCTTCGAGCGTCGGCCGCTCCCGCGTCACCATCAACTCACTCCAGACCGTTCCGTCGGATGACCGCGCTGTACCACTTGGCGCTCTGCTTGGGGAGCCGCTCCTGCGTCGCGTAGTCGACGTGCACGAGACCGAAGCGCTTGTTGTAGCCCTCGGCCCATTCGAAGTTGTCCATCAACGACCACGCGAAGTATCCCCGAAGGTCCACCCCGTGGGAAAGGGAGTCGAGACAGGCGCGCAGGTGCCCGTCGAAGTAGTCGATCCGGTCGGTGTCGTGCACCTCGCCGGTCTCCGGGGACGGCCCGTCGCCGTACGACGCGCCGTTCTCCGTGATCATCATCGGCACGCCGTAGTCGTCGTGGATCCGGTTCAGCAGCCGGGTCAGCGCGGCCGGCTCGATCTGCCAGCCGATGTCGGTGATCGGGCCGACCGGCTTGCGGAATCCGATGCCCTCGCTGCCCGGGGTGTCGAGGGCGGCGGGGGTGCCGGGCTTGGCCGACACGTACGTCGGCGTGTAGTAGTTCACGCCGAGCACGTCGATCGGGGCGTTGATGATCGCCTCGTCGCCGTCGTGGATGTAGTCGAGGTCGCCGAAGCGCGCCATGATCTCGCGGACGTCGGCGGGATATTCGCCCTTGAACAGCGGGTCGAGGAAGATCCGGTTGCCGACCCCGTCGACGATGCGGGCTGCGTCGACGTCGCCGGGGTTGGCCGGGTCGAGCGGCGCGACGGCCGTCGGGTTCAGGGTGATGCTGACCGTACGGGCGCCCGCGTCGCGCAGTGCCCGCGCGGCGAGCCCGTGCCCGAGCAGCAGGTGGTGCACGGCCTTGAAGGTCGAGCCCGGGTCCTGGATGCCGGGGGCGTGCACGCCGTTGCCGTACCCCAGGTAGGCCGAGCACCACGGCTCGTTCAGCGTGGTCCAGGTGTTGATCCGGTCGCCGAGGCGGGCGTAGACGATCTGGGCGTACTCGGCGAAGGCCTCGGCGGTCTCGCGGTTGGTCCAGCCGCCGCGGTCCTGCAGCGTCTGCGGCAGGTCCCAGTGGTAGAGGGTGACGACTGGGTCGATGCCCTGGCCGATCAGCTCGTCGGTGAGGCGGTCGTAGAAGTCCAGGCCGCGGGTGTTGACCGGGCCCGTGCCGTCGGGCTGGATGCGCGGCCAGGCGACCGAGAACCGGTAGGCGCCGAGCCCGAGGTCCTTCATCAGCGCCACGTCGTCGACGTAGCGGTGGTAGTGGTCGCACGCCACGTCACCGGTGTGGCCGCGATGGACCCGCCCGGGCGTACGGCTGAACGTGTCCCAGATGGACGGGCCACGGCCGTCCTCGTTGACCGCGCCCTCGATCTGGTAGGACGCGGTAGCCGCACCCCAGACGAAGCCCTCCGGGAACCGGAGCCCCGCTGTCTGTGGCTCGCCGCTGGATTCCACCTCGACGGTTGCCGTCATGCGTCACCGCTCCCTGCGTGAAGGCCGCCGCTGCCGGTCGGCTGGACCGGCCCCGGGGGCGCCGAACTTAACCGGTCCAGCGTACGGCCAAACACCTTCCCGGGAACCCTCCGGAAGTTGCGGAACCGGCCGTTCAGCCTGCCCGCAGCGCGGAAATCAGCCGCGGATCGCCAACAATGTGAAGATTGTCTGGTTCGACGCGGCCCATCAAAGTGAGCAATAGGTCGCTCGCGGTGCCGGTCGCCTCGGCGCGCGGGTGATGATCGTCGGAGTCGAGGATCGTGCCCGTGTCGAGCAGCGAGATGCCCGCGCCCCGCAGCCGCACGAACCACTCGTAGCTCGCGTCGGTCGCCACCAGGTGCACCACGCCGTGCAGATCGATCGGGCCCTTGCGGCGCCCGGCCGGCAGCCAGGTGTCGAGCACCTCGTTGACACCGTCGGCGGCGAGCTTGGTCTCGATCGCGGTCGCTCGCCCGGCGGCCGCCTCGGCGTCCCAGCGGTGCACCGAGACCTCGTGGGCGATGCGGCGCTGCCAGAACACCGCTTTTTTCGCCTGCGCGGGCCAGGACCAGGCGGGCAGATCGGGATCGAGCGCGTCCAGCGTCTCGATCGTGCCGGTCAGCTCGCGGCGCAGGGCATCCAGCGCCTCCGGCCACGGCGCCCGCGGGGGCTTGTCGGGATCCTCGGGTCTGTCGGTGACGCCGCGTGGCGCCGTCTCCCGGACCTGCCGCAGCACCGTGGTCAGGTGCTCGACGAGGTCGGCCACCGTCCAACCCGGACATGCGGCAACGGTGACCTCGGGGCCGGTCTCGGCGACGGCGTCCTGAAACGCCGGGCCATCGGCGCGCAGCGCCGCCAGCCAGAAGTCCTTCGTCGCGTTGAGCCTGTTCATTCAGCTTCTCCCGCTGGAGGAGGACTACCTGTACGTCCCCTAGGGTGGACGTCGTGCCTGACGTTAGTGCTGATTCCCCCGCCACCGCATCCGCAGTGCATGCCAGTTCGCTGGAGGCGTACACGACGCTACGCCTCGGTGGCAAGGCGGGCGCGGTGACGGTCGCGTCCGAACCGGACGAAGCGGTTGCAACGGTACGCTCCGCGGCTCGCCGGGGTGAACCGGTCCTGGTCCTCGCCGGTGGCAGCAACGTGGTCATCGGCGACGACGGCTTCCCGGGCACCGTGCTCCTCCTGCGTACGCGTGGGGTGAAGATCGTCAAACGGGACTCGCGCGGTGTCCTGGTGCGGGTCGCGGCCGGCGAGCCGTGGGACGAGTTCGTCGCCACGACCCTCGGGGACGGGCTCGCCGGGCTCGAGGCGCTGTCCGGCATCCCCGGCTCCGCGGGTGCGACCCCGATCCAGAACGTCGGCGCGTACGGCACGGAGGTCGCCCGGACCATCGAGGCGGTGCACGTGTACGACAAGGAAGCCGACGAGGTCAAGGAGTTGTCGCTGCCCGAGTGCGGGTTCGCGTACAGGTCCAGCGTCTTCAAGAACAACGACCGGTGGCTGGTCCTGGAGGTCGACTTCAGGCTCGACGATTCCACGGTCTCGGCGCCTGTCCGGTACGCCGAACTCGCAAGACAGCTGGGGGTGGAGATCGGGGAGCGGGTGGCAGCTGATCGCGTACGCGAAACGGTCCTGAAGTTGCGTGCCAGTAAGGGCATGGTCCTGGATCCTGAAGATCTCGACACGCGTTCCGTGGGCTCGTTCTTCACCAACCCGGTCCTTTCCGCGCAGCAGTGGGCCGAGGTGCAGGATCGGCTGGTCGATGCCGGTGAGCCGCCGAGCTGGCCGGCGCCGAACGGCACGGTCAAGGTCCCGGCCGCCTGGCTGATCGAGAAGGCGGGCTTCGCCAAGGGATACTCCGGACGCGACGGCGTGGCCATCTCGTCGAAGCACACCCTCGCGCTCACCCACCGCGGTGGCGGTTCCACGGAGGCGCTGCTCGACCTGGCCCGGGAGATCCGCGACGGGGTCCGGGACCGGTTCGGGGTCGTCCTGCACCCCGAACCGGTCCTGGTCAACTGCGAGCTATAGAGGGAGCCAGAGCGCGAGCACGTTCGGCGGCTCCCAGCTGACGATCGAGGTGTGCGCCTGCCGGCACTGGTAGCGCTTACCGCCGTAGGTCACGATCTGCCCGACCGTGTACGCGGTGTTGGGTGCCCAGGCCGTACCGCTCGGCGGTGCCGTCGTGGGGCTCGTCGTGGGCGGTGTTGCCGGGGTGGTCGTCGGTGGCGTGGTGGTGGGGGTCGTCGGCGGAGTGGTTGCCGAGCCTCCAGACGTGAAGCTCTGCATGATCTGGCTGAACTGCCAGGTGCTCTGCGCGACCCCGGAGCAGTTGTCGGCCGCCGCGCCGCCCGGGCACCCGCCGTTGTCGCGTTGCAACGCCCAGAAGGACAGCGCTGCGATGCCCTGGCTCTTCGCCCAGGTGGTGACCGTCTGCGCGTTGGCGATGGTGAACGTCTCGGCCGGGCCGAAGTCGTCCACGCCGATCATCTCGATGATGCCGACCATCGCCCACAGCTGGGCCGTGGTCTTGGCCGGGTAGAGCGTACGCAGCTGCGTCACCAGCCCGTTCGCCGAGCTGATCGTGTCGCTGGCCATGTTGTGCGCGGCGTTGTCGTAGTAGTCGAACGTCATCATGTTGACGATGTCGACCTTGGCGTTGTTGGCCACCGCGTTCTGCAGCACCGCGAGCCCGTTCGCCTCGAGCCCGTGCGTCGTGGTCGGCAGCGTGTAGCTGAACTCGACCAGCCGCCCGTTCGCGGCGGCCCAGTCCTGCACCTTCTTGATGGCCTTGTTGCGCCGGTCGATGCCGTCGCTGCGGGTCAGCGAGTTGTCCTCGATGTCGAGGTCGATCCGCGTCACGTCATACGTGGTGACCATCTTCTCGAACTGCGCGGCGATCGAGTCGACGCTGGTACAGCTGTCGGCGATCTCGGTGCCGGTGTTGTCGGCCGCGTACCCACCGAAGGACGGGATGACGTCTCCGCCGCGCGCCCGGATGGCGCTGATGTCGGAGCCGAACGTGGAGCTGGCGACCGGCATCGAGGTGTCGCCGTTCCAGTACGCGGTGCACGAGCCCACCGTGGCCGTCTGCACGAACGCCATGGTGAGGAATTTGTTGCCGGACTGCTGGGACAGCGTGTTCAGGCTGTCGCCGTTGTACGCCTCGAAGTAAGGGGCGAACACGTGCTGGGGGATGCGGGAGGCGGTCGCCGCCTGGGCGTCGGGGGAGGTGAGGGTGACGAATCCGGTCACCCCGGCCGCCACCGCGAGGGTGACGGCCAGGGTGGCGAGACGGGATCGGCGCATGGGGACTCTCCGGGGCGCGAGCGATCGTTAATAAAACTAACTAAGAGAACCGCTCGCGCCCGGATATGTCAATGCATCGATCGGGAACCTCAGCGGTAGCCGAACACCTGCGCCCAGTAGAAAGTGCCGTCCACCGCGCGCTGTACGCCGGCCCCGAACGACCGCGCGTCGCAGTTCAGAATGTTCTCGCGGTGCGCCGGGCTGGCCATCCACGACGCCACGACCTGGGCCGGGCTGACGTACCCCCAGGCGATGTTCTCGGCCGCGGCGTCCTCGTAGCCGATTGCCCGCGACCGGGTCTCGAACGTCGACCCACGCCAGCCTCGATGGCTGAAGTCGCCGGTCGCCGCCATGTAGTGGGCCTGCCGGACCGAGGCGATCGTCAACTCCAGATCAACGCTCAGCGGTTCGCATCCGCCGATCGCGCGCTGCTCGTTCGTACGATCCACCACCTGCGCCATCAACTGCTGCTCGGTGGTCGGCTGGGCATCCGGATTGATCGCGGCCTGCGCGGGTACTGCGGTGGCAGCGAGGATTGCGGCCGGCGCGGCCGCGGCAAGGGTGATGCGGCGTACGAGGTCGAACACGGTACTTGCCTCCCGGTCCAAGGCCGGGTCCCTGTTCGCCCGGCAAACGTATCGGACCTGGCTTCTCGGCTGTCCGTCCCTTCTTTCGTCGTTTCCGGCGGTACGGCAGGGTTGCTGTGTCAGTCTGTGGGGATGGTCAGGGGTAGGCGGATCTGTGCCCCGGCTCCCGTCTCGGGCTCGTAGGTCAGTTCGACCGTTCCGCCGTGCGCCGCCGCGATCGCCTCGGCGAGCAGGATCCACAGCGCGGTGCTGCGTCGCCGGTGCGGCGGTTCCGGATCGGCGAGCATCCCGGACATCAGGCTCTCGTCGGTGAGCTCCTCCGAGCGTTGCGCGGTGACCGTGACCGCCCAGCCGCCGGCTTCCGCGACCGCGCTGACCGAGGCACAGCGATCATTGGCCCCGCTGGCCACCGTCCCGACGACGGCGTAGAACAGGTCGCGCAGCAGGGGCGCGTCGGCCTTGATCGCCGGTCCGGCGGTGGCCTCGACCGTGGCGGCGGTGTACGGCTCCCCGCTCGCGAGCAGATCCGCGGCCTCCCTGATCAGCGCCCCGAGGTCGATCTCCGTGGGCCGCAGCTCCAGATCGCCGCTGTGCAGCCGGCTGACCACCATCAGATCCTGGGCCAGGGCGAGCATCCGGTCGGTATTGCGGCGTACAGCGGCCAGCGCGATCGAGCGCTCGACCGGCGCCAGATCGTCCGTGTCCAGGCTCTCGGTGAACGAGGCGATCGTCGTCAGCGGCGTACGCAACTCGTGGGAGATCACCGCGAGGAAGCGAGCCTGCAGCGCGAAGGTGTTCGTGGGGGTTCGCACGCTGAACTATAACTTTCCGTATATGAACAGACACGTAACGCTATCGTGGGTTTTGGACATTTCATCTTCGTCACCCGCGGCTGCGGGGGGCGTGAGCAAGACGCTGACCCGCGACCGAGGGCGTGCCGCCCGGGCGGGCAGCCGCGTCAGGCGACGCGGGCGAAGGGTGTGGTGGTGAGCTCAATGAGCAGGTTGCTCGTGGTCGAGGATGACCCGGACATCGCACTGGCCCTGCGGTTGCTCTTCAGCCGGGCGGGCTACGAGGTGGCCCACGCCGGCGATGGGCGGACCGGACTCAAGGAGGCGTACGCCGAGCATCCCGACCTGGTCGTGCTCGACGTCGGCCTGCCCGAGATGGACGGCTGGCAGGTGCTCGAGCGGTTGCGGGACGTCTCCGACGTGCCGGTGCTCGTGCTCACCGCCCACGGACAGGAAGCCGAGAAGGTCCGCGGCCTGCGCGGCGGTGCCGACGACTACCTGACCAAGCCGTTCGCCAACAACGAACTGCTGGCCCGTGTGGAGGCGCTGCTGCGGCGCTCGTCCGGCGGCCAGAACAGCTGGGCCAGCCAGATCTACGACGACGGTCTGGTCCACCTCGACCCGACCAAGCGCCGGGTCTACGTCAAGGGTGACGAGAAACGCCTCACCCCGACCGAGTTCCGGCTGCTGAACGCGCTGGTCCGGCATGCCGGGGCGGTGCTCAGCCCCAACCAGTTGCTGACCCAGGCGTGGGACGACCCCACGGGCATCGGTCAGGAACGCGTCAAGTTCGCGGTACTGCGGCTGCGGCGCAAGCTCGGCTGGTCGGATCCCGAGGAGTCCCCGATCGAGTCCGTACGCGGATTCGGTTACCGCTACCGCCGGCCCGGCGGAGACGCCTGAGCGGTAGCTGCCCGGGTGTCCTCAGGTGGAGCTCTCGCAGGTCGATGAGGGCATTGGGAAACGAGCAGGAGGTAGGGCGTTGGAAGACCTTGGCGAGATCGTCGGCGAATTCCTCATGGAGAGCCACGAGAACCTGGACCAGATCGACCGGGACCTCGTGGCACTGGAGCAGGAACCCGGATCGCGTGACTTGATCTCCCGTATCTTCCGGGCGATCCATACGATCAAAGGCACGAGCGGCTTCCTGGCGTTCGGCCGGCTCGAGACGCTGGCACATGCCGGCGAGTCCTTGCTGTCCAGGCTGCGCGACGGCGTTCAGCCGGTTACGCCGACCACGATCACCACGCTGCTGGCGACGATCGACGGCGTCCGTAACCTGCTGGAAGCCATCGAGCAGAACAACTCCGAAGAGGGAGTTGACGTCGAGAGCATCATCACCGCGGTCCACGCGCAGATGGCTGCTCCGACCACCGAAGCTCCTGTGGCGCCTGCCGCGCCTGCCGCGGCGGCCGAAGAGAAGCCAGAACCGCTGCAGGAGGTGCCTGCCCGTCCGGCCCCCGAGCCGGTCGAGGAGCAGCGCCGTCCGCTGGGCGAGATGCTCGTCGAATCCGGCGCGGCCGAACCCGCCGACGTCGGCTCCGCGCTGCAGTCCCAGCTCGAAGGCGACGAGCGCAAGCTCGGCACGATCCTGCTCGAAGAGGGCAAGGCGCAGCCCGCTGCGGTCTCCGAGGCCCTGCAGAACCAGGCCCCGAAGCGCAGCGTCGCCGACAGCGCGATCCGCGTCGACGTCGACCTGCTCGACACCCTGATGAACATGGTCGGCGAGCTGGTCCTCGCCCGTAACCAGCTCGTCCGCGGCGTCATGGAGACCGGCGACTCCGGCCTCGTCCGCAGCGCCCAGCGCCTCGGCATGATCACCTCTGAACTCCAAGAGGGCATCATGAAGACCCGTATGCAGCCGATCGAGCACATCTGGTCGAAGCTGCCCCGGGTCATCCGGGACCTCAGCCAGTCGCTCGGCAAGAAGGTCGAGCTGGTGATGGAGGGCAAGGAGACCGAGCTCGACCGCTCCCTGCTCGAGGCGGTCAAGGACCCGCTGACCCACCTCGTACGCAATGCCGTCGACCACGGTATCGAGGAGGAGGCGCGGCGCATCGCCGCCGGTAAGAGTCCTGAGGGGACGTTGACGCTCCGGGCGTACCACGAGGGTGGGCACGTAGCCGTTGAAGTTGCCGACGACGGTGCCGGCATGGACGTCAACCGGATCGCCGAGAAGGCTGTCGAGAAGGGTCTGCTCCGCGCGGAGCAGGTGCCCGGCATGGACAAGCGCGAGATCATGGCGATGGTCTTCCAGCCCGGTTTCTCCACCGCCGCCAAGGTGACCAACGTGTCCGGTCGCGGCGTCGGCATGGACGTCGTCAAGACCAACATCGAGCGGATCGGCGGCGCGGTCAGCGTCGACTCGACCCTGGGCGAGGGCACGGTCTGGCGGCTCAACATCCCGCTGACCCTGGCCATCGTGCAGGCACTCACGGTCGACTGCGGCGAGCAACGGTACGTCATCCCGCAGATCGCCGTGCTGGAGCTGGTCTACATCGACGGCAACTCCACGAAGGTCGAGTACGCGTCCGGCGCGCCCGTCTACCGCCTGCGCGGCAAGCTGCTCCCGCTGGTCCGCCTGGACCGCACGCTGGGCCTCGAGGTCGGCGGCGACAAGGGCGTCTACATCATGGTGCTGCAGGCCGACGGCCGGCGCTTCGGCCTGGTCGTCGACCGCGTCCTCAACACCGAGGAGGTCGTGGTCAAGGCGCTGAACAGCCGCTTCAAGGACATCGGGCTCTACTCCGGTGCGACGATCCTCGGCGACGGCAAGGTCGGCCTGATCCTCGACGTGTCGCAGCTCGCCCGCCGCTCGCACCTGACGGCCGAGGGCGACCGCGAGAACACGCTCGGCACCTCACGCGCCACGGCCGGCGCCACCAACGGGGAGCGTCTGCTCATCACCGCGGTCGGCGAACGCCGGGTGGCGATCCCGCTCGACACGGTCACACGGCTCGAGGAATTCCCGCGCAGCCGCATCGAACAAGCCGGTTCCCGCGAGGTCGTCCAGTACCGCGGCCAGATCCTGCCGCTCATGCGACTGTCGCATGTGCTCGGGGCGTACAGCGACGCGGAAGAGGGCGACACCGTGTCGGTGGTCGTCTACAGCGAGGGAGGCCGCAGCGTGGCGCTGGTTGTGGACCGGATCGTCGACATCGCCGAGAATTCGACCACGGCGCGACGCGACGTGGAGGAGGACGGCCTGGTCGGCACCGCGGTCATCCAGCAACGGGTGACCGAGCTGCTGGACGTGCGCCGCGCGATCCTCGCCGCCGACCCGAACTTCTACCGCGAGATGACCGCCGACGAACTGGTGGAGGCCTGAGATGGCGAGCCGTCAGTTCGCCACCTTCGAGGTGGCCGAGCAGCTCTTCGGGGTCGAGGTCGACACGGTCCAGGAGGTGCTCTCCTACAGCGAGTACACCCCGGTGCCGCTCGCGCCGCCAGCCGTCGGCGGGCTGTTCAACCTGCGCGGTCAGGTGATCGCGGCGGTGGACCTGCGGGTGCAGCTGGGCCTGCCGCGGCAGACCCTGGCCGGTCCGAAGATGAACGTGATCCTGCGGGGCGACGGCGAGCCGGTCAGCCTGCTCGTCGACCGCATCGGCGAGGTCGTCGACCTGGACGACGACGCGTTCGAGCCGCCGCCGGACACCCTCAGCGGGCACACCCGGGAGCTCGTCGTGGGCACGTTCAAGCTCGACGGGCGGCTGATGCTCGCTCTCGACGTGACCCAGGCCGTCGATACGTATCGAGCCACCACCTGATGTACAGCCTGGTCAGTGCCCCCGTACTCGGCTTCGACCTGACCCGCCTCAAGGGCGGATCAGCGACGGCCGAGGTGCTGCTGCGCGCGCTGCGCCTCAGCCTCGGGGACCTGCCGATCCTCGCCGAGCGGTTGCCGGACGAGGGCGTACGGGGACCGCTCTGGGTCGAGGTGGAGGGTGCGGCCCGCAAGCTGCCGTCACTGAAGGGGATGAAGGCCGACGACCCGGCGAGCTCGCTCGCGCTGGTCGAACGCGCCCCGATCGGGTCGGTGGACTCGCTGCTGACCTGTCTGCGGTACGACGTGATGGCCTGGACCTGGGAGGGTAGCGGCCGCGACGCCAAGCAGTCGGAGCAGGCCGCCGCGGCGACCGCGCTGCTGTGCGACGCCGCGGTCGCCAGCTATCTGCGCGAGGTGCTGGACGACTCGACCCGGCGGATGCTCGGCGCCGGCTGGGTGTCGGCGGTACGCAAGCTGCCGGTCGGCAAGCCGATCGACCTCGGCCCGCACCACTACGCGGTGTCCGCGCTGCTCGACCGGCTCCGATCGATCACGCCGAAGGACCTCGCCCGGCTCGGACAGTCGGCGGAGGACTCGCGGAAGAGCGCCGGCGGGTGGTCGCCGGCGGTGCATTCGGCGTCGTGGGCGGCGTACCTGTCGGATCGGGTCCGCACCGCCGCGGCCGCGCAGATGCTTCTCGTGCAAGCGATCGACACCGCCGCCATTCCGCTCGCGGAGCGGGCCGGCGGCGTCTGGAACATGCTCAGCGGCGCGGTCCAGGCCCTGGTCGTCCGCGACCTGCTGGACACCGCAACCGCCCACCGGCTGCTGGCCCCGGTGATCGCGGCGCTCGGCCCGGCCTGGCTCGGATGAGGGACGGAGGGTATCGATGATCAAGGTGCTCGTCGTCGACGACTCCGTGGTGGTACGCAGGCTCATCGTCGACTCGCTTGGCGGCGCCCCGGACATCGAGGTGGTCGGCACCGCCGCCAACGGGCTGCTCGCCCAGGCGAAGATCGACTCGTTGAAGCCGGACGTCGTCACGATGGACATCGAGATGCCGCAGATGAACGGCATCGAGGCTGTTCGGGAGCTGCGCAAGCGGCACCCGCGACTACCGGTGATCATGTTCAGCACGCTCTCCGCCGCCGGGGCGAGCGCGACGCTGGAGGCGCTCTCCGCGGGCGCGACGGACTACGTGACCAAACCGAGCAACGTCGGTTCCGTCGCGCAGTCCATCGCCGCTGTGCGGGAGCAGCTCGTACCGAAGATCCACGCACTCGCAGGCCGCCGCACCGTGGCACCGGGCCGGCCGGGACCCGGCACCGCACCGACCCGGCCCGGGGCGCCACCGCCCATGCCCGGGAGGCTCGGTCTCCCGCCCCGCCCCGGCTCGCAGCCCCCGGCGCGTCCCGCCACCGCACCGGCCCGTCCGGTACGGCGCGGACCGGCCGGCCGGGTGGACATCCTGGCGATCGGCTCGTCGACCGGCGGCCCGGACGCCCTGACCAAGGTGCTCCAGTCGCTGCCCAGTGACCTGCCCGTACCGATCGTGGTGACCCAGCACATGCCGCCGGTCTTCACCCGGATGTTCGCCGAGCGGCTGGACCGCAGCACCCCGCTGCACGTCGTCGAAGCGGGGGACGGCATGGAGCTGGTGCCCGGCACTGTCTATATCGCTCCCGGCGACAAGCACCTCGTGCTGCATCGCCGGGGCACCGCGACGCTGACCCAGCTCAGCGGCGCGCCGCCGGAAAACTCGTGCCGTCCGGCGGTCGACGTGATGTTCCGCTCGGTGTCGGCGCTCTTCGGGGCGTCGGTCTTCGCGACGGTGCTGACCGGCATGGGATACGACGGACGGAGTGGTGCGAAGGTGCTGCGTGACGCAGGCGCCGAAGTCCTGGCGCAGGACGAGGCGAGCTCGGTGGTCTGGGGAATGCCCGGGGCCGTCGTGGGCGCGGGCCTCGCCGACGAAGTGCTGCCCCTGGACCGGATCGCCGCCGCGCTGATCCAACGGGTCCAGGCCGGCCGCGCACCACGAGCTACGGCGGTGACCCGATGACCCTTTCGCAGTCCGACTTCGAATTCGTATCGGCGATGGTCCGGCGTGAAGCGGCGATCGTGCTCGCGCCCGGCAAGGAATACCTGGTCGAAGCGCGGCTGATCCCGGTCGCCCGGCAGGTCGGCGCCGCCAGCGTCGCCGAGTTCCTGGCAAATCTGCAGCGCAAACCGAACCCGGCCGACCAGCGCCGGATCATCGACGCGCTGACGACGAACGAGACCTCCTGGTTCCGCGACCGGGAGCCGTTCACCGCGCTCACCGACGTGGTGCTGCCCGATCTGCTCAAGAGCCGCGCCACCACCCGCAAGCTCCGGATCTGGTCAGCGGCGAGCTCCAGCGGGCAGGAGGCGTACAGCCTGGCCATCACAATGCAGGAACAGCTGCCGGCCGGCTGGCAGTACGAGATCATGGGCAGTGACATCTCCACCGAGATGGTCAAACGGGCCGAAGCGGCCGAGTACAGCCAGGTGGAGGTCAACCGCGGGCTGCCGGCGAGTCAGCTCGTGCAGTACTTCGAACGGGCCGGTGCTCACTGGCGGATCGCGCAGCACCTGCGGCGCAACGTCTCGTTCAAGCACATGAACCTGACCACGCCGCTACCGGCCATGGCGCCGTTCGACGTGATCTTCCTGCGAAACGTGCTCATCTACTTCGACGTCGCGACGAAGAAGTCGGTGCTGCGTAACGTCGCCCGGTTGCTCCGACCGGACGGCTGGCTTTTCCTCGGTGCGGCCGAGACGACGATCGGGATCGATGACAACTACGAACGGGTGGCAGCCGGCCGGACCTCTGCCTACCGAGTTCGAAGCGCGGTACCAGCCGGTGCCGTTAGGAAGGGGTGAGCTGCGGTGCGCGCCATGGTGATCGACGATTCGCGGGCGATGCGGATGATTCTGAAGCGCATCGTCGCCAAACTGAACTTCGAGGCGGTGGAGGCAGGGGACGGCCAGGAGGCCCTCGACCTGCTCGCCACGATGACCGAGGTGCCGGAACTGGCCCTCATCGACTGGAACATGCCCAACATGAACGGGCTCGAGTTCGTGACCAAGGTCCGCTCGGAGCCACGGCTCCGGGAGATGACCCTGGTCATGGTGACCACCGAGAGTGAACAGAGCCAGATCGTCCGGGCGCTCGCCGCGGGCGCCCACGAATACGTGATCAAGCCCTTCACCGAAGGGGCGATGATCGAGAAGCTGGCCCTGTTGGGCCTGGTACCGACCGGAGCGAACTCATGAGCGTCGAAACCGTGGTGACCCAGGACGACCTTGCCGAGATGGTGGAACAGGTCTGGGCGTCGTATCTGGACCCCGAGGGGGTCAGTCCGCTGCTCCCCACCGGGGACGACAAGCAGCCCACGGAGGTGCACTCCACCGTCTCGATCACCGGGACCTGGCACGGCCACCTCGTGTACGCGTCGTCCATGCTCGCCGCCCGCAGGGCCGCCGCCGCCTTCCTGGCGATGGACGCCGACGAGGTGGGCGCCGAGGACATCTCCGACGTCCTCGGCGAGCTGGCCAACATCGTCGGCGGCAACGTCAAGGCGATGCTGCCGGCCGGTTGCTTCCTGTCGCTGCCCACCGTGGTCCTGGCTCCCGAGACCGCGTCGTACTACCCGGCCGCCGAGCGGATCAGCGGCCTGTGGGGCCAGTGGGAGGGCGAAAGCATTTCCATCTCGATGTGGCAGAGCGTCAAGCAGGGGGAGGCGGCATGAAAATCCTGATCGCGGATGACAGCCGGGTCATGCGTCAGATCGTGACCCGGACGCTGCGCCAGGCCGGATTCGACGGCCACGACCTGGTCGAGGCCGCCGACGGCCAGGAAGCCCATGACAAGGCCCAGGCGGAGAAGCCCGACCTGGTCATCTCGGACTGGAACATGCCCGAGATGACCGGCATCGAGGTCCTGCGCAAGCTCCGCGCCGCGGGCAACGACGTCAAGTTCGGCTTCGTCACCTCCGAGTGCACGGAGGAGATGAAGAGCGCCGCCGAGAGCGCGGGCTCGGCCTTCTTCATCGTCAAGCCGTTCACAGCAGAGCAATTCGACGAGGTCTTCTCTCCTATTTTGGGATGATATAGCTATGTCTGACACCTCGGTTATCCCCGTCGCCCTGACCGTCAAGAACCTCTTCGAGGACCTCCTCGGCAGGGACGTCACCGTCGCCCCCGGCGACCCCATGACCGCGACCGACCTGCCCACCGGCGTGTTCGCCATCTACACGGACACCTCCCAGCAGCTCTACGCTGTGCTGGGCATGCAACTCTCGCTGGCGGCGAACGCCGGAGCGGCCCTCGGCCTGCTCCCCGCCGGCGCCGCCGAGGACGCCATCGACGAGAAGAAACTCTTCCCGAACCTCGCCGAGAACGTCTTCGAACTCTGCAACGTCCTGACCAGCCTGCTCAACCGCCAGGGCGCCCCGCACATCAAGCTCTACCAGGTCATCACCCCGGGCATGGACCTGCCCAACGACGCCCGGGCCCACCTGCTCGCCCTGGGCAAACGCCTCGACCTCACCATCGAGGTCGCCCGCTACGGCAAGGGAAAATTCTCGCTGTCACTAGCCTGACCGCGGCACCCACTCGCAGAACGGGCCAGGGCCGAGCAACACGGCCCTGGCCCTTCCGCATGTGTGACGTCCGTCGCTGTCCGATATTTGGCAGCGCCTGGAGGGCGTGTGCAGCCAAGGCATCGCTAACGTTGTCGAATGCACTTGACTAGTGACAACCCCTGGCGATGCATTGGCACCCGATGCAAGAGTCCCGGGAAAGAAAGTGGGGAGCGGCCTCAAAGAGGCGGCTCCCCAGCTTTAGTCGTCGAGCTTCTAGCTCTGTCGTCCACCTTAGCATCGGGTGACTGACATGCCCAACAACCTGGATGTGCCGCTGGGCTCTCCCTACGGTGCTCATGTCGCGGCTAGGCTCCTCGACTTCTTCGCGGATACGACGTCCTGGCCACGTCGATTGTGGGATGTCAGCAGCGTCCTCGCGCTGGAGGAAGCGTGGGAGGCCGGTGACTGGCAACGCCAGCTTCGCCGTCACCTGAGCGGCTGGCGCGGGCCGTGGCCACCCACCTGCTGGATCGTGGCTGGAGTTCGGGCCGGCTGCACCGTTGGGTCCGCGATGCCTCGGCACTTCCGGGTGTCAGCCTTCGGGATCTCCTTCAGGAAGCCGCCGACTTCGCCGCCCTCGACGACAGCGAATTCGAGGTGCTGGTGCCATTCGTGTCTCTGCCTGATCATCAGGATCTGGCGGAATGGCTACCGGAGTGGCGCCCGGCGCCCGTGGCGGCAGCCTGGTTCGAAGGCCAGGGGGTGGTGAATCGTCCGCGGCACAATGGGGCTTTCCTCTATCGGATTCAGGCCAAGGACGCGGTGGCGGCTGCGCGCAAGGCTGGTGCCCTGGTGTTGAGGCTTGAGGCGCGGAGCTCTTTTGCGCGTAACGGCAGAGGCCGGCTACAGCCTGTCGGGCGGGTGTGGGTCGGAAATTATCCAGAGCCGTTGCCTGTGCAGTTTCCAGCGCGCGGCGCGGACGTCCTGGCTCTTCAGCGGGAGCGGACGATGTATTCGATAACCGGTTCCGATCGTCTGGACGACGCGTTGGAGTTGGCGGCGCCTGTCAACGGCGGCCCACCCGCGCCGGCGGTATCGGGGGCATGGGCGGCGATCGAGTCGTTGATGTACCACCCCGGGGACAAGACCGACCCGAGTGCTGGTCGTGCGGTGGCGGCCGACCGCATGGCCTCTCTGGTGGCTTGCTCCTGGCCGCGAGCTGAGCTCACTGCTTTGTCCTACCGCCACAAGCCGCCGAAGCCTGACGATTTGAGCCTTGCTCTTGCGGACGCACAAAGCAATGCCGAGCGCTGCGACGTGCTGGTCGGGGTGCTGAGCACACCCGACCAGCCGGTGTTGACGAGAGCGAGTGACGTTGCGGCCCGGCAGCGGATGGCGAATCTGGTGATGAGCCCGCACCGGGAGCTCGCTGACGTTCAGCGCGTGTATTCAGGCGTGATGCGGCGGCTGTACAGGCAGCGCAACATCGTTGCTCATGGCGGCACCACTGCGGCGGTCGCGCTCGAGGCTGCACTTCGTACGGCTGCGCCCCTGGTCGGAGCGGGCCTCGACCGACTCGTGCACGCCTCGCTGACGCAGGGCCTCGAACCGCTGGAGCTGGCCGCCCGGGCGGAGAATTCGCTTGCCCTGGTGGGAGATCCACTCGGTCGAGGCGTGACCAGGTTGCTGGATTGAGGTGGCCTGAAAGGCCGTCGCAGGTCAGGGCTGGGTGGCGTCTGTGCGGCGGTGGGGGCCGCCCTGTTCCGGGGGTTTGGTGAGGGCGGCTGTAGGGAGGTGGGCGAGGTTCTGGTCTCGGCGGAGGCGGGTGGCGGCTCGGCTGAGGGTCTGGCGGGCGGGGTCGAGGCGTTGGGGGGCTGCTGACCAGCCGTAGCGGAGCAGGTCGGTGGTGGGGGGCCTGGTGGTGGTGGAGAGTTCGTAGCCGTTGGCTTCGAGGCGGCTGCCCAGGGCGGCTTCGCAGAGGGCGATCTCTTCGGGCGTCAGCCGGGATTCCCAGCTGCGTACGCGTTGCGTGGTGACGGGTGTGTGCGTACGTGCGTGCCAGGTTTTGAAGGTCGGGACCGCGACTTCCGCGACGGCTGAGGGTTGGGCCATGGCCGGGTGGTAGTCCTCGCCGAGGTATTCGCAGAGCTCGGTGAGTGGGCCGCGCGGGTCGGCGACCAGGTCTTCGTAGCGTAGTTCGAACCACTGGGACGAGTTCAGTCTGCGGGCCGCGCGGCGGGCGTCGTCGACGGCGCGGGACCAGGCGGCGACGGTGGCGTAGATGTCCTTGCGGTGCCAGGACATTTCCTTCAGGGAGGCTACGCAGTCGCGACCGTCGCGGACGATGTTGACGAACTGGGCGTCCGGGAAGAGGCGCAGCATGATGTCGATGTTGTGAAGGTACGCCGGCCGCTTGTCACCCCAGCGCGGTTTGCCGAAGCGGGCCGCGTACTGCTGGAAGATGGTGCCGAGGGCGGAGCCGAGGGTGGCCTGTGCGGCGGTGATGCGCTCGACGGTTTCCCCGGGGTCGAGGCCGAGGTCGCAGAAGCGGGTTTCGCGCCGGTCGACGATGCTCCGGGCGAGGGCTCGCCGGTTCTCCGGCCGGCGCAGGTCGCCGTGTTCGCGGCGGTCCCGGTAGGCGGTCAGGACGAAGCGGGTTTCGGGCGGGATCGCGATCCGCGGGTGGGCGTGCAGCATGAGCTGCAGCATCGTGGTGCCCGAGCGTGGGCAGCCCACGACGATGATCGGTCGGTCTGGGCAGTCGCTCACCGGACCTACCATATTGCCCTAAATGCCAATTGTTAACTAAATGTCAACGCATGTCGTAAAGGTTAGCTTTCCGAGCCGGAAGAGGAGGACGAGGGCGTCGGCGTCACCCGCGTCCCCGGCTCCTCCGTCCTGCCGTACCCCGCGGTGACAAAACGCAGGCCGGCCAGCAGTATCGCGGCGATCGGCACGGCGATGAGGAAGCGCAGCAGCACCTCGCCGATGTCGACCTCGTTGAGCACGTAGCGATACAGCGCCGGCGCGCTGATCAGCAGCGCGAACGCCAGGACGGAGGGCCGGATCACGGGTCAGCCCCGGCGGGCCGGCCGGCGGGGCAGCGCGGCCATCGGCACCACGTCCGCCGCGATCCGGGCGCAGAGCATCGCCGCCCAGGAGTGCGGGGTGGCCGGCTTGCCGTCCAGCGAGACGATCGGCAGGTCCAGGCCGAGCACGGTGGCCGGGTCCGAGGTGATGTCCACCCCATGGACGACCAGCGCCTCGACGTCACCGAGAGCGCGCAGGTGCCGGGCGGTGTCCGCGGTCTTGCGCGTGGCGTCGACCACGGCCCACACCGCTGTCGCCCCGATCGCCGCGCACATGTCGGTTACCCAGATCGGATCGGTACGCCCGACGGTCGCGTCAACCACGACGATCCACGCGTGATCGGCGCTCTGCAGCTTCTCCGCCTTGGTCCTCGCGGTTTCCGGGTCGCCGAGGATCCGCGAAGAGTGCATGCCCGTACCCGCTGCGGTCGGTCCGCCCATGAGCAGGTGTGCCTGGTCGATCCCGGACTGCTCGCACAGCCGCTTGCCGATCGGCACGGCATGGTCGAAGTCACCGGCCAGCACCAGGATCTCGCCCGGCGCGTCCGGGACGCCCGGTGCCATGGGGCGGGAGGCGAGGACGCTCAGCACGCCGGCGTACGTGTCACCGCCGACGATCTGGCCCGCCAATTCCTCGGGCATGCCGACCTTCATCAGGTTCTGCTGCACCGTGTCGTAGTGCTGGTGCCGGATCGTGGCGGGCGGCTGCGCCATCGGGCTCGCGATGTGCGTCGCCGGGATCGCCGACACCGGGCGGTCCAGGCCGAGCCCGCCGAGCTGCTCGACCAGGCTGGTGGTGGCCGGTGAGGTCGGGGCCAGCCCGTACGCCTCGGCGGGCGTGCGGGGCGGTGCCGGGTTCTGCGCTGCTCGCATCGCGGCCGGGGTCGGTGGCGCTTGCTGGCTGTCGTTCACCCCGAGGCCGCCCATCAGTTCCGCCAGGGAAGGGACGGGAGGCAATGGGCGTACGCCACCCGCGGACCCGCCGTTGACCGGCGACCCGGTGGCTTGCGCCGGCCGGAAGGGCCGCACGGTCGGGCTCTCCGGCCGTTCCGGTTCCGCCGCCGCGGCAGGTGGCGGCGGTGGTGTGACACGCGGAGCCGGCCGGTTGTACGACTCAGCCCGGTCCAGATTCGCCATCAGCTCGGCAAACGCCGTCTGTGGATCGCTCAGGCCACGAGAAGCCCCCGGCCCGTCGGTGTTGAACGGGCCGCCAAGCCCGGAACCGCCCCCAAGGCCGAGGCCACCCCCGCCCCCGAGACTGGGTCCACCAAGACTGGGGCTACCAAGACTGGGGCTACCAAGACTGGGCCCACCAAGACTGGGACTGCCTCCGAGACTGGGCCCGCGCCCGGTCATGGCGGCTACGGTGTCGTCCATCCCCGCGCCCCGGCTGACGGCCCGGTCGATGCCGGCCGGCCCGTCGTCGTGCGCGATCCGGTCCCGGGACTCGGCCCGGGCCAGCAACTGCTCCAGCGTCTGCGGGCCGTCGTCGGCCGGAGCCGGACGGCGTGGAGTGGCGGCGTGTTCGTCGGGGTCGGGAACCTCGACGGACAGCTCGTAGTGTTGCTTGGCGAAAAACCCGCCGAAGCCCCCGGACCGGACCTTGTCCGCCGAGATGATCCGTACCGAGGAGCCGTATTCGTCGCGCACCTGCGCGAGCAACGGCTCGATGGCCGGCCCCTCAAGCAGCACCCGCGTAGGCACCGTTCACCACCCCCATCGTTTCTATCTGTGCGGTGGAACCAGAGATCTCCGAGTAGGACAGCACCTGCACGCGTCGGGAACCGGCGCGCAGGAGACGCATGAGTGGCAGCCGTAGCTGCGGGGAGCAGGCCAGCACCGGGGTGATCCCGGACTGCTCGGCGGCCTCGACGAGCCGGCCGGCCTCGCTGACGATCGCCTCGGCACGCAGCCCGTCGATCGCCATGAAGGCGCCGGTCTCGCTGGGCCGCAGGGCTTCGAGCAGGCCCTGCTCCAGCATCGGGTCGAGGGTGATCACCGTGAGCCGGCCGCCGGCGGCGTACTGGGCGGCGATGGCCGGGCCCAGCGCGGAGCGGGCCGCCTCGACCAGGCCGTCGTGCTCCGCGGAGACCTTGGCGCGCAGGGACATCGACTCGAAGATCCGGACCAGGTCGCGGATCGGTACGCCCTCGTCGAGCAACGCCTGCAGCACCCGCTGGATCTGGCCGAGGCTGAGCAGCGTCGGGGTCAGCTCCTCGACGACGACCGGGTGCGTGCGCTTGACCATCTCGGTCAGCGACCGCACGTCCTCGCGGCCGAGCAGGCGGCTGGCGTTGGTCCGGACGATCTCGGCGAGGTGCGTGATGATGACCGAGGCCCGGTCGACGACCGTCGCACCGGAGAGTTCCGCCTGGTAGTGCAGCTCGGCGGGGACCCACTTGCCGGCCAGGCCGAACACCGGTTCCACGCCGGCGCGCCCGGGCAGCGCCTGCAGGCTGTCGCCGATCGCGAGGACCGTGCCGGGTGGTGCCTGGCCGGTGCCGGCGTCGACCCCGGAGATGCGGATCGCGTACGACGAGAGCGGCAGATCCAGATCGTCGCGCGTACGCACGGGCGGCATGATGATCCCCAGCTCGAGCGCCATCTTGCGGCGCAGCGCGCGGACCCGGTCGAGCAGGTCGCCGCCGTTGGTGTCCACGAGGTCCACGAGGTCGGGGGAGAGCGCCAGTTCCAGCGGGTCGACCCGCATCTCGCCGAGCAGCTGCTCGGGGGAGTCCGGCGACGGTTTCTCCACGTCGGCCACGGCAGCGGCGGCCGCCTCCTCGGGGTCCGGTTCCTTGATCCGCTGCGCGATGAGCAGCACCGTCGCGCCGATGATCAGGAAGGGGACCTTGGGCAGGCCGGGGATGATGCAGAGGCCGAGCGCCGCGCCGCCGGCGATCCGCAGGGCCAGCTTGTTCTGGCCGAGCTGGGCGGTGACGCTGGTGCCCATGTCGCCCGACGTCGCCGAGCGGGTGGTGATCAGACCGGTGGAGACCGACAGCAGCAGCGCGGGGATCTGCGACACCAGGCCGTCGCCGACGGTCAGCAGGCTGTAGACGTTCATCGCGTCGGCCGGGGACAGCCCCTGCTGGAGCATGCCGACGGCGAACCCGCCGACCAGGTTGATGACGGTGATGATGATGGCGGCGATCGCGTCGCCCTTGACGAACTTGGAACCACCGTCCATCGCGCCGTAGAAGTCGGCTTCCGAGGCGACTTCGGCGCGGCGGCGCTTGGCCTCGGAGTCGTCGATGAGCCCGGCGTTGAGGTCGGCGTCGATCGCCATCTGCTTGCCGGGCATGGCATCGAGGGTGAACCGGGCGCCGACCTCGGCGACCCGCTCGGCACCCTTGGTCACCACGATCATCTGCACGATGATCAGGATCAGGAAGATCACCAGGCCGATGACCAGCGAGCCGCCGACCACGAAGTCACCGAACGCGTGGATCACCTTGCCGGCGTCGCCGTCGCGCAGCACCAGCCGGGTCGCGCTGATGTTGAGCGCCAGCCGGAACAGCGTCATGACCAGGAGCAGAGCCGGGAAGACCGAGAAATCCAGCGGCTTCTGGACGAACATCGAGACCAGCAGGACCAGCAGCGCGATGGTGATGTTGGTGGCGATCAGCAGGTCGAGCAGGAAGGTCGGCAACGGCACGACCATCATGACGATGATGCCGATGACCCCTACGGGTACGGCAAATTTGCTGAGGTTGCGATCCTTCACGGCCCCCCTTCCACCTGCTGATACTGACGCAGGCGGGACGCCGATGTGAGGAAAACTCCCAGATGGGACGGATTGTCAGGAGGGGTGTGGGTTCGGGTTGCGGTGCGTCCCGGCCGCCGCGCCCTTCGACTTGAGGCTCATCACGAACGCGAGCACCTTCGCCACCGCGCCGAAGAAGTCCGCGGGGATCTCCATGCCGATCTCGACGTTCTTCTCCAGGGCCCGGGCCAGCGCGATGTCCTGCACGAGCGGGATGCGGTTCTCGGTCGCCACGTCGCGGATCTTCTGCGCGATCGCGCCCTGTCCCTTGGCGATCACCCGCGGCGCGCCCTTGTCCGCCTCGTAGCGCAGCGCGACGGCGACGTGGGTCGGGTTGATCAGCACCACATCTGCGGTCGGCACGTCGGCCATCTGGCGGTTGCGGGCCATCGCCATCTGCTTGGCCCGGATGTGGCCCTTGAGGTGCGGGTCGCCCTCGGAGTTCTTGTTCTCCTGTTTGACCTCTTCCTTCGTCATACGCAGCTGCTTGTTCGTGCGGCGGCGGACCACGAAGTAGTCGGCCGCGGCCATCACGATGCCGGCGACCGAGGCCGCCCGGATCAGCCCGATGGTGGCGTCGTTGACCACGGCGAGCAGCGACCCGATCTGCAGCCGGCCGGCGGTCATCAGCAGCGGGACGATGTCCTTCATCGTGGACCAGAGCACGAGACCCAGCACCGTGGTCTTGATCAACGCCTTGCTGCCCTCCCACAGCGCCTGCGGGCCGAGCATCTTCTTGATGCCGGGCAGCGGGTTGAGCCGGCTGAACTTGGGGATGAACAGCTTGGTGGCGACCCGGATGCCGCCCTGCGCCCCGGCCGCCGCGATGCCGACCGCCATCATCGTCAGGGCCAGCGGCAGCACCGCCCAGGCGGCGCTCATCAGGCCGTTACGCAGGATGCTGAGCGCCACCGCAGGGTCCGGGTCGGCGATGATGTCCGGGATCTTGGTCATCAGCTCGCGGGACTGGCCCATCGCGGAGCGCATCGTCCGGGGCAGCATGATGCTGGCGGCGAGCATGCCGAACCAGGCGCCGACGTCCTGGCTGCGGCCGATCTGGCCTTCGGCTTTGGCCTTCTTGAGTTTCTGGGGTGTCGGCTGTTCGGTTTTCTCACCGGACACGGATCACCCCCCGCCGCTGAGGTGGACGACCGCGCTGACCGCGTGGTTGACCAGGGTCTCCAGGGCCTTCGGCAGGATCGCGATCGCCGTGCCGGAGAGGGTGAGCACCAGGAAGATCTTCGCGGGGAACCCGAGCTGGAACGCGTTGAGCGCGGGTGCCACCCGGTTGAGCAGGCCGAACGCCACATCGGTGAGGAACAGGACGGCGATCAGCGGCCCGGCGATCTGCAGCGCGGACACGAACATCTCGCCGACGCCCTCGATGAGCAGCTTGTTGAACGTCTCCATGGAGAAGCTCGCGTCCAGCGGCAGCGTCTTGTAGGACTCCATGAAGCCCCGCAGCACGAGCTGGTGGCCTCCGCTGGCGAACAGCAGGGTCACCGCCACGAGGTTGTAGAAGCGGCCGAAGACCGAGCTCTGGTTCTGCGACAGCGGGTCGTACGCCGAGGCCAGCGTGAAGCCGCCGAACACGTCGAGCAGGTCACCGGCGGCCTGGACCGCGGCGAAGAGCATCAGCGTGATGAAGCCGAGCGCCGCGCCCACGAAGACCTGCAGGGCGGTCGCCGCGATGATCGCCGACGTCTCGATGACCGGCACCGCGGAGGTCAGATACGGCGCCATCGGCAGCGAGATCCCGATCGAGAGCAGCACCTTGACCTGCGCGGGGATCAGCCGGGAGTTGAACGGCGGGCAGAGCATGAGCCAGGCACCGGCGCGCGCCGCGCCGAGGAAGATCGCGATCAGCTGCCCGATCGGGATGTCCCAGTTCATTTGTACGAGCTGACAAGCGCCGTGATGATCAGCCCCCACCCGTTGACCAGCACGAACAGCAGCAGCTTGAACGGCATGGCGACGGTGACCGGTGGCAGCATCATCATGCCCAGCGACATCAGGGACGCCGAGACGACCATGTCGATGATCAGGAACGGGATGAAGACGACGAACCCGATGATGAACGCGGCCCGCAGCTCGGAGAGAACGAACGCCGGGATCAGCGTGGTCAGCTCGACATCCTCGACCTTGGCCGGGGCCTCCTGACCGGAAACCTTGATCATCAGGGCGAGCTCGTCCTGGCGGGTGCTCTTGAGCATGAACCCGCGCAGCGGCTGCACGCCGTCCTTGAAGGCCTGCGACTGGGTCTTGTCACCGGCCAGGTAGGGCTGCACGCCCTGCTCGTTGATGTCGCTCAGCACCGGGCTCATGATGAAGAGGCTGACGAAGAGCGCCAGCCCGGCGAGCACCTGGTTGGGCGGCATGCTGGTGAGCCCCAGGGCGTTGCGGCAGATCCCGAGGACCATGAAGACCTTGGTGAAACACGTGCAGAGCAGCAGCGCGGCCGGCGCGACGGAGAGCAGCGTCAGGCCCAGCACGATCACCAGCGAGGTCGCCGGTTTGCTGCCGTCCGGGTTCGTCCCGTTGATGTTGAAGTTGATCGAGCCGCCGCTCGGGGTCACCTGCGGCGCGACCGGTGCGGTCGGCCCGGGTGCCCGGGGAAGTTCATAAAGAACCGGCACGGGGATCGGTTGCGGCGGTGCGGCCTGGGCGGCCGCAGCGGGCAGCAGCCAGCCAAGGGCCAGCAACAGGATGATCACCGTACGCCGCCACATGTCAGCGCCTCGTCGTCCGGTCACGCAGAAAGTTCAAGGTCGAGCTCCAGGTACGCGGTGACAGCACCGAGCCGTCCAGCTTGCCGCCGTGATGGGGCAGCACCATCGGATGGGCCGGCAGCAGGTCATCCGGCTCCATGGCCAGGTGGTCACGCTTCTTGAGCAGGTGGTGCGTCTCGTGCTCGAAGGCCTTCAGCTCGGTCTCGCCGAGCAGGCTGACCTGGGCGTCCGTGACACCGAGGATCAGTGCCCTGTCGGCCACCTGGACGACCGCGATCGACGAGCCCCGGCTGAGTGTCTGCCGATTGAGCACGTGCAGGTTGCCGTGCCCGCTGCCGATGCCACCGCGCCGGATGACCCTCGCCAGCCCCCAGAGCAGGCCGAAGACGACCAGCAGCGAGAAGCCGATGCGCATGGCGAGCTCGAACAACGGTTACTCCCGTTCGCTGCCGGGAGAGACGATCTCCGTGATCCGGATGCCGAAGTTCTCGTCGATCACGACCACCTCGCCGCGGGCCACGAGCCGGCCGTTGACCAGCAGGTCGGCGGGGCTGCCGGCGGCCCGGTCGAGCTCGACGATCGCCCCCGGGCTCAGCGAGAGCAGCTCGCGCACGCTCATCCGGGTCCGGCCCAGCTCGGCCGAGACCTCCATCTCGACGTCGTGCAGCATGTCCAGGCCGCCGCGCATCACACCCGCGCCGGAGGGGCCGCGTTTCGCCATGCCGCCCGGTGCGCCGTCGGACGGCCATGGGCTCAGCGCCAGCGCCAGGACGGCCCGGATCTCACCACCGTCGAGCAGCGGTACGGCGATCGCGTCGGGCTTGGCCGCGATCGCACTCAACGCCACCCCCGGCTCCATGAGCTGGCCCGGGTCGAGCACGGTCGGCCCGAACGCCCGGGATGCGGCTTCCAGGGCCGGGCGTACGGCAGCGGTCAGGTCCAGCTCACCGAGCGGGCTCTCCTTCAGCGCGTCGGCGAGGTCCTGGCCCACCACGACGACCACCTCGCCGGTGGCCGCGCCGGTGAACTTCGCGGTGATCGCCTGTCCGGTGGTCAGCATGTCGGGGGAGGCCGGCACGGGTGCGCCGACCATCAGCTCCCGGCTGGTCGGCAGCACCGCCAGGGCGGCCTCCGCGGCGGTACGGACCAGCGCGAGCTGTGGCTCGGTGATCGTGGGCGCGGTCATCTACGTTCTTCCTCCTTGGGCGACGGCACGACCAGGCACGCGAGCCGGGCACCCTGATTGCCGGGAACCGCATGAGCGAAAACGGTGTCGTTGACGGTCACCTCGAGCGGCACGCTGGTCGGATGGCCCAGCGGCACGACATCGCCGGGGCGTAGATCCACGATGTCATCGGTGCGCATACGGATGGGGTGGAATCGGACAGCTACGTCGATCGGCGCCGCGGAAAGCCCGGCTGTGAGGTTGCGCAGGGAGTTCTCGCGTACCATGCGCTCGGCCGGGGTGAGCTCGATGGTCTCCTGCTTCTCCAGCACCGGCAGGATGGTGTTGAACGGCAGGCAGATGCTGGCCACGCACTCCTCGGTGCCGATCTTCATCTCGAACGAGGCGATCACCACCGCGTCGCCGGGCTGGTGCGCGCGCAGGAATTGTGCGTTGTACTCGATCTCCTTGAGCTTCGGGTGGATGTCCACCAGCGACTCGAAGCCGTAGCGCAGTTCGCCGAGCATCCGCTCCTGCAGCCCGCGCAGCAGGGGCATCTCCACCTCGGTGAGCGGCCGCTCCGGCTGGGCGCCGCCGGGGCCACCGAGCATGTGATCAATCGCGGTCATCACCGCCGACGACGCCATCTCCATGAGCACCGTGCCGGGCAGCGGGTCGATCGAGACCACGGCGATGACCGTCGGGTTCGACAGGGAGGCGACGTACTCGTCGTAGTTGAGCTGCTCGATCGAGACCAGGGAGACGCTGCTGATGACGCGCAGGCGGGTGGTGAACAGGGTGCCGCAGCTTCGGGCGTACGTCTCGAAGGCGATCTGCAGGGTCCGCACGTGGTCGCGGGAGAGCTTGATCGGCTTGCGGAAGTCGTACGTCGTCGGCCCCGCGCCGGCGCCTCGGCGGGACATCTTTCCGGAGGGACGGGTCGCGGAGGTGGTCACGTCGTCCTCATCGGCTCCCTTCCGCAACCGCTGAGGCGTACGGCGTGCTATGTCCTTATCTAAGGCGAATGGGCGGATCCGCTCGCCGCGGACCCGCCCATCCGAACTGTGGAGCTACTGCGTCACGAACTGCGTGAAGTAGATGTCCATGATGTATTGCTTGTCGTCTTCCTTGTACGCCTCTTCGATCTTCTTGAGCAGCTCTTCCTTGGCGGCCAGGCGGCCCTTCTCGGTGGAGAGCTCGGCGACCGTCATGCCGGTGTACTGGTCGATCGCCAGGTCGGCTGCCTCGCTCAGGTCGACGGCCTCGGTGCCGGCGTCCGCGGTCTCCTGCAGCGCGAAGCCCAGCTTGAGGTAGTGGCCGTCGGCCAGGTTGATGGTGATCGCGTTCTCCAGCGTGGCGATGATGCCCTTGACCGGTGGCTTCGGGGTGTCGTCGCTCTTCTTGATGAAGAGGAAGTACGCGGCCGCACCGCCACCACCGAGCAGCACGACGGCCGCGATGATGATGATCAGCATCTTCTTGGACTTCTTCGGCGCTTCCGCCGCGGCGTCCTTTTCCTTCTCGTCCTTCGCCATCGGAACTCCTTCCGTCCTGCTCAGTCGTGGGTGGTGGTCGTGGTGGTCGTTTCGGTCTTCTCCGCGGCCTCAGCTGCGGCCTTGGCCTGCGCGGAGGTCTGGCCGTCGTGCAGCTTGGCGTCATCACCGGCCGCGGCCGGCAGCAGCGCCGCCTGGTTCGCCGGCAGCGTGGTCAGGACCACGACGTCGACGCGGCGGTTCATGGTGACCGCCCGTGGGTCCTTCGGGTCGATCAGTGGCTTGGTGTCGGAGTTGCCGACCGCGGTCATCCGGCCCTTGGCCAACCCGTGGTCGATCAGGTACCGCACGGTCGTCGAGGCGCGTGCCGCCGACAACTCCCAGCCGCTCGGGTAGAACGTCGTGGTCGCCTTGAGCTGGTTGGTGTTCCCGTCGACCTCGATGTTGTTCGGAATCTTCACCAGGGCCGGCGCGATGGCGTCCAGGATCTTCTTGCCGCCCGCTTGCAGATCCGCCCGGTTACCCGCGAAGACCACCTCGTTGGTCACGATGGTGACCACCAGGCCGCGCCGGTCGATCGTGAACTTGACCTGGCCCAGCAGCTTGTTCTTGGCGAGCTCGTCGGCGATCTTGTTCTCGAGCTTCTTGAGATCCTCGGCCTCCTTGGTCGCCGCCTGGGCGTCCTTGGAAGCCTGCGCCCGGTCCGCCGCCTTGATGGCGCGTTCCACGGCTTCCTTCTGTTCCTTGGTCATGCCCGCCGTGCCGCTCCCGCCGGAACCCGGGTTGGTGCCCGGGTCGACCGGCACGACGGTGCTGGCCTCGCCGGCGCCGTCAAGGTTGGACACGTTGCCCTGCAGAGCCGCGCTCGAGGCGCCGAAACCCTCGGAGAGGCCGGCCGCCAGCTCGGCGAACTTCTTCTGGTCGACGCTGCTCATCGAGAACAGCACCACGAACAGCACGAAGAGAAGCGTGAGCATGTCGGCGTACGACACGAGCCAGCGCTCGTGATTGACGTGCTCTTCGTGCTCCTCGTGACCGCCTTTCTTCCGACGGCCCCCGCCTCCTGAACTCATGCGTTATGCCGCCTTCTTGGTCGATGCGGCCTCAGCGGCCTTCGCAGCGTCGGGGGGCAGGAGACTACGCAGCTTCTGGGCGACCAGACGCGGGTTCGAGCCGGCCTGGATCGCGAGCACACCGTCGATCACGAGCTCCATCTCCTCGGCCTCGATACCCGAGAGCCGGGCGAGGCGGGCGGCGACGGGCAGGAAGATCAGGTTGGCCGAGAGCACGCCCCACAGGGTCGCGACGAACGCCGCGGCGATGGAGTGGCCCAGCGACTCCGGCTTGTCGAGGTTCTCGAGCACGTGCACGAGGCCCATGACCGTGCCGATGATGCCGACGGTCGGGGCGTACCCACCCATGTTCTCGAAGATCTTCATGCCGGCCTTGTCGGCCTTCTTCTTCGCGGCGACCTCGGCGTGCAGGATGTCGTGCAGTTCCTCCGGGTCCGTGCCGTCGATCGCCAGCTGCAGGCCGCGCTTCAGGAACGGGTGCTCCACGGTCTTGACCGCGTCCTCGAGGGCCAGCAGGCCCTCGCGGCGGGCCCGCTCGGCCAGCTTCACGACATCGTCGACCAGCTTGTTGGGCGGGGCGACCTTGGCCAGGAAGGCCTTCTGCAGCAGCTTGCCGGCGCCGAGGGCGTCCTTGAGCACGCCACCCGCCATACCGGCACAGAAAGCGCCGCCGAAGACCAGCAGCATCGAAGGGATCAGGATGATGGAGGCGGGGCTACCGCCCTCCAGGATCTGCACGGTGAAGACGATCACCAGGGCGACGACTACACCAATGATGGTGGCGAGGTCCATCAACGGTCCTTTCGGTGCAGCGGCAGCACGGTCGCGTTCTTCGACGGTGCGTCCTCGGCGGTCAGGTCGGCGGTGGCCGGCTCGGCCTCCATGCGGCTCGCCTGGGCGATCAGCGAAGCGCGGTAGTGCCGCACCGAGTCGATGAACTCGGGCACGGACTCGGCAATGACGTACTTGGTGCCGTCCACCAGCGTGATGACCGTGTCGGGCGTGCAGTCCGCGCGCTCGACCAGGTCGGGGTTCAGGGCGAAAACGGCTCCGTTGAGGCGGGTTACGAGAATCACGACATCCGTCCTTGGGGCGTCTATTGGCTGGTGGGCCGTCCGTGGCCCTTCACATGACCATTCGGCCTGTTTCCGGTTGCCGATGAGCGCGTTCCGGTCGCATTCCGGGTGCGAGCATCGCCGGAAACGCAGATGCCGGGGCGGGCCATGCGGCCCGTCCCGGCATCGCCGGCTGTGCGGTCTATCAGCGCTTGAGGTTGACGAGTTCCTGGAGGATCTCGTCGCTGGTGGTGATGATCCGGCTGTTGGCCTGGAAACCGCGCTGCGCGATGACCAGGTTGGTGAACTCCTGCGCGAGGTCGACGTTCGACATCTCCAGCGCGCCGTTGGTGATCAGGCCGAGCCCTGCGGAGCCGGCGGAGCCGACCTGGGCGAGGCCCGAGTTCACGGTGCTGCGGAACATCGAGTCACCGATCTTCTCCAGACCGTTCACGTTGTTGAAGTTGGCCAGGGCGAGCTGGCCGAGCGTCTGCTTGAGCCCGTTGGAGAACACACCGACGATCTGGCCGGTGTTCGACACGGTGTACGAGCTCAGGATGCCCGCCCCGGAACCGTTCGCGTCGCTGACCCGGGCCTCGGTGTTACCGCTGTAGTGCGTGAGGTCGGTGATGTCCACGTCGTACGTCTCGGTGCCCTCGGTGAGACTGAGGCTGGTCAAGGGCGTGACACCGTCCGCAGCCACCGGTTTGCCGTTCACGAACGTGATCGGTACGGCGGTGCCGGTCGGGGTCTTGGCTGTCCACTCGTTCGCCCCGGACTTGGTGAGGGTCACGTTGAGCGTGCTGGACGCGCCGTTGATGTCGACGACCGGGATCGGGATCACCTTCGAACTTCCCGCGGTGGCACCCGTCGCGTCGATCGGCGCCTCGTAGGAAAGGTTGCCGGTCAGCGTGAACTTCGTGGTCTCCTCGGGTTTGAGGCTGATCCCGATCGGAAGCTTGATGTTGCCGGGCGCACCGGCGACGTTGACCTCGCCGTCGGTGTTCGCGGACCAGCCCTGCACGATCTGGCCGTTCGGGGTGGTCAGCGAGCCGTTGGCGTCGAAGTTGAACGAGCCGGCCCGGGTGTAGACCGACTCCCCGCCGCTCTTCACGACGAAGAAGCCGTCACCCTGGATCATCATGTCGCCGGACTTACCGGTGGTCTGCGCGGCGCCCTGGCTGAAGTTCGCGTTGATGCTCGCCGTCTTCACACCGAGGCCGACCTGCGCCGGGTTGGTGCCGCCCGCGCCGTTCTGCGGGGCACCGGCGGCGTTGACCATCTGCGACAGCGTGTCCTGGAAGACGGTCTGGCTGGACTTGTAACCCGTGGTGTTGACGTTGGCGATGTTGTTGCCCGTCACATCCATCATCTGCTGGTGCGCGCGCAGGCCACTGATGCCGGAGAAGAGGGAACGCAGCATAGGTCAGATTTCCTTCGTGGTAGAGGAATCGGAGGCGGTGTTCTCAGTTGCGGTCTGCTCAGCCGGTTTCGCCCCGGTGGCCGCCTTCTCGCTGGCCGCCACGTTCGCCGGGGTGGCCGCGGCAGGCGCGGGGCCGGCGGTGGCCGCGGGCGTGGCGCCCGCCGCCTGCTGAACTTCCGTGACCTTGGACAGCTGCACATCCATGTTCCCGACCACGAGCGTCGGTTCGCTGTCTCCGTTGAGCTTCGTCTTCGTGACGACGCCCGAGTGGGTGTTGCCGTCGCCGTCCTGATACGTGACGGTCCGGCCGACCAGCGCGCTCGCGCCGATCAACTGCTGGGCCTGCAACATGTCGGCGATCTGGCCCAGCTTCTGGACCTGGGTGAACTGCGCGGTCTGCGCGAGGAACTGGGTCGAGTCCGCCGGCTTGCTGGGGTCCTGATACTTCAGCTGGGCGACCAGCAACTTCATGAACGTGTCCTGGTCACCGACCGTCTTGCTGCCGGCATCCGTCGTCGTCTTGGTGGTGTACATCGACGTGGACTTCGCAGTCTTGTCGTCATACTTGCCGTTGTTGACGCTT
The DNA here is from genome assembly GCF_016862215.1 of Winogradskya humida. Classification (GTDB taxonomy): domain Bacteria; phylum Actinomycetota; class Actinomycetes; order Mycobacteriales; family Micromonosporaceae; genus Actinoplanes; species Actinoplanes humidus. The sequence goes on from NZ_BOMN01000050.1 coordinate 44,938, forward strand.
CCGTTGATCGGCGAGGTCATGACCGGCCCTCCTGAAGTAGCGGTTGGTGCCCTCGCACAACAGGTTCGGCCAGGTTGCGAAATCGCTTAGGCCCTGTTTGCGGGGCTGTTTTCGCAGCTAGGCCTCGATGTCGAGACGACTGTTGCCGGTGGGACGCGACGGAACCGGGGTGGTCTCGGCAGGCACGTCGGTCGCTCCCGCATTCCCATTGCCCGTACGCCCACCGCCCCCGCCCCCGTTGTTCAGGAACGCGAACTGCTGGCGAGCCTGCTCCTGCCCCGAACCCTGGCGCAGATCCACCGACGTCCCCGTGAACCCCGACTGCTCCAGCTCGCGCCGCAGGTCGTCCATGGCATTCCGCAGCGACTCGTGCCCCGCGTCGGTGGAACTCGTCAGCTGCACGCTCACCTCGCCGTTGCGGATCTCGGCGACGACCTGCACCGGCCCGAGGTCGACCGGGTGCAGATTCACGGTCAGCCTGTGTACGCCGTCCGCGTCCAGCTTCAACGGCGTGATCCGGGTGGCCAGCTGCATGGCGAGCGGCCCGGGCGTGGGCGGCGCAGGCGGGGGCGCGACGTTCGACACCGGTGCTGCGGGTGCGGCCGGTGCTGCGGGCCCGACCCCGGTGATGCCGCCGATGGGGAAGTCCTGCCCGGGGATTCCCGGCGTGGCTCCCGCCCGCTGCGCACCTCCCTGGCCGGCGAGATCCTGGCCGGCGCTCTGGCCGTTCGTACCCTGGCCGTTCGAGTTCTGGCCGCCGGATTCCTTGCCCGGGTCTCCGGTCGCGGAGGCTGGGTCGCCCGTTGTCGCGTCGGCGGAAGCACTGGTCGTGGGGTCGCCCACGGTGAGGTCGTCGCGGCCGGCGGGCTGGTCGCCGATTCCGGGGTTGGCGTCGGTGTCGCTCAGCGGGGTCGCTGTGACGTCGGCGGCGGCCGCGTCATCGGCGGTTGCAGCGGTGGGCGCGTTCACGGCACCCGGGTCGGTCGCGACCGGGCCCGTTGACGTCGCTGCCTGCCCCGTTGTCGTCGCGGCCGGGTCGCCCGTTGTCATCGCGGCCGAGTCCGTTGTCGTCGCGGCCGGGTCCGTTGCCGCCGGGCCGGTCGTCGCGGCGCCGGCTGACGGAACGGTCGTCTCACCGCTGATCGCGGCCTCGGCGGTGGTGACCAGGTCGGCGGTGTTGGCCGCGCTCACTGCGGCTGCCGCGGCGGGTCCGATGGGTACGCCCGCAGCGCCGGTCCCCGTACCCACTCCATCCGCAATCGCCTGAGCCACCGCTTCCGGGGCCATGGCAGCCGACCCGGCACCGACCCGGCCCATGGCGGCCTCCGCGCCGACCGGAAGTCCGGACTGCGGCCCGATCGCCACGCCCGTGAGCGACTGGGGCTGCCCGGCCAGATCCACCTCGGCCTGCGAGACGGCATCCGCCTGGGTCATCGCGGTCTGAGCGGCACTGCTCGGTGCCAGCGAGATACCGGGCGGCGGGGCGGCCGCGGCTTTCGCAGCGGCCTGCGTCTCGGCCTGAGCCCATGCGGCGGCCTGCGCGGTGCCCACGTTCGTGATCGGCGCTGTGCCGGAGACGGCTTCCTCGTTTGCCGCCGCGTTCGCGGGGGTGGTGGTCGCGACGAGCGCGATCTGCGGCACCGGGGTCAGCACTGCCGCGGGAGTGGTCACGGCGGCTGCAGCGGTTTCGGTCGTCTCGGCGCTCACCTTGGCCTGTTCGTCGGACGACACGTTCTCGTCCGACGCAGCTCGGGTTTCCGGGCTCAGCTCCCCGGCGCCTTCCGGCCGGCCGTTCTCCGATCCGGCGCGCAGGGCTCCCGGGCGGCGGTGCTCGGGCCGGCGGTGCTCAGCCCGTTCCACGCCGGGTCGGTCCACGCCGGGCCGTTCCTGGTCGGCACGTTCCTGCTCGACCCGTTCAGGCCGGTCGTCCGCGCCGCGCTCAACGGGTTTGCGCTCGATCGGGCGGCGTTCGATCGGGCGGCGTTCGATCGGGCCGCGCTCGATGGGGCGGCGTTCGATGGGGCCGCGTTCGATCGGGCGGCGTTCGGTGGGGCGGTGTTCGATGGGAGGGCGGTCGATCTGGGTGCGCGCTGCCGGGTGGCGGTCGAGCGCGGGCGGCTCGACGCGGGGTCGTTCGATGCGGGGTCGTTCGATGCTGGACCGTTCGATCGGGGGCCGTTCGGCGAGGGCGCGCTGGGCGCTGGCTCGGCGGGCGGCGGCGAGGCCCTGATCCGGCTTCTGGTCCGCTCGTTGCTGGTCCACCCGCTGCTGGGCGGCGCGTTCCAGCAGTTGCTCGGTCCGGGAGCGGCGCAGATCGGCCAGCCGGCTGTCGGCTGCCCGGCCCGCGTCCAGGCCGGGGTCGACCGGGGTACCACGGTCGAGCTCGGCCGAGAGCGCCGATCCGAAGGCCTCGCCGCCCCCCGAACTCGCCGAGCGGCGGGAGGTGTCGATCGCGGGCCTGCGTTCGGGGCCGTTGACAGAGCTCGTCATGGGCGCGTCCTTTCAGTTCGGCCGGGCTCAGCCCGTCCGGGCGGCCCATCCAGGCGGCTCAGCCGAGCGCGGCGAGCGCCTTCTGGACCTTCGGCACGTACGCCTGGGTCTCCGCGAACGGCGGGATGCCGCCGTACTTGTGGACGTTGCCCCCGCCCGCGTTGTACGCCGCGAGCGCCAGCGGCACCGACTTGAATTCCTTCAGGTGGCTGGAGAGCAGCTTCGCGGCACCGTTGATGGCCTGCTTCGGATCGAACGCGTCGTCCACGCCGAGGCCGCGTGCGGTGGCCGGCATGAGCTGCATCAGCCCCTGGGCGCCGACCTTGCTGACCGCTTTCGGGTTATAACCCGACTCGACCTTCGCCACGGCGGCGAGGAGCTTGGGCGAGACGCCGTACTTCGCACCCGCTTTGACGAACATGTCGGCGTACGGCACTCCCGCGAGCGAACTGGAATTCTGCAGGCTGGCCGGGCGGACAGCAGCGGCCGCCGCGGCCGCGTTCGCCCCTTTAGCCCCGTTCGCCCCGGTCACCGCGGTGGCACCGGCGGCGTCCGAGGTGCCGACGACCCGGCGGATGTGGGTCGGCGTCTCGTAGACCGACTGGATCTTGACGTGGTCGCCGGGTTTCGGCGCCGCGATCATCTTGTTGTTGCCGACATAGATGGCGACGTGATCGACCGGCTTGTCGAACGCCAGGATGTCGCCGGGCTCAGCGTTGGCCAGCCCGTCCACCTTGGTGCCGGCCTGGGCCTGCTGCTTCGAGTTGCGCGGCAGATCAATTCCGAGATCCTTGTACGCCCGCTGCACGAGCGCCGAGCAGTCCAGCCCCTTGGCCGGGTCGGTGCTCCCGAAGACGTACTTCGTGCCGAGGTACTTTTTCGCCGAGTCGACGACGGCCTGACCGGTGACGCCGGGGCTGGTGGGACCGGCGGTGGCTCCCGCGAGCGCGTTCGCGAACGACGTACCCGAGGTCGTGGAGGTGCCGGTAGCGGTCGCGGTGCCGGCTGTGCCAGTGGTCGTGGGCGCGATCCCGAGCTGCGTCTTCAGCTCGGAGATGCGCGACATGACACCCTGAACACCGATCATTCCCGGCTCCCGTCGTCCTCGTCCTCACCTTCGAGTTCGGCGCGATCAGCGGGTCGCTTAGCGACAACGGCCAACCGGTCCCGGGCAGCGTCGATGGACTGCCGCGCGTCAGCCAGTTCGATCATCGGACGCTGAGCGGCAACGGAGTTCGCGGTCTCCCGGGCCTCATCCTCCCGCTCAGCAGCCGACCGCCGATTCGCCACCGACCCGCCCCCGGTACGCAGCACGCTGCCCCGCTCCTCAGCCGTATCGACCCCCCGCGCGGCATTCCGTGCCTTGGACGTCACCGCGATCTCGTCAAGGTTGTTCTGCTCGGTAGCCAGATCGAGATGCTTGATCGTTTCGGCATGCCGCTCGGCCATCATCTCCACCGCCCGGCGCCGTTTCGCGGCATCGGCCAGCTCAGCGACCTTCTCCCGGGTCCGCTCCTCCGCCTCGTCGACCAGCTTGTGCGCCCCGGAAAGCGTCGCGGCCAGCGACTGCCGCGCCACCATCGACGCCACCATCGCCCGCGCGGTCCCCTCGCTAGGGGCATCGGCCCCGGCCAGGTCAAGCTGGCGCCGCTTCACCAGCGCCTGCGCATCCCGGATCTCCTGCCGCGACTGGACAACCGCGCCGCGAGCGGCATCCTCCTGAGCTTTCCGCGCACGCAGCACGGGCCCGAGCCGGAACATCCGATTCACAAGACCTCCCAGAGAAGCGCCTACACAGACCCGGTCGGCCCGTCACCCCAACCACTGAGCCTCTGCACCCGACCTGCAACCCGCCCCCAAAAGCCGGACCGTTACCGCCCCGTTGCACCCAGCTAGGTTGCCCACAATTAAGTTGTGCACAACTTAATTGCACACAACCTAATGCGGAGTGGGCGGCCGGATCGGGGCTTATGTCCGGATGAGGGGAATTGAGCTCGGCAGCCATGCGGCCATGCGGCCATGGGCCATGCGGCCATGCGGCCATGCGGCCATGCGGCCATGCGGCCATGCGGCCATGCGGCCATGCGGCCATGCGGCCATGCGGCCATGCGGGCGGCCACCGGGGACTTTGCTCCGGACGTACTGAAACGGTCAGGAATTTGCGATGAGCTGGCGCAATTGCGCCCAGGCCTGGTCGGCGGGGACCTTTTCGTCCAGGCCCTGGCGCAGGAAGGCGGTGATCTGCGGCCAGATCGCCGTGGCGCGGTCGGCCTCAGGGTTGGTGCCGGGGACGTAGGCGCCGATTTCGACCAGCTCGCGGACGTCGCGGTGGGCGGCCATCATGCGGCGGAGTTCGGTGGCGTCGCTTTTTTGTTCGGCGGTGGTGATTTTGTTGGCGACGCGGGAGATGGAGTCGAGGGACTGGATGCTGGGGAAGTGGCCGGCGGTGGCGAGTTTTCGGTCGAGGACGATGTGGCCATCGAGGATCGAGCGGGCGGCGTCGGCGATCGGTTCGTTGTGGTCGTCGCCTTCCACCAGGACCGTGTAGAGGCCGGTGATGCTGCCGCGGGCGCCGGGGCCGGCTCGTTCCAGCAGGGAGGCGAGCATGGCGAAGACCGAGGGTGGGTAGCCGCGGGTGGCGGGGGGTTCGCCGACGCTGAGGCCGACTTCGCGCTGGGCCATCGCGGCGCGGGTGACGCTGTCCATCAGCATGAGGACGTCGCCGCCCTCGTCGCGGAAGTATTCGGCGATGCGGGTGGCCACGAGGGGGGCGCGGAGCCGGACCAGCGGCGGGGTGTCCGAGGTGGCGATGACCACCACCGAACGGGCCAGGCCTTCGGGGCCGAGGTCGTGTTCGATGAACTCGCGGACCTCGCGGCCGCGCTCGCCGACCAGGGCGACGACGTTGAGCTCGGCGGTCGTCCCGCGGGTGATCATGGACATCAGGGTGCTCTTGCCGACGCCGGAGCCGGCGAAGATGCCGATCCGCTGGCCGCGGCCGCAGGGGACGAGCGTGTCCAGGACGCGTACGCCCAACGGCATCGGCCGGTCGACCAGCTGCCGCTCCATCGCCGACGGCGGGGCGGCCTCGATGCTGACCATCTCGCCTCTGAGCGGGGGTCCGCCGTCCATCGGGCGGCCCAGCCCGTCCAGGATGCGTCCGCGCAGGTCCGGGCCGACGGCTACGCGCAGCGGACCGCCGGTGTTGGTGACCGGGCTGCCGGTGCCGAGGCCGGCGATCGGGCCCAGCGGCAGGCAGGCGAGCCGGTCCCCGTCGAGCGCGGCAACCTCGGCCAGGATCGCGTCGTCGCCCTCGTTGATCTGCAGGAGGTCGCCGACCCGGGCTTCCAGACCGCTCACCGTCACGCGCAGGCCCACCGCCCCGGTGACCTTGCCCCGGCTCAGTGGCTGGGCCGCGGTGAGGGCGGCGTTGATGCGGTTGCGGAAGACGTCGGTCACAGTCGCAGGGCTTCCTTCGCTCTAGCCACGGCGGCCGCGATGGAGGCGTCGACCGTCGTGGTGCCGGTCTCGGCCACGGCGTCGCCGGGGTGCAGGGCGGGCTCGGGGCGCAGATGCACCGGCCGGCCCTCGTAGTTGTAGTCGGCGTCGGTTGCCGTGCCGACCAGACTGCGGAAATCGTCGGGGTGCAGGCTCACGACGACGTCGCCCTGGTCGGGGGCGGCGTTCATGGCCCGCCGCAGCGCTGCCGCGGCCCGGCCCTCGGCGTCGTCCATGGCCCGTCCGATGATGGCCTCGGCCAGCTCGAACGCGTGCCCCAGCACCGCTTCCTGCAGTTCGTGCAGGGTCGGCATGAGCTGGGTCTCCAGGTTGGTCACCGCCCGGCCGAGCGCGTTCACCGACTGGGCGAGGGCGGCCGCGCGGCGCTGGTCGTGGGCGTGTTCGCGGGCGGTGGCCCGTTCGGCGGCCGCTTCCGCCTCGAGCGCGGCGGCCCGCTGGCCCTGCGCCCAGCCCTCGGCGTACCCGGCGGTGCGGGCTTCCTGTTTGGCCCGTTCGACCGGAGCGGAATCCTTCGGTACGCCGCGGCGCAGGTCCACGCCGAAGCTGACCGCGGTCGCCGATTCGGCCACCGAGCCCCGCAGCACCGGCTTCTCCTCAGGCAATGAGTTCCTCCGCCTCGCCGCGCTGGATCTCGATCTGGCCGGAGTCCTCCAGCGAGCGGATCACCGAGACGATCTTCTGCTGCGCCTCCTCGACCATCTTGACCTTGACCGGGCCCATCAGGTCCATCTCCTCGACCAGGTTCTCCCGGCCACGTTCGGACAGGTTGCCGGTGACCTTGTCTCGGACGTCGTCGCCGACACCCTTGAGCGCGAGCGCGAGGTCGGCGGGTTCGACCTGACGCAGCACCAGCTGGATCGAACGGTCGTCGAGGGACGTGATGTCCTCGAACATGAACATCCGCCGGCGGATCTCCTCGGCGATCTCCGGGTTGCGCTTCTCCAGCGCCTCCAGGATGAGCCGCTCGGTGGTGCGGTCCGCGCGGTTGATGATGTCGACCAGCGGTTGCAGGCCACCGACCGTGGACAGCTCGTCGGGCTGGAGCACGCTGGACAGCTTGCGTTGCAGCGCCATCTCGACCTGGCGGATCACGTCCGGCGAGGTGCGGTCCATGACGGCGATCCGGTGTGCGACGTCCGACTGCACCTCGGGGGCGAGCCCGGACAGGATCGACGAGGCGAGCGCCGACGGGATGTGCGCGAGGACCAGCGCGATCGTCTGCGGGTGCTCGTACTGCACGTAGGAGAGCAGTTGGCGGGGATCGGCGTGGCTGAGGAAGTTGAACGGCATGTCGGTCATCGAGGCCTGCAGCCGGTCCAGGATCAGCTGGGCGCGTTCGACACCGAGGGAGGCTTCGAGCAGCTCACGGGCGTACGCCATGCCACCCGCGCCGGCGTGCTTGGTCGTGGCCAGCGCGTAGAACTCGTCGATGACGTCGCCGACGACATCCGGCTCCAGCTTGCCGAGCCGGGCGATCTCGGCGGAGAGCTCCTCGACCTCGCCCTCGCTCATGTTGGCCAGGACCCGCGTCGAGTACTCCTTGCCCATCCGCACCAGCAGGATGGCCGCCTTGCGCAGGCCTGTCATCGACGTGGTGGTCAGCGCTGCTGGCGTGGTCAATGTGGTTCCTCCTTGAACCAGGGGGGCGGGGGACGAGCTTCAGGTCAGGGTCAGCGGCCGGCACCGAGCCAGCCGCGCAGCAGTGCGGCCATCTCCTCAGGCTGGTCCTCGACCATCTGCTCGATCTCGCGCTGGCGCTCCTCGAGCTCCTGGAAGCTCGCGTTCGCCTCGATGGCCGCCGACGGGATCGCCGCGTTCAGCTCGGCGAGACGCTGCGCCTCCAGGGCGGCCTGCATCTCCTCGAGGTGCTTGAGCTCGGCGCTGGTCAGCGACTTGCGCTTTTTCTGCTTCCGGCTCCAGCGCCAGGCGATGAACATCAGCAGGAGTACGACCAGCGCCATCGCGGCGGTCCTGATCAGCGAGGTCTGCTTGGCCGTGGTGTCGGCCGCGACGGAGGCGGCCAGCGCGTCCTTGGCGGCGGTCGCGGCGCTGGTGTCGAAAGCCATCGCGCTGACCGCGATCGTGTCGCCGCGGGTCGCGTCGATCCCGGCCGCGGCGCTGACGAGCTGCTGCACGTCCGCCTGGTTGACGGCACCGGCGGTGGTGGCGTCCAGCAGCACCGCCACGCTCAGGCGCTTGATGCCGCCCGGGGCGCTGTTGCGCGTTTCGGTGGTCTTGTCGACCGCGTTGTTGCGTACGGTGTTGCTGTTCTCGTACTGCCCGGTCCCGGCCGTGTTGGTGGTGCCGTTCGGAACCTGGATGTTGTCCGGGCCGAGCACCCCGCCCTGGCCGTTGCCGTTGCCGTTGTACGCCTCGCGGCTGATGCTCTCGGACAGCGCCGCGACCGACGGGTCCGAGGTGAACTTCTCGGTGTTCGTCTGCACCGTGTCGAAGTCGAGCTCGGCGGTCGTGGTGACCACGGAGTGCCCCGGCCCGACCACGGAATCCAGCATGGCCTGCAAGGAGTTGTTGAGCCGGGTCTGGAACTGGACGGTCGCCGAGTCGGAGCCGCTGTCACTGCCGCTGCCCCCGATCGCTGCGCCGCCACCGGTCGAGAGGATCTTGCCGTCCGCGCCGGCCACGGTCACCTGGGTCGGGTCGAGGCCTTCGACGCTCGACGCGACGAGGTGGACGATCGACTGCACCTGGTCACCGGAGAGCGGTTCGCTCGGCGAGGTCTGCACCAGCACCGAGGCGGTGGTCTTGTTCTGGTCGTCGGCGAAGACGTCTTTCTGGGGCATGACGAGGTGTACGGTCGCCGCCTCCACGCCGTCGATCGCCTTGATGGTGTTCGCCAGCTCGCCCTCGAGCGCCCGCTGGTAGTTCGTGTGCTGCATGAAGTCGCTGGTGGTGATCCCCTGCTGGTCGAGCAGCGAGTAGCCGGTGTCGGCGTCTCCGGGTAGGCCTTCACCGGACAGCTGCAGCCGCAGATTGTTCACCTGGTCCTGCGGAACGAGGATCGTCGAGCCGCCGTTGGCCAGCTCGTACGCCGTCCCGGACTTGTCCAGCGACTCGACGATCGCACTCGCGTCCTTCGTCGACAGATTGCTGAACAGCGGGGAGTACGAGGGTTTCGAGGCCCAGGTGGCGAAGAAGTAACCGCCGATGAGCAGCGCGAGCAACGCCGCGACCGTGACGGCTTTCTGACCGGGCGTGAAGGATTTGAAGGTGTCGCCGACTTTACGAACAGGCGCTGGCAGACGGTCAGACATTTTAGGCCTGCATTCTCATGATTTCCTGAAATGCTTCGACAGCTTTATTGCGGATCGCCATGGTCATCTGGAGGCCGAGCGAGGCCTCGGTGGCGGCCATCGTGTACTGCGCCGGGTCCTGCAGGGTGCCGTTGGCCACCTGTACGGCGAGATCGCTCGCGTTCGCCTGGGACGCCTGCACGCTCTCCAGGCCCTTCGACAACATGCTCGCGAAGTCGCCGCCGGCCGCACCGGCTCCGGTGGTGGCCGCTGCGCTCGAGGCACCGCTGATCGCGCTGACGCTGGAGAGACCGTTCACGGCACCGAGCGCGCTGATGGGGGACGTCATGATCAGCCCTTCCCGAGGTTGATCGCGGCCTGGTAGGACTCCTTGGCACGGTCGACAACCGAGATGTTCGCCTGGTACGCCCGCTGCGCCATCATCAGCTGAGCCATCTGGCTGCCGAGGTCGATGTCGGGGCGGCGCACGTAACCCTCGGTGTCGGCGAGCGGGTTGTCCGGCTCGTACGCGAGCTGGCCCTCGGCACTGCCGTAGGCGATCCCGCCGACCTGGGCCCCGTTGCCGTCCTGGGCCTCCTGGGCAACGACGTACCGGGCCTGGAAGGCGCTCTCCGAGGTCCGGCTGACGTTGTCCATGTTGGCGATGTTGTCGGAGACGGCGTCGAGCCACTTGCGGTAGACGGTGACGCCGGATGCGGCTGTGCCGATCGCGTTGAAGGTGCTCATCTAGGATCAGGCCCCCTTGATCGCGTCGCGGATCAACCCGTACTTGCTGTCGAGGGCGCGGATCGTCAGCTGGTAGCGCATCGTGGTGTCGATGTGCGACAGCGTCTCCTCGTCGAGGTTGACGTTGCTGCCGTTCAGGCGCGTCGGCTCCAGCGAGTTCTGCACGCTCGGCGTCACCGACGAGGGCGAGGCGCCGTGCTTGACGGCGCTGCTGAGCGCCTCCTCGAACTTGACCTTACGGGCCTGGTACCCAGGGGTCTCGATGTTCGCGATGTTGTTGGAAATGGCGTTCTGCCGGGCGGACAGGCCGGCGACTGCGACGCGGAGCGAGGACGATGCGACGTCATCGAACACGGCAGTGTTCCTTCCAGTGGTGCGAGGCCGCCGTTCCTTGGCGAGCTGTACGAGCAGTCCGTTGCTCGTACTCTCAGGTTCGGCCTGACCGTCGATCCGCTGAGGCGCAAATGGTTGCCGGACGGTTGCTGTGTCCCTACCCGAGCCTGGACTATCAGTCGGCGGAGCGAAAAACCCGGGACCAGAGCAAACGGTCCCGGGTGTCGTATTTCGTCCCTACATGGCGCAATCGAGGAAGACGGGGCGTTTGGTGGCCTCGCCGGTCTCGATCCTGCTGGTCATCACCTGCTGGACCCGCGTGCTGGTGAGCCGTCGCGCGATCTCCTCGGCGGCCGCGAGCTGACGGGTGAGGATCTCGTCGGCCCGCGGCCTGAGCTCCAGCGGCAGTGCGCCGAGATCGGTCGGCGGTTGCCACAGGTTCGACTCGGGCAGTTCGGCGAGGCGTCGCTCGTCGGCCAGCATGGTCTCGATCGTGACGACGTCGAGCTCGAGCTCGTCGAGCGCGGCGGTCCAGGCGCTTCGCCACTCTGTGGTCACGCTGTTTCCCGCCTCGCTCTGAGTGCTCATCGGTGTGATCAGGCCGGATTGGCCGCTGCCAGCAGGGCTGCTTCGCGCCAGGCGTCGCGCAGCGGTTCGATCATGCCCCGGCAGGTGGCCACGCGGTCGGCGTCCCGGGCGATGTTCGCCCCGATCAGCTCGGTGAGCAGGTATCCGTAGAGGTTGGCCAGCCCGGGTGCACCGGCCCACGCGTCCACGTCGAGCGTGGTACGCAGCTCCAGGATGATCTCCTGGGCGTGGTTCAGCTTGTCGTTCGCGACTTCCCGCTCGCCGTTGCGCAGCGACTCCTCGCCTTGCACCAGGTCCATCACAAGGCGGTCGTAGAGCATGATCAGTAGCTTCGCCGGCGAGGCCGTGTTGATGGAGTCCTGCAGGTAACGGTTCAGCGGAGAGGTCATCAGTTCCCTTTGCTCAGGAATGGGCGGATTCCATGGGCGATCAGGTGCTACTCGGTGCGGAAAACTCGTCAGCCGAGGCTGGCGATCTGGCCGGAGAGCCAGGTGGACTGTGATTTGAGCGTGCCGAGCGAGGTCTCGAGGGCGGTGTACTGCTTCTGCAGTGCCACCTTCTTCGCGGCCAGTCGTACGTCCCAGTCGGAGATCTGGGTGTTCATGGAGTCGATCGCGTTCTTACGGCCGGTGATGGCCGACGTGACGTTCTCGATCTGGGTGTTGGCGACGGCCCGGAAGCTGTCGCCGAGCGCGATGCCGGCGGTCTTGATCGCGGTGGGGTCCGCGTTGTACGAGGCGGTGAACTTCTCGGCGTCGAAGGTCAGCTGCCCGCTGCGGTCGAGCTGGATGCCGAACTTGCTGAGGCTGCCGAAGGCGACGTTGGTGCCGTCCTCCGCCTTGTAGCTCAGACCCTGGCTGACCTTGCTCAGAATGCTCTGGCTCATCTGGCGCACCATGAAGTCGCCGGTCAGCGGCGAGCCCGTGTTGGTGTCGGGGTCGTACTTGGTCTGGGCGGTGACCTCGGTCAGGGTGGCGTTCGCGGCGTCGACGAGGGCCTGGAACTTCGCGGCCATGCCGGAGACGTCGGACTCGGTGTTGAGGGTGACACCGGTTTCCTTCTTGCTGACCGTCACCGTCACCCCGGCCATCAGACCGGTGAACGTGTTGGTGCCGCTGGTGACGGAGTAGCCGCCCTCTTCCTCGGTGCCGCCGACCTGCAGCTTCGCGTCCGTCGCGGCGCTGGTGGCGATGGCGACGTCGTCGAGGCCGGTGATGGTGAAGCCGTTCGCGGTGCCGGGCTTCGAGCTGGTCATCTGCAGGATGTTCTGGGCGCCGCCGGTGGTGACGACGGAGGCCTTCACGCCGATGCCGGCCTTGTTGAGCGCGTCCGAGATGCCCTGCGCCGACTTGTCGGTGAGGCTGATCGTGACCGGGTCACCGGTGCCGATCTGCACGGTGAAGGAGTCCGCTGAGGTGACGTCGCCGCTGGTGGCGACGCGGGCGGTGCTGGACTGGCCCTTGGCGAGCGACACCACGTCGAAGGTGAGGCTGCCGGTGGAGGTGTTCGTGCCGCCGATCGCGGTGGCTGTCACGGAGCTGGAGGTCGAGGTGGGCTTGATGGCGCGCCAGGTCGACAGGGCGCCGACGTCGGCAGCGGCGTTCTTCAGCGCCACGAGCTTCGAGTTGACCGACTGGTACGAGGAGACCACGGTCGACGCCGTGTCGACCTTGGCCTTGAGCCGGGTCTGGGGGGCAGCCTCTACCTGCAGGAGGCTGGTGATCATCGAGGAGGTGCTGAGACCACTGACGAGTCCGTCAACCGAGCTGGTCATCGCGCGCCCTTCCTTCCTTGCCGGGGGATCCACAAAAAATGAATCGGGGGTAGCCGGCGCCGTCTGCCAGCTACCCCCGACTATTCGGTTGTCAGCGATATTCGGTTAGTGCCAGTTGGTAGCGGTTCGGTTAGCGCAGGAGCGACAGAACGTTCTGCGAGGCCTGGTTGGCCTGCGACAGCATCGAGGTGCCGGCCTGGGTCAGGATCTGGTTCCGGGTGAACTGGACCATCTCCTGAGCCATGTCGGTGTCACGGATACGCGACTCCGACGCGGACAGGTTCTCGACCGAGACGTTCAGGTTGTTGATCGTGTGCTCGAACCGGTTCTGGTACGCACCGAGGGTTGCCCGGGTGTCCGAAACCGAGGTGATCGCCTTGTCGAGCGCCTCGATCGCCTTGTCCGCGCCACCCTCAGCGGTCAGGTCCAGGGCATTGGTGCCCAGGGCCGACGAGCTGACGGCGCCGATGGAGATGCTCAGGGTCTCACCACTGTTGGCGCCGACCTGGAACTGGCCGCTGTTGGCCTTCGGGTCGGCGGTGCTGGTGGTGCCCGTGACGCCCACGGCGCTGAGGTCGCCGCTGATCTCGAAGCCCTTCGAGCCGCTCAGGCTGAACGAGGCACCGGTGGCGTCGGCGGCGACCGATGCGCTCACCTTGACCTCGTTGCCCGTGAAGCCCTGGCCGGCCGCGGGACCGCCCGCGGTCTGGTCGGTCAGCGCCGCCTTGATCGCCGTGTTCATGGCGTCCGCGACGTCCTTGGCGGTGGCGGTCGCCGGGATGGCGGCCGTCGTCACGACGATCGGGTTGGCCGACAGGTCCTTGTCGCCGATCTTCGTGATGTTGAACGTCTGGGCGCCGGTCGGCAGCGTCGTGACCTTGCTGCTGCCGTCGATCTTGTTGCCGTTGCCGAAGGAGCCGTCGAGCAGCTTCGACTTGCCGAAGGAGGTGGTGTTGCTGATCCGGTCGAGCTCCTCGTTGAGCTGACTGAACTCCTTCTGCGCCGCACCCTTGGCCTCGGCGTCGTTGGAGCCACCGTTGGCGGCCTGCACGGAGAGGTCACGCATACGCTGGAGGATCGAGGTGGTCTCGTTGAGCGCACCTTCAGCGGTCTGCGCGACGCTGATGCCGTCCTGGGCGTTACGAACGGCCTGCTTGAGACCGCCCACCTGGGAACGGAGACCCTCGGAGATCGAGAGGCCGGCCGCGTCGTCCGCCGCGCGGTTGATGCGGAAACCACTGGACAACTTCTCCAGCGACTTCGACATCTGCCCGTCGGTGACCGACAGGTTCCGGTAGGCGTTCTGGGCGGCGATGTTCTGGTTGATGCGAAGACCCATGGTGTTTCCTCCTTGAGTGGGGTCGTACCGGCTCATCCGTAAGCCGTTGGCGTAACGCCAGTCAGATCGGCGGTCCCCCGCCGGTCATGAGCAGTCTCCGAAATTTCTTCGGGCTTTTCGGGCAAATGCCAGATCCGGCCGTCGCTACCTGCCGGAAACCCCTCAGAGACCGATTCGCTGTGCCGACTGTCCGGATGAGCAGGGAACACGCCGTGTATTGGCCTTCCCGTTAAGGAAGTCGGAGGACCGGGTGAGCCTGACCGACCTGTCCAGCGTCCTGTGGCGAGCCAGGGAGCTGCTGGAACTCCTGCTGTTCAAGCTCGAGGAGGAGCAGTTGCTGCTCGCCTCGAACCGGTCGCGATGGCTTGCGCACGCCACCCGCGAGGTGGAGGTCGTGCTGGACCAGATCCGTCAGACCGAGGTGGCGCGGGCCGCGTACGCCCAGGCTGTCGCTCTTGAACTGGGTCTGCAGGCGGAGGCCTCGCTCGGCCAGCTCGCCGACGCCGCCCCGGCACCCTGGTCCGACCTGCTCCACCAGCACCGTAAGGCGTTCCTGACGCTGACGAGCGAGATCAGCACGATGGCCGACGCCAACCGGGACCTGCTCACCGCCGGCCAGCGCGCGGCCAGGGAAACCATGCTCGCGTTCGCCGGAACCGTGGAAACGTATTCATCTCAGGGCAAGACCGTCAGCGGCGGGGTCCGCCGCCCGAGCCTGGTGGACGAGGCAATCTGATGGGTAGCAGCTTCGGCAGTATCAATACCGCGCTGACCTCGCTCTACGCGCAGCGTCGCGGCCTGGACGTCACCGGGCAGAACATCGCGAACGCGAACACCGAGGGATACACCCGGCAGCGCGTCGACATGCAGGCTTCGGTCGGCTCCGTCGTGCCCGTCAGGTGGGCGACCACCGACGGGCTCGGCACCGGCGTCGAGATCAACGACGTGCAGCGGCTACGGGACCAGTATCTGGAGAACCGCGGGCGCACCGAGCACGGCAACAGTTCGTACCTGACCAACCAGGCCGCGGCGTACAACTCGCTGGAGGATGTCTTCGCCGAGCCGGGGGACACCGCGCTGCAGGCCCAGATCCACGACATGTGGGCGGCGTGGGGTGACGTCGGCGACGAGCCGAACAGCACTGCCGCCCGCTCCGCGCTGGTGCAGCAGAGCAAGGTCGTGTCCGACAACATCAACAGCGCGTACGGCTCGATGGACGCGCAGTGGTCGGCGAACTCCAGCCAGCTGGCCAAGTACGCCACCGAGGTCAACACCACCGCCGGCACGATCGCGCAGCTCAACGACTCGATCGTCAAGGCGAAGGCCACCGGCGTGGTGGTGAACGAGCTCGAGGACCGCCGCGACTCCGCGGTCCTGCACCTGTCCGAGCTGACCGGCGCGACCGCGCAGCTGCGTACCAACGGCTCGATGGACGTCTTCGTCGGCAACTCGCTGCTGGTCAACTACAACACCACGCGGCAGATGTCGGCCACCGCGGGCGTCGCCACGATGGACGCGCAGCGCGACTACAACGACGGGCTGCTTCCGCCCGGCTCCAAGCCCGCCGGTCTCACGTGGACCGACAACGGCGACTCGGTGCAGGCCGGCGGCACGATGGGCTCGATGGTCGACACGATGACCTCGATCCTGCCGAACATGGCGGCGAAGCTGGACAAGGTCGCCAAGTCCATGGTGGACATCGTGAACACCGCGACGAATGCGGCGTACAAGTCGGATGGCACCGCCGGTGGGGACTTCTTCGTCGGTGACTTCACCACCGGCCGGTACGCCCGCAACATGCGCGTCGGGATAACCAACCCGTCGGACATCGCGGTCTCCGGCAAGAACGAGACGAACGCCGACGGTACGCCGAAGCTCGACCCGGTGTCGGGCCTTCCGGTCGGCACGAACGACGGCTCGGTCGCCAACACCCTCGCGTCGACGGCCAAGCTCGCGAACAGCCCGGACGTCTCGTACCAGAGCATGATCGCGGACCTCGGTGTCAACGCGCAGACCGCGACGCGGCGCAGCGAGATCCAGGCGAACGTCACCGACCAGGTGGACGCGGCCCGCGAGGCCGAGTCCGGCGTCAACCTCGACGAGGAGATGACGAACCTGCTCACATACCAGCGGGGCTACGAGGCGGCATCGCGCGTCCTCACCACGATCGACTCGATGCTCGACCAGCTCATCAACCGCACCGGCCTGGTCGGAAGGTAAGGGGACAAGTCATGGCAGGCAGAGTCACCGAGCGCAGCATCCACACCCGGGTGCTCAACAACCTTCAGCGCAACATCTCCAAGGGCGAGAAGATCCAGGAGCAGCTCTCGAGCGGCAAACAGATCAACCGCCCGTCCGACTCGCCGAACGGCACGCTGCAGTCGATGCAGCTGCGTGGCGAGACGCGCGCCAACACTCAGTACGTACGCAGTTCCGGCGACGGACTCGGCTGGCTGAGCACCCTCGACGGCACGCTCAGCAGCACCTCGACGATCCTGCAGAAGGCCCGCTCGCTCACGGTGCAGGGCCTCAATGCCGGCGGGGGCAGCGCCGACTCGCGCGCCGCCATCTCGGCGGAGCTGGACCAGATCAGGACCACAGTCATCGGGTACGCGAACACGACCTACCTGGACCGCCCGGTGTTCGGTGGCACCACGAACGGCACGAAGGCGTTCGACGACACCGGTACGTTCGTCGGCAACGAGGACGCCGTGAACCGCACCGTCGGGCCGAACTCGAAGGTACGCGTGGATGCGAGTGGGACCGCCGCGTTCGGTGAGGGGGACGCCTCGGTCTTCAAGGTGCTGGACGACCTTTCGCAGGCGTTGAGCGACAACGACATGGACGCTCTCAGCAAGGGCCTGGAAAGGCTCGATACCGCGTCCAATAACGTGAAAAACACTCTTTCGGATGTAGGCGCCCGATACAATCGCATTACGCAGATGAAGCAGTCTGCGGAGGACCGGCTGCTGGACGTGACGGCTCAGCTTTCCGAGGTCGAGGATGTCGACCTGCCGAAGACCATCATGGACATGCAGCTCCAGCAGACCTCGTACCAGGCGGCTCTGGCCGCTTCGGCAAAGGTGATTCAGCCCTCGCTCATCGACTTTCTGAGGTGACCATGAGTACTCGCACCGCGTCCCGTCCGATTGGGGCCATCATGACCGACACCGAGCTCGATCTCCCGGTCATCGACATGGCCGTGCCGATGCCCGGGTTCCCGGCCCACCGGCAGTTCGTTCTGGTCCGACTGAACGACGAAGGCCTGCTCTACGCGTTCACGTCCATCGACGACCCCGAGCTGCGCTTCCTGGTGGCGCCGCCCGAGCCGTTCTTCCCGGACTACGCGCCCGAGATCGAGAACGAGGTGTTCGCCGCGCTGAACACCAAGGACCCCGACCGCCTGCTGGTCATGGTCGTCATCACCGCCGGCGTCAACGAGACCACCGCCAACCTGCTCGCGCCGATCATCGTCGACCGGGACAGCCACCGTGCCATCCAGGTGGTCCTCACCGGCAGCGAGATGCCGGTCCGCGCGATCATGCGTAAGACCTACTGACGGCGGCAACGAGCGCAAGGTCCTGTCCACGGATGGAGAGGGGCGGCTAGATGCTCGTGCTGACCAGGAGGGCCGGCGAGAGCGTGATGATCGGTGACACCATCGTCATCACCGTGCTGGAGGCCCGGGGCGACGTCATCCGGATCGGCATCCAGGCCCCGCGCGACGTGCAGGTGCACCGCGAAGAGGTCTACAAGGAACTGCAGGACGCCAACCGTGAAGCGGCATCGCCGACCGAGGACGCCGTCCGCGCGCTGACCGAGATGCTCGAACCCAGAAAACCGTAGGAACGAAGCGGCATTTTCGGCCCGATCCCCACAGGGGACCGGGCCGTAGCCGTTTATGCGGAGCCGAACGTCAGGCCGAGGACCGCCATGAAGTCGATCGGGCTGACGGCGTTGGCGCGGGTGGCCGGCGCGCCCACGTGTACCTCGAAGTGCAGGTGTGGCCCCGAGGAGGCGCCGGACGTGCCGACGTGACCGAGGATCGTGCCGCGGCGGACGACCTGGCCGACGGTCACCGACGGGCGCCGGATCATGTGGCAGTAGCGGGTCACGATGCTGTCGGCGTGCTGCACCTCGACGTACCAGCCGCAGCCGCGCAGGGACCGGCTGCCGTCGACGTCGCAGCTGCCCCTGGAGACGTTGCAGACGACCCGGATCACGGTGCCGGCGCTTACCGCCCGGATCGCGGTGTTGCGGGTGGCGCCCAGGTCGACGCCGTCGTGCACGGGCCGTTCGACGGTGCGGAAGCCGCTGACCAGACCGGCTTTGACGGGCAGCATCCAGGTGCCGGAGACCTCCGGGATCGCCACGGTGGTGGTTGTGCACTTAGGAATGTCGATGGCGTCACGCTGCACGAACGCGTCGGAGATGAAGCTGTTGTCCGTCAACCGGTCCCAGTAGCCGGTGTTGGTGACGGTGCCGCTGATGAACTCGCCGGCTGTGCGGCAGGAGATCGCGATCGGCGTGCCGTTGGTGAGGGTCCCGATGCGCGCGCTGGCCGACGACGGGCCGCTTCGCGCGTTGAGCCCGGTGGTCGCGGTGACGATCGTGCCCGTGGCGGCGATGTCCGGCGTAGTGGGGTCCGCATGGGCCGGGGCCGTGCCGAGCGTCAGGGCGCCGCCGAGCGTTCCAGCGGCGGCGAACAGGGTGGTGGCGCGCTTCATCGCTGTGGGATCCCTTCGCAGTGGCGCGGGACAGTTGCGGCAAAAAACGTGAAACGCCGTCAACACCCGCAATCACCGTAAAAATAGGGGTAATGACCACGTCGAGGAGCCGTAGATGTCCCGATTGATGCAACTAGGGGTCGCCAAGCGAATCGGCCTGATCGTCGCCTGCGGTGTGGTAGGGCTGGCCGTTCTGATGGCCGGGTCCTGGGTCACCCAGGGGCAGCTGGTCACCCAGGCCGACCTGGTGCGAAACCTGGAGGTCGGGCTCGCCGCGCTCAACCACCTCGACACCCGGCAGAGCGAGCTCAAGGTCGACGCCTACCGCTCGGCCCTCGGTGACGACGTCACCAAGGACGTCGCCGACGACGTGACCTCGGCGACCGAGGCCGCGGACGCGGTCGAAGCCGCGGGCCTGCCGGACGATCTCGCCGCGGAGTTCGCGAAGATCCGGCCGAACGTCAACGACTTCGGCACGTTCATCAGCGACTTCGTGACGCAGGCGACCGCGGGCAAGACCCCGGACACGGGTGACATCGCCGATCGCAACAGCGTGGTGGACGACCAGCTCGGTGCGCTGAACGAGAAGGTCGTCGCGGCGGCGGAGCAGGAGCGTGCGGACATGGACAAGGTGGTCGACGCCGCGCGGTGGGGTCTCGCGATCGTCGTGCTCGTCTGTCTCGTCGTGCTGATCGGGCTCGCCGTCCCGCTGACCCGGTCCATCACCCGCCCGGTGGCGCGGCTCGCCCATGTCATCGACGGGCTGGCGAAGGGCGATCTGACCCAGCGCACCGGCATCACCAGCCGCGACGAGGTGGGGCGGATGGCGACCGGCATGGACACCGCGATCGCCTCGATGCACCGGTCGCTGAGCACCATCGGACAGAACTCTGACACGCTGGCCAGCGCGGCGACCCAGCTCTCGGCGGTGGCCGGGCAGATCGCCGAGGCGGCGAGCGACACCGACCGGCAGACCAGCTCGGCGTCGAACGAGGCCGAGGAGATCTCCCGCAACGTACAGACCGTGGCCGCGGGCTCCGAGGAGATGGGCCTGAGCATCCGGGAGATCTCCCGCAACACCAGCGAGGCCGTCCAGATCGCCGGGGTCGCCGTGTCGGAGGCCGCGCACGCCACCGAGACGATCCGGCAGCTCGGCGAGTCGTCGGCGGAGATCGGCAACGTCATCAAGTTGATCACCTCGATCGCCGAGCAGACGAATCTGCTCGCCCTCAACGCGACCATCGAGGCGGCCCGCGCCGGTGACGCCGGCAAGGGCTTCGCCGTGGTCGCCTCCGAGGTCAAGGATCTGGCTCAGGAGACCGCCCGGGCCACCGAGGACATCGGGGCCAGGGTCAACGCGATCCAGGCGGACACGAGCGGCGCGGTCGAGGTGATCAGCCGGATCAGCGAGGTCATCGCCAAGATCAACGACTTCCAGACCACCATCGCCAGCGCCGTCGAGGAGCAGACCGCCACCACCGGCGAGATGTCCCGCAGCATCGGCGAGGTGGCCTCCGGCAGCAGCCGGATCGCGACGAACATCGCCGACGTCTCCACGGCCAGTTCGACCGCGGTGCAGGGGGTGGCCCAGACCCGGCAGGCCAGCGACGAGGTTGCCCGTACGGCGGAGGAGCTGCGTACCCTGGTCGGCGGCTTCAAGCTCTGAGCCCGCGTAAAAGCGGTAAAGACGCGCGCACCCGTACTGCACCTGGCGCGGCCCCGGGTCCACAACACCGGGGCCGCACTGTAACTGGCAGGGCGAGAACACTCGTCCTGCTGGAGCGGCCGGGGAGTCATCGTGGGTGCAGAGCGCGAATCGGTCATGGACGGCACCACCATCGCCGCGGCGGCGGACGTCCTCGATCTGCGCTCGGACGCGCACGTGCACACCGGCTTCGCCGCCGGCCGGGACAGCGTCGGGGTTGTCGTGTCGGCTGCGGACCGCGCCGGGCTCTCCTCGCTCACCTTCGCCGACCAGGTCGGCCCCGACACCACGTGGCTCCCCGCGTACGCGGATGCCGTGCGCCGGGCCCGACACCGCACCGAGCTGGACCTGCGGGTCGGCGCCGAGGTGGAGGTCGTCCGTGAGGACGGCTGGCTGGCCTGGCCCGCGGACCTGGGGCACCTCGAGGTCGTCTCCGTGGCCGTCTCCGGCCTCCCGCTCGCCACCGGCCCCCTCACCCCTCGCGAGGTACGCACCGAGCTCGCCGCCGGCCGCCTCACCCCGGACCGCGTCGCCGAGATCGTGGTGACCGCGACCGTGCGCGGCATCGAGCGCGCCTCCCGCTACGCCCCGGTCCAGCTGTCCCGCCCCCTGAGCCTGCTCGCCCAGGTGGGCCTGGACGACACCGCCGTCACCCCGGAGGTCCTCGGGGTGCTCGCCGGCGCCTGCCGGGCCACGGGTACGGCCGTCGAGGTCAGCGAGGCGTGGCGCAGCCCGTCCCCGCGCGTGGTGGCGCTGCTGCGCGATGCCGGTGTGACCCTGCTGGCCGCGAGTGACGCCCGGTACGCGGCCGAGGTCGGCCAATGGCAGTACCTGCGCCGGGTCTGACCGAAAGACCGATACGAAACGTAGTCGCTTACGTACTCTCTGTCATGCCAGCACTTCAGCATGGGAGAGATTCCGATGAGTATGGTTCAGCAGGCAGTCGAGATCAGCGCGCCGCTGCACGCGGTTTACGAGCAGCTCGCCAAGTTCGAGAACTACCCGCGGTTCATGACCGGCGTCCAGCGGGTCACCCCGGTCGGCAACGACCAGACCCACTGGGTCATGGATGTCGAGGGGCGCCGCAAGGAGTTCGACGCGCAGATCACCGAGCGCTCCCTCGACGAGCGGGTCTCCTGGGCGACCACCGAGGGCCCATTGCTCGCGGAGACGATCACGCTGCGGCCGATGGGTGAGACCCGGACGCAGATCGTCGCCCAGCTCGAGGCCGACGTCGCCTTCCTGCTCCCCAGCGACCGGCACGGCACCGAGACGCTGAGCAAGCGGCTGCGCGCCGACCTGAACACGTTCAAAGGCCTCATCGAGACGGGCAAGCTGGGTGACCCGGGCAGCCTGCGGGGGGCCAGCACCAAACAGCTGACGGGTACGTCCTTCGCGTCCCCCACTTCGGTAGCTACCCGGGCGCACGGCGGACGCCCGCAGCCCGGCGCCGGCTGGGGAACCAGCGCGGGAGAATTCAGCAACGCCAACCCGGACGGGCTCGGCCGGCTGCGCCCCAACGCGGACACCGCGCCGCTCGGTCTGCCGAACGCGGGCACGAACGTGGACATCTCCTCGGCGCCCGGCATCAAGAGCGCACGCGACCTCGACGACGTCCTGGCCCCGGGCCGCCGGATCGTCGGCGCCCCGACCGTCAGCGGCGGCGCGGGCCGCCAGCAGGCGCCCACGGCCCTGAGCGGCGGCGCCGGCCGGCAGTCGGCGGCCACTGCACGGATGGGCGGGAGGTCGGTGGGCGGCCGCGACGTCCGTGGCGACGGCATCATCAGCGAAGAAGAGCGCGGGAGCGCCTAGACCGATGCCGCTTCCCAGGTAGTCACCAGGCAGGCGCCGTGGGGTTCGGTCCGCTCGTAGCGGACCGAGCCCCCGTTCGCTTCCACGAGATGCCGCACGATGAAGAGCCCCAGGCCCGAGCCGCGCATGAACCGGTCGAAGAGCCCCGGCACCAGCTCCTCCGGGATGCCCGGGCCGGCGTCCTCGACGATCAGCACCACGCATTCCCCCTGGCGCTCGGCGCGGACCTCCACCGGCGCCTCGCCGTAGGCCAGCGCGTTGCCGAGCAGGTTGCGCACCACATGCCAGACGTGCTGCCGGTCAGCGAGGGCGGACAGCTCCTCGCCCACGGTCACCTCGACGTCGCCCGCGGCGCGCAGCTCGCTCGTCACCGACGTGACCACCTCGAGGAGGGGCACCGGAGTGCGCCGTGCGGTGACCGAACCGGTGTCGAGCCGGAAGAGCAGTTGCAGGTCGTTCGTCATCTTGATGAGCCGGTTGGTGTTCTTGTCGATCTTCGCGACCAGCTCGAGCCGGATGTCGTCGGGAAGATCGGCCCAGTCCGCGTGGAGCAGCTCGGACAGGCTGGCGATGGAGCTGATCGGCTGCGCCATGTCGTGCGTCAGCATCGAGGTCAGGTCGTTCTTGAAGGCCAGCGCCGCCTCCAGCCGGGTGTTCGACTCCTGGAGCCGCTCGTTGCTCACCGTGAGCTCCGCGGCGCGGCTGCTCAACTCGTCCTCGGCGCGTTTACGGTCGGTGATGTCGACGTAGGTGGCGACGTAGCCGCGCGGCGCCCCGGTGGCATCGGGAATGGTCGCCATCGTGGCCAGCACCAGCACGTCGGTCCCGTCGGCTCGCCGGACGAGCCAGTCGCCCGTACCGCTCGGGGGAAGCGCTGGTGGGTCGGTCGGCCCGGGATGGCCGGTCAGCTCCCGCCAGCGTCTGTTCACGTCGATGACGCGGTAATTGGCGTCGAGGACCATCACGGCCTCGTTCATCGACTGGAGCAGCGTGTCCGCGAAGTCACGCTGCTCGTGCAGCTCGGCGACCAGGGTGCGTTGCTTGCGGTCGGCGCCCTCCAGGGACCGGACCAGAAAACCCACCAGGGCGAGGACGGCGAGAGCGGCCAGGATCGCCCCGGTGCTGATCGCGGCCGCGGGACGGCTTATCCCCGTACGCACAGCAAGCGCACTGACCAGCGCGGCGATGACCGGCACGGCGACGACGGCGGGAAGGGCACGCCGTACCTTGACGCCGGGCCCGGCAACGGCGGCGGTGCGCAGCGGCCCGGCCTCGGGGCGGGCGAGCAGTGCACCGACGGCGAGGGTGAGCAGTGCCCCCGCGTGCAGCGGGGTCATCAGGCTGCCGGGGCCGCGACCATCGGGAAAGGTCGGCGCGAACATCCGCGGGACCAGCGCCACCAGCGTGATGATCGACGCGCCGACGAGCAGCGGGTCCGCGATGCGGTACCGGGCGGGGTCACCGGGCCGCCGGCGCAGCTGGACGTCGAGCCCGGCCAGCGCGAGCCCGGAGAGCACGATGGCGACCCCCGCCGCGGGATGCCGGGACAGGGCGGCGACACCGACGGCGGCGGCGAGCACCGCGAGGACGTAAGCCACGCCGCGGCGGACCCGTCCGGCGCCGGCCGGGGCCAGCAGGCACAGGGCGAGCCCGGCGGCCGGTAGGGCGGCCCCCGGGCTCGACAGGAGTGGTTCGCGATCGTCCGCGGGCGTGCTGAGCAGCCCAGCGGTACCGAGCGCGGCGACGGTGAGCCCGGCGCACCCGGCGAGGAGCCGGGACAGCCTGCCCACGTCCTGCGCCGCGATCTGCACCGTGGAACCCCTCTTAAAATGGGGCGTATCGCCCCAACCGTGAGGGATTGATCATATCGCGGCGGATGGGATCAAGGGGTCACGCCGACGGAGACCGCCCAGCCCATTCGAAGCCCTCCTCGAGGGTGACCTTGGTGGCCATCGAGACGAGCCGCTCCGCGTGCTTGTTGGCGTGGTGCCCGCAGAATGCGAGCGATCCACCGCTGGAGAGGGCGAGCTCCATCTTCGCAGCCGCGTTGCAGCTGTCGCAGCGCTCGGTGAGCTCGGCGGCGGTGACAATCTCGGGCGACAGCAGGCTGGTCATAACGCTCTCCTTGCTCGGTGGCGGCGCCAGCGTCCCATAGGGGCGCAAACGCTCAGTGGCGGTGCAAGCGATCCTGACAGCGGGTACTTCGGCCCGCGGTCCGAGCGACTTAGTCATCGAGGCCCGGATCGCGCGCATGCAACCCACGCGCAACCTGGACGGTCCCGGAGTGGCTCTGTCGCATAGCCAATCTTGCCCCCAGGAGCTTCCCGTATGCCTCTCCCTCCGGGGTGATGTCAGTCGCTGGAAGCAGTAACCAGGAGGAGCCCCCTTATGTTCCGCAACGACGGCCGGCGCCGAACAGCGCGCCTCGCGCTGACCGCCGGTATCGCAACCGTAGCCGCTGTCACCGGGGTTACCGGAAGCGCTTTTGCTGGCACGCCCGAAGCGCTGCCCCTCGGCACGGTCCGGGTCGCCAGTGTTGGGGCGATCACCAACAGCTACATCGTGGTGCTGAAGTCGGCCACCGCGGCCCAGGTGCCGGCCACCGCGCAGGCGCTCGCCAGGCGGTACGGCGGTCAGGTCCTCGAGAGTTATTCCGCGACGGTACACGGATTTCAGACGCGGATGACCGGCCTGCACGCCCGGAGACTCGCCGCGGACCCGGCCGTCGACTACGTGGAACAGGACGCCACCGTGCGCCTCGCGGACGTTCAGACCCAGAACGACCCGGTTTGGGGCCTGGACCGGGTCGACCAGACATCGCTGCCGCTGTCGAAGACCTACACCTACCGGTCGGCGGCAAATGTCACCGCGTACGTGCTGGACACCGGCATCCGGATCAACCACCAGGAGTTCGGCGGGCGGGCGAGCAACGGCTGGGACTTCATCGACAACGACGCCACCGCGCAGGACTGCAACGGCCACGGTACGCACGTAGCCGGCACGATCGGCGGCAAGACCTACGGCGTCGCCAAGGACGTCAACCTGGTCGCCGTCCGGGTGCTCAACTGCCAGGGCGTGGGCTCCTACTCCGCGATCATCAAGGGCATCGACTGGGTGACCCGCAACGCGGTGCTGCCCGCCGTCGCCAACATGAGCGTGGGCGGCACGAAGAGCAGCACGCTGAACGCCGCGGTAGCCAAGTCGATCGCCGCCGGGGTCACGTACGCCGTGGCGGCCGGCAACGACGGCAAGAACGCATGCGCCTATTCGCCGGCGTCGGCCACGGACGCGATCACGGTCGGGGCCACGGACGCCTCCGATGCCCGGGCGAACTTCTCCAACTACGGATCCTGCGTCGACCTCTTCGCGCCGGGGGTGCGGATCACGTCGGCCGCGTATAACTCGACAACCGGGACCGCGGTGATGAGCGGGACCTCGATGGCGACCCCGCACGTCGCCGGAGCGGCCGCCCTGGTCGCCGCCGCGCACCCCGGCTGGACCCCGGCTCAGATCGCCGCCGCGCTGATCGCGCAGACGACCCCGAACAAGGTGACCGATCCGGCCGGAACGCCGAACAAGCTGCTCTACACCGGGTTCCTCAACACGTCCCCGGCGACCACCGCGGCGTGCGGCCCGTTTGTCCTCGGCACCGACGTGGCGATCGCCCGCAAGGGAACCGCCACGAGCTCCAAGACGGTCTCGGGCTGCTCGGGTACCGCGTCGGCGAAGTCGGCCGTCAGCGTGACGGTCAACCACCCCTACCGCGGCTCGCTGGTTGTCATCCTGACCGGCCCGAACGGCGTCAGGTACACGCTGAAGCCGGCGGACAAGGCGGACAAGACCGCCAACCTGGCGCACACCTACCCGATCGACCTGTCGGGAGCCCCGCGCAACGGTAAGTGGACGTTGCAGGTCAAGGACACCTACGGCACCGCCACCGGGGTTCTCGACAAGTGGTCCCTGGCGCTCTGATCTGCCCAAATGCATCCGAGGCGGCCCGCGGCGCCACTAGCGTGTTCGTCACACACCCCAGGAGGCTCTTATGTCGGAGGCTTCGCAAGAGCGTCCCACCGTCCTCGTCGTCGACGACGAGGAAGATCTGCGTGACATCATGCGGCGGATGCTCGAACGCCGCGGTTTCGCGACCCTGGTCGCCGGCGACGCCGACCAGGCGGTCGGGGTCTGCCGGGAGCACCCGGGCCCGATCGACGTACTCGTCACCGACCTGGGCCTGCCCGGGGTCTCCGGTGGCGACCTGGCCCGCAGCGCCTCCGGGTTGCGCCCCGAGATGGGCGTCATCTACATCTCCGGCCTGCCCAAGGACATCGCGGTCAGCAAGGGCCTCATCGCCGAGGACTCCCTGCTGGTCAAGAAGCCCTTCACCTCCGACCTGCTCCTCGAGGCGCTGCGGCTGATCCTCGCGGAGAAGGCGGCGACGGCCTGATCACCCTTGCAGTGACGACCACGGCACGGTCAGTTCACCGCGCCGCCACCGGGCAACTCCGTCGAGTACGGGCCACAGCTCCCGGAACCGCGCCACGCTCGCCAGCCACCGCTGTCTCGGGCCGAACGGTGTAGCGCTCGCGTCCCAGGCGGCGCCGAGCGTGCCGAGCAGGTCATGGACGGGGTGACCGGGCACGTTGTGATGGATGAGCGCCTTCGGTAGCCGCTCGGCGAACGTCGCCGGGTGATCCAGATCGGACAGTCGCGCGGACAGCGTCAACGTGCCCGGCACGCCTGCCTCGACGACCGCCCAGGTCGCTATCCGGCCCAGCTCGTCACAGGTGCCCTCGACCAGCAGGGCGCCTGTGGCGGTCATCGTGTGCCAGGCGGCGTCGACCTCGTCCTCCGGATACTGCCGCAGCACGTTGAAGGCGCGGACCACCGTGGGGGACAAACCGGCCAACTCAAAACCGCCGCGACGGAATTCCAGGACCGGTGGCTGCGCGTACGGCTGCGCGCCCGCAACCCGCCCCGGATCGATCTCCAGCCCGACCACCGCCACGTCGGAGCGGATCGCACCCGCCAGCCGCGCCCGCAACTCGATCGCCGTGATCGGCGTCGCGCCGTAGCCCAGGTCCACGACCAGCGGCTGTCGTGCGGCCTTGAGCAACCCCTCGCAGCGGTACGCGATGAAGTTGTCGACCCGGCGCAGCCTGTTGGGGTTGGTGGTGCCCCGTGTGACTGCACCGAGCGGTTTCATCATGCTCTTACCTCGGTTTTCCGCCGCGGGTCAGATCTGCTCCCGGACCACCTTGTGCTGGGCTGCCTGGGCGATCGGGCGGACCACGAGCCGGTCGATGTTGACGTGCTGCGGGCGGGTGGCGACCCACGCCACGCAGTCGGCGATGTCATCGGCGACCAGCGGTTCCTTGACGCCGGCGTAGACCGAGTCGGCCTTCGCCTGGTCGCCGAGGCGCTTCAGGGAGAATTCCTCGGTGTGCACCATCCCCGGATCGATCTCCACCACCCGCACGGGCTTGCCGGCCAGCTCCAGGCGCAGCGTGCCGACCAGAGCGGTCTGCGCGTGCTTCGCCGCCGCGTAACCCGCGCCACCCTCGTAGACCGTGAACGCCGCGGTCGAGCCGATAGTCACCACCGTGCCGGCGCCGCTCGCCTCCAGCGCGGGCAGCAGTGCCTGGGTGACGCGCAGGGTGCCGAGTGCGTTGACGTCGTACATCCACTTCCAGTCGTCGACCGATCCCGTCGCGACCGGGTCCAGGCCGCGCGCGCCGCCGGCGTTGTTGACCAGCAGGGCAACCTTGCCGTCCAGGGCGTTCACCGCGGTCGCGAGCGCGGCGACCGACTCGTCCGAAGTGACGTCGCACACCACAGCGGTCGCGTCGCCGAGCTCCTTGACCAGTGTTTCCAGCCGGTCGGCCCGGCGAGCCGCTGCCACGACGTGGTAGCCCTCAGCGACGAGCCGGCGGGCGGTAGCTGCCCCGATACCACTGGACGCGCCGGTCACCACGGCGATCTTCTTCTGCACCATGCCCCGATCCTCCCTCATGGCTCGAGCTTCACCCGCAGCGGAAAACCCGGGCAAAGTCGTTACCTGGGTCACCCCGGGGTCGCTGCGTTGGGATTCACGGCCGCGGGATGGGGAAGATGAACGACGGCGTAAAAGTTGAACGTAACGTTTGGGTCGTTTGTCGAAGGGACACCACGTGGCACAGCTGAGGGCCGCCGGCCTCTGGCCAACTCCCCGGCGCATTGCCACCCTGTCGGTGCACACCTCGCCGCTCGAGCAACCGGGCACGGGCGACGCGGGCGGGATGAACGTCTACATCGTCGAGGTCTCCAAACGGCTCGCCGCCTGGGGCGTCGAGGTGGAGATCTTCACCCGGGCCACCTCCAGCGACCTCCCGCCGGTGGTCGAGATGGCACCCGGCGTCCATGTGCGCCACATCACCGCCGGGCCGTTCGAGGGCCTGTCGAAAGAAGAGCTTCCGTCGCAATTGTGCGCGTTCACCAATGGTGTCCTGCGTGCCGAGGCGGCTCACCCACCGGGCTACTACGACCTCATCCACTCGCACTACTGGATGTCGGGTCAGGTCGGCTGGCTGGCCCGGGAGCGCTGGGGCGTGCCGCACGTGCACACCGCGCACACGCTCGCGAAGGTCAAGAACAGGCTGATCGCGACCGGTGACCGGCCCGAGCCCAAGGCCCGGGTGATCGGCGAGGAGCAGGTCATCACCGAGTCGGACCGGCTCGTGGCCAACACCCGCTTCGAGGCGCAGGACCTCGTCAATTGTTACGACGCCGACCCCACGAAGCTCAGCGTGGTGCAGCCCGGCGTCGACCTCGGCCGGTTCCGTCCGAGCTGTGGCGACCCGAGCGTGAGTCGGGCTGCGGACCGGCGCCGGCTCGGCCTGCCGGAACGCGGCCACCTGGTCGCCTTCGTCGGGCGCATCCAGCCGCTCAAGGGTCCCGACGTGCTGATCCGCGCGCTGGCCGCCGGGCCGCTGCGCGACACCGATCTCACCGTCGTCATCTGCGGCGGCCCCAGCGGCAGCGGCCTCGACCGCCCGACCTCGCTGATCGAGCTCGCCGCCTCGCTCGGCGTCTCCGACAAGGTGCGCTTCCTGCCGCCGCAGACGGGCGAAGCGCTCGCCGCGCTCTACCGGGCCGCGGACCTCGTCGCGGTCCCCTCCCACAACGAGTCGTTCGGCCTCGTCGCGATCGAGGCGCAGGCCTGCGGCACGCCGGTGGTCGCCGCGGCCGTCGGCGGCCTGGTCATGGCGGTCACCGACGAAGTCAGCGGCGTCCTGGTCAACGGGCACGACCCGGCCGACTGGGCCCGGGTCCTCGACGACCTGCTGCGCAGCCCGGCCCGGCGCGCGAGGCTTTCGCTGGGCGCCGTCCAGCACGCGGCCAACTTCTCCTGGGACCGCACGGCCGACGGACTGCTGCGCGTCTACCGCGAAGCCGTCTCCGAGCACCGCGCGCTGATCGCCGCCCGTCTGGCAGGCTCCTACTCGTGGTGAACGAGGTCGGCACACTCATCGAACGGGTCTGCGCGGAGCGGGAGCTGCCCTGCGAGGCGACCGGAGCGTCGTCGTGGGTGGTGACCATCCCGGGCACGCACAAGCTCAAGACGGCCTGCAACCTCATCGTGGGCGAGCACGCGCTGCGCGTCGAGGCGTTCGTCATGCGCCACCCCGACGAGAACAGCGAGGAGTTGTGGGCCTGGCTCCTGCGCCGCAACGCCCGCATGTACGGCGTCGCGTTCTCGATCGACGCCGCGGGTGACGTCTACCTGACCGGCCGGGTCAACCTCAAGGGCCTCGACGAGGACGAGCTGGACCGCCTGCTCGGCGCGGTCCTCACGTACGCCGACGAGTCCTTCGACCAGATGCTCGAGATCGGCTTCGGCACAGCGATCCGCCGCGAATGGGAGTGGCGCGTCAAACGCGGCGAGTCCCTGGCCAACCTGCAGGCCTTCGCCCACTTCGCCGACCCCGAGGGCAAACAATGATCCAGGCCGAGACCGTCGAGGCCGAGTTCATGTACGCGTACGAGTCCGGCGTTTCCGGCTCGCCGCTCGACATCACCACCGCACGGATCGGTGGCGGGGTGGCGCTCGCGATGCGCAACGACCCGGCGGGCGGGTACTGGAACAAGGCGCTCGGGTTCGGCGTCTCCGAGCCGGTGACCCGGGAGGTCGTCGGTGCGGTTGTCGAGCACTTCCGGGCGTACGGAAACGGTCGTGCCGTGATCCAGATCGCGCCGTCCCTGCTGCCACCGGATTGGGACGACATTCAGGCCGCCTACGGGATCACCCGGGGTACGTCGTGGGTGAAGCTCGGCGCCCCGGTCGACACCATCGAAGCGGCGCCGACCGACCTGCGGATCGCCCCGGTGACGCCGCGGGATGCCCGGGAGTGGGCCGCAGTCGTGCTGGAGACGTTCGGGATGCCGGCCGGTGGCCTGACGGAAATGCTGGTCGCCTCGGTGGAGCACCCGAGCTTCCACCCGTTCGCGGCGTGGGACGGCGACCGGATCGTGGCCGCGGCGAACCTCTTCGTGCACGGCAGGATGGCTTCGCTGAAC
Source organism: Winogradskya humida (assembly GCF_016862215.1). Classification (GTDB taxonomy): domain Bacteria; phylum Actinomycetota; class Actinomycetes; order Mycobacteriales; family Micromonosporaceae; genus Actinoplanes; species Actinoplanes humidus. The sequence goes on from NZ_BOMN01000050.1 coordinate 75,776, forward strand.
ACCGGCGCCACCGTGCCCAGCTATCGCGGCCGGGGTGCGCAGTCGGCCCTGATCGCCGCTCGCACCGAGGTGGCCCGCAAGGCCGGCTGCGAATGGATCGGCGCCGAGACCGGAGCGCCCGCCGAAGGTGCCCGCAATCCGTCGCTGGAGAACCTGCGGCGGCTGGGCCTTCGTGATCTCTACATCCGCGACAACTGGATCTTGGCCTTGCAATAGAGGCGGCTCAGAAATAAAGGCTGGCCCAAATGAAGGCTGGCCCAAAAATGAAGGCTGGCTCAGAAGTAAAGGCACCGGCGGCGGCGGGCGACACCCATCCCCATAGGCGTCGCCCGCACTAACCGCCGGTCTCGGGTCGCGCCGTCCCCCAACGGCTGATGCCACCCGTCCCCGAACGCCGGTCCGCGGCGATCCCGAAGGATCAACCCGTTCCCCGAACTAACGGCTCGGCGTCCATCGACCACGCTAGTTGGGGCCGTCAAGGGCCACAAGCCAGTTGGCTGTCTGCCATCTGTCTGAACCGTCACAGGGGGCAACTCCGGCCTCACGGATGATGCGCAAGTCGCCCGTAAGGCCAATTCCCGGCAAAGGTCTGGACCGGCTCAGCAAAATCGCGGCACGGCCGAACGGGGGTGAGAAGACCCGAACGACGACGCCAGGAGCACCTATGGCCCAGCCCGCTTCTCAGCTCGAGGCGGATGCCGCCCTGCAGCAAGCCTCGTTGAACCTGCTGATGCACGAGCGGATCATCGCCACCGTCAATGCCCGCTCGGGCGTCGTGGTCGCGGCGAACGAGCGGTTCTATGACCTGGTCGGCCGCGACGAGTCGGAAGTCGTCGCTAAGCGGCTGAGCGAGATCTGGAACACCTCGGCTTCCTCCGTCGACCGCCTGCTGGACGCGGCCCGCGGTGGCGAATACCTCGAACAGTTGGTCGAGGTGGTCGACAGCTCGGACCGGCACAAGTGGTTGCGCCTGAACTGCGGCCCGGTCGCCCTCGCGCCCGGCGCCAAGGCTTCCGACGGCCAGATCGTCCTGGTCACGGGTTATGACATCACCGAGGATCGGCGGCAGGTCACCGAGCTCAAGGGCAAGTACGCGGCCATCGACCGCTCCCAGGCGGTCATCGAGTTCGACCTCGACGGCAACATCCTGACGGCGAACGAGAACTTCCTGGAGCTGATGGGTTACTCGCTCGGGGACCTCGTCGGCCAGCATCACCGCATCCTCTGCGAGGAGCGCTACGCCGAGAGCCAGGAATACCAGGCCTTCTGGGAGCGCCTGCGCATCGGCGAGGTGGAGAACGGCGAGTTCAAGCGGGTCGGGCGCGGCGGGCGCGAGGTGTGGATCCGGGCCAGCTACAACCCGATCTTCAACCTGGACGGCAAGCCGTACAAGATCGTCAAGTACGCCATGGACGTCACCGAGACCAAACTGCGCAACGCGGAGTACGAGGGCAAGGTCAACGCCATCGGCCGCTCGCAGGCGGTCATCGAGTTCGACCTGTCCGGCGTGATCCTCTCCGCCAACCAGAACTTCCTGAACACGATGGGCTACACCCTCGACGAGGTTATCGGGCAGCATCACCGGCTGTTCGTCACCGAGGAGGAGGCGCGCAGCGCGCAGTACCGCAACTTCTGGCAGGCCATGGCCCGTGGCGAGTTCGAGTCCGGTGAGTACAAGCGGGTGGCGAAGAACGGCCGCGAGATCTGGCTGCAGGCCTCCTACAACCCGATCTTCGATCTGGACGGCCGGCCGTTCAAGGTCGTCAAGTACGCCTCCGAGGTGACCGAGGCCAAGATCAAGAGTGCCGAGTACGTCGGGAAGGTCACCGCCATCGGCCGTGCCCAGGCCACCGTGGAGTTCGACCTCGACGGCCGGATCCTCGAGGCCAACGAGAATTTCCTCAGCGTCGTCGGCTACAAGATCGACGAGGTGCGCGGCCAGCACCACCGCATCTTCATGGAGGCCGAAGCCGCCCGCAGCGCCGAGTACCAGCGGTTCTGGGAGCGCCTGGGCCGCGGTGAGTACGAGGCCGGCGAGTACAAGCGGATCGGCAAGGGCGGCAAGGAGGTGTGGCTGCTCGCGTCGTACAACCCGATCTTCGATCTCGACGGGCGGCCGTTCAAGGTCGTCAAGTACGCCACCGACGTCACCGAGGGCAAACTGCGAAACGCGGAGTACGAGGGCAAGGTCGACGCTATCGGCCGCGCCCAGGCCGTGGTCGAGTTCGACCTCAAGGGCAAGGTGCTCAACGCCAACCGCAACTTCCTCGACACCACGGGCTACAGCCTCGACGAAGTGCGGGGCCAGCACCACCGCATATTCGTCACCAAGGAAGAGGCTGCGTCCCCGGAATACCTGCAGTTCTGGGAGAAGCTGGGCCGCGGGGAGTACGACGCGGGCGAGTACAAGCGGGTCACCAAGGGCGGCCGGGAGATCTGGCTCCAGGCGACCTACAACCCGATCCTCGACCTGGACAGCCGCCCCTACAAGGTGGTCAAGTACGCCACCGACATCACCGACGCCAAGCTTCGCAACGCGGAGTACGAGGGCAAGGACGTCGCGATCAACCGCGCCCAGGCGGTCATCGAGTTCGACCTCGAGGGCCAGATCCTGACGGCGAACGAGAATTTCCAGCGCACGCTCGGCTACTCGGCACGCGAACTCGTCGGCCAGCACCACAGCATGCTCTGCTCCGGTGAGTACGTGACCTCCGCCGAGTACCGCGACTTCTGGCTGCGGCTGCGCAAGGGCGAATACCTCACCGGGCGGTTCCACCGGATCGGCAAGTTCGGCCGCGACGTGTGGATCCAGGCCACGTACAACCCGATCTTCGACATGCAGGGCAAACCGTTCAAGGTCGTCAAGTACGCCCACGACATCACCGATCAGGTGCAGCTGGAGCAGTTGCTGTCCTCCAAGACCCGGGAGATGAGCCAGTCGATCAGCGAGCTCACCGGCTCGATCGACGAGATCGTGGTCAGCGCCCGGCAGGCCAGCTCGCTGGCGGGGGAGACCCAGCACAACGCCCAGGAGGGCTACGAGGAGCTGCGCAAGTCCATCGAGGCGATCGACCTGATCGAGAAGTCCTCGGACCAGATCGCGGCCATCGTCAACGTCATCGGGGAGATCGCCAGCCAGACCAACCTGCTGGCCTTCAACGCCTCCATCGAGGCGGCGCGGGCCGGCGAGCACGGCGTCGGGTTCTCCGTCGTCGCGGGTGAGGTGCGCAAGCTGGCCGAGCGCTCGTCCGAGGCGGCCCGCGAGATCACCACGCTCATCCACGAGTCGGCGCAGCGGGTCGGGCAGGGTTCCACGGTCTCGCACCGCGCCCAGAGCGCGTTCGGCCAGATCCTCAAGAGCGTCGCCTCCACCAGCGAGTCGATCACGCGGATCGCGGACTCCACCCAGCTGCAGCAGAAGGCGTCCCGCTCGGTCAACCAGCTGATCAACGACCTGATCGGCACCGACGCCGCGATGGCGCCGGAGGGCACCCAGGTCACGTCATGAGCAGCATCGAGGCTCTCTACGGGGTGTTCAACACCGGCCGGGTCCGGGTCGCGCTCCCGCTGGACGAGCTGCGCGAGGTCATCATGCGACCGTCGAGCTTCACCGCGTTGCCGGTCACCGCGGAAGGCCTGCTCGGTGCGGTCAACCTGCGCCACGTCGTGATCCCTGTACTGGACCTGTGCCGGCTCGCGGGTTACGAGGAGACCGACGAGTTCGGCAAGGTCATCGTCATCGTCTCCCGCGGCGATCAGCTGTTCGGCCTGCTCGCCGAGGAGATCGAGGGCGTCACCCGGATCACCGAGGAGGCCCTGCTCGAGACGTCGGTGGCCGGTGACCGGCCGGCGCTGTTCTCGCACACGTTCGAACGGCCCGAGGACGGCGAGGTGGTGTCGCTGCTCGACGCGCAGGCCATCTCCCAGCTGCCCGGTGTACCGGTGGTGAAGGACAGCGGGACGCGCGGCACGGGGATCGAGATCGGGGACATCAACAGCGACAGCTCCCGGCGTACGGTGCTGCTGTTGCGGTGTGGTCCGATCGGTCTCTGTATCGACGTGGGGCACGTGCACTCGGTCATCCCGCAGCTCACCGTGCATCCCTCGCCGTTGGACGGTGGCACGTGCCGGGGCGTGGTTCACCTGCACGACAAAGCGGTGCCCGCCGTGGACCCCCTGCAGATGCTGGGGCTGGGCAGCGTCCCGGACGACGGGAACCTGCGTGGGCTGGTCATCGCCCTGCCCCGGGGCCTGGTCGTGCTGACCGTCTCCGACATCGCCGACATCGCGTCCGTGCCGGTAGGGGACGTGCTGCCGCTGCCGCCGGTCGGCATGCGCAAGGACGGCTTCCTCACCGGGGTGCTGCGGATCGAGACGGGCGACCAGCACCTGCTGCTCGACGGCGAGGCGCTGCGTGCCGACGCGGAGCTGGACGCCCTGAGCAACCTGGGCGTGACCCTGCCGGGCAAGGAGAAGGTCGCGCCGCCGGTCTCCATGGCCACCAAGGTCGCGGAGGAGAACGAGGGCCCCGACGGGCGCCGGGTCGTCCCGAGCGTCCGCAAGTTCCTGACCTACAACGTGGGGATGGAGGCGGCCACGCCGCTGGGCCAGATCACCGAGATCGTGCCCTACCCGCAGCACGCGATCGCCCTCGACGGCGGCGGCCCACTGCTCGGCATCTTCACACACCGCAGGCTCTCGGTCCCGCTGCTCTCCCTGCCGGCCCTGCTCGGCATCACGGAGCCACCCGACCCGGCCACCGCCCGCGTCCTGCTGATCGACGCGCCGACCGGGGAACTGCTCGGTTTCGTCGTGCCCGCTCTGCACGCCATCGAGGACTCGGTCTGGGAGGAGAGCGCCCAGAAGGAGCACGCCGACCCGAGCGCGATGCTCCAGCGCGGTCCCCTGGTGAAGATCGGGACCGAGGCTCAGGGGCGGCTGCTGCCCAACATCGACCTCACCGAGCTGGCCGCGGCTGAGCTGGTGGCGTGACGTCCTCCTCGTGCCGGACCTCCGTCGCGACCGGCGCCGGCATCGCGCTCGGCTCCGAGCCCTGCAGCTCACGGGCGCGACGCTCCCGGGCCGGCCCCGACAGCAACTGACCGACGGCGACCACGCCGCCGATCGCCGCGCAGGAGAGCCACAGCACCGTGTTGCCCGCGTGCTGCTGGACGAAGCCGCCGACGATCGGGGCCAGCGCGCCGGCCGCCGACCACGACAGCGAGTTGACGCCCACGTAGCGCCCGCGCAGCAGCGACGGGGACAGCTCGGCGACCAGGGCCGAGTTGGACGGGGTCTGCAGCATCTCGCCGAGCGTCCAGATCACCACGGTGACCACGTAGATCGAGACCGTGCCCGCGAACGCGTTGAGGCCGAAACCGGCACCCATGATGACCGTGGCCAGCGCGAGCACCCGGGACCGGTTGTGCCCCTCGACCAGCTTGGGGATGAAGAGCTGCCCCAGCACGATCATGATGCCGTTGACGGCGATGACCCAGCCGTACGTGGCCGGGCTGAGGCCGTCGGCGGCCATCGCGATCGGCAGTGTCGACATGTGCTGCATCATCACGAGGACGATGAAGAAGTTCAGCGCCAGGAAGCCCACGAAGACCCGGTCCCGGAAGACGGTGCCCAGCCCCGGGCCGCCACGCACCCGCCGCACCGCCGCCCGGACCGGTCGCGTCTCGGCCAGGAAGATCAGGCTGATCACGGCAGTGATCAGCGTCGTGCCGGCGTCGACGACGAAGAGCAGCAGGAAGTCGAACTTCGCGGCGATGCCGGCCAGGACGGCCGAGGTGGCGAACCCGAGGTTGATCGCCCAGTAGTTCAGCGAGTAGGCCCGCACCCGGTCCTTGTCCGGCACGACGTCGATCATCATCGCCTGGAACGCGGGCCGGACGCCCTCGGCGAACGTGCCCAGCAGGAACGTGCCGATGACCAGCTGCCAGAAGCCCTGCGCGAAGCCGAGCGTCAGCATCAGGGCCGCCGCGCCGAACTGGGCGGTCAGCATCGTCGGCCGGCGCCCCCAGCGGTCGGCGAGCACGCCGCCGGTCAGCGTGCCGGCCGCGCCGCCCACGCCGTAGGCGCCCAGCACCAGGCCGGCCGAGCTGGGGGTGAAATGCAGGTCCTGGGTCAGGTAGATCGCCAGGTAGATGACGACGAACGAACCCAGACGGTTGATCAGCGTCCCGGTCCAGAGGAACCAGAACTGCCTCGGCAGCCCGCCGGCCGCTTCCCGCAACCACCCGCGCACGTGGTGACCCCCTGTGTTCGTGTAAGTACCGATAAACCTGGCAGGACTTACACGCTAGTGATCTACGCCCCGGCGCGCAGCCCGGTTTTGTTGTGGTGGCCGCCACCCTGCAGGGTCGGCGCACGTCGCGCATCGTGCTGGGGCAGGATGGAGGTCATGACTGGGACTCTTGTGCTGCTGCGCCACGGCGAGAGCGAGTGGAACGCCAAGAACCTCTTCACCGGCTGGGTCGACGTCGACCTGAACGCCAAGGGGGAGACCGAGGCCCGCCGAGGCGGCGAGCTGCTCAAGGAGCAGGACCTGCTGCCGGACGTCGTGCACACCAGCTTGCTGCGTCGCGCGATCCGGACCAGCGAGATCGCCCTGCACACCGCCGACCGCCACTGGATCCCGGTGAAGCGGTCCTGGCGGCTCAACGAGCGGCACTACGGCGCGCTGCAGGGCAAGGACAAGAAGCAGACGCTCGAACAGTACGGCGAGGAGCAGTTCATGCTCTGGCGCCGTTCGTACGACGTCCCGCCGCCCCCGATCGAGGACGGCAACGAGTTCTCCCAGTTCGCCGATCCGCGCTACGCCGCACTCCCGCCGGAGCTCAAGCCCCGCTCCGAGTGCCTCAAGGACGTCCTGCTGCGCGCGCTGCCCTACTGGTACGACGCGATCGTCCCCGACCTGATCGCCGGTAAGACGGTGCTGGTCGCGGCGCACGGAAACTCGCTGCGCGCGATCGTCAAGCACCTCGACCAGATCTCCGACGAGGCCATCGCGAAGCTCAACATCCCCACGGGCATCCCGCTGCGCTACAACCTGGACGACGCCCTGCGTCCCCTCAACCCCGGCGGCGAGTACCTCGACCCCGAGACGGCCAAGGAGGCCGCTGCCGCGGTCGCCAACCAGGGTCGCTGAGGATCCACAAAAAGCCGGGATGCCCCGTGGCATCCCGGCTTTTCCGTGTCTTCGGTCAGTCTTCCTGAGCGGTCACCGGCTGACCGGTGATCAGGTAGATCATCTGCGCGCCGGAGTTGACGGCGTGGTCGGCGTAGCGCTCGTAGAAGCGGCCCAGCAGGGCACCGTCGATCGCGGTCTCGGCGCCGTAGGGCCAGTCGTCGGCAAGCATGACCTTGAAGAGCTCGCGCTCCAGGTCATCCATCGCGTCGTCGTCCTTGTCCAGCTCCGCTGCCAGGGCGGCGTCGGGTGTGGCGAGGACGGTGGCCATCTTCTCGGCCATCCGGTCCGCGACATCGCCCATCTGGCGGAATACCGGGCGCAGCTCGGCGGGCACGGCCGGCGACGGGTGGCGGCGCAGGGCCGTCTTGGCGACGTGCTCGGCCAGGTCACCCATCCGCTCGAGGTCGGCGGAGATGTGCAGGGCGGTGATGACCATTCGCAGGTCGGAGGCGACCGGCGCCTGGCGGGCGATGGTGTCGGCCACCTTCGTCTCCACCTGGGTGTAGATCTCGTCAACTTCGGCGTCGCGGGCCAGGACGGACTCGGCGGCCTCCCGGTCGGCGGTCAGCAGGGCGGTTGTCGCCTTGCGAAGCGCAGCGCGCACCGCCTCTGCCATGGTCACCAGCAGGCGACTAACCTCGGTGAGGTCGGCCTGAAACTCCTCGCGCATGTTGTATTCCCGGGGTCGTGGGCCGCCCGCCGGTGTGGCCGGCAGCCGTGGTGAGCAGGGCTTGCATGGGTGCTGCAGGGGTCACGCTATGAGGGTCCGGCGGCGTGGACGTGAACGGCGGTGAACGACGCCGGACCGGGTGATGAACATTCTTCGAAGCGCGCCGGATTTGTCCGGTTAGCCGTACGGTCCAGGTAAACAATGACCCTACGATCGCTGCGTGGACACGGTGCTCGGCATAGCCCTTCTTCTCATCGCGCTCGCCGTCGGTGTGGCGGCGGGGCTGTTGCTGTCCCGCATCGGCAGGTCCGGCTCGCCCGAGCGAGCCGCCGACCCGACGCCGTCCAAGCCGATCGAGGGGGGACGAAAGATCGACACCGAGGATGAGCGCGGCGGGAAGTCCGGGCTCAAGGGCCTGGGCCGCAAGAGCCTCGACTCGCTAAGAGTAGGCGTGGTCGTGCTCGACGGCGAGGATCAACCCGTTCTCGTCAACCCCGCCGCACGGGCGATGGGGCTGCTCCGCTCCGGCGGCGCCCCGGGCACGATCGCCGCGCACCCGATTCTGCGTACGCTCGCCGGGCAGGTCCGCCGCACCGGGGTTCGTCGCGAGGTGGAGCTCGATCTGCCCCGCGGCCGGGCCGGCAGCGCCAGCGCCCCGCTCGGCCTGCACCTGCGCGCGGTCGCCCTCAACTCGACGCACGTCGCCGTCGAGGCCGCCGACGTGACCGAGTCGCACCGCCTGGCCAGGGTCCGGCGTGACTTCGTGGCCAACGTGAGTCACGAGCTCAAGACCCCGATCGGTGCGCTGCAACTGCTGGCCGAGGCGCTGCTCGACGCCACCGAGCTGCCCGAGACCCCGCCCGAGGAACGATCGGAGGACCTGATCGCCGCCCGGCGCTTCGCCGAGCGGATCCACCACGAGTCCGCGCGGATGGGCCGGCTGGTCAACGAGCTCCTGGAGCTCACCCGGCTGCAGGGTGCGGAACCACTGCCGACGCCCGAGCCGGTCGCCCTGGACTGGGTCATCGCCGAGGTTGTCGACCGCACCCGCACCACCTCGTCGGCGAAGAACATCGAGGTCGTCTATACCGGCCCGAAGGGTGCCACGGTCTGGGGCAGCGACAGCCAGGTCGCCACCGCGGTCACCAACCTGGTGGAGAACGCGATCGCTTATTCGGGTGAGGACACCCGGGTCGCGCTCACCATGCGTCAGGACGAGGACTGGATCGAGATCGACGTCACCGACCAGGGCATCGGCATCGCGCCGCACGACGTCGACCGGATCTTCGAGCGTTTCTACCGCGCTGACCAGGCACGATCCCGTTCCACCGGCGGCACGGGGCTCGGCCTGGCCATCGTCAAGCACATCGCTACGAACCACGGTGGCCGGGTCGCGGTCTCCAGCACACTTGGTGGTGGTTCGACGTTCACCCTGCGCCTACCGGCGCGACCCCCGGAATCCCCGCTGCCGTTACCGGCGGCTATTGAGATCGAGTCCGGCGCGGCCGGACTTCCTTCGGCCTGACGGCCGGCGGAGTAGGAAAGGAACCCCCATTGGCTCGCGTGCTCGTGGTCGAGGATGAGGAGTCGTTCTCCGACGCCCTGTCGTACATGCTCCGCAAGGAGGGCTTCGAGGTATCGGTCGCTGCGACCGGCACCTCGGCGCTGACCCAGTTCGACCGGACCGGCGCCGACATCGTGTTGCTCGACCTGATGCTGCCCGAGATGTCCGGCACCGAGGTGTGCCGTCAGCTCCGGCAGCGCTCCGCCGTACCGATCATCATGGTGACCGCCCGGGACAGCGAGATCGACAAGGTTGTCGGTCTCGAAATAGGTGCCGACGACTACGTCACCAAGCCCTACTCGCCCCGCGAGCTGGTCGCCCGCATCCGGGCGGTCCTGCGCCGCCAGGGCACCGAGGCCGCCGAGGTGACGACGCCGACGCTGGCGGCGGGCCCGGTCCGGATGGACGTGGAACGGCACGTCGTGACGGTTGACGGCGCCGGGGTGCAGTTGCCGCTGAAGGAGTTCGAGCTGCTCGAGCTGCTGCTGCGCAACGCCGGCCGGGTCCTGACCCGCGGTCAGCTCATCGACCGGGTCTGGGGAGCCGACTACGTCGGCGACACCAAGACGCTGGACGTGCACGTCAAGCGGCTGCGGTCCAAGGTCGAGCCGGAGCCGTCGGCGCCGCGCTACATCGTGACGGTGCGTGGTCTGGGCTACAAGTTCGAACCGTGATCGTCATGTGAAAACGGGGGCACCGATCGGTGCCCCCGTTTTTTCGTCAAGGTCAGATCGGCGGGGTCGCCGGTTCCTTGCCGCCGGGTTGCTTCGCCGCGGCGATGGCCCTCGCGGCCACGGTCGCCGGGTGCTCCGCGACGAGACCGGCCGCCAGCCGGGCAGCGCACAACCGGGAGAGCTCGTCGTACGCATCCTGGCCGACCAGCGCGATCAGCTCCGGGCCGTACGACTGGTACATCGGCTCGGTGCCCACGTGCGCGTCCGGTGAGGACGTGCACCACCAGTCGAGGTCGTGCCCGCCCGGACCCCAGCCGCGCCGGTCAAACTCGGTCAGCGTCGAGAGCAGGTACTTCGTGCCGTCCGGCCGCTTGGTCCAGTCCTGCTCGCGGCGCACCGGGAGCTGCCAGCAGACGTCCGGCTTGTAGGTCAGCGGGTGCACGCCGTCGCGCAGTGCCTGGGCGTGCAGCGCGCAGCCACCCCCACCGGCGAAATCGGCGTCGTTGAGGAACACGCACGGACCGTCCGCGGACGGGGTGGCCGTGCGGCGGGCCGGTTTCGACCCGTCGATCGTGTCCATCTCGGTGTAGTTCTTGAACCCGCGCCGGTAGTGCTGCCAGGTCTCGGGCGTCAGCTTGGCGGCCGCGCTCTTCGTCCTGGTCTCGTCGTCGGCGTCGGTGAAGAACGCGCCGTGCGAACAGCAGCCGTCCTGCGCGCGGCCCGCGATGATGCCGTGGCACGCGGACCCGAAGACGCAGGTCCAGCGGGACAACAGCCAGGTCAGGTCGGCGCGGACCACATGCTGGTCGTCGGCCGGGTCGGTGAACTCGATCCATTCGCGAGGGAAGTCGAGATCGACCTCTCGGGCGCGGGCGGCGGCCGCGTCATCCATCACGATGCGAAGCTGGGTGCGGCGACTCACCTGGCACAGCGTACGCGCGTCTGCCCTGCACAACCGCGCAGCGGGGCCCTTCCGCGCAGGACAGTGGCGGGGGTGACCGGCCGGACTACCCTTTGATACGTGACTTCGGATGTCCCCGTACTCCTGTCCAGTTCCTCGGTCTTCCCCGAGCCGACCTCGGCTGCGTTCGAGATGGCGGCCACGGTGGGTTACGACGGCGTGGAGGTCATGGTCTGGACCGACGCGGTCAGCCAGGACGCCGGTGCCCTCCAGGGCCTGGCCAAGCACTACGGCGTGCCGGTGCTCTCGGTCCACGCGCCGTGTCTGCTGGTCACCCAGCGGGTCTGGAGCCCGGACCCCTGGGAACGGCTCAACCGCGCGGCCGAGCTCGCCGAGTCGCTCGAAGCCCCCACGGTCGTGGTGCACCCGCCGTTCAGCTGGCAGCGGGACTACGCGCGCAACTTCGAGCCGGGGCTGGCCAAGGTGCAGGCCCGGCACCCGGACATCACTTTCGCGATCGAGAACATGTTTCCCGTGCGAATGGCGGGGCGGAATTTTGTGCCCTACACCCCGGGATGGGATCCGACGGAGGTCGGCTTCGACGCGTACACGCTGGATCTGTCGCACTGTGCGGCTGCGCGCATCGACTCGATGGAGCTGGCCGACCGGATGGGTGCCGGTCTCAAACACGTGCACCTCGGTGACGGCACCGGCGAGGGGCGCGACGAGCACCTCGTGCCCGGCCGGGGCACGCAGCCCTGCGCCGAGCTGCTCCAGTCGCTGTCGGCCCGGGGGTTCCGGGGCTCGGTGGCGCTCGAGGTCAGCACCCGCAAGGTGGCCAACCGTGAGGTACGGGTCCAGGACCTGCGCGAGTCGCTTGAGTTCGCCCGACGGCACCTCGCGCCGGCACCCTCGGGAAGCCCGGCGTTTTCTACGCCGGCGTGAGCGTGGCTGCGCGCTTGCGGGCCCGATGGGCGGCGACGTGGGAGCGGGTCGCGCAGCGCTCCGAGCAGAAGCGGCGGCAGTTGTTGGACGACGTGTCCAGATAGACATTGCCGCAGCGCTCGTCCGCGCAGATGCCGAAGCGCGCGCTGCCGTATTCGCACAGCCACACCGATAGGCCCCAGACCGCGCCGGCCAGATATTCCGCGCTGACCAGCGCGCCACGCCCGGTGACGTGCATGTGCCAGTCCCCGGCGTCGTGCCCGGAGATGCGTGGCTGCACCGGGTAGGCCTCGAGCAGGGAGTTGAGCTCGGTGACGGCCTCGGCGTCGCGGCCGCTCGTGCCGTACTCGAAGACGTCGTGCAGCCGTCGCTGGGCCCGGCGCAGCGCTGCCAGGTCCTTGTCGGTGACCTCGGCGCCCATCCAGGCCAGTTCGCCGTCGAACATCGCCTTGAGCCCATCGAGGTCGTCCAGGCCGGCGTTGACGAGGTCGACGGCCGTACGCGCGTACGCATCGAAGTTCACCCGACAACCGTAGCCGCCCCCATCCGTTACGAACACGGTCGAGACATGGTTACCGCGACCCGGAGCGGCCCGGGTTATACGCTCGGCACATGCTCCGATCCGTCTTTCTCGCCGCCGCCGGGTCGTCCCGGATGGAGCGGCTGATCTCCTCGGTCCCGGTCAGCAAGGGGATCGTCCAGCGGTTCGTCGCGGGGGCGGGGGTCGACGACGCGTTGCGGACCAGCCGGGTGCTCGCCGACGACGGCCTCGCGGTCAGCCTGGACCACCTCGGCGAGGACACCCTGACCGCCGAGCAGGCCGCCGCGACCAGGGATCAGTACCTGCTGCTGCTCAGCCGGCTCAAGAGCGCAGGACTGACCCCGGCGGCCGAGGTGAGCCTCAAACTCTCGGCCGTCGGCCAGAAACTCGACGACAAGATGGCGTACGAGTACGCGAGCGCGATCTGCGCCGCCGCGGCCGAGGCGGGCACCACGGTGACCCTCGACGCCGAGGACCACTCGACCACCGATTCGACGCTCGAGATCCTCTCCGAGCTGCGCAGGGACCATCCCAGCACCGGTGCTGTCCTGCAGGCCTACCTGCGGCGCACCGAGGGGGACTGCCGCGAGCTCGCCACCGCCGGGTCGCGGGTGCGGCTCTGCAAGGGCGCCTACGCCGAGCCTGAATCGGTCGCGTACCAGTCGGCGCTGGATGTCGACAAGGCGTATGTGCGCTGTCTCAACATCCTGATGTCCGGCGAGGGCTACCCGATGGTCGCCACGCACGATCCCCGGCTGATCGCGATCGCGGAGGACAGGGCGCGCTGGTTCGACCGTCAGTCGGACGAGTTCGAGTTCCAACTGCTTTTCGGCGTACGCCCGGAGGAGCAGACCAGGCTCGCCGCAGCCGGCCACACCGTCCGGGTCTACGTGCCCTACGGCGACCAGTGGTACGGCTACCTCATGCGCCGCCTCGCCGAGCGCCCCGCCAACGTCGCCTTCTTCGGCAAGGCCTTGACCTCCAAGAAGTAAGAAGTCGGTCCCCTTTGGGGGACTTTGCTGGCGTGGCGTCTTGACTTCTCGGGTGCGATTTCACGGAACGTAGCCCGGTGGTCACAGAGGTCTCGATACCGTACTGAAGACACGCGCGCCCATCAGCCACGTCGCGACAGTCCAGCGGTGGTGAGGGCGCCTGCGAAAGGATCGGTGCGAGGAGATGACGGGTCCAGCAACCCAGACGGAGGAGCGCCTTGCTGAGGTGCGCTTCCTCACCGTCGCCGAGGTCGCCGCGCTCATGCGGGTCTCCAAGATGACCGTGTATCGGCTGGTGCACGGCGGCGAGCTCAGTGCGGTACGGGTGGGCCGGTCGTTCCGGGTGCCCGAACACGCGGTTCACACGTACCTGCGTGGGGCGTTCTCGCAGACTGCTTGAGGGGCCGTGTTGGTCCCGTGCGGGAGGGGCGGCTACGCTGGTGCGGTTCGCCCCGTGATAGCTCGTGTGCGTTTGGCGCCGCGGCTGAGGGGCAAACCGCTAGCAGTCCGGTCGGTGCGTGTTTTCACGCGCGCCGCGGCCGGCCCCACATGGTTTCGAGAGGCATGACGTATGGGCTCCGTGGTCAAGAAGCGTCGCAAGCGTATGGCGAAGAAGAAGCACCGTAAGCTGCTGCGCAAGACCCGCGTTCAGCGTCGCCGTCTGGGCAAGTGATGACCGGCCGGGCGATCTGCCCGGCCTGCTCACTTGCCGATCCCGGCTCGGCCGCACCGGTTGTCTTCGGTGTTCCGGCAGAGCCGTCACCAGGCTGCGTTGCTGTCTAGGCATAGCCGTTCTCGACCGAAGCCGCATGTGAGAGGCGCGCCCGTGGTCTCGTCCGAAGCCGCGGCCCCGCCGCGGGTCGTCGTGGTCACCGGGGTCAGCCGCTTCCTCGGAGCTCGCGTCGCGTCCCGGCTCGCCGCCGACCCTCGTGTCGATCGCGTCATCGGCCTGGATCCGCACGAGCCGCCGCCTGCCCTCGCGGGCCTGCTGGCGGACGTCGAACTGATCCAGGCCGACGCGCGGGCCGCCACCGGTGTCGTCGCCGACCTCGGTGCGGAAGCGGTTGTGCATCTCGCGGTCACAAGCGCGCCCGACCCGCAGCACGGTGGGCGCGCGGCCATGAAAGAGCAGAACGTCATCGGGACGATGCAGCTGCTCGCGGCCGCGCAGAGTGCCGGTCGGCTGCGCAAGCTGGTCGTGCGTTCCTCCACGGCCGCTTATGGCGCGTCCTTTCGCGACCCGGCTGTCTTCACCGAGGAGACCGAGCCCCGTGCGGTGCCGCGTGGCTCCTTCGCGCGCGACATCCTCGACATCGAGGGTTATGTGCGCGGCTTCCGGCGCCGTCGTCCCGGGGTGGCCGCCACTGTTCTGCGGTTCGCGCCGTTCATCAGCGAGACCGCCGACACCACCCTCACCCGCTACTTCGCGCAGCCGATGGTGCCGACCGTGCTCGGCCGCGACGCCCGGCTCCAGTTCGTGCACGTCGACGACGCGCTGGAAATCCTGCACCGCTCGGTCATCGAGGACCATCCCGGCACGTTCAACGTCGCCGGTGCCGGGGTCCTCGCGCTCTCCCAGGCCGTGCGCAGGGCCGGCCGGATCTCCGTGCCGCTGCCCGAGGGCACGCTCTCCTCACTCGCCGCGGTCGCCCGCTCGGTCGGTGTCGGTCAGATCGGCCTCGACCAGGTGGACCTCTTCGTGCACGGCCGGGTGGTCGACACGACCCGGCTGGTCAAGGAGTTCGGTTTCACGCCACGCACGACCGCGGCCGCCTTCGACGACTTCATCAAGGGTCACAGCAACGGGTCGTCGCTGACCGCCGACCGGCTCGAGGCGGCCGAGCGGGCCATCCTGGACGGCGTCCGGCAGCTCCGCGCGGCGGCGTCCTCCGGGGGTGTCGAGTCATGAGTCAGGACGAATACCACAAGGCGCTGCCCGGGCATGCCAACTTCGCGCTGCCCAAGGAGAAGCCCTACAAGCCGCTGAACGGCAAGCGCCCGATTCCCGAGAAGCCCGCGCCTGTCGTCGAGGAGGCCCCGGCGCCGGATCCGGTGGACGTGTGGGATCAGCGCGTCGCCGGCGGGCTGGCCTTCCTGCGGCGCCGGCTCGCGGGTGCGTACGACGTGGACGAGTTCGGTTTCGACCGTGAGCTCAACGACAGCGTCTTCCAGCCGATGCTGCGGGTGCTCTACCGCGACTGGTTCCGCACCGAGGTGTTCGGCGTCGAGAACATCCCCGACACCGGCGGCGGGCTCATCGTCGGCAACCACTCCGGCACGCTGGCACTCGACGCGCTGATGCTGACCACCGCCCTGCACGACAAGCACCCTCTTCAACGGCACCTTCGGTTGCTCGGTGCCGACCTGGTCTTCCGGATGCCGGTGCTCTCCGAGCTCGCCCGCAAGGCCGGCGCCACGGTGGCATGCAATCCCGACGCCGAGCGCCTGATGAGCGAGGGCGAGCTGGTCGGCGTCTTCCCGGAGGGCTTCAAGGGCATCGGCAAACGCTATTCCGAGCGGTACAAACTGCAGCGTTTCGGCCGGGGCGGCTTCGTCTCCGCGGCACTGCGCACCGGCACCCCGATCACGCCGGTCGCCATCGTCGGTGCGGAGGAGATCTATCCGATCCTCGCCGACCTCAAGCCGCTGGCCCGCCTGCTCGGCATCCCGTACTTCCCGGTGACCCCGACATTCCCGTGGCTCGGCCCGCTCGGCCTGGTCCCGCTGCCGAGCAAGTGGCTCATCGAGTTCTGCGAGCCGATCCCGACCGCGCACCTCACCGAGTACGCCGACGACCCGATGGTGGTCTACAACCTCGCCGACCAGGTCCGCGAGACGATCCAGGCCACTCTGCACACATTGCTGGAAAAACGGCCGGATCCGTTCGGGCGCTAAACCGGTACAATAGACACTGAGGGGCGGCCCCGACTCTTGAAGTCGGCACCGCCCCTCGCCATGTTTTTGGTGGGTGTGTCAGTCCTTGCCGAACAGGTTCCCCAACAGGCCACCGAGCAGACCTTTGTCCTCCGCCGACGGCGGGGTGACGGGATCCTCGGAGACCATCGGTTCCGGGTCGGCCGAGACGCTCTTGGACGGCTCGGCCTCCTCCGCCTGCTCAGCGACCGAGGCCTTGCCACCTGTGGTCGCCGTCGGTTCAGCCGTCGGTTCGTCGGTGGCTTTCGGGTCGGACTTGCTCTTCTTCTTGTCGTCCGTGGTGTCGCTGTCGCCCTTGGACGACGATTTGTTCTTCTCGCCGCCGGTGCTCTGCGTATGGGTCTGGCCCTGACGGCGCTCGCCCGAGGATGACGAGGTCTCGGAGCCCGCCTTGCAGGAGCTCAGCGACGGCCCGAGGGGGTCGCTCGGCGCCAGTTCGGCATCGCAGGCCAAGCCGTCGCGGATGTGCTCCGAACGGTCCTGAACCCGGTCGAGCAGGTCCAGCGACGCGAGAGCCCGCTCCCGGTTGGCGGTATTGAGCCGTTCGAGGGCCGGGGTCAGCACGCGGCGCTGGGTGTCCACGAACGAGTCGACGTAGTTGAGGCCGGTCGGGTCCTCGCGGGTCACAGCCGAGGTCGTGAGCAGCTTGACGCCCTGCGTGGCGTCGGCGTCCATGTCGGCCAGCGCGGCCGGGAACTTGACGTTGTCACCGTCCATCGAGACCGCCTCGGAGAGCCTGTTCCGGGCGAACGTCAGCGACAACTGCCCACGGGTGATGTCCGAGCCGGCCATCGCCAGCTGGGCCCGCTCGGTGGAGCGCTTGACGCCGTAGAGGGCATCACCCGGCGAGGCGTTCTCGCTCGCCGCGGAGATCCCCGAGACGGCCATCGCCCCGGCGGCGACACCGATGACGATCGCGCCGCGGGCCCGGATGCGTCGCCCGCCCTGCCCCAGCAGCTTGCGGACAGGTGCGGTGGCCTCGGGCTCGTCATCGGTGGTCGCCGCGCCCTCCCCGATCCCGTCGCGTTCTGCCGTGGCGACCAGCATGGCCCGCAGCCCCATCCGGAACTCCGGTTCCACCTGGACCCCGGGTCGTGGCGCGGAGAGGCGGTGCCCGATGGCGACCAGTTCGGCGAGCTGTTCGTCGGCCCGGCCCCGGGTGTGGTGGCGACGGCCCGCGCTCGTCTCGTCGAGAAGCTCCGCGAAGCGCTCGGCGCTCCGGCGATCCAGGAAATCGAACTTCACCGGGGGCACCCCCCTTCGCTCGTGACTGACCCGCCGACGACGGTGTCAGCGGGCGCGACAGAAATGGCGGACCGTTGGTCCACCACGGGTCGCACCCGGACAAACGCTTGACGGGCATGCGCGGTTACGGGTGGAACCGGCGTCGTTGAGGCCGCAGAGATCGACAAGGTCAGGCTTCCCATCACCACTGGAACCCTTCGGGCAGCAGCCGGGCCAGCGCTCGGACGGCCCGGTACTGCAGGGCCTTGATGGCGCCTTCGTTCTTGCCCATGGTCTGTGCGGTCTCGGCGACGGAGAAACCCTGCAGGAAACGGAGCACGATGCACTCCTGCTGCTCGGGATTGAGCTGCTTCACCGCCGTGAGCAGCGCCACGTTGGTGATGTGGTCGACGACGGCCGCCTCTGGGCTACCTTCTGGGCCACGATCTTCGCGATCGGCGTCGAGCACGTCGCCGGTGGTCACCTCGAGCCGGTAACGCCCCGACTTGAAGTGGTCGGCGACCAGGTTGCGGGCGATGGTGACCAGCCAGGCGCCCAGGTCACGGCCCTGCCAGGTGAAGCTGCCGATGCGTTTGAGCGCCCGCAGGAAGGTGTCGGAGGTCAGGTCCTCGGCGAGTTGGCGGTTGCCGACCCGGAAGTAGACGAAACGGAAGACGGTGTCGACGTAGCGGTCGTAGATCAGCCCGAAGGCGGCCGAGTCGCCGCCCTGGGCCCGCTCGACGAGCGCCCAGACCTCCGCGGCGGCGTCGCCGGGGTCGGGGCGGGCGGGATATTTCGGTGGTTCCGACTCGCTGGGCGGGCCGGTGGTGCTCTGGGTCGGTACGACGACGGTCTGATCGGCGTCGGTAACGCTCGCCCGGCGCTCAGGCCCGGGTTGCTGCGGTGTTTGCGGCCGGCCGGGGGCGACTACACGGCCGCCCTTCGAGTTCCCGGTGCCGGGCAGGTGCCGGCTCGGTGACTCGTTGATGTGGGGCCGGTTCCGGGTCCGCTTGGGTCCGTCGCCCCGGATGGCATTGGCGACGCCCTTGCCGAGCGCGCTCAGTTTCTCCGGCACGCTCGGATAAGCCGCGAAAATGTCGCGATTGAACGGATCGCCGGCGTACACATGACTCACTGCGCCTCCTTGACCCGGCGGGCCGTCGTTGAGGGGGTGGCCGAAAGGCCGTCCACAACAAAACGGGGTGAAGCGGCCAGGAACTTGGCAGGCCGACCTCACCCACGGATGTGGACTCCGTTACACAGGGGCGAAGTATTGCCGTATCTGTGCACACCAAGTCGCACAGTGTGTGCGTTGCCCGAAAATAGTACGAAGTGGCGCAGACCGGGCGGAGCGTCCTTCTGTCACGATGAACGACGCACTGGCGGCGGCCATAGGCCGATCTGCGTCACAGCCGCCGTCCGGGACATGTGCCAGACTCGGGCGTCGTGGGAGACCTCTCCGCGAGCCCGGCACCCGATCCGGTCCGAGCCGCCGCACGACAGACGCCCGACCGGCCCGCACTCATCGCCGGTGACACCGTTCTGACCTGGTCCGAGCTGGACGAACGCGTCGAGAGTGCGGCGCGGTACCTGGCTGCGGGCAGTGCTCCCGGTGATCGGATCGCGATTGTTCTGGGTAATACGCCCGGCTTCGCCATCGCGTATTTCGGCGCGCTCCGGGCCGGGCGGGTGGCTGTTCCCTTGAATCCGTCGTACGCCGATGACGAGATCGAATTCGCGCTTGCCGACAGCGGGGCGGTTCGTGTTGTCGTGGCGAACGCAGGACGGGGTCCTGTGCGTTTGTCGGATGTGGAGCGCGTACAAGAAGAATCGCTGGAGCAAGGCGGACCGCCACTCGCGACGCCCGGGCCGGCCACCGATGATCTCGCGGTTCTGCTCTATACGTCCGGGACCAGTGGGCGGCCGAAGGGTGCCATGCTCACGCACCGGGCACTTTCCGCGAACAATGAGCAATTATCGCGTATCGAGCCGCCCGTTATCGGTGCCGACGACGTGGTGCTGCTCGCCATTCCGTTCTTTCATGCCTACGGCCTCAATACCGGGCTCGGCGCCGTTGCCCAGCATGGCGCCTGCGGTGTTCTGGCGGAGCGTTTCGATCCCGCCGAAACGCTCGCGCTGATTGCAGAACACCAGGTCACGGCCGTCATTGGTGTTCCTTCGATGTATGCGGCCTGGTCGTTGATGCCCGATGTCGACCTCGGTTCTGTGCGCACCGCTGTTTGTGGCGCGGCGCCCTTGGACCCGGCCGTTGCAGCGCGTTTCACCCTGGCGACGGGCAAGGGCATTCTTATCGGGTACGGCCTGACCGAAGCGGCACCGGTGCTGACGACCACGGCAGTGAGCGACCGGGCGAAAGTCGGGTCGATCGGCCGTCCGTTGCCGGGCATTTCGTTGCTTCTCCGTTCGGCTGACGGCGCGGTTCTGTGGCGCGACGGCGTCACCACCCCGGCGGAGGACGACGAACTGGAGCTCGACCTGGCTTCGGAGGGCACCGATCCCGGCGAGATCGTGGTGCGTGGCGCGAATCTCTTCTCGGGATACTGGCCCGGCGGCGAGGACGGTCCTTCCTCCGACGGCTGGTGGGGGACCGGTGATATCGCCTATGCGGACGCCGGCGGTGACCTCGTCCTGGTCGACCGGATCGGCGAGCTGATCCTGATCAACGGCTTCAACGTGTACCCGGCCGAGATCGAGCGCGTCCTCGACGCCCACCCCGGGGTGCTCGAAGCCGCGGTGATCGCTGTGCCCGACGAGCGCACCGGCCAGGCGCCGTACGCGTATGTCGTTCCCGCCCTCGACCCCGCACCCACCCCGGCCGAGCTGCACGCCTACCTCGGGACGCAGCTGGCCCGGTTCAAACTGCCGGCCGGTATCGAGCTGGTGAGTGAGTTGCCGCACTCCGCGATCGGCAAAGTACGCAAGGGAGCCCTCCGATAATGGATCTGTCGCCTCGTTTGACCTTGATCAGCCGCGCCGGATGCCACCTTTGCGAGGAGGCCGAGCAGGTGCTCGACCGGATCGCGCCCGCTGGCTGGACCAGGGTGGAGGTCGAGGGCTCGATCGAGCTGGAGCGTGACTACGGCGACCGGGTGCCGGTGGTGATCCTCGACGGCAAGGAGCACGGCTACTGGCGGGTCGAGGAGGAGCGGTTGCTCCGGGATATGGCTCGACCTCCGGGGGCCCCTCGGCTGTAACGTCACGGCCGTGGCTCGAAATCATCTTGTCTGGGACTGGAACGGCACCCTGCTCGACGACCTCTCGCTGGTCGTCGCCTCCACCAATGAGACGTTCGCCAGAGTCGGCGGCCGCAGCGTGGACTCCGACGAGCACCGCTCGCGGTTCCGCCGCCCGGTCGCCGAGTTCTACGCCGAGATCCTCGAGCGGGCGATCAGCGACGACGAGTTCGAGGAGCTCGACCGGATCTTCCACGACGCCTACCGGCTCGGCCTGACCACCATCCCGCTCGCGGCGGACGCCGAGGCGGCGATCAAGGCCTGGCAGGGCACGCAGTCGCTGCTGTCGATGTGGTTCCACAGCGAGCTGATCCCGGCGGTCGAATCCCGGGGCCTGGCCGGAGTCTTCGCCCGCATCGACGGCCGCCCCACCGAGGTCGACGGCGGTCTCAAGGCCGCTCATCTGGCCCGGCACCTCGCCGAGCTGAAGATCCAGGGCCCGGATTGTGTGCTGATCGGGGATTCCATCGATGACGCGGATGCCGCGGTATCGGTCGGCGCGGCCGCCGTGCTCTATACCGGTGGTTTCACCGACCCGAATCGGCTGCGCGCATCGGGCGTTCCGGTCGCGGACTCATTAATGGAAGCGGTGTCGATCGCCAAGGCACTGTGATACTCGTCGTCGGGATCGCGACGTTGTTGGCAGTGGGGCCTCGGAAGCGGTAATACTCGGATGGATGTCGGCGTGCGAGTAGCACGCTGACTCGATCTTTGTCCAGTTCCGCTATCAAGATCGCGATTTGTGCACGCCTTCACAAGCGCCTACTCTGTGACTCCGACGAGCCCCGCTACCACAGCCGGTCAATCCGGGCCACAGAGGGCTCACCGCAGGTTCGCCACCTTGTCGGCACGGAGTCAGATGAGTCAGCAGCGTCATGGAAACACGCCCGGCAACGCCGGCGCAGTGCCCGCCTTCCCGGATCTTCCGGAAGCGACGATCGCGCGACTGCCGGAGTACCTCCGCGCTCTGCACAACCTCGCGGAAGCCGGCTCCGACACGATCTCCAGCGAGGGTCTCGCCGCCGCGGCGGGAGTCAACTCGGCCAAGCTCCGCAAAGACCTGTCCCACCTCGGGTCCTACGGCACCCGTGGCGTCGGTTACGACGTCACCCTGCTGATCGACCAGATCGAATACATCCTCGGCCTCGACCAGCGCCGCGCCGTCGCCCTCGTGGGCGTCGGAAACCTGGGCCACGCGCTGGCCGGCTACGACGGGTTCGCGAGCCGCGGGTTCCGCATAGTCGCTCTCTTCGACGCCGATCTCGAACAGGTCGGCAAAGCGATCAACGGGCTGACCGTGCGGCACGTCGGCGAGCTGCGCCGTTCCGTCGTCGAGGACGGCATCACCATCGGGGTCATCTCGACCCCGCCGAGTGCAGCGCAGGGCGTTGCCGACGATCTGGTGGCCGCGGGGGTCACCAGCATCCTCAACTTCGCACCCTGTGTGCTCTCGGTCCCGGCCGGTGTCGACGTCCGCAAGGTGGATCTCGCCATCGAGCTGCAGATCCTGTCGTTCCACGAACACCGCAAGGCCTCGCTGACCGCCCTGCCCGGCGGGCTGGTCGGCGAGGGCGAAAACCAGGAGGCGGTCGGATCGTGAACCTGCTCAGCGTCGGCGCGTCCCACAAGACAGCCGGAGTCGGCACCCTCGAGCGTCTCTCGATAGCCGGCCCGGACATCCCCGCCATACTGCAGAAACTCGTCGCCCAGCCGTATGTCGGCGAGGCGGTCGTCCTCTCCACCTGCAACCGGGTCGAGGTCTATGCGGCGGTCACCGGCTTCCACGGCGGTCTCGGCGACGTCTGCAACGTGCTCGCCGAGGAGTCCGGCATCGGGGCCAACGAGCTCGCGAGTCACCTCTACGTGCACTACGACGAGGCGGCCGTGCGCCACTCGTTCCGGGTCTCCTCCGGGCTCGACTCGATGGTCGTCGGCGAGGCGCAGATCCTCGGCCAGCTGCGTGACGCCTACCACGCGGCGACCGAGGCCGACTCCGCCGGCCGGCTCCTGCACGAGCTCATGCAGCAGACGCTGCGGGTCGGCAAGCGCGCGCACGCCGAGACCGGCATCGACAAGGCCGGCCAGAGCGTGGTCAGCGCCGCCCTCGAGGTCGCGGCCGACGCGTTCGGCGGCGACCTGACAGGCCGCAAGGGCCTCGTGATCGGCGCCGGTGCGATGGGTGCCCTCTCCGTGGCGACCCTCACCCGCTCCGGCGTCGGCCCGCTGAAGATCACCAACCGCGGCGCCGACCGGGCCGCCCGGCTCGCCGAGGCCTACGGCGCCACCGCGGTCCCCTTCGACTCCCTCGACGAGGCGCTGGCCGAGGCCGACCTGGTGGTTTGCGCCACAGCGTCGACCGAGCCGGTGCTCACCGCGGAGCGCCTCGCGGGCCGCTCACGGCAGCTCGTCGTGCTCGACCTGGCAGTGCCGCGCGACGTCTCGCCGGAGGTCGCCGCGCTGCCCCATGTGACCGTCGTCGACATGGACGGGCTCGCCGCCAGCCGCCGCGCACTGCCGGCCGCCGCCGACACCGCCGCGGTCGAGCAGATCGTAAGTACCGAGGTGGATCAGTTCCTCGGATGGCTGCGCGGCGCCGAGATCGCCCCGACCGTCGCCGCCCTGCGCACCCGCGCCGACGAGGTTGTCAGCGCCGAGCTGCGCAAGCTCTCCTCGCGCCGTCCGGAGTTCACCGACGAGCAGCGCTCCGACGTGGCCCGCACCCTGCACCGCGTCGTCCAGCAACTGCTGCATTCGCCCACCGTCCGGGTCCGGCAACTTGCGGCGGAGCCCGGCGGCGACCAGTATGCGGCCCTGTTGCGTGAGTTGTTCGACCTCGACGTCCCGCATGCGACCCAGGCGGACGCCGTGCCGGAGATCGGAGGGAAAGCGTGACCACCCCGCTACGTCTCGGCACCCGTGGCAGCAAGCTCGCACTCGCCCAGAGCCAGATGGTGGCCGACGAGCTGACCAAGCGCACCGGCACCCCGGTCGAGCTGGTCCGCATCATCACCGCCGGTGACCGCTCGGCCGCCCCGGTGGCGGAGCTGGGCGTCGGCGTGTTCGTCTCCGCGCTGCGCGACGCGCTGCTCAACAATGAGATCGACTTCGCGGTCCACTCGTACAAGGACCTGCCGACCGCGTTACTACCCAGCCTGCACATCGCGGCTGTGCCCGAGCGGGAGGACCCGCGCGACGCGCTCGTCGCCCGTGACGGCAAGACCCTCACGGAGCTCTCCGCGGGGTCGACCATCGGCACGGGCGCGGTGCGCCGAATCGCGCAATTGCATGCCTTGGGCCTACAGTTGCAGGTCACGCCGATTCGCGGCAACATCGACAGCCGAATCGCGCGGGTGCTCGGCCCTGAGGCCGACCTCGACGCGGTCGTCCTGGCGAGGGCCGGCGTGATGCGTCTCGGCAGGGCCGCCGAGATAACAGAGACGCTGGATCCGATGCTCATGCTGCCCGCACCCGCCCAGGGTGCGCTGGCCGTCGAGTGCCGGTCCGGCAACACTGACCTGGTCGAGCTGCTGGGGGCACTCGACCACGCACCGTCCCGCTTCGCCGTCACGGCGGAACGGGCGATGCTCGCCACGCTCGAGGCCGGGTGCTCCGCCCCGGTCGCGGCACACGCCGAGCTCGCCGAAGGCGAGCAAGGCGACGAGATCTACCTGCGCGGTGCGGTGATCAGCCCGGACGGGACCCGAGCTGTCCGGTTGTCGCGCACCGGTACGCCCGCCGCCGCGGCGGAGATCGGCAAGGCGCTCGCCGCCGATCTCCTCGAGGCCGGCGCCGACACCCTGATGGGGAGCACAGAATGACCACCCGCACCGCCCGCAACCGCGCCGGACGCATCGCGTTCGTCGGCGCCGGACCCGGCGACCCGGGGCTGCTGACGCGCCGGGCCCACGACACCCTCGCCGAGGCCGACCAGGTCGTGTACGACCGAGGTGTGCCCGAGTCGCTGCTTGCGGCGATCAAGGCGGAGGCCAAGGACGACACCCAGTTCAGCCCGGCCGAAGGCGCACCCGGCGATGTCGCCAAGGTGCTCCTCTCGGCCGCGAAGTCCGGGCTGTCCGCCGTCCACCTCGTCGCCGGCGACCCCTTCGGCCACGAGTCCGTCGTCCACGAGGTGCAGGCTGTCGCCCGCACCGCGGTGCACTTCGAGGTCGTGCCGGGCCTCGGCCAGGCGGAGGGCGTCGCCACCTACGCGGGCGTCCCGCTGCCGGCCGTGCGCACGGTCGCCGACGTCGACGACGTCACCGCCCTCGACTTCGACGCCCTCGCCGCGGCCGCCCTCAAGGGCTCCTTCGCGGTGGCCGTGGACGCGGGCGACCTCGCCGCCGTCCGCGACGGCCTCCTCGCCTCGGGCGTCGAGCCGGGCACTCCCGTCGGCGTCACCGGCGACGGCACCGGCGAAACCCAGTACACCACCACCTCCACGGTCGACAGCTTCGTCGCCGCAGCCCTCGGCTTCACCGGCCGCGTCGTCCTCACCGTCGGCGGCGACGTCGCCGAGCGCGACAAGCTCAGCTGGTGGGAGAACCGCCCGCTCTACGGCTGGAAGGTCCTCGTCCCGCGCACCAAGGAGCAGGCAGGCGCAATGAGCGCCCGGCTCCGCGCGTACGGCGCCATCCCGTGCGAGGTCCCCACCATCGCCGTCGAACCCCCGCGCACCCCCGCGCAGATGGAACGAGCGGTCAAGGGCCTCGTCGACGGCCGCTACGCCTGGGTCGTCTTCACCTCGGTCAACGCCGTCCGCGCAGTCTGGGAGAAGTTCGCCGAACACGGCCTCGACGCCCGCCACTTCGGCGGCGTCAAGATCGCCTGCATCGGCGAAGCCACCGCCGACGCGGTCCGCGACTTCGGCATCCAGCCCGAGCTGATCCCCGCCGACGACCAGTCCAGCGAAGGCCTCCTCGCCGAGTTCTCCCCCCACGACGAGATCCTCGACCCGGTAGGCCGCGTCCTGCTCCCCCGAGCCGACATCGCCACCGAAACCCTCGCCGCCGGCCTCATCGAACGAGGCTGGGAAGTCGACGACGTCACGGCCTACCGCACCGTCCGCGCCGCCCCGCCGCCGGCCGACATCCGAGACGCCATCAAGTCAGGCGGCTTCGACGCGGTCCTCTTCACCTCATCCTCCACGGTCCGCAACCTCGTCGGCATCGCAGGCAAGCCCCACGCCCGCACCGTCGTCGCGGTCATCGGCCCCAAGACAGCCGAGACGGCCACGGAATTCGGCCTCCGAGTCGACGTCCAGCCCCAGCACGCCTCGGTCCCCGACCTCGTCGAAGCCCTCGCTTCGTACGCGATCGAGCTCCGCGAAAAGCTCGCAGCAATGCCCGCCAAGCAGCGCCGCGGCTCGAAGGTCCAGGGCCCCACAGCCCTCCGCTTCCGCTGACCGTTTCGCCCGACCGTTTCGCCCGACCTTTTTTCCGCTGGGCGATCGGGCGGTGGCATGACCTGCGGTCCCGCCTCGGCGGGCCGCTGAACGGCTGAACCGGGCTGGTGCTCTCCGCGCCGGCCCATCCCCGGGCTGGCGCTCTCCGCGCCGGCCCATCCCCGGGCTGGTGCTCTCCGCGCCGGCCAGGGACGGGCTGGTGTTTTTCGCGCCGGCCCATCCCCGGGCTGGTGTCTGTTCGCACCGGCCAGGGACGGGCTGGTGTTTTTCGCACCGGCCAGGGACGGGCTGGTGTTTTTCGCACCGGCCAGGGACGGGCTGGTGTTTTCGCGCCGGCCCATCCCCAGGTTGGTGTTTTTCGCACCGGCCTGGCCCGGGTTGGTGTTTTTCGCACCGGCCTGGCCCGGGTTGGTGTTTCGCACCGGCCTGGCCTGGGTTGGTGTTCCTCACACCGGCCCGGCCCGTCGGGCAGCTCGCCGGGTTCTCCGGGTGAGCTTGCTGGTCTGCCGGCCTTCCGCGCGGCAGACTTTGCTGGTCCGGTCGTCCGCCTTGACCGGCGACCTGGTTTATCGCCGACCTGCTAGGGCCGGTTTGGTTTATCGCCGACCTGCCTGGGCCGGTTTGGTGCTTCGCCGGCCCACTGTGGCCGACCTGGCTGAGGGAGTGAGCATGTCGTACCCCGACATTCGCCCGCGCCGGCTTCGGCGTTCGGCTGCCATGCGCCGCCTGGTGGAGGAGACCCGCATCTCGCCCGCCGAGCTGGTGCTCCCGGTCTTCATCAAGGAAGGCCTCGCCGAGCCCCGCCCGATCTCCTCCATGCCCGGCGTCGTGCAGCACTCGCGTGAGTCGCTGCGCAAAGCCGCGCACGAGGCCGTCCGGGCCGGCGTCGGCGGGATCATGCTCTTCGGCGTGCCGAAGAACGAGAACAAGGATGAGACGGGCTCGGGCGGCATCGACCCGGACGGCATCCTCAACGTGGCCATCCGCGACGTCGTGGCCGAGGTCGGCGATTCCACGGTCGTCATGGGCGATCTGTGTCTTGATGAGTTCACCTCCCACGGTCACTGCGGCGTGCTCACCGCTGACGGCACGGTGGACAACGACGCCACCCTCGATCTCTACGCCCGGATGGGCGTCGCCCAGGCCGAGGCCGGGGCCCATGTCGTCGG
Organism: Winogradskya humida; assembly: GCF_016862215.1. GTDB lineage: Bacteria > Actinomycetota > Actinomycetes > Mycobacteriales > Micromonosporaceae > Actinoplanes > Actinoplanes humidus. The sequence continues at coordinate 103,243 of NZ_BOMN01000050.1, forward strand.
ACCCTCCGGAATGATGGACGGCCAGGTCGGCGTAATCCGCCGAGCCCTCGACAAGGCGGGCCACCAGGACACCGCGGTCCTCGCCTACGCGGTGAAGTACGCGGGTGCCTTCTACGGCCCCTTCCGCGAGGCCGTCGAGTCGACCCTGCAGGGCGACCGCCGTACCTACCAGCAGAGCCCTGGCAACATCCGTGAAGCTCTGCGCGAGGTCGACCTCGATGTCGCCGAGGGCGCGGACATGGTCATGGTCAAGCCCGCGCTGCCCTACCTCGACGTCGTGGCGGCCGTCCGTGACCGCGTGGACGTCCCGGTCGCGGCCTACCAGGTCTCCGGTGAGTACGCGATGGTCGAAGCCGCCGCCGCGAACGGCTGGATCGACCGCCAGGGCGTGATGCTGGAGACCCTCACGTCGATCAAGCGTGCGGGTGCCCAGATCGTGCTCACCTACTGGGCCACCGAGGCGGCCCAGCTCCTCCGCGATCGCTACTGAGCCATTCATTGCGGCCTGTGTGCCGGGTTTTCATGCGGCTAACGTACTCGGCTGTCGAGCCCGGATTTGGGTTATCCACAATGCGGCTCTGTCCACAGGCCGCCCAGCGCTGATCCGCTGATTCGGGCACTCTGGCCGGGTGCTCAGAGGCGTACTGGATGAAGGAGCCCACGGATTCGGCCCATGGCCGTCAGTCCGTGGGTTCCAACCGCTGCACCAGTTGGGCGACGTCGGCGGCGTATTCGTACCAGTCACGGTCCGACTGAAATCCCAGCTCCGCGTTGACCTTCAACATCGACTCGTTGTGCTGCGCGTTCCACGTCTGCACCTGCCGCAGGGTGGGCTCGGCCGTCCGCAGTTCGAAGAGCATCCGGGCCTTGATAGCCCGGTCGATGCCATAACCGCGGTGCTTGCGCACGACGATGGTGTCGTACTGATCCGCGCGCTCCGGGTGCTGCGCCGGCACAACCAGCTCGGTGAGACCCGCGACCTCGCCGGTTTCCTCGTGGATCGCCAGCACGACATAGGGCTTGAGACCCCTGCGGTGCAGCGTGTCGAGGCTGTCCCGCAGACGCTGCGGGTCCGCGGAGCTCGGGCGGCTGTCGGGATCGTTCTCGTCGCCGTCCTGTGCCTCGAGCTTGGCCTGGGCGTATGCCTCCAGCAGCGGCTGCGACGGGCCGCCCGGGTGATACTCCACCCGGTAACCCGGGCTGATCCCGTTCGCCATGGCGCTCAAGGAGCTCCAATCCACGCTGGACAGGTTGAGCACGCTGCGTGTCTCGACATAGTCCTTCGAGAAGCTCATCGACTCGTAAAAAGCGATTGCGGACGTGCCACCGATCGCCTCGACGCTGATCGACGAGAAGCCTTCGAGGTAGGCGCGACGAGCGGCGACCGCCACCAACTGCTGGCCGAGGCCACGGCGACGCAGATTCGGGTGCACGAGCACCTCGAGCACTCCCGCGTTGCCGAGCAGCAGCAGCGTCACATGCCCGAAAACCTGGCTCTCACCCTCGGGGAGACGGTCGTCCTCGGCCACCCAGCTGATCCTGCGCTCGCCCGGCATCGTCTCGGCCAGGTATTCCCTGACCTGGATCTCCTGCCATGGTGGATCGTCCGGAAGGTCTGTGGCCAGCACCCTGTTCAACGTCTCCACGAGCGATCGGATCTCCTCGTCCGACGCAGACCGGGGATCCCATTCACGCACCCTCACGAGTACAGCTTGCCGGTATCTCGACCATCAGGGAAGTGCTGGCCCGGCAAATGTACGCGAACCGTCACTGTCGGTTGCGGATTAACCCCGGCTCAGCTGCCCATATTGGTTGGCCATCCGGTAGACCTCCTGGGCGTACGGGCGGACCGCGTTGTAGGTCAAAATGGCCTCCCACCAGGCGTCCGGCTTGGACATGTCGCGTCCGCCCTTGCACAGATAGGTGGCTGTCGCGAGTGCCGCGTCGTCGATGTCGTTCGGGTTCGAAATTCCGTCATTGTCGGCGTCCACAACGTTACCAACCGCGAGCTCGTTCCAAGTCTGCGGGATGAACTGCATCGGCCCGACCGCCCGGTCCCACGTGGCGTCCTTGTCGAGCAGGCCCTGATCGGTGTCCCGGATGGCCTGTCGGCCGCCTTCACCGTTGAGCTGCAGGCCGAAGATGTCCGGCGACACCGTGCCGTCGGTGTTGAGCACAGAGTTCCCGGTGCTGCCGTGATCCGACTCGACCTTGCCGATCGCGGCGACCGTGGTCCAACTGAGATTGCAGGTCGGCGTCCGGCGGGCAGCGACAAGCTGGGCATAGCCATATGCCTGGACGGCGACGACCGGGATGCCGGCGCGGGTGCCGGTCTCCTGAGCCCACCCGGCGAGAGCATCGGCGGGCCGTGCCCCGGTCACGGCGCCCGGGGTCGTGGCCGTGGGGACCCCCGTCGGCAGCGCGGGCGGGGTAATCACCCCGGCACCGGTGCTCAGGCTGGGCAACGGCGCAGCGGAAGCCGACGTCACCGGCACTCCCGCGTCCTGACCGAAGCCGGGGGTCACGGTGGGCGTGGGCGCCGACTCCAGAGCCTGCGGAACGAGGTACGCCCCGGCCGTCCCCGCGGCGCCGAGCAGCAGCACAGTGACGACGGCCGGAAGAATGAACCTGCCGGTAGGACGCTTCGCCCATTCGGAGGTGCTACGGGCCATCCGGGCAGGGCCGGCCTTCCGCAGGCCACGAGAGGCGGACCCACGGGAGGACGGCGTCCGGGAGGCGAGCGCGAGAGCTGTCACCGAGGGCGGAGCCATGCTTCCGACATAGGAGTCCTTGTTCGGGCCGCCCCTGCCGGCCTTGTCCCCAGCAGCCGACTTGGCATCATCGGCGTCGCTTTTGCTGGCGTCGCTTTTGTCCGCCTCGCTCTTGCCTGTGTCGTCCTTCTTGCCTGTGTCGTCCTTGTTCGCGTTTTTGGTCGGGGGCGTTTTGTCGGCCGGCGTGACCTGGACTGCCTTGTGGGGGGCATCGGCGGCAGTGGCGTCGGTGGCGGTGGCGTCGGCTCCGGCCTTTTCTTTCGCTTCGGGTTTGCTCGCTTCGAGGCCCTTACGCTTCGGGTCCGGGGCGGGGAGGCTCGGGGCGGGGAGACTCGGGCCCGCGGGCTCTGCGGCTGTGGGCGTTATGTTCTGGGTGGGCTTCGGCTCGGGAATCTCACGGGATTTCGGCACCGCGCCACCTGCGGGCACCGTTTCGCCCTCAGGCCCAGTGCCGCCCTCAGGCCCAGTGCCGCCCTCAGGCCCAGTGCCGCCCTCAGGCCCAGTGCCGCCCTCAGGCCCAGTGCCACCCTCAGGCCCAGTGCCACCCGAAGATCCAGTCCCGCCCGCGGACAACGTGTCTTCCTCGGGCGCCGCGCCGGAGCTGCCGAGGGGGCCTCCGAGGTGCGGTGCCGCCGGACGATGAGGAGGTGTTTTCTGCCCGTCAGCCACCCGCAAGAGAGTACCGGGCGAACGCTTGGACGCAGGGTATGGATCAGACTCGATGAAGGTTTCCGACAACCGCGCAACTGCGTTGCAGCGGATCACCGCGTCGAGCCCCTACCCTGTGCGGATGCCGCGATACGACTTCCGGTGCCGCGCCTGCGGCGACACGTTCGAGATCAACCGCCCGATGGCAGAGTCCGCTGCGCCGGCAACCTGCCCGCAGGGCCACGCCGACACTGTCAAACTCCTCTCCACCGTTGCCGTTACGGGCCGCGGTGGCGGAGCTTCGCCGACCCCGATGGCGGGAGCCGGCGGCGGTGGCTGCTGCGGCGGCGCCTGCGGCTGTTAACCCCGGGGGCTCTGGCCATGACCGTGCCTCCGGTTGGCAGGCCCACGGGATCAAGGTCACCACCTCATCTCGCGCGGCGCACCACCATCGGACCGTGCACCGCAGACATCTCGCCCGCGCAGCAGGCGAAGCCAGACGTCTTTCCCGCTGCTACCGGGTCTCGCTGGGCAGCGCCGCGCAGTGCTGCTGACAGTGCGCTGCCGGCTTTGTGTCCGACAGCACTGCCTCGCCCCCGAGCCGGATCTCGCCGCCCTCGGTGCCGTGCGGTGCCTGTCGTAGGCGACCGGTGGGCTTGGTCCTGGACATGGAACTGGGTCTGGTCTTGCGAGCAGGGCCCGGTCCAGGCCTCCGGGGTCACATCGAGGCTCGGGTCTGGCGGGGTCACGCCGAGGCTCGAGTCCAGCAGGGTCACGCCGAGGCTCGAGCCTGGGTTCCGAGGCTGCACTGAGGCTTTGGTCTGGTCTTCGGGCTGAGCCGAGGCTTGGGCCTGGTCCCCGGGCTGCACCGCTGGGGGCTTCGTTGCGGTGGGTTACGGATCTACGACGCGGATGGCTGATGTTGCGCGGTGTTACCGGGGTGGTGGGTGGCTGGTTCGGTCTTCTCGCGGGGGTGATGTGGGGTGGGCGGGCTGGGGTGGCGGGCACGGAAGGGGTCCACCTTATGGGTGGCGCTTGCGTTTGGCGGGAGGCCGTTGAGCGGGGTTGGGGAGTCTGTGTCGGCTCGTTGACCAGAAATGGCATGGGTGTGCGGTGAGCAGGCCGCTCGCAAGATCGATGCGGTCGGATCTTGTTGACGGCTGTGGTGAATGTGGTCTGAACTGGGCAGGTTCGGGTTGCGGGCGGCCGGTGGGGGCTGGGTTGGTTGCCGCAACCTTTGGGGCTTGCTTGGCGTTCGGCTTGGGGCGGGCGCTGCGGTGGGGCTGTGCAGCGAGGGCGATCTCTTTTGGTGATCAGGTGGTGACCTTGTGGAGTCGCACAGGTAATCGCACTGGGCGACCCTTGTGGGGACGTACGTTCGGGTCGGCGGAAGTGGCCGACTGCCGCGTGACTGGAATATGAACCGCGTCGTTACGTCACTCGTAGTGCCGTACGGGGTATCGACGGCTCGTCCGCAGGTCGGCCTTCATGGGGCGGCTGTGGTGGGTGGATGGTTACCGACCGTTTCTACGATGTCCGGCGTGATTGCGGTGCGGCAGCATGAAACGCGACTTCCCGAGGGGGCGGAGGTTCATACCGTGTTGGGACGGACCGAGCTGCCGAGTGGGCTGGTGACCTTCGTGTTCACCGACATCGAGGGCTCGACGCGATTGGCCCGGATGCTCGGTGAGGGTTACGGCAGCGTGCTCAACGCTCATCGAGACCTGCTTCGAGAAGCTCTGCGTAATCACTCCGGTGTGGAGCTTTTCACGGAGGGTGACTCCTTCTTCGTGGCCTTCGGGGATGCCACGGACGCGGTTGCTGCTTGCGTAGCGTCACAACGGGTGCTCGACGCGTACCCGTGGCCGAGTTCTGATGCGGCACCTCGGGTGCGCATGGGTATCCATACCGGGTGGGCCACGCCGCGTGCCGGCGAATACACGAGCACCGAAGTGCACCGCGCCGCTCGGGTGGCAGCGGCGGCCCATGGCGGCCAGATTCTGTGCTCGGAATCGACGGCGCTCGCAGTGACAACATGGTCGGGGACACTCCAGCCCGACCGGCACGCCGGATCTGCGAAAGCGCCCGACCGACATGCCGAATCCGCGACGGCGCCCGTTGTGCGCACCGAATCTGGGACGGCGCCCGATGTGCGCACCGGATCTGGGACGGCGCCCGTTGTGCGCACCGGATCTGGGACGGCGCCCGAGGTGCGCGCCGGATCCGAAAAGGCGCCCGTTGTGCGCGCCGAGTCTGCGAAGGCTCCCGGTGCGCAGGAGGGGCCCGGAATCGGGACCTTCGCCGGGGCTCGTGCGGCAGGGATCGTTAAGGCTGATGTTCCGGTCACCGGCCGCGGCGAGCGGGACGACATTCTGGTCTCGCTCGACCTGCTTGACCTCGGGCTGCACGTGCTTCGGGGGTTCGACGACTCCGAGCGGCTCTTCCAGGTCGTCGCGCCGGGGCTTGAGCGTTCGTTCCCGCGGCCCAGGACGCCGGGGGCGCCGGTGCACAACATTCCTTCGGCGGTGACTCCGTTCATCGGGCGGCAGTCGGAGGTGGCTGAGCTTCGTGGGGTGCTCGGGCGGCACCGGATTGTCACTGTTGCGGGGAGTGGCGGGGCGGGGAAGACCCGGGTTGCGCTTGAGGCTGCTCGGGGCGTGCTGACGGCGTACCCGGAGGGGGTCTGGGTTGTCGATCTTGTTGATGGGAGTCCGGAGCGGGCGCTCGCCGCTGCGATGGGGGTGCGCTCCGAGCCGGCGCGGCCGATTATCGAGTCGATTGTCGAGCGGTGCGGGAACGGGCGGATTCTCGTGGTTCTCGACACCTGTGACGCTCAGCCGGCCGAGGCGAAACGGCTCGCGCGGCGGCTACTCGCGGCTTGCCCCCGCCTCGATGTGCTGGCGACGTCGCGGGCGCCGGTTGGCGTACCAGGGGAAATGATCTGGCGTCTCCCCGGGCTGGCGCCGGCCGATGCTTACGCCCTGCTTGCGGAGCGCGCCGAGACGGCTCGCGGCGGCCGGCCCGGACCGTACGACGAGCCTGCCGACCTGGCACGGGTGGCCTCGAAGCTGGACGGGCATCCGCTGGCCATCGAGCTTGCGGCTGACCGGCTCCGGTTGCTCTCGGCGGCTCAGCTCGCGCCCCGCTTGGACGACCCGATCGCGGCTCTCGACGCCGGGCGTCCCGGCGCGGATCTCGGCGGCGGACGGTTCGGTGGGGTTCTTGACTCCGGGCGGCCCGGTGGGGTTCTTGACGTTGGTCGGGCGGGGGCGTCATTTGATCTGGGCCGGTCGGGTGCGGCTGTGGGCTCCGGAGCTTCGGGCCCTGCCCTTGGAATCGGTCGGCTGGGTGTTGCCGATGTGGACTCGGCCGGCGAAAGGCCCCTGGCTCGGATGGCCAGCGCGGGCTCTCGACGAGCGGCATCAGAGTGGCGAGCGGCATCAGAGGGCCGAGCGGCATCAGAGGGGCGAGCAGTATCAGAGGGCCGAGCTGCGTCGGAAGGGCGAGCTGCGCCGGAAGGGCGAGTGGCCTCGGAGGGGCGAGCGGCGGCCGAGGGGCGGGTGGCTTCGGATGGGTGGCTTGGTTCGGGTGGGCGGCTCGGTATTGAGCGGGCCCGGACCGATGTTGTGAGCACGTGGGATGCGCGGGCTCGTCATGACAGTCTTACCGAGAATCTTGATTGGTCGTATCGGGGGCTTTCCGGGCCGGCTGCCGCGCTGCTGCGGCGGTTGGCTGTGTTTGCGAATCCGGTTGAGCTCTCCACTGTCGAGTGGTCCGGCGACGATGGGTTCGGGGCGCTTTCGGAGTTGGCTGACCGGTCCTTCGTTGACATTGTCAGTGGGCCTCGTTATCGGCTGTCGGAGCAGGTCAGGTCTTATGCTGCCCGGCGGCTCAGCGGTGCTGGGGAGGAGCGGGCTGCGCGGGAGCGTCATGTCTTGTGGTCGCTGCACATCCTTGACGGGGTTGTGGTTGATACGGACGGGCAGCCGCGGACGGTTTCGTTGACGGAGCTGTCGCCGTACGTGAAGGAGTGGGAGGCTGCGCTCCGCTGGTCGGTCACCGCGGGCAGTGTGCGGGCGGGACTGCGGCTTGCCGGTGCCCTCGACCCGTGGTGGCGTGAGCATGGCGGTGCCCGCGACGGGCGGGACCTGCTTTACCGCCTGTACGGCCGGGTGCCCGACGGCGGCGATGCGCCCCGGCGGATCAGTGGCGACCCGGGTCAGCCGTTCACCGATGACGATCCCGACGGCATCACCGCTGACGAGCTGGCTTCCGCGTACCTCATGCATGCGGGTCTGGCGGCCGACCGGGAGGAGCGGACCCGGTTCCTGAAACGTGCGGAGGCTCTTGCGCGGCAGGCCGGCAATCCTGCTCTGCTCGTACGCGCGACGGCCGGTCACCACGTCTCGCTCCTCGAAGCGGGCCTGGTCGATGAGGCTGAGCAGCTGTGCCGTGACGTCATCGCCCAGGCTGAACGTTCCGGTGTGGCCGGTGCGGCCCTGCCCGTAGTGGTCGCGCTGGCTGAGCTGCTCTGGCGCCGGGATGCCCTGGACGAGGCTGCGGAGACGCTCGGTGGTGCCAGGGTGCTGGAGGCGGGACGGCCCGAGGACCGCGGACGGCGTACGGTCGACTGGCTCCTGGGTATGGTCGCGTTGCGCCGCGGTGACCTGGTCGCCGCGCATGACCATCTCGTGGTGGCACTCCGATCGCGGCTGCGGCACGGGTTCCGGGGCGCGGCGGCGGATGCCGTGGCGGCTATCGCGGTCCGGTGCGCGCTCGGCGGCGATGCGACGACCGCGACCCTGCTGTTCGGTGGTGCGGAGTCCGTTCGCGGGGCTCGGCGGGCGACCCAGTTCGGGAGCTTCTGGGCCGCGCAGCAGGCAGCCCTGCGGCGGACCCTCGGCGACGCTGCCTTCGACGCGGCCTACGCGGACGGCGCGGACAGCGGCTTCACCACAGCCGTCGCCACCGCCCTCGCGGTCGAACACCCCGACATGGAACACCCCGCCGCCCGCTTCGCCCAAACCCTGCGCTGACCAGCCCGCCCAGCCCGGCCCGGCCCGGCCCAGCGA
>NZ_BOMN01000051.1 GCF_016862215.1 Winogradskya humida
GGCCCGGCCCCAGCCGCGCGCCCTGCAGAAAGGGAAAGAAAGGGAAAGAAAGGGAAAGCGCCCGGCCCCTCAGGGGAGCCGGGCGCCGCGACAGAGGCTGACTACCCGATGAGGGCCTCGGCCCGGTCCACATCCGAGGGGTTGACCGCCTCGAGGGAGCCGAAGATGCTGACCGCCTGGTAGTAGGTCCAGGCGAGGGACAGGCACGCCGGCCGGACGAGGCTGGAATACGTGGCGCACTTTCGCTTCAGTTCGGCGTAAAACATGTTGTCCAGGCGGGCCTTGTTCGCGTCGAAGGTCCCGATTTCTTTGTAGTTGCGGTAGCCGAAGTCGTGGTGCCAGCAGGCGAGGGTGAAATCGAAGCCGAGGGGATTGTCCGGGCTCGATGAGCAGTAGTCGGTTGTCCAGTTGAAGCCGTAGGACGTCCACGCGGCCTGGTTGAGGCGGGCGGAATTCCAGCTTGCCGTGCTTGCCTCCGTGGTCTGGGTCCACGTCGACAGGACCTCGGCCTTGGTCGGGGCGGCGGCCTGGGCGGCGGCGGCCGCCGGGGCGAGCAGAGCGAGGGCCGTCAACGAGACGATGAGCGAGCGGCGGAGCAACCGAACCATGCGGGGCCTCCAAGCGAGAATGTCTACGGTCATCAGTCTTGGAGAGACCGGTTGCAAAATACAAGGCGATCAATGGATTTTCCTTTAACGATGGCTCAACTCGGGGTGCGGTATACCTTCGTTCCCGCGCGCCGTGCTGTCATGAAAAGCGGTGTGGGATCGGGCAGCTATGGTGTGATCGTGCAGGCGACCGCTCCATGATCCGATTACCGCTGGTCCGACAGGGACCGTTGAAGGCTCTTGCTGTTCGGGTCCTGGCCGCGGTGGTGCTCGTGCTCCTCACCGTCACGGTCATCTACGTGGATCGGGACGGTTACCGGGACATCAACGAGGATGGCCTGACGCTGCTCGACTGCTTCTACTACGCGGTCGTGTCGCTCTCGACCACCGGATACGGCGACATCACCCCGGTGACGGCGCACGCCCGGCTGGTCAACATCGTGTTCATCACCCCCGCGCGGGTGCTCTTCCTGATCATCCTGGTCGGCACGACCCTCGAGGTGCTGACCGACCAGTACCGGAACAGCCTCCGGGTGAACCGGTGGAGGCGAAAGTTGAAGGACCACATCATCGTCTGCGGCTACGGCACCAAGGGCCGGGCCGCGGTCGCCGCTCTGTTGGAGACCGGCTACGACAAGACCCGGATCATCGTCGTGGAGAGCCGGGACGAGGCGTTGCGCCAGGCCGCCGCGAACGGCCTGGTCGCGGTCGAGGGCAATGCGACCCGCTCGGCCGTGCTGCTCGAGGCCGACGTCAAGAACTGCAAGGCCGTGATCATCGCGACGGACAGCGACGAGGCTTCCGTACTCATCTCGTTGACGGTCCGGCAGTTGACCGCCGGGCAGGTGCGGATCATCGCCTCCGTCCGCGAGCAGGAGAACGCGGCGCTGCTCAAACAGAGCGGCGCACATCACGTCATCGTCTCGTCGGCCACGGCCGGCCGCCTGCTCGGCCTCACCACCACCACGCCACCGCTGATCGACGTGGTCGAGGATCTGCTCACCCCCGGTCAGGGCATGGCACTGGCCATGCGCTCGGCCGAACGCGCCGAGGTCGGCCAGAACCCCCGGTCGCTCCAGACTCTCGTCGTCGCCCTGATTCGCCGCGGCAAGGTCGTCCCGCTCGGCGGCGAGCAAGCCCTCACCATCGAGACGGGCGACATGCTGATCTACATCCGCGACGAGGAGAATAGTGCCGTCGCCGGGGCATGATCAGGCGTAGTCAAGATCAAGATCAAGAGCTGGCTGTCGTAGCTGGTTGCAGATAACTGACCGCAGCTCCCGCCGAGGCCGGGCCCGGAGCTCCAGGAGCTGGCGCTCCAGAACGGATCTCCGGACCCTTCATTCTGCGTGCGCGCAAGATCAAAAGCGCAAGATCAAAAGCGCAGGTAAACGCCGAACTCGAAGCGGTTGCAAGTCGACGCCGAACTCGAACCGGTCAAGGGCGAGCGGATCAGAGGATTGTCCAGGTGTCGCCGGTGGTGAGGAGGTCGCTGAGCATGGCTTCGGGCGTACCCGTGGATTGGGCTTTGGCGTCCAGGAGTTGTTTCTGGATGAGCTCGTCGTAGGACGGGCGCTGGACGTTGCGGAAGATGCCGATCGGGGTTGTGTTCAGGTCGGAACCGGAGAGCCGGCTGAGCGCGAACGCATAGGCTGGATCGTCGACCGTCGCGTCGTGCACCACCGCGGTCTCGGCGCCGAGGTCGGCTGACGGCAGGACCGACAGGCCGAAGCTTCCGCCGGGGTGCACCACCGAGAACTGCTGGTCGGTGCCGAAGGTGATCGGCTGGCCCTGCTCGAGCCGGATCAGGTGCTCGTCGCGGGTGCCGGCGTCCTTGATCAGGTCGAAGGCGCCGTCGTTGAAGATGTTGCAGTTCTGGTAGATCTCCACGAAGGCCGAACCCTCGTGCTCGGCCGCCGCGCGCAGCACGGACTGCAGGTGCTTGCGATCGGAGTCGATCGTGCGGGCCACGAACGTGGCCTCGGCACCCAGCGCGAGCGACAGCGGGTTGAACGGCGCGTCGGCCGAGCCCACCGGCGTCGACTTGGTGACCTTGCCGATCTCCGAGGTGGGCGAATACTGCCCCTTGGTCAGGCCGTAGATCCGGTTGTTGAACAGCAGGATCTTCAGGTTGACGTTACGGCGCAGCGCGTGGATCAGATGGTTGCCGCCGATCGACAGCGCGTCACCATCACCGGTCACGACCCACACCGACAGATCCGGCCGCGACACCGACAGACCCGTCGCGATCGCCGGCGCCCGCCCGTGAATCGAATGCAGACCGTACGTGTTCATGTAGTACGGGAAGCGCGACGAGCAGCCGATCCCCGAGACGAAGACGGTGTTTTCCCGCGCGATACCCAGCTCCGGCATGAAGCTCTGCACCGCGGCGAGGATCGCGTAGTCACCGCAGCCGGGACACCAGCGGACCTCCTGATCGGACTTGAAATCCTTGGCCGTCAGCTTGACCGGAGTGAGCGGGATACTGGCGCTAACCATTTTTGACCACGTCCTCGAGCGTGTTCTCCAACGTCGCGGCCGTAAACGGCAGACCGCTGACCTGGTTGAATGCGACCGCGTCGATCAGATACCGGGCCCGGATGACATGCGCGAGCTGACCCAGATTCATTTCCGGAACAACCACTTTGTCGTACGCGGCCAGCACGGCACCGAGGTTCGCCGGCAATGGTGCGAGATGGCGGAGATGTGCCTGGGCAATCGGTAGTCCGCGCTGACGCAACGCCCGGCACGCCGCCCCGATCGGCCCGTATGTGGAGCCCCAGCCGAGAACGAGCACCCGCGCGTTCTCATCCGGATCCTCGACCTCGACATCGGGCACCGGGATGTTCTCGATCCGCGCCGCGCGGGTGCGGACCATGAATTCGTGGTTCGCCGGGTCGTACGAGATGTCCCCGGTCTTGTCGGCCTTTTCCAGACCGCCGATGCGGTGCTCGAGGCCCGCGGTTCCCGGGATCGCCCACGGACGCGCCATGGTCTGCGGATCGCGCAGATATGGCAGGAACCGGCCGTCGTCACCGTTCGGCTCGGTGGTGAAGGCGACCGAGATGTCGGGCAGGTCGGCGACCTCGGGAAGCAGCCACGGCTCGGACCCGTTCGCCACGTAGTTGTCGGAGAGCAGGATGACCGGGGTCCGGTATTTCAGGGCTATCCGCGCCGCCTCGATCGCCGCGTGGAAACAGTCGGACGGCGACCTCGGCGCGATCACGGCCAGCGGCGCCTCGCCATGCCGGCCGTACAGTGCCATGTTCAGATCGGCCTGTTCGGTCTTGGTCGGCATCCCCGTGGACGGCCCGGCACGCTGCACATCGATGATCACCAGCGGCAGCTCCAGGGCGATCGCGAGGGAGATCGTCTCGCCCTTGAGCGCCACACCCGGGCCCGAGGTGGTGGTGACCCCGAGCGCCCCACCGTAGGAGGCGCCGAGCGCGGCGCCGATCGCGGCGATCTCATCCTCGGCCTGCAACGTCGTCACACCGAACCGCTTGTGTTTGCTCAGCTCGTGCAGGATGTCCGATGCCGGGGTGATCGGATAGGCGCCCAGAAACACCGGCAGTTTCGCCCGCACCCCCGCGGCGACCAGGCCGAGCGCGAGCGCGGCGTTGCCGGTGATGTTGCGATAGGTGCCCGGCGCCATCCTGGCCGGCTTGACCTCGTAGCGGACGGCGAAGTCCTCGGTGGTCTCGCCGAAATTCCAGCCCGCGAGGAAGGCCGCCTTGTTGGCCGCGACCAGCTCGGGACGCTTGGCGAACTTGCGCTCCAGAAAGCGCAGCGTCGACTCGTAGGGCCGCGAATACATCCAGCTCAGCAGACCGAGGGCGAACATGTTCTTCGCGCGCTCGGCGTCCTTCTTCGACAGCCCGGAGCCGGCCAGTGCCGCGACGGTCATCGACGTCAACGCGACCGGGTGCACCGCCCATTGCGACAAAGTGCCGTCGTCCACGGGGCTGACCGTCCACCCCACTTTGGCCAGGTTTCGTCTGGTGAACTCGTCGGTGTTGACGATGATGTCCGTGCCGGGCGGCAGATCGGCGAGGTTTGCCTTGAGCGCGGCCGGATTCATCGCCACCAGCACATTGGGGGAGTCGCCCGGGGTCAGGATGTCGAAGTCGGCAAAATGGACCTGGAAACTCGACACACCGGGCAGCGTCCCCGCGGGCGCCCTGATCTCGGCGGGAAAGTTGGGCAACGTGGAGATGTCATTGCCGAGCTGAGCTGTCTCCGAGGTGAAACGGTCACCGGTCAGCTGCATGCCGTCCCCGGAATCACCCGCGAACCGGATGACAACGCGATCGAGCTGCTCGACAGGCTTAGCGGGAACCGTCACGTGTCCAACCTCCTGAGTGTGCAGGTCGGCGGGTACGCACGTCGCTGAGGCGACCCGCGTTCGTCACTTCCAGACTACGTCGGCGCCCCTTACATTTCTGTCCGGTCGCCGTCGCGTCTCGGTGCTGTCGCTGCTTGGTTCTGCCGGTCCAGAACCACCTTGCCAGGCGAGTCCAGCCTGAGCCACTAGTGTTCAGGTCGAGGTTCGCTAGGCTGCGCCCGTGGACGGGTATCTGGGTTCTTACGCACTGCTGGGCCTCGTGCTGGCGGCGGGAGCGCTCGTCTTCGTGCTCGCGTTCGGGGCGAACAGGCTGCTCCGGCCCGCGAATCCCGCCGAACCGGCGGGCAAACGGATCGCGTACGAGAGCGGCATCGACCCGGTCGGCGGGGACTGGGCGCAGGCGCAGATCCGATATTATGTCTACGCGTACTTATATGTCCTTTTCGCGGTAGAGGCAGTTTTTCTCTTTCCGTGGGCGGTCATCTTCGACCAGCCCGGCTTCGGAGCGGTGAGCATCGCCGAGATGGGCATCTTCGTCGCCGTCCTCGCGCTCGGCATCGTCTACGCCTGGCGCAAGAAGATTCTGACCTGGACGTGATCCGCCTCATCGGCCCAGCTCACAAGATCGACGCCTGAGCGTTTCCCCAGAGCCGGGGTGGCGGGCTCGCCAGGCCGCAGCGCGCATGCCACGATCGTGCGCATGGGTCAGCTTCTCCTCTTCATCGTCGTGGCACTGGTGGTCGCGGCGATCGTCTTCGGCGTGACCGTCATGGTCAGCGGCAGCGACACCGGATTGACGCCGGTCGAACCCGACGGCAAGTCCCTCCCGCTGCCGAGCGACCGCCCCCTGGGCGAGGAGGACATCTTCCGGACCCGCTTCGACATGGCATTCCGCGGCTACCGCATGGGCCAGGTCGACCAGGCCCTGCAGCGCGCCGCCTACGACATCGGCTACAAATCCGAACTGATCGGCGTCCTCGAAGCCGAGGTCACCGCCCTGCGCGACGGCCGCACAGAGGACGCCGACGTCCTCCGCCGCGCCCGCGAGGCCGCCGTAGCACCGCCGCCCGCCACAGAACCCGCGCCGGTCGCGCAGCAGACCCCCGTCGCGCAGCAGGTCCCGGTCGCAGCCGGCGGAGTGCCGTCCGCCTTCGCCGCGGGTTCCGCCACCTCACCCGACCCCGCGGTGGCTGAGCAGGCTCCGGAGGCTGTGCGGTCCGGCGTGGCAGCAGCGCCCACCGTGCCCGCCGCTGAGCACCCTGACCTATCCGCCGCAGACCAGGCCGCCGCAGACCGGCCCGCCGCTGCGCCCGCCGTCGCCGAGCCCGCCGCGTCATCCGATCGGCCCGAGCCCACAACGACCGCAAAGCCCGGCCCGAAGTCCGACGCTGAGTCCGACGCGAAGTCCGCCCCCAAGTCCGACGCGAAATCCGGCCTAGAGCTCGGCGCGACGTCTGACGCCAAGTCCGGCGTGACGTCTGCCCCGGAGCCCGACGTGAAGTCTGACGCGAAGTCGGGCGTGAAGTCGGGCGTGAAGTCGGGCGTGAAGTCGGGCGCGGAGAGCGGGGCGAAGCCGGAGAAGACGGCCGGAGACGCCACCGCCAAGGCTGACTCCGGCCCGGAGGACCCGGCCGAAGACGGAGCGTCGGCGGAACAACGATGAGCCAGACCGGCGCGCAGGGTGGCCTGGGTGACGCCGCCCAGCCCGGGACCGGCGAGGTGACGGCGACGGTCATCGTCAACGCCCCCGCGGCCCGGGTCTTCGCGGCGTTCATGTCGTGGGAACGCCAGGGCGACTGGATCCCGTTCACCAAGGTGCGCGTGGTCGAGGGTGACGGCGGCGAGGGCAGCCTGGTCGAGGCGATCACCGCGATCGGCCCGGCGGCCCTGCGCGACGAGCTCCGCGTGGTCCGCGTCGACGCGCCCTACGAGGTCCGCGTCGTGCACTGCGGCAAGGTTCTGCGTGGTCCCGGCTCGATGCGCTGCACGGCGATGGGCGGCGACCGGACCCAGGTTGTGCTGCACGAGTGGTTCCATCTGCCCGGGGGTGCCGCGGGGAAGCTCGCGTGGCCGGTCATGTGGCCGGGGTCCAAGCTCAGCTTCAAGGGTGCGCTGAAGAAGTTCGGTCGGCTGGTCGAAGAGGGCAAGCTCCCCTGATTTTGTGTCAGAGGTGGCGCCTACGGTGGTGCCATGACGCAGGACATCGTGATCGGTGAGGACGGGCTGGCCCGCTGCTCCTGGGGCGCGAGCACCCCGGACTACGCGGTCTACCACGACACCGAGTGGGGCCGCCCGCTCCACGGCGACGACGCCCTCTTCGAGCGGATGTGCCTCGAGGCGTTCCAGTCGGGCCTCTCCTGGATCACCATCCTGCGCAAACGTCCGGCCTTCCGCACCGCCTTCGCGGGTTTCGCCATCAAAGAGGTGGCGACCTTCGGCGAGACCGACGCCACCCGCCTCATGGCCGACCCGGGCATCGTCCGCAACCGCATGAAGGTCGACGCCGCCCTGCACAACGCCCGCGTCGCCATCGACCTCCAGACGGGCCTGAGCGACCTGCTGTGGTCCTACGCACCTCCACCCCGCCCCCGGCCCGCAACCCGCGCGGAGGTGCCCGCTACGACCCCCGAATCCATCGCCATGGCCAAGGACATGAAGAAGCGCGGCTTCAAATTCATCGGCCCCACAACGGCTTACGCGCTCATGCAGGCGACCGGCATGGTCGACGACCACCTCGCCGGCTGCGTCGTCCCACCCCTGAGCAGCTGACCCCCGCCGCAAGGCTGACCCCCGCCACGAGGCTGACCCCCGCCGCAAGGCTGACCCCCGCCACGAGGCTGACCCCCGCCACAAAGCTGACCCCCGCCACGAGGCTGACCCCCGCCACAAAGCTGACCCCCGCCACAAAGCTGACCCCCGCCAAAGCTGGCAGCAGACCACGGCCTGGGAAACCGGCCGATCACCGCCCGGGAAACAGCCCCGATCCGGCTCGTGATGTCATAGTGCGCATGGCTCACTGGGCGGTGATTATTCCGGCGGATCGATGGGCGACCGAGCGGTTGTTCCATCACGACACCTTGACGGTGGCGGGGTCGGCCGGGGTCAAACCCGCGGCCGGTGACGAGGTGCTGCTGGTCGCCGGTGACGAGGTGCCGCACGTGGTGGGGCTCGGCGTGGTGGCGGAGCAGGAGACGCGGCGGCGTGGCGCGCACGGGGTTCCCGAGGTCGAGATCGTCTACACGCGGCGTTCCTTCGATGAGCCGGTGCCTGCCGAGGGGCTGACCCTCGACGAGGCCGTGGCCGCGATCGGCGAGGACGTGTTCCGCGGGCTGGCGGCGAAGCTCGGTGGCGACCGCGACAAGCAGACCTGGCTGGTCAGCCTGGATCTGCCCATCGAGGCGGCGAGCCCCGCGGAGGCGGTGCGCCAGTTCTGGTCGTACGTGCTGGAGCTCGGCCCTTCGGAGCTGCCCACCTTCGTCTCGCCGTCCGGTGACGAACTGGCGATGCAGGCTTTCGTCCTCGGCGAAGAGGCCAACCTGGACCCTGAGGAAGACGAGGAAGACTAAAAGCAGGCCCCGGAGTCGACGACTCCGGGGCCCAAAATCAGAACTAGCCGCCCAGCGAGGTCGCAGCCGAGCGGATGTTCGCGGAGAAGTAGCTGACCTGGCTGTAGACGCCCGGCTTGTTCGGACGGGCGCAGCCGTCGCCCCAGCTGACGATGCCGACCTGGATCCAGGCGTTGGCGGAGTCGCGGCGGAACATCGGGCCGCCGGAGTCGCCCTGGCAGGTGTCGACGCCGCCGGCGGTGTAGCCCGCGCAGATCTCGTCGGTGGCGATGACCTCGCCGCCGTACATGGCCGACGAGTTGCAGGTGGTGTCGCTGACGAACGGGACCGTGGCCTTGCGCAGGTAGCGCTGCTGTGCGCCGCCCTCGGTGGCCGCGCCCCAGCCGGCGATGGTGAAGGTGCCGGTGTCGTAGGTCGAGGTGGTCGCGATCGGCAGGGTCGCGAGGGTGGTCACCGGGCTGGCGAGGCGGATCAGCGCCCAGTCCTTGCCCGCGCCGGTGTAGCCCGGCGCCCGGTAGACGTAGTTGGACTTCCGCGTGATCTTGCTCGTGGAGTTGAGGTCCACGACGCCGAGGGTGGCGGTGATGGACGTGTTGGTGCCGGTGCTGCCGACGCAGTGCGCGGCGGTGAGCACCAGGTTCGGGCTGTAGAGCGCGCCGCCGCAACCCATCGACAGGCGGACCATGAACGGGAATTCGCCCTGCGTGGCGGTGCTGCCACCGACGACGCGCTGCGGACCCGGGTCGGCGGCCGCCGCCGGTTGTGCGTTGAGCACGGCGCCCATCGAGGCGACCGTGATCGCGGCGGCGACCGTACCCAGGACTCTGCGGAACCGGAACCTGACCATCCAGACCTCCCTGACTGAAGCTTTACAGGGAGTTAAACATTGATCAGGGTGGATTCCCCTATCCCGGAATGCTCATATCAGCGGCCCTCGTAGACCGGTTTCTGCTTGTTGACGAAGGATGTCACCGCGTTCTTGTGGTCGGCCGTGGCTCCGCAGATCGCCTGCGCCTGGGCCTCCGCGGCCAGCGCGTCGGAGAGCGACCCCGCCGTACCGATGGAGAGCTCCCGCTTGATCGCGGCATAGGCCACCGTCGGCCCGGCGGCGAGCCGCGCCGCGAACTCCTGGGCCCTGGGCAGGACCTGCTCGTCGTCGTCCGCCAGCTCGGTGAGCAGCCCGTAATCGAGCGACTGCTGGGCGCGCACCGGCTGGGCCAGCAGCAGCAGCTCCAGGGCCCGGGCGCGGCCGACGATGTGCGGCAGCGACCACGAGATGCCCGAGTCGCCGGCCAGCGCGACGTTGGCGAACGCCATCAGGAACATCGTCGACGGGCCGCCGACCCGGAAGTCGGCGAGCAGCGCCAGCGAGGCCCCGGCGCCGGCCGCGTTGCCACGCACGGCTGCGACCACCGGCTTCGGCAGGCTCGCCAGCCGTAGCGCGATCGGGTTGTAGTGCTGCCGGACCGTGTCGAGCTCGGTGGAGCCGCTGCCGAGGATCTGGGCGTGCTCGCGCAGATCCTGGCCGACGCAGAATGCCCGGCCCGCTCCCGCGAGCACCACCGCCCGGATCGACCGGTCGCTCTCGATCTGCGCGAGCTGGTCGCGGAGGGCTTCCTTGAGCTCCACATCGAGCGCGTTCATGGCGTCGGGGCGGTTGAGGGTCAGCGTGACGACGGCGTCGGTGCGGTCGACGAGCAGCGAGTCGGTCATGGTTCCGAGAATCCCACACGTCCGCCCCGGGAGGCCGACGCGAGGCAGCGTTCGACGAATCGGTCGGCGGCCGGGCGCAGGCGGGTGGAGTGCCGGTCGAAGAAGTTCGCCGCGGTCACCCCCGGCCAGCGCGACGGAAGCAGGGACGGGGGCAGCTGCGGGTCACGGAACAGAAACGATCTCCAGGCGTGAACCAGTTGAAAGCGGACGGCGTACGCCTCCTCGTCCGAACTCCTCACAGTGATAGCGGTCACTATTGAACGCTGCTCGGCGATGAATTCCTCGTAGGCCGCCGCGATCGCTGACAGGTTCCAGGCTCGCCCGACGACGTCCGCCGCGCCCTGGGAACCGGCGGCGTGACTGGCACTGAACCGCTCGTACGGCACGGCTGCCTCGAGCAGTACGGCGTCGATCTCCTCGGCCGCCCGGGGCGCTACCCAGGTCTGTTCGCCCAGCATCCCGTACCCCAGGAAGGTCAGTTTCTGGCTCTCCCGGCGCGCGAGCGGGGCACTGAGCATGACCAGGTCGAACCGGCCGTCCCAACTGATGCGCCCGGTGCGGTAGACCCGGGCGGAAGCTTCGTCGAGTCTGCGGGCAGCTTTCGGAGTGAGCAGATAACCGGGACCTGACATCAGACGCAGCGGATGCAGCCATCCCTGACGGACCATTCGGGAGATTGCCGTACGCACGGCGGGCGGCGCGATTCCCAGCGGTGCAAGCAGTTTGACCAGGGCTGCAACGGGCGCGCGGCCGCCTCTCGGGCGAAGATAGTCGCCGTAGAGGTCGAAGAGTGCCGACCGCGCCTGCATGACCGCACATTGTGACAGCCCAAAAGACGTTATGCTAGACGCTGTCACATCCGTCCGGGCTGGGTTTGGGTTCGCCGGTGTTCATCAGGGAAAATGTTTGATCGGCACGGTGGTCCACGTCGGGTGACCTTGACGCGGTCCGCAACGCTGCGGTCTCGGGTCGGTCCAGTGGGGGCGACTCCGCCGGTCGGAAACGAGGCACGGCGCGCCGTGGGGCTGAGCACGGAGCGTTGACGCTGGGCTGTTCGAAATGCAAGTGGCTGTGGGGTAACCCACCGACCCTGATGTAGGTCTGAGGGGAGACAAGATGGCGGCGATGAAGCCGCGGACGGGCGATGGTCCGCTGGAGGTCACCAAGGAAGGGCGCGGCATCGTCATGCGCGTCCCGCTGGAGGGTGGTGGCCGTCTCGTCGTTGAGATGACTCCGGACGAGGCCAACGCGCTGGGTGACGCGTTGAAGGCGATCGCCGGCTGACGTTTCACGTGGCCCGCCGGTACGGTACCTGCCGTACCGGCGGGCTTTCCACGTCTCCAGGAAAGGTCATCCTCCAGTGTTCGCGATTCGCCTGGTAGAAGTTCCGGGCGCCGGCACGCACGTGCTGCCGGCAGACAATTCCGGGGTTCTGGCCGGCGGTGACGACGAGACCACGGAGCTGGTCCGGAGCGCCGACGAGCCCGGTGCCGCGGGGGCGGTGCAGGCTTTGCCGCGCCCACTGCGTACCCCCGCCAAGATTTTGATCGTCGGGGTCGGCTCCGGCGCCGAGGCGGGCTGGCGTGCTGCCGGTGCCGCCGCCGTCCGAGCCGTGAAAACCGACGAGCCGTTCACCTTCGTGCTGCCCGAAGGGGTCGAGCCGGCCGCTGTCCGTGGCCTGGCCGAGGGCATCTGGCTCGCGGCCTACCGGTTCCGCGATGCCGTCGAAGGCCCCAGGTCCGTCGAGGTCACACTTCAGACAGCCAACCCTGATGGGTACGCCCGGAGCGTCGCGGAAGCGCGCGCGACCGCCGGGGCAACCTGGCTGGCTCGCGACCTGACAAATACCCCTTCGTCGCTCAAAAACCCCGAATGGTTCGCCGCGCAGGTGCTCGCAGAAGCCGCGACACGCCCGGGAATCACCGTCGGCGTGCGCGAGCCGGAGCAGCTGCGCGCGGAGGGCTTCGGCGGCATCCTGGCCGTCGGGGGCGGCTCCGCGACACCGCCGCGCCTGGTCGAGCTGAGCTGGAATCCCGAGGGCGCCACCCGGCACGTCGTCCTGATCGGCAAGGGCATCACCTTCGACACCGGCGGTCTGTCGATCAAGACCCGCGACGGCATGAAGCTGATGAAGAAGGACATGGGCGGGGCCGCTGCGATCGTCGCGGCCACACTGGCCGCAGCAGATCTGAATCTTCCCGTACGCATCACCGCGCTGGCGCCGCTCGCCGAGAACGCCGTCAGCGGCTCGGCCTACCGCCCGGGCGACGTGATCACCCAGTGGGACGGCACCACGACCGAGACCACGAACTCCGACGCGGAGGGGCGCCTGGTCCTCGCCGACGTCCTGGCCTACGCCGCGGCCACGCTCGCGCCCGACGTGGTGATCGACCTGGCCACGCTCACCGGTGCGAACGCAGTGGCCCTGGGCAAGCGGATGGCGGCCCTCTACAGCCACGACGACGCGCTCGCGGGCGAGCTCTCGCGGGCCGGCGACGCGGCCGGTGAGCGGATGTGGCGGCTGCCGCTGCCCACCGACTACGTGGAATACCTCGACAGCGACATCGCGGACCGGCACAGCTCTCCGACCCGGGGCGCGGGCTCGGTGGTGGCCGCCCTCTTCCTCGCCGAGTTCCTGGGCGACAGGACAGGCAGCTGGGCACACCTCGACATGTCGGCGCCGAGCTGGATCGAGAAGCACGAGGCGGAGCTCACGAAGGGCGCCACCGGCTGGGGCGTGCGGACGCTGGTGCGATACCTCAGCGCTTGACGGCGACCAGCATCCCGGAGCCCGCGGGGATGAGCGCGGGGGTCCAGTCCTCGGACTCCCGCACCGCCTTCACGGTCTCGCGGATGGTGATGGTGTCGACGTCACGGGCCGCCGGGTCGGCGATCCGGCCGCCCGCGAGCGCACCGTTGACGATCAGCACCCCACCCGTACGCAGCAGCCGCAGCGCCGCCTCCGCACACGCCCCGAACTCCGTGGCGTCCGCGTCGACAAAAACCAGGTCGTAGACGCCGTCCGCGAGCCGGGGCAGCACGTCCAGTGCCCGGCCCGTGATGATCCTGGTCCGGGACGCGGCGAATCCCGCCTCCTGGAAGATGCGCCGGGCGATGCGCTGGTGCTCGTTCTCGACGTCGATGGTGGTCAGGACCCCGTCGGCGCGCATGCCGCGCAGCAACCAGACACCGCTGACGCCCGTGCCGGTGCCGATCTCGACGACGGCCTTGGCGCTGCCGGCGGCGGCGAGCAGGCTCAGCACGGAACCCGCGCCCGGGGTCACGGAGGTCAGGCCGACCTCCTGGGCCAGGCTGCGAGCTGTCTGGAGCACGACGTCCTCGGCGGCGTACGCCTCCGTGAACTGGATCGACTGAGAGGTGGGTGTGCCGAGCTGGCGGGCTGCGGTGACGATGACGACCTCCGTGCTCAAGGGACGCGCGTACCGGAACCGGTGCACATCGGGTATGAGCGTAGAGCGACCGCCCGCCCCCGGAAAGCGCCGGGCGGACCTTCGAGCCTCCCACTGAGCGGATGATCCCCGCCGATCCGTGTCATCCTGGAGGGGCACGCTGGACGACGAGTGGAGGCCCCGACGTGACCGACGGCTGGAACTGGCGCCAGCCTCAGACACCGCCGGCCCCGACGCCACCCGCGTCGCAAGGTTCGCCGTGGTGGTCCGATGCTCTCTCCGACCCGTGGCGTGATCCTTACTCGCCCTCGGCAGTCGTCATCCCGAGCGCCCAGGTGGGCACCGGCCCCGCACCCGAGCCGGTCACCGACCCGGCCGCGCCCAAGCCCCCGATGACCCGGATCCTGATGATCTGCCTGGTCACGGCGTTGCTGGCGGGCGGCCTGGGCGGCACGCTCGGCTATGTCTTCGCCGTCAGGAACGGCGTCGGCGGTGGCACCCAGCTCGGTGGCACCCCGCTCGCGGCCCCGAGCGCGGCCCAGCGCGCCCCCGAATCGAGCGCGGGCGTGGTCGCCAAGGTCCTGCCCAGCGTGGTCACGGTCCGGGTCACCGGCGCCATCGGCTCCGGCTTCGTGATCAGCGCCGACGGCTACGCGATCACCAACGACCACGTCGTCGAGGGCTCCGACGGCACCATGTCGGTCCTCTTCAGCGACGGCTCCACCGCCGACGCGAAGCTCGTGGGCCGCGATCCCGAGTCCGACATCGCAGTGATCAAAATCTCCAAGACCAACCTCACACCGATCCAGTTCGGCGACTCCGACTCCATCGCGGTCGGCGACCCGGTCTTCGCCTTCGGCTCCCCCTTCGCACTGGCCAACACGGTGACCGAAGGCATCGTCAGCTCCCTCGACCGCACCCTGCAGCAGAGCGAATCGGGCGGCCCCACCCGCTACTACGCCGCCATCCAGACCGACGCCGCCGTCAACCAGGGCAACTCGGGCGGCCCCCTGGTCGACGCGGCCGGCCGGGTCATCGGCGTCAACTCGGTGATCCGCTCGGTCGGCAACACCGAAGACGGCGCGGGCAACATCGGCCTCGCCTTCGCCATCCCCTTCAACCAGGCCCGCCGCCTGGCCGAGGACATCATCGACACCGGCAAGGCCCGGCGTACGGTTATCGGCGCGGAGGTCGCCACAAGCGGCTCCACGAGCTCCAGCAGCGCCGCCGGAGCCCGCCTGCGCTCCGTCGAACCAGCCGGCCCAGCAGCCGTCGCCGGCCTCAAATCCGGCGACGTCATCACCAAACTCGGCGGCCACCCCCTCGACGACGGCGTCGACCTCATCGCCATGGTCCGCAAGTACGCCCCCGGAGCCACCGTCCCCATCGAGTACCGCCGGGGCACCACCACACAGACAGCGTCAGTAACCTTGGCAGCCGACGCGAATTGAGAGGCCCGCACGGGCAAGGAAGGCGGCCGCCATGTTCGAGAACCTGAACTGGTGGGAAATAGGCGCACTACTGATGCTCGCCCTCCTCATCTTCGGCGAGCGGCTACCCAAGGTCATCGGCGACGGCCTCAAAATGCTCCGAGGCCTGCGCAACATGGCCCAGAACGCCACCTCAGACCTCAGCCGCGAGCTGGGCACCGACATCCAGCTCCAGGACCTCCACCCCAAAGCCTTCATCCGCAAGCACCTGCTGAGCGAAGAGGACGAGGCCGCCATCCGCCAGCCTCTCCAAGGCCTCTTCAACGACGTCAAAACAGACCTCAACGGCGTCAAGGACGACCTCACCGCCGTCAAGTCCAACATCAGCGAAGCCGCCAAGCCGCAGTCCGCCCCGATGGCCCCCGCTACCCCCAAACCGGCCGTCGCCCCGGCCGCCTTCGACATCGACGCCACCTAGCCTTTACTCGTGGTCCGGCCTCATCTGTGGGCCGGCCTTAACCGGGTCGCCTGGTCTCGGCGGATTCGGTCCGGCCCGCACCTGGCCTTGATCGGCCGCAGCTGCTTCAGGGCCGGGCATAGTGGTTGTCGACAATCTCTCTGGTGGGTGGGCCGTTGGTTCCGCTCACTCGCGTTGAGTGCGGGTCGTCGGATTGTGTGCTGCGGCCCCCGCCCTGGTCCGGTCCGCGTATGTCCAGCGCCGCATCGGCCCGCTCGGCGGGTATTCGCGGACCGAGCATCGTTTGCCCAGCTCAATCGCACGCCGCCGCCGGCCTGTTCAGCTCGGCCGCCAGCCATACGCCTTGCCGCATTCCGTGCCTTGCTTTCTGCTGCCGTGCCTTGCTTTCTGCTGCGCTTGCCGCAGACCGCGCTTTGCGGCCGGCCGGTTCAGTTCAGCGTTGTCCGTAGGCCGCGCACTTTGCCGCAAGCGGAGCCATGTTTATTGCCGCGCTTTGCCGCAGGCCGTGTCTTGCCGCTTACGCCGGGGAATACCGCTTGTCTCCGCCGCCCTACCGCTGCCACGCGGGCTCCCACGTTGGCTTCGGCTCAATTTTGGCCCGTCTTGTACGCCGCGACGGCTCCGTCCTCGATCTCCGCTAGCTCCGCCCGCAACAGGTCCGCCCGCAACAGGTCCGCCCGCAACAGCTCCGCCCGCAACAGCTCCGCCTTGGCACGATCCGACGACACGATCTCCTGCGCACCGCCTCGATGAGTACCGCGTCGGCGGGCTCGCCGTAGGCGGAAGCGATCGCGGCCGCGGCCCAGGACGTCGACCAGCGCCCCCTGGCACGAGCAGCGGTTCCCCGCAGCCGATTCCCCCCCGCTGCATTCCGGCAGCGTCATCACAGAGCCGTTCCCTCACAGCCGCCTGCTCACCGCCGGGGAATGACCGGCCCTCAGCTAGCGTCGTTCAACGCCTGTAACCGAGCCTTCGTGCGCCGCGACCGCCCGCCTTTCGTGCGCCGCGACCGCCCGCCTTTCGTGCGCCGCGACCGCCCGCCTTTCGTGCGCCGCGACCGCCCGCCTTCTTGACAGCCCTCGGCCCCAATAGCAAAAGGGGGCCGTAAAGGCCCCCTCCAACCACAGCTGCTTCGGGCCGAGAATGCCCCCAAGGCGACATTCCCCGCCAAAACTTACCGCCGAGCGTTGACCATCAACCCCAGCGGCTTCCCGACCAGGGACTCCCGCCGGATAGCCAGCCGATCAGCGACAGCATCCAGAGCGACAGCAGCAGGCGAAGTCGGATCAGCCAGAACGATCGGAACCCCGGCGTCCCCGGCCTCACGAACCCGGGTGTCCAGCGGAATCTGCCCCAGCAGCGGCACCGAGGCGCCGACGGTGGTGGTCAGGGACGATGCGACGGTTGCTCCGCCGCCGGAGCCGAAGACCTCCATGCGGGAGCCGTCCGGGAGCTCGAGCCAGGACATGTTCTCGACGACGCCGACCAGGCGTTGGTGGGTCTGGAGTGCGATGGCGCCGGCTCGCTCGGCAACCTCGGCGGCAGCCATCTGGGGCGTGGTGACGACGAGGATCTCGGCGTTGGGCAGGAGCTGTGCCAGCGAGATGGCGACGTCGCCGGTGCCCGGGGGGAGGTCCAGGAGGAGGACGTCTAGGTCTCCCCAGAAGACGTCGGCGAGGAACTGCTGCAGGGCGCGGTGCAGCATGGGGCCGCGCCAGACCACGGCTGCGTTTCCCGAGGTGAACATGCCGATGGAGATGACCTTCACGCCGTGGGACTGGGGCGGCATGATCATTTCTTCGACTCGGGTGGGGCGGCCTTCTACGCCGAGCATGCGGGGGATGGAGTGGCCGTAGATGTCCGCGTCGACCACGCCGACGTTGAGGCCGCGTTTGGCGAGGGAGGCGGCGAGGTTGACGGTGACGCTGGATTTGCCGACGCCGCCCTTGCCGCTGGCGACCGCGTAGACGCGGGTCTTGGAGCCGGGCTGGGCGAATGGGATGACCGGCTCGGCGGCCTGGCCGGCGGCGCCGCCGCGCAGCTGGACCTGGAGGGCCTTGCGCTGTTCCTCGGTCATGACGCCGAAGTCGATGTCGACGGTTTCGATGCCCGGGATGCGGGTGAGGGCACCGGTGATGTCGGTGGTGAGTTTGTCCCGCAGCGGGCAACCGGCCACGGTGAGCAGCAGCTCGACGGTGACCTTGCCGGCCGCGACGGTGAATCCCTTGACCATGCCGAGCTCGGTGATCGGCTTGCGGATCTCGGGGTCGTCAACCGTGGCGAGGGCTGCCTGAATGGCGTCCTCGATGGTGGGGGCGGGTGCGGACATGGGCACCAGCTTACGTCGGTGTCAGGAGTGCTCTTCCTCCCACTCCTTGCGGTCGAGCTTCTGCCGCCGGGTGGCCGCCTCGTCCAGCTCGTCGGCGAGCCGGGTGAGTTCGGAGCGTAGGAAGTCGCGGGTGGCGACTTCGCCGAGGGCGATGCGCAGGGAGGCGATTTCCCTGGCCAGGTACTCCGTGTCGGCCTTCTGCATGGCCGCGCGGCGACGATCCTCGTCCATGGCGAGCCGGTCGCGGTCGGTCTGCCTGTTCTGGGCGAGCAGGATCAGCGGCGCGGCGTAGGAGGCCTGCAGGGACAGGATCAAGGTCAGGAACGTGAAGGTGTACGGATCGAAGCGCATGCTCGCCGGCGCGAGGGTGTTCCACCCGAACCAGGCGGCGATGACGATCGTCATGTAGACGATGAACTTGGCGGTGCCCATGTAGCGGGCGATGTTCTCCGACCACTGGCCGAAGGCTTCGGGGTCGAAGCGGGGCAGGCGGACCCGGCCGGGCTCGACGGGCTGGTCGAGGCGGTCCAGCGGTGGGCGGCGCAGATCGGTCATCAGCGGGAACCACCGTTCGGGCCGGGCATGATCGGGGCCGGCTCGAGCGCGTAGCCGTCCTCGTCGCGCAGGGCGTCACCGGCGGCGTCGTCCGCGGCGTCGTCGGAGGCGTCCCGGTCACGCCAGTCGCGGGGCAGGGAGTGGTCCAGGACGTCGTCGACGGTCACCGCGCCCACCAGCCGGTAGGTGCTGTCGACGACGGGCATGGCCACCATGTCGTACGTCGCCATCCGCCGGGTGATCTCGGTGAGGCCGGTCTCGGGTCGCAGCGGGTCGAGGTCCTTCTCGATCAGGCCGCCGAGGATCGCGGCGGGTGGCTCGCGGAGCAGACGCTGGAAGTGAACCATGCCCAGATACTTCCCACTGGGCGTTGCCGAAGGTGCCCGGGCGACAAAGACCTGGGCGGCGACGACGGGGGACAGCTCCGGCTCGCGGATCCGGGCCAGCGCCTCGGCGACCGTGGCGTCTGGCGGCATGATCACGGGTTCCGAGGTCATCACCGAGCCGGCGGTGCCCGGGGTGTAGCTCATGAGCTGCCGGACCGGGGCCGCTTCCTCGGGCTCCATCAGGTCGAGCAGGATCGTCTGTTCCGCCTTCGGCAGCTCGGCGAGCAGGTCGGCGGCGTCGTCCGGGTCCATCCGTTCGAGCACGTCGGCGGCGCGTTCCCGGTCGAGCCGGATCAGGATCTCGACCTGGTCGTGCTCGGGCAGCTCCTCGAGCACGTCGGCGAGCGTACGGTCGCTGAGCGCCGCGGCGACCTCGTTGCGCCGTTCGTCCGGCAGGTCCTGCAGGGCGTTGGCCATGTCGGCCGGGCGCATCTGTTCCAGCAGGGCGACCAGGTTGGCACTGCCCTGGGTGTCGGTGGGCCCGACCAGGCCTTTCACCCGGTCATATTCGACCTGGTACGTGTGCCCGCGCCGGGTCAGCCGCCCGGTGTTCTGCCGCACGGCGACCCGGGTGATCAGCCATTCGTTGTTGCGGTTGAGCTCCATGCCGAGGTCGACGACGATGGCGTTGCTCGCGGGCCCGTCGCCGCTCTCCGGGGAGATGGTGACCCGCCGGTCGAGCAGGTCCTCGAGCACGAGCAGCTCGTTGGGGCGTTTCTCGAAGCGGCGCAGGTTGAGCGTGCCGGTGCTGAGCACGACGGCGTCCGCGTCCATCGAGGTGACCCGCCCGATCGGCAGGAAGATCCGCCGGCGCAGCGCCATCTCGGCGACCAGCCCCACGACCTGTGGCGGCCGGTTCGTCGTCCGCAGCCGCACGACGGCGTCCCGCACCCGCCCCACCCGGTCTCCGTTGGGGTCGAACACGGGGAGCGCAGCAAGGCGCGCCAGGTAAACCTTCGTCCCCATGGTCACCAACTAAGCCTAGGTTAGCGTCGAGTCATGTCTACTCTGGCGTACGAGATCGTGGACGTATTCACGGACCGTCCTTTCGCGGGCAACCCGCTTGCGGTCGTCTTCGGGGCCGAGGCGCTCGCGGGCGATCAGATGCAGGCGCTGGCCCGTGAGTTCAACCTGTCGGAGACGGTGTTCGTGCTGCCGCCGACCGACATCGAGGCGACCTACCGGGCCCGGATCTTCACCCCGGAGACCGAGCTGCCGTTCGCCGGTCACCCCAGCGTCGGTGCGGCAGTTGTCTCAGTACGCCGTGGGCTCGCGGCCTCGGGTCACCTGGTGCAGGAGTGCGGCGCGGGCCTGCTGCCGATCGTGGTTTCGGACACGGACTCGGCGACCCTGACCGGGGGCACTCCGACGCTAGGGGATGCGTTCGACCCGGCGGTGCTGCTGGACGTGACCGGGCTGGCCGGGGATGACTTCGCGGGGCCGAAGACCACACCGTCGGCGGCCGGGTGCGGGCTGGAGTTCGTGTTCCTGCCGGTCGAGCGTCGCGCGCTGGCGCGGGCATGGGCCGATCCGGCGCGGGCGGTTGCGGCGGGTGTTTCGCAGATCGACGTCTTCGCCTGGGACAGCGACACGAACACGGCGTACTCGCGGGTCTTCTGCCCGGGGGTGTCGGTGCCCGAGGATCCGGCGACCGGTTCGGCGGCGCTGGGGCTGGGTGTGTGGCTGGTCGCGAACGGGTGGCTGCCGGGTGACGGCACTTCGGCGTACACCGTGCATCAGGGTTTTGAAATGCATCGGCCGTCGCTGTTGACCTGCACCGTCAGGGCCTCGAACGGCGCGGCGACCTCGGCAACGGTGTCCGGCCACGTGGTGCCCGTGGCGAAGGGCGAGATCGCGGTGCCGCCCTTCGTCGGCTAGCTCAGAGTCAAAAGATCAGCGCTTCTTGCGTACGCGATGAAGGCGGAACGGTCGACGCACCGCGACCTTCGCCGGGGTCTCCCGGGTCGGAGCCGCACCTGAATCGTCCGGAAGGTCCGGAGCAGCGACGGGTGCGGTTTCCGCCGGGGTGAGCCGGGCCACGACGCAGCCGGTCCGCGCCCACCGCGTCACGACCTCGTCGGCGGTGCCCGAGGCGTTGAGCCGTTTGTTGGCCAACTGCAGCGCGACCTCGTCCCAGGCCTCGCTGCCGGGCGTGATCCGCTCGACCCGCGTCTCGACCACGAGAATGAGCCCGCCGTTGTCGCCGCGCAGGCGTACCTGAGCCGTGGTGGCCTCCGCGAGGCCGGGCGAGATCTGCTCGCCGGGCCCGCTCAGCACGATCAGCGTCCCGTCGAGCGGCATGACCCACAGGCCGCGGGCGGGCCCGCCGTCGGCGCTGACCCACGCGATGCCGGCCTTCTTGATGGCCTCGGCCACCAGCTCCGTCGTCACCGGGCCATCCTCTCAGCCATCCGCCCTCAATTGAGGGCGGGGACCCGGTCGACCAGGTCGAGTACGGCGGAGAGTGAGGTGATGCTGCGCCCGGCGAAGTCGTCGTCGCGGTCGAAGACGAGGTGATCGGCCAGGTCGGGGGCGTTGAGCCGGACCGCGGTCATGCCCACCGACGCGGCGCCGGTGAGCTCGCGGCTGCCGCCGTCGCCGATGTAGAGACAGTCCTCCGGCGCGACCCGCAGCCGCCAGCAGGCCTCCAGGTAGATCATCGGGTCCGGCTTGCACCGGCCGACCTCGACCGAGAAGACACTGACATCCAGCAGGGGTGCGATGGGCATGCTCGGCAGGAAGGCCGGCAGCTCGTGGGTGCAATCGCTGATCAGTCCGGTACGCAAACCGCGCTGCTTGAGCGCGCGCAGCACACTCTCGGCATCGGCCCGGAGCTGGGTGTCGGCCCGCAGCGCATCGACCCGGGCGGGCACCGCGGCCTGCAGCTGAGCCTGTCGCGGGCTGCCGCCGGCCTGCTCGGTGACCCACCGTAGGGTGGCCTCGGCGGAGCCGAACTGGCCACGGGCCCGTACCTGGAAGGTCCGGTTCAGGACGCTCAGGATGGCGTCGGGGTCACAGCCCAGCGCCCGGGCGATGTCGGCATGTTGCGGACCCCGCTGCACGGAGCGGGTCAGCGTGCCGAAGAAGTCGAATACCACCGCTTGATACGCGGGCATGGAAAACCACTCTCCAGGGGCATTGACCGATGGCTAAACGCGGTGAGCGTAACGACAGTCTTACTTTCCGCTCAACTTTGGTCGACAAACTGTGACCCGCTCATCCGCGCGAAGTGACGGCAAGGCGTTCACCACGGGCGCATTGATCCTCGCCGTTATCGCGGTCTCCTCCTCGGCCCCGCTGATCGCGTTCGCGGCGGCACCCGCCCTGGCCGTGGCGTTCTGGCGCAACGGCCTGGCCTTCGCGGCGCTCACCCCGATCAGCGCCGGCCCGCGCCGGGCGGAGGTCCGGTCACTGCCCGCGACCGGTGGCATTTTCTGCGTACTTGCCGGAATTGCACTTGCCGTGCACTTCGCGACCTGGATGCCGGCGGTCAAGCTCGGCTCGGTGGCCACCGCGACCGCGCTGGTCGCCACCCAACCGGTCTGGCAGGGCCTGCTGGCCGCCGCTCTCCCGGGACAGACCGGTCCGTCCCGGCTCAGCTGGGCGGGCATCGCCCTCGCGGTGGTCGGCGTCGCCTGGGCCACCGGAGTCGACATCGGCGTCTCCAGCCAGGCGGTTCTCTCCGACGTCCTCGCGGTGATCGGCGCGATCGCGGCCGCGGTCTACACGGCGTTCGGGGAACGGGCCCGGGTCCGGATCAGCACCACGACGTACACGTGGACCTGTTATGGAACCTGCGCGGTCCTGCTGCTCGTGGTGTGCCTGGTCGCCCGGGTCCCGCTGACCGGGTACGACAAGCAGACCTGGCTGGCGATCCTGGCCCTCGTGGTCGGCGCCCAGCTGCTCGGGCACTCGATGTTCAACTACGCGCTGCAGAAGGTCCCCGCCACCACGGTCAGCGTGCTCATCCTGCTCGAAGTCCCCGGCGCCGCGCTGCTGGCGTGGCTCTGGCTCGGTCAGACGCCCTCCACGGCAGCCCTGCCGGGCCTTGCTGTCCTGGTCGCAGGCGTCGCAGTTGTCATCCTCGGCGCCCGTACGACTCCCGCCCAGGTGCCCGTCGACGCGCCCTGACAGCTGCCAATCTCGTTGATCCCTGGCGTACGGCGGTCCGGCGCGGTAGAGAGGGTGGATGCGATGCGTCGATATCGATGTCTGCCCCTCTGTCTGGCGGTGCTCGTCATGACCGGCGCCTGCGGGGAGCCCGAGGTTCCCGAGGTGGGGATCGTCGGGGGCTGGACCACGGCGGGCTGCGAGTTCTCGCGTACCCCGGAAAGCATTGACGTCGGCGGCCGCACCTGGCCGGTCACGCCCCAGCCGCTGGAAGCGGTCATCGGCCGCATCGACGAGGCGGGCCGCACCCAGCACAAGTCCAGCTACGCGGGCATCGAGGTCGACCAGCAACGGGTACGCGCCATCGTCTACCGCGTCCCGTCAGCGGCCTTCGACGACTTCATCCGCAACGCCGCCGAGAACACCTGCATCTTCGTCCGCGACGCCCGTTACGGCATGCACGAGCTTGCCACCTGGCACGACCGGTTGCGAGCGGACATCCCCGCCTGGCAGGCCCGCGGCATCTTCATCTCGACGATCTCCGCGCGGCATGACGGGGTCGGTCTGGAGATCGGCACCCCGGATGTCGACCAGGCCCGGGAGCAGTTACCCCGGCAGTACGGCAGCAAGGCTCCACTGATCTTCATCGAGGAGGGGCCGGTCACGCCGCTGGCCGGAACCGGGATCCCCACCGCGCCCCAACCCGGCGGCTGACCCTCGTTCCGCGCTGAGAGTGGCGTTCTAAAACGTGCCGGTGCTGTCGGGGGTGTTCGCCATCGAAACGCCGATCGCGATCGCAGCGATGATGGCGAGGCCTGTGACGACCCAGCCGACGATGATGCCCGCGAGCGCCATGCCGTTGCCGCTCGCGCCCGACCTGCGGATGCGTCGGCGGGCGACGTGACCGAAGATCGCGCCGAGAATGCCCAGGATGCCGCCGACATAGAACCCGCACAGGCCTGGAACCGCGACGCAGGAGATCACCAGGGAGGCGATCGCGAGGCCGTCGGTGGGGCGACGCATCGTGGTGTACGGCGAGTACGCATACGGGCTGCCCGGGTTGCCGTAGTCGTAGGGCTGCTGGGCGTATGGGTTCGCCGGCTGGGTGTACGGGTTCGCCGTCGGGCCGTACGGGTCGTAGACCGGCGCCTGCTGGACCGGCGGGATCTCGTATGGCGAGGGGAGCGGTGGCTGCTGCGGCGCGGGTTGGTACTGCGTCGGCGGTTGGTACTGGGCCGGCGGTTGGTACTGGGCGGGCGGCTGGTACTGGGCCGGCGGCTGGTACTGCTGGTAGGGCTGGACGGGTGGGTCCGGGGGTGGCGGGTTGGTGCCGTCGGGGTTCTGCGTCGGTGGGTAGGTCACGAGACTGCCTCCGTCCGGCGCCTGCGCTGCTCGATGTCGTCGACGTCCTCGACGTCTCCGATCAGGGTAGAAGGGTCTGTCACCCCGGCGCAGCCCCGTTACTGCTCTGTGGCCGGGTCGCCGTGGTTTTGCGGCTTCGCGCTCCGGGCGTACCGAAAAACGGTTTGAGATTGCGCCACGATCGGACCGATGTTTGCCCCCGTGCGCGGGAGCGGGCAGGATCGCCGCATGGCCTACGACGCCCAGCCCGAGTCCGTTCCCGGTGAGCCCTCTGCCATCGCCGAGGCGGTGCACCTGGAATTGGCGGCCACACCCGGCCCCGAGGAAGCGCCCGTCACGTTGCGCTTGGACGGAAAGGTCGCCCTGGTCACGGGTGCGGGCAGCCCGGACGGCATCGGGTACGCCACCGCGCGCCGCCTGCGCGACCTGGGCGCCCGGGTCGCCATCGTCTCCACGACCCGCCGCATCCACGAACGAGCCACCGAGCTCGGCGTGACCGGCTTTGTCGCCGACCTCACCGACGAAGCCGAGGTCGGCGCCCTCGCGGACGCGATCGTCGACCAGCTCGGCGACGTCCAGGTCCTGGTCAACAATGCCGGCCTCGCCAGCCGCACCAGCCCCGAGGTCCTCCGCCCGGTCGCCCAGCTCACCTATGACGAGTGGCGCGCCGAAATCGACCGCAACCTCAGCACGGCCTTCCTGTGCAGCCGAGCCTTCGTCGGCGGCATGTCCGAGGGAGGCTGGGGCCGCATCGTCAACCTGGCCGCCACCGCCGGCCCGATCAACGCCCTCCCCACCGAAGCCGCCTACGCCGCCGCCAAATCCGGCGTCGTCGGCCTCACCAGAGCGTTGGCCATGGAACTCGTCGCCGACGGCATCAACGTCAACTGCGTAGCCCCCGGCACGATCTACACCGCCGCCTCCACGGTCACCGAGATCAAACAGGGCCTCGGCACCCCGATCGGCCGCCCCGGCACCCCCGACGAGGTCGCCGCCGCCATCGCATTCCTGTGCTCCCCGGCCGCGTCGTACATCACCGGCCAGATGCTGGTCGTCGACGGCGGCAACAGCGTCCGCGAGGCCGAATTCCGCTGAGCCTGCTCGGCTTCTGCCGGTGGCTCTCCGGGCTGCTGGGCCGCTGGGCCGCTGGCCTATGTCTTTCCAGGCCGCTGGTCCGACCCACGGGTTTCAGGCCTTTCGGGCTGTTGAACAGCGGGTTTTCCGGACGGTCGGGCCGCTGCCCGGTGGAACGGTGTCCACCGGGCGTCGTCCGTGAGCGTCAGTAGCTCGAGGTTCCGCCGGAGTTGAGCGCGAACACCACGGCCACCACGTAGAACGCACAGATCAGCAAGTAGACACTGGTGAAGATGTAACCCAGCCACAGCCCCGCCGTCGCCAGCCCGTCACCGGACTCGTGGGTCTGCCGGATCTGCTTCTTCGCCACGTGACCCATCACGATCGCCGCCGGCGCGAACACAAAGGCGAACACCAGGCTCAGGATCGCCATCGTGTTGGTCGGCGCCGCGGCCTGATAACCCGGCTGTGCGTACGGCTGTCCGTAGCCCGGCTGCCCGTAAGGCTGGCCGCTCGTCGGCTGTTGCCCGTACGGCTGCCCACTCGACGGCGCGCCGTAGGGCGACTGGCCGTAAGGGTCACTCGCCGGCCCCCCGCTGGCCGGAGCCCCATAAGGCGGGGGCTGCTGCCCGTACGAAGGCTGCCCACTCGCCGGCACCCCACTCTGCGGAGCACCGTACGGGTCCTGCGTATACGGCGTCGTCGGGTCGTAAGGCGGCTGCTGCCCGTAAGGCTGCTGGGGCTGATATGGGTCCTGCGAACCACCCGATGGCGGGTATGTCATCTCAAGGTCCTCCTCGTTCACCCGGCACCGTACTAGCCGGAAAGAAAATAGGGGCACCCCGATACAGCGTGTCAAGCCATCCCATCGCACGTCACGCCGCCTGGAACAGCCCCAACACCCGGCCCGCCCGTCCCCCCGAAGAGCACGACCCGAACCGCTGGTTTCCCCCGAACGGATTCATAGTCGCGGATCAGGACAACCTCCATCCACCCCCACCCGCCCCCAGAACATCCCAAGTCCATCACAACGATCAAACCAACCCCCCAAACCGCAATCAACCCTCACATTCCCATTCGCCGTTACCCCGCAGCCCACCCCCCATCGACGCCCCCGGACCTGCCAAAACTGCCCACCCACCCCTAGACACCTGCCCTCACCGCCCGCCCACCTTTCGCACCGCCAAGCTCGGCAGGTCTGAACGCCGCCTGGGACCGGGTGCAGGCGATGCTGGAGTGCGCTGAGAGGTCCCGCGGTCAGCCGCAATCTGAGCTGGACCCGGTTTCGACCTCAAGGTGGCCCAGAACCCGACGAGCTTCCTCCAGCCCTCGGACGACCGGAACTGGCCATGCCTGACATTGGACGCAGCCCCGCTCCGGACCCGGCCCAAAGCTGTGATCGGCCCGGGCCCGAAGTCTCGACCCAAAGCTGTGATCGGCCCCGGCCATGCAGTCTTGACCAAGCCGGAGTCGCCCGGGGCTGGAGTTGGCCCGGGGCTGGAGGTGGCCCGGGGCTGGAGTTCGCCCAGAGCCGGAGTTCGCCCAGAGCCGGACATAGATCTGGGCTAGAACGCGGCTCAAGGTCGGACGTAGCTCAGGGCTGCCGCCGTTCTCTCACGGAGCCCACCCCTGCCAGGTTTGGCCCACGCCTGCCGGGTCTGTGCCACCCCTGTCGGGTCTCGTCCGCACCTGCTTGGTCCGCGCCGATCTTGTCCGCGCCGCTTGGTCTGCGCCCGGCTTGGTCTGCGCCCGGCTTGGCCCTCGGCCCGGCTTGGCCCTCGGCCCGGCTTGGCCCTCGGCCCGGCTTGGCCCTCGGCCCGGCTTGGCCCTCGGCCCGGC
>NZ_BOMN01000052.1 GCF_016862215.1 Winogradskya humida
GGCTTGGCCCTCGGCCCGGCTTGGCCCTCGGCCCGGCTTGGCCCTCGGCCCGGCTTGGCCCTCGGCCCGGCTTGGCCCTCGGCCCGGCTTGGTCCGCGCCTGGCCGATCCGTGCCGGCACTGGCCCGCCCAGGCAGTGGCCCGCCCAAGGCAGTGGCCCGCCCAGGCCCGGGACCACCCCGGCAGGTGTCTGCCGGGGTCGCTGATCCTGCCGTGCAGGCCGAGTCGTTCCGTCTGGTCGAAGCCGGATGACAAACTCCGATTCCTCAGCCCTATCAGAGCGTCAAAGCACTCGAGGACCATCGCCCGACGGCCAACACCCAGCGTCCGGCCCTCCGCAACGGCTGGAAAGCACGGCTCAGAGCAGACGGCTCAGAGCAGACGGCTCAGAGCAGACGGCTCAGAGCAGACGGCTCAGAGCAGACGGCTCAGGGCGGCGGACGGCTCAGGGCGGCGGACGGCTCAGGGCGGCGGACGGCTCAGGGGCAGCGGACGGCTGAGGGGCGGCGGACGGCTGAGGGTGGACGGCTGAGGGGCGGACGGCGGGCGGCCTACAAAAAGTGGACCTGGCGGCGGGCGACAACCAAGCGTCAGGGCAGTTTCGACAGGCTGGCTACTGCTCGTTCGACGGCCAGGCAGCGGTCCTCGACGTAGTCCAGGCCGGCTTCTGTTGCGAGGCGGCGGCCTTCGGTGGAGGTGATGCCGGATTGGAGCCAGATCGCTGGGGCGGCCTTGGTGGCTATGGCTTGGCGGATTACTTCCAGGGCGTCGGCGGAGGGGCGGAAGATGTTAACGAGGTCGACCGGTTCGGGGAGGTCGGCGAGGGTGGGGACTGTTTTGAGGCCGTAGATCTCGTTGGCGAACGGGTTGACCGGGATGATTTTCCAGCCGTGGCGCAGCATTTGGAGGGGGACGGTGTGGGCGGGCTTGGCGGGGTCTCGGGAGGCTCCGACAACGGCGATGACCTCGGATTCTGCGAGGATTTGCGTTGTTGTTCGCATGGCTTCGACTTTATCGATGTCGGGGGCTTCGGCCAGGCCAAGTTTGCTGCCTGTGGATAACCCTGGGGATAACTCGGTCAGAGCAGCGTGAGCTGTTCGGTGTCGGAGTGGGCTGGGGTGGTGGGGGAGGCCTGGCGGGCTTCGCCGGGGGTGGCGCGGTGCAGGTTGTGGCGGCGGGCGGCCAGGCGGACGCGGGCACCGATTTCGTTCTGGTAGGTCTGCGGCAGGTAGGAGCCGTCCCGGTAGAGGTCGCGGTAGCGCGGGGCCAGGGCGGGGTGTTCG
This sequence comes from Winogradskya humida, assembly GCF_016862215.1. Taxonomy (GTDB): domain Bacteria; phylum Actinomycetota; class Actinomycetes; order Mycobacteriales; family Micromonosporaceae; genus Actinoplanes; species Actinoplanes humidus. The sequence continues at coordinate 1,283 of NZ_BOMN01000052.1, forward strand.
CGGGTGAGCCAGGCGGCATACCACTCGCGGGCGCCGGGGCGCAGGTGGAGAGCGAGTGCGGTCACGCCGGACGCCCCTGCGGCGGCGATCGCGGCGACGGTTTCTTCGATGGATTCGTCGGTGTCGGTGAGGCCCGGGAGGATCGGTGCCATCAGGACGGTGACCGCGAAGCCCGCGTCGGTGAGGCGTCGCACCGCGTCGAGGCGGCGTTGGGGGCTCGGGGTGCCCGACTCGACCGCGCGCCACATGGCCTCGTCGAGGAAGCCGACGGAGAAGGCCAGGCCGACATCGGTGACGGTGGCGGCCTGTTTGAGCAGCTCGAGGTCGCGCAGGATGAGTGTGCCCTTGGTGAGGATCGAGAACGGGTTCGCGTGGTCGCGCAGCGCCGTCAGGATCTCCGGCATCAGGCGGTAGCGGCCCTCGGCGCGCTGGTAGACGTCGACGTTGGTGCCCATCGCAACCGGGCTGCCCGTCCAGCGCGGGGAGGACAGCTCGCGGCGGACCAGCTCGCCGGCGTTGACCTTGACGATGACCTTGGAGTCGAAGTCGTGGCCGGCGTCGAGGTCGAGGTAGGTGTGGGTGTTGCGGGCGAAGCAGTTGTGGCTGACGACTCCGTCGGCGATGAAGTCGCCGGTGCCCGTGGTGATGTCGTAGAGGGGCAGGGTCAGGCCGAGCTCTTCGATGTCGGCCACGGTCAGCTGCGGGTCGCTGCGGACCCCGACCCCGGACGCGTCGAGCGGCGCCTCGATGGTCCCGGTGAGGTGGCGGAACCGGAGCGCGGCCCACAGGTCGCGGGTGACCTCCACCGAGCCGACGCCGCCGAGCTGGGGGTGCGGCGGGCGGCGGCTGGGCAGGCCGAGGTGGGTCAGCGCCTCGGTGACCCGGGAGAGGAAGCCCTGGTCCCGGCTGGTGAACACGATCGCGAGGCGGTCCGCGACACCGGTCGCGCCGAAGGCCCCCGCCAGGAAGCCCCTGTACCACCCGCCGGTCGGCATTTCCGGCCAGCGGAGTGCCTCGTGCATCGGGACGTCCTCGAGGTAACCGTCGGCGCGGATCCAGGCGTCGCCCTCACGCGGGCTGGCCGTGAGAGGGGCGCCGGCGTCGCCCCGGATCAGGCCGCACAGATAGCCGGCCTGGTAGTCGGGTGACTCCTTGGGCGGGTCGGCGAAGTGCCCGACGCCGGACATGCGGTCGCCGACGGCCAGCGCGGGCAGGTGCGGCTCGGCGGGGCTGACGTGCCGCCATCCGCGGTCGGTCAGGAAGCGGTGGTCGCCGCTGGCCACGAGCCGGGTGCCGTCGGCGAGCGTGACCCGGTAGGCGGGCTTCGACGTGCTCCAGTGGTCGAGCACCGTCGTCGTTTCGTACCTCCGGTGGGGGCCGGCGCCGGTCGTGCCGAGCACCGCGTCACCCACCTGGAGCTGCGACAACGGCCGCGTCGATCCGTCGGCCATGAGGATCGGGGTGTCGCCGCCGAGGCAGTAGGAGCAGGCGTGCGAGCAGCCACGGTAGGGATTGATCGTGTATTGGAACGGCACGCGGGAGGCGCCCGGGACCCGGTTGATCATTGATTTGGCCCGGATCTCGTAGAACGTCATGCCGCTGAAGCCGGGTGTGTCGAACGTGCGGACGACCGCTCCGGGCAGCGCCAGCGGCAGGGGTGAGGCCACCGGCGCTGCGTCCAGGAGCGAGGCGTCGTCGGGTCGTGCCGACAGGTGAGACCATCGCATAGCCAAGATTCGAACACATGTTCGACACGGCTGTCCACCCGTTCCCACGAAAGAACAAAACCGCGCCGCGAGCCCCTGAGGGGTCCGCGGCGCGGTCGGGTAAAGCGAGGTGGTCAGCTGTGCGCGGCCTCCGCCTTGGCGTCGCCGTGCTCGTGCTCGGCGATCTTCTGCTTGACCTCGTCCATGTCGAGCTTCTCGACCTGCTCGATCAGCGACTCGAGCGCCGACTCGGGGAGGGCGCCGGGCTGCGAGAAGACGAGAACGCCGTCGCGGACAGCCATGATCGTCGGGATGGAGCTGATGCCGAACTTCGCGGCCAGGTCCTGCTGGGCCTCGGTGTCGACCTTGCCGAAAGTGATTTCGGTGTGCTTCTCCGAGGACCGCTCGTAGGTGGGAGCGAAGCGCACACACGGCCCGCACCAACTTGCCCAGAAGTCGACAAGCACGATGCCGTCCTTGCCGGTCACCTCGTCGAAGTTCTCTGTGGTCAGCGCAACGGTCGCCATGATCTCTCCGTCCACGGGAATTGGCTTACGTGCTGGTAAACCCGTCTTCTACCTCGATGATTCCCGCCGCGGGTCCTCGTGACACGTGGCCTGCGGCACCTTCAAGCCTGCTTCGGCGTCCCATGGTAACCGAAAGTAAGGGCATCGCTCTCTGATGTCACCAGAAAGCAAATCTGTGGATCTTGCGCCCGCCGCAGCTAGAAAACCTCTTGATCTATCGCGACTTCAATAGGCAACAAAGTTAATTGTGACTCGGGTCACCTTCAAAGGCCCTTCACATGTGTACGCAGGGTGAGGCAAAATTTCTCGCATCAGAGCGTGGGCGGCGGGTGCCGGGGAGGGCCCCGCCGTTCACTGCGTCTGGGTGCGGGTGAGCGGCGCCACCGGCTAGCCTCAGCGGCCATGATTCCCGATCAGCTGCCCGCCTCCGATGAGCCGGCCCATGCACAGGATGTGGGCGTCGGTCCCTGGGCGGGACCGCTGCCGGCCGGTGAGCACTTCGACCCCGAGCTCCTTGTCGAAGGGGATCGGCGCAATGTCGTCGACCGGTATCGCTACTGGAAGCGCGAGGCTGTGGTGGCCGACCTCGATCAGCGCCGGCACACCTTCCACGTCGCGATCGAGAATTGGCAGCACGACTTCAACATCGGCACGGTGGTCCGCAACGCCAACGCCTTCCTCGCCGCCGAGGTCCACATCGTCGGCCTGCGCCGCTGGAACCGCCGTGGCGCGATGGTCACCGATCGTTACCAGCATGTCCGGCACCACCCCACGATCGACGACTTCACAGACTGGGCCGCCGCGGCCGGTCTGCCGATCATCGGGATCGACAACCTCCCCGGGTCGCGCCCGATGGAGACGGTCACCCTTCCGCGTGAATGCGTCCTGATTTTCGGCCAGGAGGGCCCCGGGCTCTCCGACGCGGCGCGCGCTGCCTGCAGCGAGCTCTTCTCCATCGCTCAGTACGGGTCCACGCGATCGATCAACGCCGGGGTGGCCAGCGGCATAGCCATGCATTCATGGGTACGCGCACACGCCGGTCCCCCGCCCGACTGAAGCGAAAGCCCGATTGAAGCGAAAAGCCCGGCTGATTCGTAAAGGTCGAACTGCCCGGGTTCTGCCGATTCGCTTGACGCGCGCCGTCGTGACCCCCACCGTTGAGGGGTGGGTGTCACAGTGAGTTGCCCCCGTTGTGCCGCGCAGGTCCGGCCGCCGGACCTGATGCACAGCGATTGGCGTTGCGACAACTGTGGCGACGTCTATCCCTTCCATGTCGCCGAGCACATCAGCTCCGAGATCATCGACAGCGTGGTGCGACAGCCCTCGGCCGAGCGCCGGGTGCCGCTCTGGTGTCCGTGGCCGCTCCCGCCCGGGTGGATGGTGACCGGCGTGGGCTGGGCGGGCGACGAGCGTTCGGGAGTGCGTGCGACGGCGCTCTCCTGCAGCGGCCCGGACCCGCTCGGCGGTGGTCCTGCCGACCTCGTCCTCATCGCCGAGCAACCCGGGGTCGGCCTGGGCACCCGCTTCGCCGGCATCCCGGGCATCGATCCGGGTTACCTGATCGCGGAGGCGCTCAGCGACCCGTCCCAGCACTGTGGTCCACATGCCAAGATCAAGGCAGGTGGACATCCCACTCCCTTGTGGTGCGTAAAGGCCCCGGAGGACCGCAGCGCCTATGTGAGTGAAGCCAAAGGAATGTGGCTCTATGCGGTAGCGTGGCCGGCAAGCGCGGGATACTTCCTCGCCGAGCATGTCGTGCTTCACGACCTGTCCGTTGAGGTGGTTCCCGAGCTCGTGTACGGGGCGCCGTCGCCGTACCTGCATGGTCGTGCCTGATCGAGGCCGCGTGACCTGCGGGAACGGTATCGGCTTTTCGGGCACTAAGTTCACACAGCGCAGCGAAACTGATACCGTGAGTGTTGACGGCGTCGACCGTACCCGCAACGGAGGAGCAGGCCCGCCATGATCAAGAAGGTACTCACCTGGCTTGGCATCGCATTCTTGATCTTCTTCATTGCGTTCAACCCGAACTCGGCCGCGGCCGTGTTCTCGTCGCTGGGTTCCACGATCGGCGACATAGCTCGCGGATTCGGAACCTTCTTCACCAACCTCGTCGCTTAACATCTGCGTATGGGTCCTGGTGAGCCGCGACAGCCTGAGGGTGAGGGTGCGCGCCGCCCTCGGGACGACGATGAGTATTTCGGCCACAACGATCCCGTAGTCAGGGACGACGGCCCGGAGTACGCACGAGGCACGGCGCAGGCCGACGGTCCGGCTTATTCGGACAGTGCGGCCTACACGCCGAGTGCCGGCTATGCCGATGACTACGAGACCCGTGAGCAGCCTCGCTACCGCGACGAGCCGCTTGAATACGAGGCGCCGGTCTTCACCGAGGACGAGCTCAAGGGGCTCGGCGGTGACGGCTCGGGTGTCCCGGGTGGACCGCGGCGCGTGCTCCCGCTGGAGGACGAGCCGACCACTCTGGTCTCGCGATATCTCTTCCCGACCGAGCGTTACCGGGGCGAGTGGAAGCGGCACTGGATCCATCTGTCCACGCCGCTCGCGGTCGGCATCGGCGCCACTGTGGTGCTCGGCTATCTCGCGGGCTTCCTCACCCAGCAGAGCATCGACGGCCTCGTCACGGCCGCGGTGCTGATCTGGCTCGGGGTGATGGGCTGGGTCGCGTGGAAGGTTGGCGACTGGTACTTCGATCGGTTCATTCTGACCAACAAACGGGTGATGGTCGTCAACGGCATCGTCACCCGAAAGGTCGCGATGATGCCGCTGCTGCGGGTCACCGACATGAAGTACGAGCAGTCCGCGCTCGGCCGCATGCTGAGCTACGGCACGTTCGTCCTCGAGTCGGCCGGCCAGGATCAGGCCCTGCGTGAGGTCAAGCACCTGCCCAACCCCAACGAGTTGTACCTGCGCGTCGTCGAGGAGATGTATGAGCCTCAGGCGGTCGAGGCGCGGCTCGGCAAGGATGGTGACGGGGGCGACGACGCCTGACGTCCGTACGTGGTTCTTTGCGAGCAACCGGTAGCTTTTTCGAGTGACCAGAATCGACCTGCACTGTCACTCGAGGGCCAGTGACGGCACGCTGACCCCGTCCGAGCTGATGCGTGCGGGCGTGGCCGCGGGCCTCGACGTGATGGCCATCACGGACCACGACACCACCGGGGGCTGGGACGAGGCCGCAGCGGCGCGGCCCGCCGGCCTCACACTCGTGCGCGGGGCCGAGCTCTCCTGCCGGTGGTACGGCGTCGAGCCTGCGATCCCCCTGCATCTGCTCGCCTACCTGTTCGACCCCGCCGAGCCGCACCTCGCCGCCGACCTGCTGCGGATGCGCACCGATCGCGAACGGCGCGGCGAGAAGATAGTCGAGCTCCTGCGGGCGGACGGCGTGGACATCAGCTGGCCCGAGGTGCACGGATACGCGGCCGGCGGCTCGGTGGGACGCCCCCACATCGCCCAGGCGCTGATCCGGGCCGGGCTCGTACGCACCACCAACGAGGCGTTCGCTTCCCGGTGGCTCGGCGCGCGTTACTTCGTACCCAAAGCGGATCTTGATGTTTTTGAAGCAGTGCGCGCCGTCCGGGCCGCCGGGGGAGTGCCGGTTTTCGCGCACCCGAACGCCACGGTCCGCGGGCGCATCGTGCCCGACAAGTTGATCGTCGACCTCGCCGAAGCGGGCCTTTTCGGACTCGAAGCCGACCACGAGGACCACTCGATCGAGCAACGGGCCCACGTGCGCGCGCTCGCCGCGGATCTCGGGCTCATCGTGACCGGATCGTCCGACTTCCACGGCACCCACAAGACTGTCCAGCTGGGCGCGTTCACGACTGAGCTCGCGGCGTACGAGAAAATTGTCGCGGCCGGCACCGGCGTCCCGATCTTGGGGTGACGGTCCTCGCAGTTCAGGGCACCGAACGTGGCCGCCACCTAGGTTGATCGCGTGGATCTGAAACTGTTCGGTGAGTTCTTCGTGACCTTGCTGGTGATCGTGGACCCGCCGGGCATGGTGCCCGTCTTCCTCGCTCTGACCGGCACCCTGCCGGCCAAGGAACGCACCCGCGCGGGCACCCAGGCCGTGCTGCTCGCGCTCGGCGTCATCGTCATCTTCGCGGTCGCCGGGCAGACCCTGCTCGATTACCTGCACGTGCAACTCCCCGCCCTCCAGGGTGCCGGCGGTCTGCTCCTGCTTCTGGTCGCGTTGCAGCTGCTCACGGGCAAGACGGACGAACCGTCGGAGCAGGGCGGCACCACCAACGTGGCCCTGGTCCCGATCGGCACCCCGCTGCTGGCCGGCCCCGGCGCGATCGTCGCGACCATGCTTTTCGTGCAGCGTGCGGACGGTTTCTCGGATTACTCGATCATCGGTCTCGGCATCATCGCTGTCATGGCCTCAGTGTGGCTGGTGCTGCGTTTCTCCGGCGTCATCGTCAAGCTGCTGCGCCCGGCCGGCATCGAGGTCCTCACCCGCATCGCCGGCCTGCTCCTGGCAGCCATCGCGGTCCAGCTCATCGCCGACGCGGCCTTCGCGTTCGTGGAGCTCTACGCCGCGTCCTTCTGAGCCCTCGTCGAAGTCGGACCCCTGGTCGCAATTTTTGTCGTAGGGCCCTGGCAGGATTGGCTCGTGCCCAGGACCCCGCCGCGATCGGCCGCCGTTCCCCACCAACAGCTGGGCTTCGACGGCATGCCCGAACGTCTCTTCGTCTGCACGCCCAGCAAGCTCGGCTCGTATGCGGACTGTCCCCGCCGCTACCGATACACCTACATCGACCGGCCCAGCCCGCAGAAGGGCCCACCGTGGGCGCACAACTCGCTGGGCGCGAGCGTGCACACAGCCCTCAAGAATTGGTACGCCCTGCCGGTCGACCGTCGCGGCACAGCGCCCGTTGCCAGCCTGCTCAAATCGACCTGGGTGCGCGAGGGCTACCGCGACGTCGATCAGGAGCGCATCGCCTACCGCAAGGCGCTGGGCTGGCTCGACACCTACGTCGCCGGCCTCGACCCGCAGGAAGAACCCCTCGGCGTCGAGCGCGTCGTCGCCACCAAGACCGCGGTGCTCGCCTTCAACGGCCGGGCCGACCGCATCGACGCTCGCGACGGCGAGGCGGTGATCGTCGACTACAAAACCGGCCGCACCGGCCTCGATGCCGACGACGCCCGCGGCTCACAAGCTCTGGCCCTCTATGCGTACGCCGCCCAGCGCGTCTTCCGCCGACCGTGCCACAAGGTCGAGTTGCACCATCTGCCAACAGGCACGGTATCGACACACGAGCACACCGAGGAATCCCTCAACCGCCAGCTCGCCCGCGCCGAAGCCACCGCCCGCGACATCATCGCCGCCGAGAAATCGCTGGCGGCGGGCGCCGACCCGGACGACGAGTTCCCGACGAACCCAGGGTCTTTGTGCGCGTGGTGTGACTTCCGCAAGAGCTGCCCGGCTGGCGCCGAGGTGCAGGCCAAGGAGCCATGGGCCGCTATCGAGCACCTGGAGCGCACGACGTAGCCGTTTGTCGATGTCCAGCGATAACCGGCGGTGCAGACCAAGGCCGTGGCCGGGCGTAGTGGCGTCGCCTGAACGGGTCACGGGCGGTGCGGTGCCGGGCGTGTGGGTCTGGGCGTGTGGGTCTGGGGTCTGGGTGTGCGGGGTCTGGGTGTGCGGGTGCTGGGGGTTCGGGGTCTGGGCGTGCGGGTGCTGGGGGTGGGCGGGTTAGGCGATGCCGACGCGTTCCAGGGCGGCTTGGCGCATGGGGGCGACGCGGTACTGGGCCGGGACGGCGGGGAGGGCGGCTTTGATGAGCAGGCGCAATCCGCGTACTGACAGATCTGCTGACTTGTCTGTCGTCGGCCAGCCCAGGCCGCCGTACATTTTGCGGGCCCAGGGTGGCAGCAGGGCGAGCGCCGTCCCCGCGATGCCGAGGTAGGCCCACCGGGTCGGGCCCAGCGTGAGACCGAGACGCAGCGACCGGCTGCCCCAGTTCCCCGGGACCGGCGGGACGGTGAGGAAGAAAGCCGTCTCCGCGCTCTCCTTCGTCATCGCCAGCTCAGGCCGGATCTCCGCGTAGTAGGCAGCCACCTCCGCGGCCGTCCCCGGCACCGTGCCCGGGTCCAGCCCGATCATCTCGGCGGCGCGCAGCTGCTCGGTGTAGTAGCCGTCAACCTCGGCATCGGTCAGCTCGAGCCCCGCGCGCCGGGCCGTGGTGAGGAACGACTCGACCTCGGCGACATGCACCCAGCGCAGCAGCTCCGGCTCGTCGATCCGGAACGTCTCACCCGTACGCGGATCGGTCGCCCGCATTTGTGAATGCATCCGCCGGACCCGGCTCGCCGCCAGCTCGACCTCGGCCATGGTGCCGTAGAGAATCGTCCCCACGTACGCGGAGGTTCGCTCGAAGCGGCCCCAGGGGTCTGCCTTGTAGCCGGAATTCTGCGCGATGGCGGCGACCGCCCGGGGGTGGAGTGCCTGCAGGTACAGCGAGCGCAGGCCGCCCATCGTGACGATGGGCTCTTTGTGCACCTTCCAGGTGATCGAGTCAGGGCCGAAGAGTCCGAGGTCGCCCACGCTGTTCATTCCTCCAGCGTGCCACGCAGATTGCCGATCGAGCAGGCCATATGTACGGACGGCATCTGCGGCCCTTCGCTGCGCGTTCCCCGGCTACGCGTCTCCTGGCTGCGTGCCGCTTAACTGCGCGTTCCCCGGCGCCCTGCCGGTCCGGTCAGGCGACGCGGTCCGCGTGGCGTTCCTGCTGGCATGATGGGCACAGCCCCCAGAAGGTCACCTCCGCCTCGTCGACCTCGAAGCCGTGCCCGGTCCCCGGGTCAATGCAGGGGCGTTCGCTCACGGCGCAGTCGACGTCCTCGATCGTGCCGCAGCTCCGGCACACGATGTGGTGATGGTTGTCACCCACCCGGGCCTCGAAGCGGGCCGCGCTGCCGGCAGGCTCGATCCGGCGAGCCAGCCCGGCGCGGGAGAGCGCGCCAAGAACGTCGTACACGGCCTGGGTGGAGACCGAATCGAGGCGTTCGCGGACCTGCCGGGTGATGTCGTCGACCTCCAGGTGCCCACCCTGGGTCAGCACGTCAAGCACCGCGAGCCGTGGCCGCGTCACCCGCAGACCATGGTTACGCAGCAGCTCTTCACCGGTCGCCATCCCACAATGACAGCACGCGGAACGTGACGGCTCAACAATGATCTGAGCGGGCACGCCTTTCGGTGTTCCAGGGCATCAAGCTTGGGCTGTGCGTGCCCGGTCGCTTGCCCGGGCCCAGGTCCGGGGTCGTTCCGGCCTGGGCTGGCACCGGTTTGGGGCACGCTTTGGCCAACGGTGAACCGGATCGCCCCTGCGCGCGTAACCGCAAACAAGTGGATGTTTGCATCGTCAGATAGTTTCGGCGGGCGGCCCGATACTTCAACCTTCAAGGAGGGTGACCGTGTTCGACCAGATTAACGGCATGCCCGTACACGCCCTGGTGCTTCACGCTGCGGTTGTGTTCGTGCCGCTCCTGGCGCTGTTGGCCATCGTCTACGCGGTCCTGCCGCGCTGGCGATCAAAGATCGGATGGGCGGCGCTACTGCTGTCCATCGCCGCGCCGGCTGCTACCTACGTAGCCATGGCATCGGGCTCCAAACTGCGCGACCGCCTGGTCGCGAACGGCATGAGCGGCCCCCCGCTCGAGCAGATCGACGACCACATGGGTTTCGGAACCCTGACGTTCTACTTCTCGCTCGGCCTGGGCATTGTGACCCTCATCATGGTCATCCTCACCCTCCGGACGCCCAGCCGCCGCCTCCCCCTGCCTGCCGACATCGGCCTGGCCGTCATCATGGTGGCGTTGGCCGCGCTCTCGGGCTACTACGTCTTCAAGACCGGTGACTCGGGCGCGCAAGCAGTCTGGGGCACTTCGTCGTGATGAAGCCCCGTCCCGGTCGCCATGTGGGGTGGCGACCGGGACGGTCATCAGCTTCGCCTGCCGCCCGGCTCCCTTTGCTTCGCCTGCTCCCTCTGCCTGCCGCTGGCTCCCTCTGCCTGCCGCTGGCTCCCTCTGCCTGCCGCTGGCTCCCTCTGCCTGCCGCCGGCTCCTTCTGCCTGCCCGCCGGCACCCTTTGCCCGCCGTCGGCTCTGAAGAAGATGTCCGGGCGTCAGGTCAGAAGATCACCCGGGCGCAGAGCAGGCACATCAGTACCAGAGCGATCGCCCCGGCAACCAGGCCCACGCCATAGGTCATCGTGCGAGCGGCGCCCTCGGACTCGTTCACCGAACCCAGGTTCTGGGCCGGCATCGACCGAGGCGGCGGAGGGTGGGAAACCACCGGGGGTCGCCAGTGCGGGGAAGCCGGCGCCTGTCGAGGCGGTCCCTCGTAAACAGGCTTCGGTTTCGGGGCCGGCACCGGACGGTCAGCCCCGAACTGCCCCGCGGCAGAATCCGGGCGTTTCCAGTACGCGTCGTCGTCAGGTCCGGTCGGGGCGGTCACGTTCATCGACGCTACATCTATCGAGTGCCGACAGCGCACGCGACGCGGCTTACCCTTGAACCGTGGACATCCTTGACGAACCCGACCGCGACGTGGACGCCGAGCGGACCGTCGACTTCGAGTCGGAAGACACCCCCGTTCTCCCCGACCAGACCCGCGACGACACCGCCCGCGGCTGGGGCTACACGAGCACCGAGGACTCGAACGACGAACGCCTCCTCGAAGACCGCCCACCCCACTGGGGCTGAGCCTCCGTCCAAGCATCGAGCCCGCTCGGCCCTGCCGGGGGCATGCCCATGCGCGCTGAGCGGCTCGGCCCGGTTGTCATTTCGCGTTCCGCGAGTCCTGCAACGTTGAGTGGACGCGGCGTGCCTGCTGCCCGATCCGCCAAATGTTCGGCCGCTCGGCCGCTCGGCCGCTCGGCCAGCGGACTGCCAGCCGTTGCCCGGCCCAACCAGCCGGTTTTGCCCCGACCTGGCCCGCCCCGGCTCTGTCCGGGCCCTTGCCAGCGCGCCCGGTCCGGCCTTGGCTTGACGGTCCGGCCCTGGCTTGGCGGCCCGGCCGGGCGTCAGGCTGTCCGGGCGTCAGGCGGGGCGAACGGTTATCGCATAGCCCTCAGGGGGTTGTTTGATCGCCGCCTTCGCAGCTTCGGGTGGCAGGGCGAGCAGAAGGCCGCCCGCGAGTGGGTCGTCGATGCCTGTTACCCCCAGGACTGTGGCAGCGGTGGCTATCGGGCGGGTGCCGTCGGTGGGGCGGAATAGGTCGACGCGGTCGCCGACCTGGACCAAGCGCAGTCCGGCTGGCTCGGCCAGGCGTATCGGAACACCGACCGTGCCGATCGGAGGCCGTAGCGGTGCAGCTCCGTATGCGTCGCCGGTGGCCGTCGTTGTCCCGGCGCCTCTACCGGCACTGACAACTCCTGGCTCGGACACGGCTGCAACTGGGCTGGCCGGAGCGCCGGCCGAAGTATGGGGTTGGCTGGTTCGGCCGAGCGTTGGTGGCCTGCTGGATTGGTTTGCTTGGGCGCCGGACGAAGCGGTGCCCACTGGCCCGCCAGCGGCACTGGTGGCGCCACCAGTGGTCGCGCCGCTTGAGCTGTTTGCCGAACCGTCAGCAGGGCTGGTTGCTGCCTGACGGGCTGAGGGGGCTCGTAGGTGGGGTGTCTCCAGGGGTGAGCCGCAGTCGGCCGTTCCCGACCAGGCCAGGAAGGTCGCTGAGGCAAGCAGGATCGCCATCGCGGACAGCTTCAGCAGGAAGTTTCGCCGGGGCCTGCGCCAGCGGACCGTGTCCAGCGATGGCTCCGATGATGTTGTTCGATTCGTTCGCACGCGATGAAGGTAGGGAAATCGCGGGGTCGGCGTCGGTGGCCCTGTGGACAGCCGCGCGTTGTGGATAACTCAGGGTCGGGGCTTGCGGTGCGGTAAAAATGAGGGGCCAGGTCGACGGCCCGGGGCGGGTCATCTCCATCGACGGCGGGTTCGCGGCGTGAGCTGGCGAGCCCGTGCGCGGGACGAGGTCTGCCTTCCGGAGTGCGCACCGGCTGCGGTTGATGGCACGGCGCAGGAGGCCGCTGCTTTGACCGCACAGAGCGCGGCGTGGTGCGGCGCAGTCCTTGGAGCTCAGATCCGACGGGCCGGCGCTTAGCTGGACCGCGCAGGGACGGCTGAGATCCCCATCGGGGCGACATGGCCGGGGGATTGTGCCCGGCGCCTCGTCACTGTGGGGGCTGATCATCGGGTCGGCAAAGACGGACAGGCACGTCGGCTGACAGGCGTCTTCACAGGGACACGGGCGGATCGCCGGTGTAAGGAGAGCGGGCGTCCGTGCTCCAGGGGGAACGGGGAGATCCCCCGCTACCGGGAGAAATGGGCGGGTCTCAGCTGGCTGCGCCGGGAAGGGATGGGTGCAGCCAGCTGGGTCGAGTCCCGGATCCGGGCAGGCAGGAGCGTCGCCGGTGCTCTGGGCGAGTGGCCGTGGCGCGGTGCAGCTTGCGTCAGGAGGAGGACGTCGAGGCTGAGGACGTTGACGACGAGGAAGAGGACGACGAGGGGGTTGAGGCCGGTGTCGACGACGTCGTGCTGGGAGATGAGGACGAGTCGGAGGACTTGCTGTCCGACGACTTGCTGTCCGAGGTTGAGGTCGCGGCCGCCGCCGGCTTCTCGGCGCTTACGTTGCCGGCGCGGGAGTCGTTGCGGTAGAAGCCGGAGCCCTTGAAGACGATGCCGACTGAGTTGAAGACCTTGCGGAGCTTGCCGCTGCAGTTGGGGCACTCCGTCAGAGCGGGGTCCGAGAAAGACTGCACCCGCTCGATCTGCTCTCCACACTCTGTGCAGGCGTACTGGTACGTGGGCACTGGTCCTCCGCGTCGCTACTCGATGGCTTGGCACTCATCGTCCAGGAGTGCCAATGCTCCGTCATCGGAGTTTATTTCGTCCAGTCGGGTGGCGCACTGAGACCCTCCGTCGGAGTGATCGTCGCCCCTACGCGCCGGTCGTGCGGTTCGGCGGGCACGGTGTCGACCAGTTCTCCGTCGTGCAGGAGGGCCACGGTGAACGCCGTGGGGGCGACCCGGGCCAGGGCGCGGTCGTAGGAGCCGCCGCCTCGGCCCATGCGGACGCCTCGGCGGTCGACGGCGAGCGCCGGGACCACTACGAACGAGGCCTCGGACACCGCCGCGACGCCAAGGCGCCGGCCGACGGGTTCGAGGAGGCCGCGCGCTCCTGACTGAAGGCTGGACGGGCTTTCGTAGAGCGCCCAGTCGAGGTCGCCGTCGGGTAGCAGTACCGGAAGCAGGATCACCGGGGAGTGCGCTGAGTGGAACGGGCCGGGCAGGGGCGCGGGAGTGGCGTGGACGCTGCGTAGTGCTTCGGGCAGTTCGGGGCCGCCGGGTTCCGGACCCAGCGGGACATAGGCAGCAATCACTGTCGGTGATTGGGTGCGGATTGCGGTCAGGAGGGTGGATCGGGTGGCAAGGGCGGCGGAGCTGAGATTTTCCGGGGATTTCGATCTACGGGCTGCTAGGAGGCGTGTGCGGAGGGCAACCTTTTCGGCGCGTGAACTTTCCGCATCACTGGCGAAATCGGGCATACAACACCCCCTTCTGAAAACCGGCAAACGGTGCGCACTATGTCAGCATCGCTCCAAAGAAGGCCACTTCCAGGAGGATATGTGACTCTGCGTGGCCGACTCACTGCTGCCTTCCTCGCGGTCGTGCTCGGTCCTGTCCTGCTCGGATCCTTCTTTGTCGGGATGACCGTCGCCACGGTGAGCCGGGACCGGACCGCAGAGCGACTTGATCATGCCGCAACGACGGTTCGGACAGCGATCGGTGCGATGTGCCGACAACTCCAAGCTGTCGCGGACGCGGTTGCCGTGCTGCCCGTGACCGATCAACGGACCGCTGCCGACCAGATGATTGCCCGAGGGCTGGCGTCCGAGGTTCGCATCGGGCCGGCTGCCAGCACCACCACGACGGGTGGGGCCGCCGGTGAACGCGACTGTGCGGCCGCAGACCAACGAGGGCAGGCGGGCGGCCAGGGCCAGGTTGGGGCAGGCCAGGTTGGGGCAGGCCAGGGTGGCGTGGGGGAGGCGGTTACCGCGGTCGGCGCGAGGGCGGTGCAGGACGACGTCGTTGTGGTGGCTTTGGAGCGGATCGATTCCCTCTTCATCGGGCGCCTTGGTGACAGCAGCGGTGCGCGTGTCGAGGTTGGTGCCGGGGAGGTTTCCGGTGCGGCGGGGAGATGGATACCCGTTGAGCCCGGTCAGCCGCTTCCGATCAGCGTGGAGGTGCGGTCCGAGGAGCCGGCGATGCTGTACGTCTTCCTTGCCGTGGCCGTTTTTGCGGTGGCGGGGCTGGCCGTTCTTGCCGCTCGGTGGCTGGCTCGCTCCACGACGCGGCCGCTGGAGGAGCTTGCCTGGGCGGCGGGCAAGGTTGCCGACGGGGAGCTGGGTGTGCGGGTGCCGGTGGGGCGGGGGGACGAGATCGGGCAGCTGGCGGGCACGTTCAACCGGATGACGCGGGAGCTTCAGGCGTACGTGCAGGCGCTGACCGCGAGCCGGGACCAGTTGCGGGGGCATCTTGCGATCCTCGGCGACACGCTGTCGAGCACTCACGACGTACATCGGATTCTTGAGGTCATTCTGCAGACCGCATTGTCGGCGACCGGGGCTCGAGCCGGCGTTGTGTTGCTCATCGATCCGGGTGAAGCTGTCCTGGTCGCTCGTTGCGCGGAGGGGCTGACCGGGCGGTGGGATGTTCCCGAGGCTGATCTTCCCTCCCTCCGGATTCCGGTGGGGCACGGGATTCTCGGTGTTGTCGCTGCTGGGGGCGAGGCGAGGCGGGGGTTCTGCGATCTCGGGGGCGGTCCCGTGGACGAGCCGGCGGGGCGTACCTATGTGGCTGTTCCTATCTGCGCGCCGGCGACGGTCGGGGATCCGCTGGTGCCCGGTGGGCTGATGACCGAGAGCGGACAGCCCGCGATTCTCGGTGTCCTGGCTCTCTATGACCGGCTCGGTGCGGACGAGTTCGACGACACCGACCTGCACACCCTGCGCACCTTCGCGGGGCAGGCCGGGGTCGCTGTGCACAACGTGCGGGTGCACGAGGAAGCGCAGCGGTTGTCGCTCACCGACCCGCTCACGGGGCTCTGGAACTATCGCTACCTGCGGGAATCGCTGCGTCGGGAGGTGGAGCGGGCCACGCGGTTCGGGCGGATGCTGACCGTGCTGGTGCTCGACCTCGACCACTTCAAGGACGTGAACGACACGTACGGGCATGCTGCCGGGGATGCCGTGCTGGGTGAGTTCGCGCGGCGGATCCGGATAGGGCTCAGGGACGTCGACGTTGCGTTCCGTCAAGGAGGTGAAGAGTTTGTCGTGCTTCTGCCGGAGACTGACGCGTACGGGGGAATTATTGTCGCGGAGCGGTTGGGGTCTGCGGTTCGCGACATTCCGGTTCCTATCGATCCGCGGCGGATGAGCGGGGTTGCCGGGGTCGCTGTGGACCGGGTTGCGATCAGTGTGTCGATCGGGATTGCTGTATACCCGGAGCACGGTGCGACCGCTCAGCAAGTGCTTGATGCCGCTGATGACGCGCTGTATGCGGCTAAGAACGCAGGGCGTGACACGTACCGTCTCGCCGAGAGCATTCCGCTACCCGCTGTGAATGTGACTGACCCGTCAGTTTCGCGAGGGGTGACGGATGGGAAATCCGATCAACAGGGACCAGTGGCGGGCGCGTCCGGCGGGCCACAGCCGCCGCGACAGGGCCGTGGCCGCTAGTCTCGCGGCATGTCCGGGCACGAACTCAGCAAAGGTGCGGTGACTCCTCAGATGACCACGCAGGCGCATGCGACCGGCCGTCGAGCCGTCAAGGCCGTCATTCCGGCCGCCGGGCTCGCCACCCGATTTCTTCCTGCTACCAAGGCTGTCCCCAAAGAACTCCTGCCCGTTGTAGACCGTCCGGTGCTCCAGTACATCGTGGAAGAGGCCGCGGCTGCCGGCATCACCGATGTGCTGCTGGTGACCGGCCGGGGCAAGACCTCCATGGTCGATCACTTCGACCGGCGGCCCGACATCGAGGCACGCCTCGAGAAGAAGGGCGACCTTGAACGGCTCGCGGCTGTACGCCGTACGAGCGACTTGGCCGACATTTACACCTGCCGTCAGGGTGAGCCGCTCGGTCTGGGTCATGCCGTAGGCGTGGCCGGCTCCCACATCGGCGACAACGCGTTCGCCGTCCTGCTGGGCGACGAGTTCGTCGAAGAGGACCAGCCGCTGCTGCCCGCCATGCTGGACCTGCAGGCGCAGACCGGGGGCATCGTGCTCGCGTTCATCGAGGTGTCCCCGGAGGAGACCAGCCGCTACGGCATCGCCTCGGTCAAGCCCTCCTCGTTCGGTGAGGACATCGTGGAGGTGACCGGGCTGGTCGAGAAGCCGAAACCCGAGGAGGCGCCGAGCAACCTCGCCGTCGTCGGCCGCTACATCCTGCCCGCCACGATCTTCGAGGCGATCCACAACACCAAGCCCGGCAGCGGCGGCGAGATCCAGCTGACCGACGCGATGGCTCAGCTGCTCGCTGAGGGGACGCCGGTGCACGGCATCGTCTACCGCGGACACCGGTACGACACCGGGATGCCGCTGGGGTATCTGCAGGCTGTTGTCGAGCTCGCGGTCAAGCGCTCCGACCTGGGCGCCGAGTTCAGCTCGTGGCTCACCGACTTCGTCGCCAGCGACAAGATGACCAAGGCCGGCGACAGTACGACCAAGGCCGGCGACAAGTGATAAGCCCCTGCGACCGCGCGCCGATGGCCGGCGCCCCCGCAATAACCGGCGCCCCCGCGGCAGGGATCAGCGGCAGGGCGGCGGAGATCAGCGGCCGGGCGGCGATAGCCGGCGGTGCGCGGGGATGACCGCGACGGCCGATGCCGAGGCGGCCGCCAACGAGCTGATGCCTCTCGCCGAATACCTGGGCAGCGTGCTGCGCAGGTTGCGGGCGCTGCCTCCGCTCGACCTCGACCTCACCCAGGCCCACGGCAACGTCCTCGCCCACGACGTGCTGGCCCCGCACCCCT
Source organism: Winogradskya humida (assembly GCF_016862215.1). GTDB lineage: Bacteria > Actinomycetota > Actinomycetes > Mycobacteriales > Micromonosporaceae > Actinoplanes > Actinoplanes humidus. The sequence goes on from NZ_BOMN01000052.1 coordinate 18,569, forward strand.
ATCCGGCCTTCGACCAGGCCGCGATCGACGGGTACGCGGCCCGCTGGGAGGACCTTGCCGCGGCCGGGCGGATCGGCTCGCACCCCTCGTTCGGGGCGTTCGAGGCGGGACTGCGCCCGGTCCGGCTGAACGTCGTCGGTGACCTGGGGGCGGCCAGCTGGCGTCCGGTGCGGCTGACCCCGGGGACGTGTTTCTCCGTGGCTGCCGGGGCGCCGCTGCCGATCGGGGCCGATGTAGTGGTGCCGATCCACTGGACGGATCAGGGCATGGCGGCCGTGGAGATCATGCACGCGCCGAAGCGGGGCTCCGGGGTCCGGCGGGCGGGTGATGAACTGCCCGTCGGGCGGGTGCTGGCGTCCGCCGGGGCGTACGTCACGCCGGCGATGGTGGCGGTTTTCGCGGCGTCCGGCATCGGTCATGTGGTTGTTCGGCCCAGTCCCCGGGTGGTGGTCGTGGCCACGGGTGACGAGCTGGTCGACGTGGGGCGTCCGAGTCAGCCCGGGCAGGTGGTGGATGCGAACTCTCACGCTCTGACGGCCGCCGCGGTGGAAGCGGGCGCTCTCGCGTACCGGATAGGGATCTGTGATGACGACCCGGAGGGCCTCCGGGGGCTGCTGGAAGATCAGACCTTGCGGGCCGATCTGATCATTACGACCGGTGGTACGGGTACGGGGCCGGGTGACATGCTGCGCCGGGTGCTGTCGCGGCGTGACCATGGCCGGGGCGTGGTGGAGTTCACCGACGTCGCGCTCTGCCCGGGTGCGACGCTCGGGTTCGGCACCGTGGGCGGCGAGGAAGTTCCGGTGGTCTGCCTGCCCGGTGAGCCGGGTGCCGCGCTGATCGGCTTCGAGGTGCTGGCGCGGCCGGTCATTCAGCTGCTCGCCGGGGCGGAACCGGTCTTCCGGCCCGGCGTGAAGGCGCACCTGCTGGAAACCGTGTCGTCGCCGGGCGGCCTGCGGGAATTCCGGCCGGCTCATGTAGCGGAACGGCGCGGCGGGGGCTACACAGTGCAGCCACTCGCCGGTGGGCCTTACACTCTGTCCGGCCTCGCGGAGGCCAACGGTCTCTTGGTGCTCGGCGAGCGGGTCACCGCGGCTGCCGCCGGATCGACCGTGGATGTGTTGCTGCTTGACCGGAGGCGATGATGCTGGGCTCCACGCCCGGATGGCCTGCCGTCCTGGCGGACGGAGCCGTGCTGCTCAGGCCCTATCGGCGAAGTGACGCCCGAGCCTGGTCGGAGGTTCGCATCGCGAACCAGGCCTGGCTCAGCCCCTGGGAGTCGGCGCCGCCCGGCCCCTGGGCCGAGATGAACTCGGCGCGTGCGTACCTCTACGTGTATCGGGACATGAAACGTGCCGCCAGCCGTGGCGACAGCATGCCGTTCGCTGTCTGCCTCCGGGGGGACGACGGCAAGGAACGGCTGGTCGGGCATCTCAACCTGGGCAGCATCGTGCGGCGAGCGTTCAGTTCCGCGTACGCCGGATATTGGGTTGATTCCCGGGTTGCGGGTCGTGGGGTGGTCCCGACCGCGCTGGCACTCGCCGTCGACCACGCGTTCGGGCCGGGCGGGTTGCATCGGGTGGAAGTCAACATCCGACCGGAGAACGTCCCGAGCCGCCGGGTGGTGGAAAAGCTGGGCTTCCGGGAGGAGGCTTACCACCCGCGGTACATGCACATCGACGGAGCGTGGCGAGATCATCTCGGGTACGCGATGACGAACGAGGAAGTCGCCGCGGAAGGTGGCCTGCTCGCGCGCTGGCGGAGGTTGCGTACCACGACAAAGTGATCATCGGCTCGTTACCGTCCGGCGCGGCGTACAGATATCAGCAGGTCTCGCCCGTAATCTCGGGGAGATTGCGACTTTTTCGTGCCGGGCGCCCCACCGCCTGCGCACGCTCCATGGCTGACGGGAGGGGTGAGGGTGCCGACCTCGGTGCTCCTCGCCGTCCTCGCCGCGGCCGGGCTGCTCGCCCTCGCGCCGGCTCTCGTCCGCCGGTACGACGCGACCGAGCGTCTGGCAGCGGAGCGGGCGTCGTCGACGGCTCGGGTGCTTCAGCGCCGCCGTCGGCTCCGAACCGTGCCCGGACGACGACCGGTCAACCCCGGTCGCCAGTACATGGTTACGTCGCGGACCCTAACGGGTGATCAAGCGGAGGGTTCCGCCGACCCCACCCCGGCGTCCGAGGACGTCGCGCCGGTCTCCGGGCCACCCGCCCGGCGTCTTCGGGTGGTCAGCTCGCGGCGTCCGGCCCGCCGACGCGCGCCTGTGCGGAGGCAGACGCCCGCAGTGGTCCGCCGCCGCCGCGTCTTCGCCGCCCTGCTCCTGTTGAATGTGATCGAACTCATCGGCGTGCTCGCGGTCAGCCCCGGCTTCTGGATCAGCTTCACGGTCACGGGTGCCCTGCTCGGCAGCTACCTGGTCCACCTGCGCAACCGCGCGATGGTGGACCGCCGTCGCCGCCGCATCGAGGCAAGGGAAGCCGCCTGGCTCGCAGCCCGCCAAGCGGAGGTCCGCCGCGAACAGGCCCGCCGCGCGGCTGCCCGCCGCGAAGCTCAGCGCCGGCTCGCCGCGCAGAAAGAGGCGGTCCGGCGTACGGCCATGGGCCTGGACCGCGACCCCTCCGACCTGCCCGCAGCGGTCAACGGCGCCTCGGTCTCCTACCGGCGCGGGGGCGGCCTGCGAGGTCGCGCCTACGAGGCCGGCGGGCGGGGCAACGCGTACCCGGCGTAGAGATCGTCTCCCGCGACACGGGAGGGGGGTTCGCGAGGCGGGTGGGGGACCTGTTAGCCTTTTGTCGGTCCTACGGGGCCGGGGGGCTGTGGCGCAGTCTGGTAGCGCACCTCGTTCGCATCGAGGGGGTCTGGGGTTCAAATCCCCACAGCTCCACCCTTTAAAAGCCGCTTCCGATCTCGGGAGCGGCTTTTCGCATTCCCGGGCAGCAGGCACCCGGGCAGCAGGCACCCGGGCGGTAGGCACCCAGCGATGATCTAGGGTGCACCGGTGAACGCCATATTTCTGCTGCTCATCGCGCTGCCTGTGGGTCTGCTTGTTGCCGGCCTGATCGTCCTGATCGTCTTTCTGGCGCAGAGGTCCCAGAGGAAGAGTTAGAGCGGCGCGGTGTCGACGTAGAGGCAGAAGGGGTGGCCGTCGGGGTCGAGCATGACTCGGACGGTGTCCTGGGGCTGGTGGTCTGCTTCTGTGGCGCCGGCTCTGGTTGCGGCCTGGACTGCGCGGTCGAGGTCGGGGACCTCGATGTCGAGGTGGAGTTGCATCTGTTGTTTGTGGGCCTTGTTGGGCCAGGTGGGCTGCTCGTAGTCGGGGGAGCGCTGGAAGGCCAGATATTCGACGTTGTCGCCCAGGGGTGCCACCGCTACGAAGTCCGGCTCGTCCTTGACGATTTTCCAGTCCATGAGTGACGAGTAGAACTCGGCCAGTGCGAGGGGGTCGGGAGTCTCGAGCACTACGCCCCAGAAGTGCGATGGGTTTCGTCCCAGCATTGATGCAGTGTCCTCCTCTGGGCGGTTCTGCACAGCCGGGCACGCGGCTCTTGGCTTGATCGATATGTTCCGCACCCGGGATGCAACTGCGATCTTGCTGGGGGATCGGGTTGGCGGGCCGATGTTCGCGCGCATGAACGAGAAACTGATCCTCGTGGCCGAGGACGACGCTGATCTGCGGGACATGCTCACCTATGCGCTGGAGCGTGCGGGTTACACCGCGGTGGGTGCCAAGGACGGGAACACCGCGGCGCGGATTCTGCAGGTGGCGCGGCCGGTGGGCATCGTTACCGACGTACGCATGCCGGCGCTCAACGGGATGGAGCTGTGCCAGTTGGTGCGCAGCAACCCGGAGGTGAGCAATGCCGCGGTATTGATGGTGTCGGCGAATGCGCACTTGCACGACATCAACGCGGGGTTGAGTTCCGGGGCTGACGGATATCTGCCCAAGCCGCTGTCGCCACGCCGACTGGTCGCCGAGCTCCAACAGGTCATCGAGCGCCGGAAGATGATCAACGTGGGGTAGGAGGATGTCAATGTCTTGATGTTGTCGTTGTAGTGGTTACGACCATTTGGTTGACCGGGACCCGCGGCGTCGGATCATGACGGAATGACCTCCTTCATCGCTCAGCTCAGCGACTCGCACCTGACCACCGGGCCGTTGGGTGGCGGGCCTGCCGCCGGGCTCCAGCTCGCCCTTGCCCGGGTCATGGCCCTCGACCCGCGCCCCGACTGTGTCGTGGTCACCGGCGATCTCACCGATCACGGCCTGGAGGAGGAGTACGCAGCCCTCCAGGAGGTCATCGGTGACTTCCCGCTGCCCCTGCACCTGACCACGGGCAACCATGACGACCGGGACGCCATGGTGAAAGCCTTCGGCGGGGATCCCTACTACTCCGTGGACTATCCCGGGTTCACCATCGTGGCCCTGGACTCGCTGATTCCCGGTTCGCCGGCCGGGCGGCTCGGCGGCGAGCAGTTGGCGTGGCTGGACCGTACGCTCGCCGCGCGCCCCGGCGTGCCCGCGCTCATCGGGCTGCACCACCCGCCGATGGCGATCGGCATTCCGTTCCTCGACGGGATGCGGCTGCTCGACGGCGAGGAGTTGCGGGAGGTGGTCGCCGGTCACGACAACGTCGCGCGGATCATGGCGGGGCACGTGCACCGGCCGATCACCGCAGCGTTCGCGGGCACCGTGATGACCGTCGCGCCGAGCACCTGGCGCCAGTCCGGGCTGCTGCTCGGCTCTGACGCGCCGCCCGGCTACGTCGCCGAGCCCACCGGCTTCCTGCTGCACCTCGTCGACGGCCCGGACTGCGTCACGCACACGGTTCAGGTCAGCCACGCGGCGGCCCTGCTCGGTGCCTATTGAAACCAGACGGCGCACCATGAGCGCCACTGGGCGCAGAGATCATCGAAGTTCGCCGCTCCCGCTATACGGTCGGTACTCGACGCGGGAAGGGAAGACCGAATGATCGACCATGTCCTTCTCGGGGTGCACCACCTCGACGAGAGCCGGCACTTCTACGAGAACGCGCTGCGCCCGCTGGGTGTCAAGGTGGTCGCCGAGGAGCCCGAAATGGTGGGCTTCGGCGATGACAGCGGGCGCCCGTTCTTCTGGCTGGCGGTTCGGGAGCCGTCCCACCGCGTACACGTCGCCTTCACCGCGGCCGACAGGGCCGCGGTGGACGCCTTCCACGCCGCCGCACTGCATGCCGGTGGGGTGGACAACGGGCCGCCGGGGCTGCGGCCGGACAACCACGAGAATTACTACGCGGCCTTCGCCTTCGACGCTGACGGGAACAACATCGAAGCGGTCTGTCACAGGCCTGCGTAAAAGCGGGGCCGGCGAAAAGCCGGGTATGTGAGCATCGCAACTTTTGGGTGGTATCTCTTGAGGCAGCCTCGGAGGTGACCACCATGCAAGCACCCCTGCCCGCGAACGAAACCGACCGGCTCGCCGCGCTCTACGAACTCGACATCCTCGACTCCGAACCGGAGAAGGACTTCGATGACATCGTGGCGCTGGCGTCGACCGTGTGCGGCGTACCGATGTCCCTCGTCAGCCTGCTCGATGCCGACCGGCAGTGGTTCAAGGCGAGCGTCGGCACCGATCTGACCGAGACCGCGCGGGACATCTCGTTCTGCTCCCACGCGATCCTCGGCAAGGACCTGCTGGTGGTGCCCGACGCCACCCAGGACCCCCGCTTCGCGGACAACCCCACGGTGTCTGACGACGGGGGAATCAGGTTCTACGCGGGTGCCCCACTGCTCACCACCGACGGGTACGCCCTGGGCTCGCTCTGCGTAGTCGACTCGCAGCCCCGCAGGCTGGACCTCGAGCAGCTGCAGGCCCTGCGGGCGCTGGCCCGGCAGGTCACCTCCCAGCTGGAACTGCGCCGGTACGCGTCGGCGCTGGCCAACACCACCGCGCGGCTGCAGGTCCTCGAACGGCACAAGGACGAGCTGGCCTACCTGGTCGGCGGCGAGCTCCGCTCCTCGCTGCGGCTGATGCGGTCCTACCTGGCAGACCTGGGCGACAAGGGTACGCACGACCTGGAACTCGCCGATCTGCTCGGCCGGGCGACGTCCGCGCACGTGCGGGGCTTCTCGGAGCTGCTCGACCACCTGAACTCGATGGCCGAGGCGGGAAGCGGCAGCGACAGCCTGCACATGCGGGAGATCGATCTGACCCGGCTCACCCAGCGCGCGGTCGAGGCGGTGCGGCCGATCGCGGCGACGAAGCAGATCTGGATCCTCAACCAGAGCGGCGGGCCGTCGCTGCCGATCATCGCGGACCCCGTACGCCTCGAACAGGTCCTCATGCATCTGCTCTTCGCGGCGATCAAGTACACGCCGCCCGGCGGTAGGGTCCGTGTCGGCACGGACATCGAGAGCGGTCCGACGGTACGCCTCGACGACATGGACATGCCCGACGGAATCCGCCCCGACCTGTTCCCGCACCTGTACTACGGGGCGATCGCCAGCCCGACGGTGGTGCCCGGCCCGGACAAGGGCATCGCGGTCGCCAAGCGCATCCTGGACGCGCACCACGCCACCGTCGCCCTCTCCGACCGTCCCGGCGACGGCACGTCCCTGCACCTGGTGTTCCCATTCGCCGAACACGAGGACGAGCGTGAACTCCAGCTCGTCTGATGATTCTGAGAGCCAGACCCGCCCCGCTCGGCTGCAGTTCGAGCGGGGCGGGTCCGTTCAGGCGCCGTGCGACGGCGTCTGGGACGGCACTGCCGGGCGCGCGGTGGCCCGGCCCGCGGCGGGGTGACCCACCACCGGAACCTGGTCGAGACTCGGCGGCCACGTGTCGACGGCCGGTGCGACGCCCTGCTTCGGCAGGACCAGCGGCCGTTCGGCGGCCGGCACCGACTTCACCCCGGACAGCCCGGCGCGGTGCAGCTTGTGCCACCGCAGCCGGCCCCCGGTCAGCGCGGTCACCGCGGACTGGATCAAAACCAGATACATGAGCTGCCGGTACGCGAATTGCTGCAACGGCAGCCGCCACAGCGGGACGAGCGACTCGCGGTCGAAGCGGAACGCCACCGCCGCGGTCACCAGCTGCAGCGCGAGCATCATCAGCCAGGCGACGACGGTGTCGGTGAGCTCCCAGAAGACCAGCCCGTACACCAGCATGATGTCGACGACCGGGGCGAGCATCGGCAGCGCCACCCCGAACAACGCGAGGAACGGCAGCCCGACCCGCCCGAAGCGGCCCGACGGCCCCGAATCCGTCAGCGCCCTGCGGTGCTTCCACATCGCCTGCATGGTCCCGTAGCTCCACCGGTAACGCTGGCGGTACAGCTGTTCCAGCGTCGCCGGCGCCTCGGTCCAGGCCTTGGCGTGCTCGGCGTAGACGACCCGCCAGCCGTCGCGGCACAGCGCCATCGTCACGTCCGTGTCCTCGGCCAGCGTCTCGTCGCTGATCCCGCCGACCCGGGCCAGCGCCTCCCGCCGGAACGCCCCGATCGCGCCCGGCACGGTCGGCATGCAGTTCAGCATCTCGTAGAGGCGGCGGTCGAGGTTGAAGCCGATCACGTACTCGATGTGCTGCCAGCCGGCGACCAGGCTGTTGCGGTTGCCGACCTTGACGTTGCCCGCCACGGCGCCCACGGTCGGATCGGCGAACGGCTGCACCAGCATCCGTACCGAGTCCGGCTCGAAAACGGTGTCGCCGTCGACCGTGACGATCAGGTCGTGGCGGGCCAGGGCGACACCGGTGTTGAGGGCGTTCGCCTTACCGCCGTTCGGGACGCGGATCACGCGTACGTTCGGCAGGTGCATGCGCTCGACCAGCGCCGCGGTGCCGTCGGTCGAACCGTCGTCGACGACCACCACCTCGATCGCCGGGTAGTCGCCACCGGCCAGCGAGCGTACGGCCGCCTCGATGCCCTCCTTCTCGTTGTAGGCGGGCACGATCACCGACACCGGATCGGTCACCGGCGGACCCCAGCTGAAGCCCCGCTTGCGGCGCTGCCGGGCATGCCGGGTCGCGAGCACCAGGAGCAGGCCGGTACGCGCGATCGTGAGCAGCCCGACCAAGAGGAACAGCCCGGCGATCAGCCACACCAGGCCGTCGGCTACGCGTACGGTCCAGATGAGCCCGGACCCGCGCAGTCGATCGGTCGGGGCCGCCGCGGGGTTGACCGGCAGCAGCGGCAGCGCGGCCGCGTCGGGCTGCTGCTCGATGGCCAGATTCAGCCCCTCGGTCACCGTCGTGAAGCGATACCCGCGCTGCTTCATCATCGGGATGAACGTCCGCAGCGCCTCGACGGTCTGCGCGCGGTCCCCACCGGCGTCATGGAAGAGGATCACCGCGCCGACATCCCCTGGCGGCGATGCGTTCTTGACGATCTGCCCGACACCGGGCCGCTGCCAGTCCTCGCTGTCCATGTCATTGACCACGACCAGATAGCCGTCCCGCCCGGCCTCTTTGACGATCTTCCAGTTGGTCTCGTCGATGGCCTGCGGTTTTGATGAGTACGGAAACCGCGCGAGATTTGTCCGTACGTTCGCCGCCCGGGCGATGGCCACCTGCGTCTGGGACAGCTCGAGGCTGCGCCGCCACGGGGCCACCCGCTGCAGGTTCGGGTGCGTGAAGGTGTGCAGGCCCAGCTCGTGGCCCTCGTCGGCGATCCTCTTTGTCAGCTCCGGGTGGCGCGCGACCTCGGAACCGATCACGAAGAACGTACCGTGCGCATCGTTCTCCTTGAGCACTTCGAGGACCTTAGGCGTCCACTCCGGATCGGGCCCGTCGTCGAACGTCAGCGCGATGGTCCGCGGCGGCAGCCGGTTCGAGCTCTCCTGCCCCCCGGTCGTGTTGATGATCGGCCCGCCACCGCGGATCGCCAGCGGCACCCCGGTCTGATCCCCGACCTCAGAATCCTTGTGATCCGACGTGAACTCCGAATTGATGTACGCCTGCACGACCAGCACACCCACGAAGAGCACGATCAACAGCACGCCGAGCATCACCCGGGGCTGCGGGAGGATGCGTCGGCGCGACCTGCTGCGATTGCGGTTACGACGGGCCGTCACGCGCTCACCTCGACGCCGGCCACGGGCTTGGCCTCGGCCTCGGTCTCGCACTCCGCCTCGATCTTCACCTTCACGGACGGGGCCGGCTCGGGATCGGCGTCGGGCTCGTCCTCGGCCGGCTCGCTGCTCGGGCTCTGCTCCTGGCCGGCGCTGTCGTCCTCGGTCGCGCTTTCGCCTTCACTGCTGCTGTCGTTTTCGCTTTCGTCTTCGCTCGTGCTGTCGCTGTCGCTGTCGCTGTCGCTGTCGCTTTCGTCGTTCTGGCTGGTCGTCGGGGTGGGGGAGCCGCCGCCCTCGCCACCGTTCTCCGCTGCGGGGGTGGTGGGTTCTTCCGTGGGGAAGTCGGTGCCGGAATCGCCGTCGCCGCCGCCCTCACCGCCCGTGCCACCACCCCCGCCGCCCGTGCCCCCGGGTAGCGGGGGTGCGACCGGAGCGCTGGGCGTCCCGCTGCTGGCAGGCGGGGTGGTAGCCGGTGTGGTCGGCTTGGTGGTCTTTGCCGACTCCGGAGTGCGGGACCCGGTCGGCGTTGGGCTCGGCTTGGCCGTGGTCGGCTTCGGGACGGTGGCCGTGGTGGTCCTGCGGGCCGCCGGAGACGTACGCGCCGGCTGTCTGACTGTGACGGTGCGTGCCGGGGACGCGTCCCGGTTGGGAAAGACCTCGAGTATCGGCTGCGCACTCGCCGTCACACTGGTCTGCGGCGCCGGGGTTGGGCTCGGCCGGGGCGCGGCAACATCCTTGTCATCGCCGTTGACAAGATCCGGCAGCGGCAGGACAGCATTGGAGCTGACCGGCCCACCGGCCAGACTGACACCGATCAGCCCCCCGTAAGTCATGCAGAGGGCACCGAAGCCGTACGCGACGCGCGTCAGCACGCGCCGCCGGCGTCCGGTCGAGTCCACGAACACCGGCGAGGGGTGCGCGACCTCGATCACCTCGGTGTCGGACACATCGGCGTCGGCGGAAATCGGGTTCTGGGGCTCCTGCAATGTCACGCGGCGAGCTTAGGAACATCTAGGAAGATCACGATTGTCTTCACCTGTTCGACTGACCACCATATGTGTCGATGAAATCAACCGAATCGGTGATGTCCCGCATTTGACCTGATCAACGCAGTGTGAGTCGCTCTTCAGCCCAACAGCACTGACCTGCAAAAAATGATTTCCCAAGCCGCGGTTACGTGATTATCGGCAAAATGTCGGTGTCATATTATCGACTACCCAGCACGCCATTCACGAACGCCATTCACAAATTGTTATGCGGCTTAAGAAGGCAATATAGCAGTATGTCCGTTTGGTCGCACTCCCAGCCAGCCCCTTAGCTGCGCGTGTTCACCCGATCACCACCAGCAGTCCCACCCGACCGGAATCGACAACAATTTAGTAAGTCGACCCATTGTGTCCGGCAAGGACGCTCGTTAAGCTCGTATTCGCACGCCCCTATCGCCCGCTTCCCCCGTGGCAGGCGATCGGGGCGTTGCTTATTTCCCCAGAAATCCAAGCCCTCGCCGCCCGTTCCAAAGCCGCGCCGAGTCGATCCTCCGCGCCGCTTCGACCTCCTGCCGCTCCTTGCTCGCACCGGGTCGGTCGCCTGCCACTCCTTGCTCGCACCGGGTCGGTCGCTTGCCGCTCCTTGCTCGCGCTGAGTCGGTCGCTTGCCGCTCCTTGCTTGCGCCGAGTCGGTCGCTTGCCGCTTCTCAACTTGCGCTGGTTCGAGCTCCCTGCTGGTTCGAGCTCCCTGCTGGTTCGAGCTCCCTGCTGGTTCGAGCTCCCTGCCGGGTCGATCTCCTGCCGGGTCAAGCCCTCTGTCGGGTCGATCTCCCTGCCGGGTCAAGTCCTCGCCGGTCTATCTCCGGACGGTCGAAGTCGTGTCGGGTTGAGGTCGTGTCAGGTTGAGTCCTTGCCGGTCGAAGTCGCGCTGGCCGAAGCCGCGCTGATCAAGGCTGCGCCGGTCGAAGCTGCACTGGTTCAAGTCG
>NZ_BOMN01000053.1 GCF_016862215.1 Winogradskya humida
CACCGCTCCAAGTCGCACCGGGCTGTTCGGGCGCGATAAGGGGGCTGGCCTAAGTGTTTGCCCCCGGGAGGTCAGTGTCTTCCCTGGATTCCTCTTGGGTAACGCAGGGTAAGGCCGCGACTACGAATGTCCTGCGCGGCGGAGCAATAGTGTGCGCTTGCTGGCCGACGCCGCATGAAGTTGCTCTGCGATGCAGGTCGACGCAACATCGAGTCTTGAGTGATAACACATCACTTTTGCCAGGATCACCCTGCGCTTACGGGACCTTACGGATGGGCTTCATTACGGCGCCCCCGAAGTGGTGCGGTCGCAAGGAGCGGTCGACCTATCGGTCCGGTAGCGGTAGTCCGATCCGGAGGCGCCAAATCGCTCTAGTCCATCGCTCAAGTCCATCGCTCAAACCTGCCCGCAGGGCCATCGCTCAGGCCATCCCGCACGACGGCCCACAGGGTGGTCGCGCAGAGCAGCCCTTAAGAAGCGCCTGCCCCTGAGAGTGAGCGCCTGCCCCTGAGGAGTGAGCCGCCTGCCCTGTGAGCCGCCTGCCCTGTGAGTGGCCTGGCCTATGAACGGACTGCCCAGTGGGTGGCCTGCCCTGTGAACGGCCTGCCATGAGAGCGCCCGGCCCCAGAGCCGGTCAGATCCAGCGGCCGCCGAGCCACATTCGGGCTGACCAGTCGTCGTAGGGGATGAGCTGGCCTACGAAGATCGGATAGAAGTAGGCGAAGCAGAGGGCTACGAGGAGGACGTAGACGCCGGCGACGATGGTGCCCACGAGTTGTCTGTCCGTTCGGCCGGAGCCGGCGAGCATGCCTGATGGTGGGGTCATGATGGCGCCCAGGGCGTAGACGACCGCGAGGATGAGGAAGGGCAGGGCGGGGAGGGCGTAGAACGAGAACATCGTTCGGCCGTCGGCCACTGCGAAGTAGAACCAAGGTAGTAAGCCTGCGACGACGCCGGTGCCGATGGCGAAGGCTCGCCAGTCGCGGCGGGCGATGCCGAACCATACGAGGGCTGCCAGGGCCGGCAGGAAGGACCACCACAGTAGCGGGGTGCCCAGGAGGAGGACCTCGGCGGCGCAGCTGGGGGCTCCGCAGTTGCCGTTGCCGTTCCAGTAGAAGGCGACGGGGCGGCCAAGGAGGAGCCACTGCCAGGGCCAGGACTGGTAGACGTGGCGGTCGGTGAGGCCGCTGTGGAAGTTGTAGGCCTCGTGGTGGTAGTGCATGAGGTTGAGGAGGGCGCCCAGGATCGGGGGCTCGCTGAGGCCGTTGGCTTCGCGGTAGTGGCGGAAGTAGCCGTCGTTGGTGACGAACCAGCCGGTCCAGGTGGCGAGGTAGAAGATGATCGACAGGACGAAGCTGAGGATCAGGTAGCCGAGATCGCCCAGCAGGCCGAAGACGACCGGGCGGCGTACTCCTGCGGAGCGGCGGGCCTGGATGCGCCAGACGACCACGAGCAGGCCGAAGAACGGGGCGAAGAAGAGCGCGCTCCATTTTACGCCGCAGGCCAGGCCGAAGGTGATGCCCGCGATCATCAGCCACCAGGGGAAGATGCGGGGCTGGCTGTGGGTGGTGGCCGGGTCGAAGCCGTCTTCCAGGCGATTCAACCAGCGGCGACGGTAGTGGTCGCGGTCGAGCACCAGGGCGGCGAAGGTCATGAGGATGAACAGGCCGAGGAAGATGTCCAGCAGCGAGGTGCGGGAGAGCACGAGCTGGAAGCCGTCGAGCGTCATCAGCAGGCCCGCGGTGCCGGCCAGCACGATCGAGTGGAACAGCCGGTAGGCGACCCGGATCAGGATCAGGATCATCAGGGTGCCGGCGATCGCCGCGGGCAGGCGCCAGCCCAGCTCGTTGTTGCCGTAGGCCTTCTCGCCGAGGGCGATCAGCCATTTACCCAAGGGCGGATGCACTACGTACGCGGGCCCGTTGCTCTTCTCGTCCCACTCGACGCCGTGCTGGAGCATGTCCCAGGCGTCGGTCGGGTAGTACACCTCGTCGAAGATGTAGCTCTTCGGGTGGGTGATGCCGACCAGCCGCAGCACCGCCGCGATCGCCACGATGATCACCGTGACCAACCACGAGTACGGGTTCAGCCAGTTCTCGAGCGTGGCGAGGCGGCGCCGCACCGCGTCGGGGACGCCGCGCACGCCGACGGCCGCCGGCGCCTCCGGGGTCTCGTCGGCGGGCGGCGGGCTCGTGGTGTCAGTCTCAGCTGTCGCCGAAGTCACCACGCGATCGTAGGCCGTTCGTCCAGCCCGGTGCCCGGGACGCCCACGTGTACGGCGTGTGATGAACTCGGCGCGTGGAAGATGGCGTGCAGGAGAGCGGTACGGGCCGGGTCGTGCTGGTCGGTGCCCCGCTGGGCAACACCGGGGACGCCTCCACCCGGCTGCGCGAGGTTCTGACGACGGCGGACGTGGTGGCGGCCGAGGACACCCGGCGGCTGATCCGGCTGGCCCGGGATCTCGGGATCACCGTCAACGGCCGGATCACGTCGTATTTCGAGGGCAACGAGGAGCGGCGTACGCCCGATCTCGTCGACGCCCTGCGTGGCGGCGCGGTTGTGGCCGTTGTCACGGACGGCGGCATGCCGAGCGTCTCCGACCCGGGGTATCGCCTGGTCCGGGCAGCACTCGACGCCGGTTTCCCGGTGACCTCGGCGCCCGGCCCGAGTGCGGTGACCACGGCGCTGGCCCTGTCCGGCCTGCCCAGCGACCGGTTCTGCTTCGAGGGGTTCCTGCCGCGCACCGGGTCGCACCGGCGGTCCCGCCTGCGTGAGCTCGCCGCCGAGCCCCGCACGCTGGTCTTCTTCGAGGCCCCGCACCGCATCACCGCGTCGTTGCAGGACTTCGCGAGTGTCTTCGGCGCCGACCGGGAAGCCGCGGTGTGCCGGGAGCTGACCAAGACGTACGAGGAGATCCGCCGCGGGCCCCTCGGTGAGCTGGCCGTCTGGTCGGCCGAGAACGAGCCGCGTGGCGAGATCACGGTCGTGGTCGCCGGTGCGCCGGCCGGGCCCGCCGAGCGTCCCGCCGACGAGGACCTGCGTGCGGCGGTCGCCGAGCGGGAGGCCGGCGGCGCCACCAGGCGGGACGCCATCCAGGCCGTCGCCGACGCCTACGGCCTGCGCAAACGCGAGGTCTACGCCCTGGTCCACGCCCAATAGGCGGCGGCCGAAAAGCACGCCCAGCAGGCCGCGGCCGAAAAGCACGTCCAGCAGGCCGCGGCTGAGAAGCACGCCCAGCAGGCCGCGGCCGAAAGCGCTGAGAAGCACGCTCAGTAGGTCGCGATGAGGAAGCCGGCGAGCAGCAGCAACGGCCCGGTGAGGCTGAGCAGCACCGCGCCGCGCCGGGCCTGGGCGGTCTCCAGTCGCCGGGCGCCGGTCAGCGCGGCGATGCCGAGCCCGCAGAGCATCACCAGCAGGAACGCGAGGGTCCAGCGCAGGTGGACCAGCAGGCTCGTCTCGCCGACGTACGCCTGCCGGCTGGTCATGCTCACCATCCGGGCCTGTCCGACGGAGCCGACGGTCCGCTGGCCTGCCTTCACGCCGAGCAGGGCGATGTTCTCGGCCTTGTAGGACCCGTTGGCGGCGGTGAAGGAGCCGGTGCACCGCTGGGTGACGCCCGATCCGGTGCACTGGGAGACCGTGGCGGTGCCTTCGCGGCCGTGCCCGACCGCGAGCCAGAACGGTTCGGCGCTGACCCAGGAGAAGAACGCGGCGACGAGTGCGAGCGCCAGCAGGGCGACGAGTCCGCTGACGGGGTGGCGGGGATCACGTGGTGGGCGCTTCGGAGGGCGTCCCGCGCCGAGCTTCTCCCGGGTCTCGGCGGGCGGCCACGCCGCATTGGCGGCGCGCTCCTCCTCGGTGCGCCAGAACGGCGAGGTCTCCAGCAGGGCGGCGGTGCGCTCTGCGCGTACCCGATCCTGAAGGGCCCGGTCGGCACGGGCCCGGTCCTCCCTCGCCCGGCCGAGCCGCGACCGGGCCGGTGGTTTGGGCAGGGCCACGGTGGGCCGGTTGCGGTCCTGCTCAGGCACAATCAATTCCTCGGGTACGCCCGGAGCAACGGTCTCGCCCTCCAGGGTCATCGGACCACCCGGCCGGGCACCGGACGGGGCAACGGGCGCCTGGACAACGGGCGGCCGGATCGGGTCGTCGAGCGGGAGCGCGGCGAGCAGGTCGACGATCGTGGGCTCGTGATCCGGGTCGATCGGGGCTGCCTCGGGTACGGGTCTCGATGCGTACGCCGTACTCGTGCCCTGAGGGTTGAAGCGCTCGTTGCCCACCTGGTCGTGCGCCTGCTCGACGCCCTCGGTCTCGGTCTTCCGCGCCCGTTCCCGCTTCCGCGCGGGCTTCGGCGGGGCGATTTTCGGTGGGGCCTCGCCGGTCAGCGCGGTGGTCGTGTCCTGCATGCCGGCCTCGTGCGCCGTCGCGGCCTCGCCCGTGTGCTCTGCCTGCTTCGGCGCTTCCAGCGTCTCGGCCGCCCCGCGCCGTGACCGGCTCCGCGTGGTTTCCTGCGGGCCGAGGTCGCCGGACCACCAGGTGCCGGTTCCTCGATCCGTCCAGGTCCACGGCTCGCCCTCGTGGCGTGGCGTTTGCCCAGGCTGGGGTGCGTCTCCGGTCATGTGTCCCATTGGACTACGGGTCGGGTCGGCAAAATGGCAGATAAGCCAGGTGTCGGTCAAAAGGGGTGTTGTCCAGTCCGTTCGCGCTATCCGGGGCGGGGTCACTACGCTTGTTATTCATGAGTCACGTTCTAGCCGCGGTTGCCTGGCCCTACGCCAACGGACCGCGTCACATCGGTCATGTCTCCGGCTTCGGGGTGCCCTCCGACGTTTTCAGCCGGTACATGCGGATGTCCGGCCACGACGTACTCATGGTCTCGGGCACCGACGAGCACGGCACCCCGATCCAGGTCCAGGCCGACGCCGAGGGGGTCACGCCGCGCGAGCTGGCCGACCGCTACAACCGGGTCATCGTCGAAGACCTGCACGGGCTCGGCCTGTCATACGACCTTTTCACCCGGACCACGACGCGTAACCACTACTCGGTCGTGCAGGAGCTCTTCAAGGGCCTGCACGACAACGGCTACATCATCGCCAAGACCACGCTGGGGGCGATCTCGCCGTCGACCGGGCGCACCCTGCCCGACCGCTACATCGAGGGCACCTGCCCGATCTGCGGGTACGGCAGCGCCCGCGGCGACCAGTGCGACAACTGCGGCAACCAGCTCGACCCCGAGCAGCTGATCAACCCGAAGTCGCGGATCAACGGCGAGGTCCCGGAGTTCGTCGAGACCGAGCACTTCTTCCTCGACCTGCCCGCGTTCGCCGAGGCGCTGGGCAAGTGGCTCGACACCCGCGACGACTGGCGCCCCAACGTCCTGAAGTTCTCCAAGAACCTGGTGGAGGACCTGCAGCCCCGGGCGATCACCCGCGACCTCGAGTGGGGCGTCCCGATCCCCCTGGAGGGCTGGGAGGACCGCAACGACAAGCGCATCTACGTGTGGTTCGACGCGGTCATCGGTTACCTGTCGGCGTCCATCGAGTGGGCTCGGCGCTCCGGGGACCCCGAGGCCTGGCGCAAGTGGTGGCAGGATTCCGACGCGCTCGGTTACTACTTCATGGGCAAGGACAACATCGTCTTCCACTCGGTGATCTGGCCGTCGCTGCTGCTCGGTTACTCGGGTGAGGGCGACAAGGGTGGCAAGCCGGGCTCGCTGGGCGCGCTCAACCTGCCCACCGAGGTGGTTTCCAGCGAGTATCTGACGATGGAGGGCCGCAAGTTCTCCTCGTCGCGCAAGGTCGTCATCTACGTCCGCGACTTCCTCGAGCGTTACGACGCCGACGCGCTGCGGTATTTCATCGCCGCCGCCGGCCCGGAGTCCAACGACACCGACTTCACCTGGGCCGAGTTCGTCCGGCGCAACAACGACGAGCTGGTGGCCGGCTGGGGCAACCTGGTCAACCGGTCGGTCTCGATGGCGGCCAAGAACTTCGGCGCCGTCCCCGAGGCCGGTGAGCTGACCGAGGATGACAAGGCGCTGCTCGACGTCGCTCGCAAGGGCTTCGACACCGTCGGCGAGCTGCTCGGCAAGCACCGGCAGAAGGCGGCGATCGGCGAGGCCATGCGCGTGGTGGCCGAGGCCAACAAGTACCTCTCCGACCAGGCGCCCTGGAAGCTCAAGGACGAGGCCACCAAGCCCCGGATGGGCACCGTCCTGCACGTGGCGCTCCAGGTCATCAGCGATGCCAACACGCTGCTGACGCCGTTCCTGCCGCACTCCGCGCAGAAGGTCTTCGAGCTGCTCGGCGGGGTCGGGGTGCACGCGCCGATGCCGTCGATCGTGGAGGTCGAGGACCTCGACGGCGGACCGTCCTATCCGGTGCTCACCGGCGACTACACGGTGGGCGCCAAGTGGGACTCGGTGCCACTGGTGGCGGGCACGCCGCTCGCCACGCCGACGCCGATTTTCCGCAAGCTCGACGTCTCGGTGATCGAGGAAGAGCTGGAGCGCCTCGCCTCCTGACACATTTATGCAGGTCAGCCCGTCGTGTGTATTCTCACGGCGGGCTTTCCTCAATTTTGGCTGGGAATCGGATTGATCAGGCTGGCTGCCGTCGGGTACTTTCATGCCCGACCACGGGGGAAACGCTTGCGTTTCATCGGTACGGCGCCGTTCTATCGTTGCGGCCCGTGCCGTATCGACATGTCTCCTTCGTCAGGGTCACCCCCCTCAAAGGAGTTTCCTTGAACGCACGCCTCAAGCGGCCGATCCTGGCCGTTGTTGTCAGCAGTGCCCTGCTGGCCGGCGGCGCTTTCGCCGCCTCGCCGGCCCTCGCCTCCGACTCCGGCCGTTCCGCCACCGCTGACGCGGGTGCGGTCCTGGCCGACGAGCCGACCCCGGACCCGTCCGAGACGACTCCGACCCCGGAGCCCTCCGAGACGACCCCGGCTCCGGACCCCTCGGAGACGACCTCGGCTCCCGAGCCCTCCGACACGCCCACCACCTCGGCGCCGGAGCCCTCCGACACCCCCACCACCTCGGACCCCGAGCCGTCGGGGACCACCACTCCGCCGGTGGAGCCGAGCAGCCCGCCGACCTCGACGCCGCCGGTGCCCGACACCATCAAGCCGACGGGCAAGTTCTCGCTCAACACGACCTCGCTGTGGGTGGGCCAGAAGGTCACCTTCACCCAGGGCGCGGTTACCGACAACGGCCCGGTCACCGAGGTCACCCGCGTGGTGAGCTGGGGCGACGGCACGTCGACGACGCTGAAGGCCACGGGCCAGGCGCCGGTCAACAAGCAGTACACCCGCAACGGCAAGTTCACGATCACGCTGACGGTCACGGACAAGGCCAAGAACTCCAGCAAGACCAGCAGCGTCCTGAACGTGACCGTGCCGGGCAAGTTCAAGATCAGCAAGTACAGCATCTGGCCCGGTGAGCGCGTCACCACCACGTTCAGCAGCGTCCCCGCCGGCACCACGCGGATCCGCTTCGACAACGGTGACGGCTACGTCCAGGAGATCAAGCCGAAGAACCAGGCGATCAAGGTCTTCTACTACCACCGCAAGAACGGCGGCCTGATCAAGGGCAAGGTCACCCTGCGGGCCACGTTCTACAACAAGTTCGGCGCGTCCTCCGCGGTCTACGTCGGTGTGGTCAACGTCAAGACCGACTCGTGGAAGCCCGTCGTCTCGGTCAAGAAGCCGAAGAACCCCACGAAGATCAAGTCGTGGAAGACCGTCACCGGCACGGTGTCGGACAAGGGCTCCGGCGCACCTTACGTGTACGTCTGGGTCACGCGGATCAACGGCAGCGCCGTCTACTGCTACACCCCGGCGAAGAAGTGGAAGCGCGTCTACTCGGAGGAGCAGTACAACAACTGCGCCCCGGTCGCCATCACTCCTTCCAAGGGCAAGTGGTCGCTGAAGATCAACGGCCTCGGCAAGGGCACGGTCTACGTCGACGCTCGCGCGTGGGACTGGGCCGACAACGCCAGCAAGTGGGCCTCGATCCAGTCGAAGGTCAAGTAACCGAACAGGAAAGCCCCGGTCTGCGTACGCGGACCGGGGCTTCTTGCTGTCCGGATCAGATGACGTACGGCAACTCGGCGATGTGGTGATCGGCGAGCTCCCGGACCGGGGCCCACACCTCGTAGACGCCGCGTTCGTAGCAGCGGGCGCCGACCTTGTTGATGGAGTCGGAGTCCGGGCGTACCAGTCGCAGGCGGGCCCAGGTCTCGTCGCGTTGCAGGACCCAGACCGGCACGTCACGCCACAGTGCCTGCTCGGCCCGCCGGGACAGCGTCTCGACCTGGTAGCGCGCGGCCCGGGTGAGCGCCCGGACCCGGAACTCCTCGGGCGGGTCCGCGACGGCCTGGTATTCCTGATCCTTTATGCGCCCGACGAGCCGCGCCGAGCCGGCATCGGTGCAGGGCACGTACTCGCGGTCCGGGCTGACCCCGGGGATCCCCTCCAGCAGGTGCCGCCATCGCGGTCCGGCCAGCCGCAGCCACCCGTGCTGCTCCGGCTGGTACGTGTAGAGCACCACCTCGTCGCCGGTCCCCGGATATGCCAGGAGCTGGGCGTTCGCGGGCATCGGCAGGTCGGCGAAGCCCGCGGTGACGAACTCCGGGATGAGGTCGTCGGTGCTGGGCGTGAAACCGGTGCCCAGCACCATCGAGCCGATCCGGGAGTGCGCGGGCACGGCGGGGAGCCCGGCCTGGACGCGGCCCATCGGGATCTCGAAGTCGATCGGGTCGGTGGCGCGCCAGCGCAGGGCGAAGGTCACGCCGTCGTCCGGGGCGCCGTCGGTGCGCAGGAAGGCGAGCTCGGCAGGGGTGCGCAGGTGGGCGATGTCGCAGGCGCGGTAACAGAAGCCGTAGGGAAGCCAGCCGGCGAGGTGCCCGGCGAGCTGGGCCGCGGAGAGCACCTTGACCATGCGGGTGCCGCGGACCACGGCCGCGGTCGCGCGGATGCCCTGCAGCAGGGAATCCTGATGATGGCCGAACGACTGGCTCATCTCCTGGACCCGGCCCCACGTGAGGTCGCGTCGCAGGGGCGCCATCAGGGCAGGCTCTAGAGGGTCGGTGCCGACTTCGGATTCCTCACCGGTCACGGTCACTCGCAGCAACCTAGGGGTCGCGGGTAGACGTAGGGTGAACGGGAGGTTACTCAGGCTTGCCGTGAAAAAAGTCTCGCGAGGTCATGTGTGATGCTGGTCCGCGATGAACAGCAACCCGCCCACCGAGAATCGCAAGCAGCGTGAGGCCCGTCGCCGGGGCGAGTTCCCGCCGCCGCCGGAGCCGCTGGCCGTCCCGGTCTTCGACAGCCACACCCATCTCGACATCACCGTGCACGAAGCCGGGATGCCAGCTGACAACGATCCCGTCGAGGCCCTCATCTCCGCCGCCGCGAAGGTCGGCGTCGACCGGCTGGTGCAGGTCGGCGTCGATCTCGACTCGTCACGGTGGGGCGCGGAGCTGGCCGCCCGGCACCCCAGCGTGCTCGCCGCCGTCGCCCTGCACCCCAACGAGGCACCGCGACTCGACGACCTCGACGAGGCGTTGCGGCAGATCGAGGCCCTGGCTGCCCTGCCACGCGTACGCGGCCTGGGCGAAACCGGCCTCGACACGTTCCGTACCAGCGAGGAGGGCCGGGCCGCGCAGGAGCAGAGCTTCCGCGCCCACATCGCCATCGCCAAGCGCTACGCGAAGCCGCTGATCATCCACGACCGCGAAGCCCACCAGGACGTGCTGCGGGTCCTCGACGAGGAAGGCGCCCCGGACGCCGTGGTGCTGCACTGCTTCTCGGGCGACGCCGACTTCGCTGCCGAGTGTGTCCGCAGGGGATTCCTGCTGAGCTTCGCCGGCACGATGACGTTCAAGAACGCGGGCTACCTGCGCGAGGCCGCCGCGCTGACACCGCCGTCGCAGATGCTGGTCGAGACGGACGCGCCGTACCTGACGCCGATGCCCTACCGCGGGCGACCCAACGCTTCCTACCTGATCCCGGTCACGGTGCGGGCGCTCGCCGAGACCACCGGCCAGGACCTCGACACCCTCTGCGCGGCGATCTCGGCCAACGGCGAGCGCGTATTCGGGCCCTGGAGCTAGCTCTTCAATCGAGCGGGTACGCCGCGCAGTCCAGTTGCTCGCCGAGGCCGCCGAGGAGCTTGGCGAAGCTCGTCGGCGCGGAGTTGATCGGGCCGCGGGAGACGAAGCGGACCGCCCAGCGGTTACCCGTGGCGATGTTGAGGATGCGATGGACGACCAGGGCGCCGCGCTCGTCCGGCTCGACGCCGGTGACGCCCCTGTACCACCATTCGCCCTGCTGGGAGATCGAACGGGCGGCGCGGTCGACGACCACGGTGAGGGTGCTGCCGTCGCGGGTGACGGTGAACTCGTCGCCCTTCGCGGGCTTCGCCGCGCCGGTCGCCGCGATCGGTGACCGCCCGCCCGGCCGCGCGTCGAGCAGCACGGCGGCAACCTCGTCCGGTGTCGCTTCGACCACGCCTCGCAGCTGCAGCAGCTCCGTCATGCCCATCGTTGTACTCCCTCGGCACCACCGCCGCTGCCCCGTGACCGACCGTCACGCCTGCGGGCACGTCCCCGCGCCGCACTGCGTAGGCTGTGACGTCATGGCTGACGCACTCCTCGGCCCGGCGGAGATCCGGGAACTGGCGGGCCGGCTCGGGGTGGCGCCGACGAAGAAGCTCGGCCAGAACTTCGTGCACGACCCCAACACCGTGCGGCGCATCGTCACCGCGGCCGGGCTCACCCCCGACGACGTGGTGCTCGAGGTCGGCCCCGGTCTCGGCTCCCTCACCCTGGGCCTGCTCGGCACCGCCGCCCACGTCCACGCCGTCGAGCTCGACCCGGTCCTGGCCGCGGCCCTCCCCGAGACGGTCACCACCCGTGCCGACGTCACGAAACTGACCGTGCACGCGGGCGACGCACTCAAAGTCACCGCGGGCCAGCTCACGCCGCCGCCGACCATGCTCGTGGCGAACCTCCCGTACAACGTCGCGGTCCCCGTGGTCCTGCACCTGCTCAGCGTGCTGCCCACGCTGCGCGGCGGCCTCGTCATGGTGCAGAAGGAGGTCGCCGACCGGCTGGTCGCGGGCCCCGGCTCCAAGATCTACGGCGTCCCCTCGGTCAAACTCGCCTGGTACGCCGACTCGCGCGCCGCGGGCCGCGTACCCCCCGCGGTCTTCTGGCCCGTCCCCAACGTCGACTCCGGCCTGGTCCACTTCTCCCGCCACGCCACCCCCGTCGCCGAAGTCTCCCGCGCCCTGGTCTTCCGCATCATCGACGCAGCCTTCGCCCAGCGCCGCAAAACCCTCCGCGCGGCCCTCGCCGGCTGGGCAGGCGGCGCGGACAACGCCGAAAAGATCCTGCTCGCGGCGGACATCAGCCCCCAGACCCGAGGCGAAGCCCTCACCATCACCGAATTCGCCGCCATCGCCACAGCCGCCATCGCCCTCGGCCACGGTGCCAAAACCAGCCCCGCCGCCCGACACCACGAGGACGCGGACTCCTGAGCGCGGCCCATTCGATCGAGGACATCCTCAATCTCCCGGACAAGGCCCCCCGCACCGAGCTCCGTGCGGGGGTAATGGTCGCGATCCCCAGGCCCGTCGTCGGTCATCAGTACATCTGCACGGCACTCTGGGCCTGGTTCTGGCAGCACGCACCGGAGACGCTGAGGCCGACCACCGGCATCGGTGTTGAGATGAGTCCGCAGGACACACTGGAGCCGGACGTTCTTCTGCTGCGCCGTCCCGTCGAGCAGCAGAATCTTTACTTCCCGCCCTCGCAGGTCGTCGTCGCTGCAGAGGTTGTGTCGCCGGGCACGGAGCGGCGTGACCGGGTCGAGAAGCCCGCGGAGTACGCGGCGGCCGGCATTCCGCATTTCTGGCGGATCGAGCAGGATCCGCTTCGGGTCTTTGCCTACGACCTGGTGGACGGCCGGTACGAGCTGGTCGGCGAGTCGGAGGGGGAGTTGGTGCTGAGCGTGCCCTTCGCGATCAGGCTTCCGGTTCAGGAACTTGTTGCGTGACGGAGGCTTGGGGGTCGGGTCGTTGCGGCCTCGGCGGTAAGCTCAGCGCGACTGGCAGGCAGCGCGAGGAGGTGGACTCATGACGGCAGAAGCGACAGGCCCCGCCATCTGGGCACCGGACCCGGCTCGGCAGCGGATGAAGGCGTACACCGTCGAGGATGTGCTGAGGCTGCCGGAGGACGCGCCTCGAACGGAGATCTGGGACGGAGTTCTGGCTGTGGTTCCCTCGCCCTCGGGCGGTCATCAGAAGATCAATCTTCGGCTGGCAAGCTGGCTGGAGCGGCATGCGCCGGACGATCTCGAGGCGCTGATGGCGATCGGTGTCATCATCAACCACAGGAAGACGCTCGAGCCCGATGTCGCGCTGCTGCGCAAGCCGGTGGACTTCGACCATCACTATTACGAGGCGTCCCAGGTGGTGCTCGCGGTGGAGATCGTGTCCCCGAGCACGCGGCGGCGTGACCGGATGGAGAAACCGGGGCTGTATGCCGGCGCCGGCATTCCGCATTTCTGGCGGGTCGAGCAGAACCCGCTGCGGATTTTCGCGTACGACCTCGTCGGCGGTGCCTACCAGGCGGCGGATGACGCGGCCGCGAATGCGGAGCTGGTGCTGACGGCGCCGTTCGAGATGAAGCTTCCTGTTCGGGAAATTACTCCGTGACGGAGGCTTGGGGGCCGGACGACGACAAGCCGCGCCGGTTCGCCGGACCGGTGAAGGTCCGGGTGCCTGCGAAGATCAATCTGCATCTGGGCGTGGGGCCGGTGCGGCCGGACGGGTTCCATGAGCTCAACACCGTCTATCACGCGATCAGCCTGTTCGATGAGCTGACCGCTCGGCCCGGGGACACTCTCACGCTGACCATGGAGGGTGAGGGCACCGGGGAGCTGGAGCTGGATGAGAGCAACCTGATCATCCGGGCGGCCCGGGCGCTGGCGCAGAAGGCGCGGGTGCCCGCTCATGCCCGCCTGCACCTGCGGAAGACGATTCCGCTGGCCGGGGGGCTTGCCGGCGGCAGTGCGGACGCCGCGGCGACGCTGCTGGCCTGTGATCTGCTCTGGGGCACCGGGTACGGCAAGGATGAGCTCGCGGAGATCGGGGCGGAGCTGGGCTCCGACATTCCGTTCCTGTTGCAGGGTGGCACGGCGCTGGGCACGGGGCACGGGGAGGCGGTCAGTCCGATTCTGGCCCGGCCGACCACATGGCACTGGGTGGTGGCGATCGCCGAGGGTGGGTTGTCGACGCCGGAGGTCTATCGGGAGCTGGACCGGATGCGGGAGAGCACCTGGTCGCCGGAGCCGCTGGAGAGCCCGGGGCAGCTGATGGCAGCGCTTCGCCAGCGCAGGCCGGAGGTGCTGGGCGCGGCGCTGGCCAATGACCTGCAGCCTGCGGCGTTGTCGTTGCGGCCGGCGTTGGCGGAGGTGCTCAAGGCGGGGTACGAAGCGGGTGCGCTGGCCGGGATCGTCTCCGGGTCGGGGCCTACCTGTGTCTTCCTGACCAGCGACGCCGCGCATGCCGAGAAGGTGGCCGCGGGGCTGCGGGACTCGGGTGTGTGCCGGGACGCCGTTGCCGCTCGTGGTCCGATGCCGGGCGCCCGGGCGGTCTGACCCGGCGGGGCCCGGCTAGGCTGGACCTCATCGTGGCCAATATCGTCAATCTGGACCGGGTCAGCAAGGGATACGGCGCAGCCGGTCAATTGCTCACCGACGTTTCTCTCGGGCTCGACGACGACGCCAGGGTCGGCATTGTCGGCCTCAACGGCGCCGGGAAGTCGACGCTCCTCCGCATGCTTGCCAAGATCGAGGAGCCCGACTCCGGCCGGGTCACTCTCCGTCGTGACCTACGGGTCGCCACCCTTCCGCAGACGTTCACGCTGGCGGCCGAGGCCACCGTGCGTGATGTCGTGCTGGGCACCGCCTGGCTGGCGGAGGGGATGGGCGCCGAGCACGAGTGGGCCGGCGACGCGGGTGTGCGCGAGATCCTGGACGGCCTCGGCATGGGACACCTGGGGCTCGAGACGCCGGTGGGGCCGATGTCCGGTGGCGAGCGCCGCCGGGTCGCCCTCGCCGCGCTGCTGGTGCGCGAGTCCGACCTGCTGATCCTCGACGAGCCCACCAACCATCTCGACGTGGCCGGCGTGGACTGGCTGGCCCGCTACCTGCTCGGCCGGCGTGGCTCGCTGGTGGTCGTCACGCACGACCGCTGGTTCCTCGACGCCGTCTGCACCGCGACCTGGGAGGTCGTGGACGAGCAGGTCCATACGTACGAGGGCGGTTACGCGGCCTGGACCCTCGCGCGGGCCGAGCGTCAGCGGGTCGCCGCGACCATGGAGGCCCGCCGGCAGAACCTGCTCCGCAAGGAGATCGCCTGGCTGCGGCGCGGGCCGCCGGCGCGGACATCCAAGCCGCAGTTCCGGATCGACGCGGCCAACGCGCTGATCGCGGACGTGCCGCCGGTGCGTGACACGGTCAGCCTGCAGCGGCTCGCCACCACCCGGCTCGGCAAGCAGGTCTTCGACCTCGAGGATGTCACCCTGCGCGCGGGGGAGAAGCCGATCCTCGGCAACCTGACCTGGCAGGTCGGGCCCGGTGACCGGATCGCGATCCTGGGCGCCAACGGCGCCGGCAAGACCACGCTGCTGCGGCTGCTCGCCGGGATCACCAAGCCGGACGGCGGCCGTCTGGTCACCGGTTCGACGGTGAAGGCGGCATTCCTGTCGCAGGAGCTGCGGGAGCTGCCCGGACACATGCGGTTGCTCGAGGCGGTCGAGGACGTGGCCCGGCGGGTCCGGCTCGGCGACCGGGAGCTCTCGGCGGGGCAGCTCGCCGAGGTGTTCGGCTTCACGGACAAGCGCATCTGGACGCCGGTCAGCGACCTTTCCGGTGGTGAGCGCCGGCGGCTGCAGATGCTGCGCCTGCTCGCCGCCGAGCCCAACGTGCTGCTGCTCGACGAGCCGACCAACGACCTGGACACCGACACCCTCGCGTCGCTGGAGGACCTGCTCGACTCGTGGCCGGGCACGATGATCGTCGCCAGCCACGACCGTTACCTGGTCGAGCGGGTGACCGACACGGCGTTCGGCATGTTCGGCGACGGCCGGCTGGTGCACCTGCCCGGCGGCATCGACGAATACCTGGAGCGCGGGGCCAAGATCTCCGGAGCGCGGCGGGTGGCGTCCCTGTCGGCCGAGGCCGGGAGCGCGTCGGCGGCGGGCAGGTCGGGTCCGGCGATGTCGTCGACCGATCTGCGGCAGGCGAAGAAGGACCTCACGCGGATGGAACGGCAGCTCAGCAAGCTTGACGACAAGATTGTCAAGATCAACGAGAGCCTGGCCGTCAACGGCAGCAACTACGACAAGCTCGTCGAGCTGGACTCGCAGCTCAAGGCGGCGCAGACGGAGCGGGCCCAGGTCGAGGAGGCCTGGCTGGAGCTGGCGGAGCAGGTCCCGGACGTCTGATCCGGGGGTGCTCCTGCGGGCTCTCCCGCGATGCGCGAGAATCTTCGTGACACAAATCGAGCTTGGAGACGAACCATGGCGCACACCCCGGTCAATCACCCGCTGCGGCCGATCTACCGCGCCCTGGGCGCGCTGGCCGGGTTGTATCTGGTCGTGTTCGGGATCGTGGGCGTCATCGTGACCGCCGGTGACGGCCTCTTCGGCACGTCGGGTGACCGGGTGCTCGGCCAGGGCACCAACCTGTTCTGGGCGATCGTCTCGGTGCTGGTCGGCGCGATCGTGCTGATCGCCACCGTCATCGGGCGCAACTCCGACGTCGAGGTCGACAAGTACTTCGGCTGGGGCCTGCTCGTGGTCGGCAGCTACTCGCTCGCGGCCAGCCGCACGGACGCCAACTTCCTCGACTGGAGCATCGCGACCGTCGTCGTGACCTACCTGATCGGCACGATCCTGATCACGGTGAGCCTCTACAGCAAGGTCGCGGCGCCCTCGCAGACCGGCGCGCCGCGTCAGGTGCGCGAGTCCCAGCACGCCTGATGGCCCACTACCCGCTCGATCATCACCTGCGCCAGCCCTACCGCCTGCTCGCCGCGGCCTCGGGCCTCTACCTGACCGTGGCCGGCCTGCTCGGTGTCGCCGCCTCCTGGGGCGAGTCGTTCTTCGGTCACGGCTCCGACTGGGCGCTGGGGCTGCGCTTCAACCCCGCGGGCGCCTGGCTGTCGACGCTGGCCGGCCTCGCGGTGCTGGCCGCGGCGGCGCTCGGCGGCAACGTGCACCACCGGGTCAGCATGGTCCTCGGCTGGGCCATCATGGCGGTGTCGATGGTGGTGCTGGCCGCCATCCAGACCGACGCGAACTTCCTGAATGTTTCCATGGTGAACGTCATCGTCCTGGCGCTGCTGGGCCTGGTCGTGCTCACCGCCGGCCTCTACGGCCAGGTGCGCACCGCCGGCAACCGGGCCTGACCACCGCCTCGGTCAATATCGTGTAGTGCCGCCACGCCCCGTGACTTCGTCCGGGGCGTGATTGCTGTTGGGAACAGCCGGTCACCCGGGCCCGGTCAAGGTCGTTAACTTACGGCTACGTCACCGTCACTTACCCACCCGTAGGTAGGCCCGGCAGACCGGTCGGAACTCGGTGCCCAACCACGAAGCGGAGTCCGATGAAGACAGCTCCCCCGACGAGGTCCCTGGTCCTGGCCGTCAGCGGCGGCACCGGATGGGAGCCGGGCCCGCACCAGATCGCCGCGGCCGTCCGGGGTGGCGGCACCGGCGTCCTCGACCTGGGCACCGGCGATTCGTGGAGCCTACGGGTGCTGCGGCAGACCGCCCGGCGGGTGCCTGCGGGCCTCGGCGTACGCATCAGCGCGTCCTGTGCCGCCACCCGGGCCGACCTGGACCGCGCCGGCGGTGACGCGATCGAGCTGGTGATCGTGACCGCCGACGCGGGCTGGGACGTCGCCGCACTGACGGGGCGTTACGGCGTACTCGTCGAAGTTGTTGATCTTCATGAGGCGCAGGGGGCGGTGGCCGCGGGTGCGCACGGGCTGGTCGCCCGGGGCATGGAGTCGGGCGGGCGGGTCAGTGACCTGAGCTCGTTCGTGCTCTTCCAACGGCTGGCCGGTCTGGGCCTGCCGGTCTGGGTGGCCGGTGGCATCGGCGTCCGCACCTCGGCTGCGTGTGTGGTCGGCGGGGCGGCCGGTGTGGTGCTCGACACCCAGCTGGCGTTGCTGCCCGAATCCACTGTGCCCGACGACGTCGCCGCGCTGCTGCGCCGGATGGACGGCACCGAGCCGGTGCTGCGGGACGGCGTGCGGGGCATCGAGACAGCCGGCGGGTTGCTGCCGGTCGGCCAGGACGGGTGGCTGGCGGCGGATTTCGCCGGACGGTACGCGGACAGCGCGGTGGGCGTACGCCACATCTGCTCCTCGATTCTTGAAGCCCTTGACCACGCCGAGGCGGGACAGGTCCTCGGCCCCGGTGCACCGCTCGCCCGGACCCTCGGGGTGCGGCTGCCGGTCGCGCAGGGCCCGATGACCCGGGTGAGTGACGTCGCCGGGTTCGCCGCCTCGGTGGCCGACAACGGTGGCCTGCCGTTCATCGCGCTCGCGCTGGCGGACGCGGCGCAGTCCCGCCGGATGCTGACCGAGGCCGCCGGCGCGCTGGGTGACCGCCCCTGGGGTGTCGGCGTGCTGGGGTTCGTACCCGAGGCGTTGCGGGCCGCTCAGATCGAGGTCATCCGCGAGGTACGCCCAGCCGTCGCGATCATCGCCGGCGGCCGCCCCGCGCAGGCCAAGGGGCTGGAAGCGGACGGCATCAGCTCGTTCCTGCACGTGCCGTCGCCCGGGTTGCTCCGGCAGTTCCTGCAGGCCGGCTCGCGCAAGTTCATCTTCGAGGGCGCCGAGTGCGGCGGTCATGTCGGGCCGCGGGCGAGTTTCCCGCTGTGGGAGGCGCAGCTCGGGGTGCTGACGGAATTCCTCGCCGAGCGTCCCGAGGGTACGGCAGCTGAGCTGCAGATCTTCTTCGCCGGCGGGATTCATGACGAGCGGTCCGCGGCGATGGTGGCGGCGATGGCGGGCGCTGTCAGCCGGCGTGGCGCGCAGGTCGGCGTACTGATGGGAACCGCCTATCTGTTCACCGAGGAAGCGGTGACCCACGGTGCGATCCGGCCGCTGTTCCAGCAGCAGGCGATCGACGCGACCCGGACCGAGCTGCTGGAGACCGCGCCGGGACACGCCACGCGCTGCCTGCGGTCCGGCTTCGTCGAGGACTTCCGCGGCCTGCGGACGCAGCTCGAAGCCGCCGGCGTGGAGAACCGGACGGTCTGGGAGAAGCTGGAACTGCTCAACGTCGGCCGGCTCCGGATCGCCAGCAAGGGCCGGACCCGCGACGGCGACCGGCTGGTCGAGGTGGACGAAGCCACCCAGGCGGCCGAGGGGCTGTTCATGGCCGGGCAGGTCGCCGTCCTGCGGGACCGCACGACCACGATCGCCCGGCTGCACGATCAGGTCACTGCCGGGGCAGCCGCCGCCCACGCCGAGCGCGTCGCGGCACTGCGGGCGGAGCTGGATCTCGACCCGGTGCCCGTGCCGGTGGCTGCCGACCCGCTGGACATCGCGATCGTGGGCATGGCCTGCGTCTTTCCCGGCTCGCCCGACCTGGCCGGCTTCTGGGAGACCGTGGTCAGCGGCGCCGACCGGGTCGGTGAGGTGCCGCCCGACCGGTGGGACGCCGGCACGTACTACGCGCCCGAGGTCGGCCCGGGGCAGGCCGGGCGGGTCACCGTCTCCAAGTGGGGCGGCTTCATCGACCCGGTGCCCTTCGACGCGATCCGCTACGGGCTGCCCCCGGCGGCCCTGGCCAGCATCGACCCGACGCAGCTGCTCGCGCTGGAGATCTCCCACCGGGCGCTGGCCGACGCGGGGTACGGCGCCGGCTCGGACTTCGACCACGGCCGCACCGGGGTGGTGTTCGGCGCCGAGGCCGGCAGCGACATGAGCCAGACCCAGACGTTGCGCACCCTGCTCCCCGGATACCTCGGTGACGTGCCCGAGCAGCTGGAGAACCTGCTCCCGACCGTCACCGAGGACACGTTCCCGGGTGTGCTCGCGAACGTCATCGCCGGCCGGGTCGCGAACCGGCTCGATCTGGGCGGCCCCAACTACACCGTCGACGCTGCCTGCGCCTCGTCGCTGGCCGCGCTGGACGCCGCCTGCAAGGAGCTGCGCGCCGGTGGCAGCGACCTGATGATCTGCGGCGGCGCCGACCTGCACAACGGCGTCAACGACTACCTCATGTTCACCTCGGCGCACGCGCTCTCACCGACCGGGCGCTGCCGGACCTTCGACAGCACGGGGGACGGGATCGCGCTCGGCGAGGGGGTCGCGGCGGTGGTCCTCAAACGACTGTCCGACGCCGAACGCGACGGCGACCGGGTCTACGCGGTGGTCAAGGGGCTCGGCGGGGCCAGCGACGGGCGGGCTCTCGGGCTCACCGCGCCACGGGCGGAGGGGCAGCGGCGGGCGCTCGACCGGGCGTACGCGTCCGCGGGCATCTCCCCCCGCGACGTCGGACTGATCGAGGCGCACGGCACCGGAACCGTCGTCGGCGACCGTACCGAGCTCGAGACGCTGACCACGATGTTCACCGAGTCGGGGGCGGCCCCGGGCACGGCGGTGCTCGGCTCGGTCAAGTCGCAGATCGGGCACACCAAATGCGCCGCGGGCCTGGCCGGCGTGATCAAGACGGCGTTGTCGCTGCACACCGGGGTCCGCCCGCCGACGATTGGCCTGACCCGCCCGAACCCGGCCTGGAACCCCGCGACCAGCCCGTTCGCATTCCACACCGGGATGAGCCCGTGGCCGGCGCCCGCGTCCGAGCGGATCGCCGGGGTCAGCGCGTTCGGCTTCGGGGGCACGAACTTCCACGTGGTGCTGCAGGCCCACGCGGCGACCGCCGACCCGCGGCACACCCGGCAGCAGTGGCCGGCGGAGCTCTTCCTCTTCCGGGGCGCTACCGGCGAGGCCGCACACCGGGGCATGCGCAAACTGCTGGACAGCCTTCCCGGAGAAGAAAGCTCGTTGCTCGACCTCGCGGCAGCTGCCGCGAGGGAGTCGGATTCGCGTACGGGCCCGGTGCGCGTCGCCGTCGTCGCCTCCGATGTGGACGACCTGCGCGGGCTGCTGCGGCGAGCCCTCGCCGGGGAGCACGACCCCCGCAAGGGCCTGGTCCAGCCGGGTTCCGCCGCATCGGCGGGCAAGGTCGCGTTCCTGTTCCCGGGTCAGGGCAGCCAGTCGCCGGGCGCCCTCGCCGATCTGTTCGTCGCGTTCCCCGAGCTGCGCGAATATCTCGAACTCGGCCGGGAATGGGCCGGCCTGCTGTTCCCGCCGACGGCGTTCGACGCCGACCACGAGCTGGCCCAGCACGACCGGGTCCGTGACACCCGGGTCGCCCAGCCGGTGCTCGGGATCGCCGGGCTCGCGGCAGATCACGTGCTGCGGCGCCTCGGCGTACGCCCGGACCTGGCCGGCGGTCACAGCTACGGCGAACTGGTCGCCCTCTGCACCACGGGCGCGTTCGACCCGGCGACGCTGCTCGACCTGAGCGGGGAACGGGCCGCCGCGATCCTGGACGCCGCCGGCGCCGACCCGGGCACGATGGCCGCCGTCAGTGGCGACGCCGCGAAGGTCCGCGCGATGCTGGCCGGTCGCGACGTGGTGATCGCGAACCACAACTCGCCGTCCCAGGTCGTCATCTCGGGGCCGGCCGCGGCGGTCGGGCGGGCCACCGCCACGCTCAAGGAGGCCGGGTTGCAGGTCCGCGCCATCCCGGTCGCGGCGGCGTTCCACAGCCCGGTCGTCGCCGGTGGTTCCGCCGCTTTCGCCGGGGTGCTCGCCACCCGGGACATCGTCGCGCCCGCCGTCCCGGTCTGGTCCAACGCCAGCGCGCAGCCGTACCCGCGGGATGCCGCCGGCATCCGCGCCGGGCTCGCCGGTCAGATCGGTTCCCCGGTCCGGTTCGTGGAGCAGATCGAATCCATGTACGCCGCCGGCGCCCGCACGTTCGTCGAGGCCGGCCCGGGTTCGGTCCTCGCCGGGCTGGTCGCCGCGATCCTGGGCGACCGCCCGCACCTGGCCGTCACCGTCGACGGCCGTCCCGGGCAGGGCCTGCGCGCCCTGCTCACCGCCGCCGCCGAGCTGGCCTGCGCGGGCGTCCCCGTACAGACCGGCTGGCTGTTCGACGGTCGCTCCGATGGTTACCCCGCGGTGCCGGACGGCGGACACCCGATGTGGACCGTTGACGGCCAGGCCGTGCGGGATCAGCACGGGGACTGTCTGCCCGGCGGGATGACACCCGCCCGTCGCATCACGATCGAGGAGTTCACGATGACCGCAGCCCCGGGGCAGGACAGTGCCCGTGACGCCCGCAGTGACCTGGTCAGCGAGTTTCTGCGGACGAGCCGGGATCTGATCGCGACGCAGCGGGACGTGCTGCTGGCGTATCTCGGTGAGGGGTCCGGCGGCGGGCAGCCGGTGTGGCAACCGGCGGAGGTGGCGGCGGTGCCCGTACCCATGCCTGAGCCTGTGCCGGTGTCCGCGCCCGTGCCTGCGCCCATCGCTGAGCCTGAGCCTGCCCGGGCCGGGGGTGATGTGCAGGGTGTGGTGCTGTCGGTGATCAGTGAGCGGACCGGTTACCCGCAGGAGCTGATCGAGCTGGACCTGGATCTGGAGGCGGATCTGAGCGTCGACTCGATCAAGCGGGCGGAGGTTGCCGGTGAGGTGGCGAACCGCATCGGCCTGTCCGTGGAGGGAGACGAATCGGAGCTGGAAGACCTGGTCAAGGCTCGCACCGTACGCGCAATGGTGACCTGGCTCGACTCGAAGATCAACGCCGTTGAGCCCCGAACGGGTGCCGCGCCGCAACGGATGCTCTCCCGGCTCGAGCACACCCCCGCTTCCCCTTCGGACGGTGCGGCCCTCGCCGGTGCGCGTTTTCTGATCACCGGGGGAGGGGCGGCCGGCGTACGCCTGAGAGAGCTGCTCGCGACCACCGATGACGTCTCGAACGCTGACGGCGTCATCCTGCTGGACGGCATCGACACCGGCACGGACCCGCTGCTGCCTACCTCATACCGATTTATCAGGAAAATTCTGGCAGCGGCGCCGAAGTGGCTGATCGCTGCCGGTCCCGTGAACGGTGGCCCACGCGTCGACGGGTTCACCGGCCTGTTCCGCACGATCGCCCGCGAATACCCGCAGACCGTCGCACGATACGTCGAGGTCGACCCCGCGGTGGAGGACATCGCGGACGCCATCGTCGAGGAACTGCAGGACACCGCGCCCGCACCGGTCGTCCACCGCCGCGCGGAGGGCCGCCTCACCGGCACCCTCATCCCGGTGGCGCCGCCCGGCGACGGTCAGGCGATCGGGCTGGACCGGGACTCGGTGCTCGTACTGATCGGGGGCGCCCGCGGCATCACCCCGTGGTTCGCCCGGGCGGTCGCCGCGTCGGCCCGCTGCCGGGTGGAGCTGGTCGGGCGTACGGTGCTGCCGCAGACCGGCGAGGACCCGGAGCTCGCCGCGGCCCCCGACAAGGCGGCACTGCGCTCGGCCCTCGCCCGCCGGGGCCTGCGGTCACCGGCCGAGATCGACCGCGTCGCGTCGGCGGTCCTCGCCGCCCGGGAGGTGACCGCGACAGTCGCCGAGCTGACCGCGCTGGGCGCCACCGTGCGCTACCACTGCCTCGACGTGACCGACGACGAGGCGACGCACCTGCTGATCAAACAGCTCCACGACGAGCACGGCCGGATCGACGGGGTCGTCCACGCCGCCGGGATCATCGAGGACAGGCTGATCGCGGACAAGGACCAGGCCTCGTTCGAGCGGGTGTTCCGCACCAAGGTCGACGGTGCCCGTTCCGTGCTGGCAGCGCTGGACGGCTGCGGCGCCGAGCCGGCGTTCGTGGTGATGTTCGGCAGCATCGCGGCCGCGTACGGCAACCGTGGCCAGAGCGACTACGCCGCCGCCAACGACGCCCTCGACACGATGGCCGCCCGCTGGTCGCAGCGGACCGGCCGCCGCGCGCTGACCGTGCACTGGGGTCCGTGGGCGCCGACCGGCCGGCACGACGGCATGGTGACCCCGGAACTGACCGCGGAATACGCCCGTCGCGGCATCGGGCTGATCGACCCGCAGGAGGGCGCGCTCAGCCTGCTGCACGAGCTGGCCTGCGGTGATCCGGCGCAGACGTCCGTCGTACTCACCGCGTCGGGCTGGTAGCCGGTGGAACCGATCGCGATCGTGGGGATGGCGGCGATCTTCCCCGGCGCCGCCGACCTCGACCAGTACTGGCACAACCTGGTCACCGGCAGGGACATGATCAGTGACGTCCCGGCCGACCGGTTCGACGAGCTGTTCTACGACCCGGACAACGCCGGCCGCCCGGACCGGCTCTACACCCGCCGCGGTGGTTTCCTCGGCGGCCAGACGGTCTTCGAGCCGCTGAAGTTCGGCATCATGCCCCAGGCGGTCGGAGACATCGAACCCGATCAGCTCATCGCGCTGGAGGTCGCCGCGGCCGCGATCGCCGACGCGGGCGGAGCGGCGCGGATGCCCGACGCCGACAAGGTGGGCGTGATCCTGGGTCGTGGCGGAATGCTCAACCCAGCCGCGTCGCGGTACGCCAACCGGGTCCGCATGGCCAGCCAGGTCGTCGGTGTCCTGCGCGAGCTGTTGCCGGAGGTCGGCGAGGACCGGCTCGACCTGGTCCGGGCTCGGATCGACGAGCGGCTCGGCCGGCACCGGCCGGAGGGGACGATCGGGCTGGTCCCGAACCTCGCGGCGTCCCGGGTCGCGAACCGGCTGAATCTGCGCGGGCCGGCGTACACGATCGACGCGGCGTGCGCGTCCTCGCTGATCGCCGTTGACCAGGCCATGGCGGAGCTGGCCACCGGCCGGCTGGACGCGGTGCTGGCCGGCGGTGTCCACCACGTCCATGACATCAGTTTCTGGTCGGTTTTCAGCCAGCTGCGGGCGCTGAGCCACACGGGTCACATCCGCCCGTTCGACGCGGACGCCGACGGCGTGCTGATCGGCGAGGGCACCGGCATCGTGGTGCTCAAACGGCTCGCGGACGCCGAGCGCGACAACGACCGGGTGTACGCGGTGCTCCGCGGCAGCGGCACCTCCAGCGACGGCCGCTCGGCGAGCATGGTCAACCCGGCGAGCTCGGGCCAGGCCCTGGCGATCAGGCGGGCCTGGGAGATGGCGGGCCTCGACCCGGCAGCCCCGGACGCGCTGGGGCTGCTGGAGGCGCATGGCACGGCGACACCGACCGGTGACGCGGCCGAACTGGTCACGGTCGCCGAGGTGTTCGGGCCGCACACGGGTGCCGGCGAGAAGCCGGTGATCGGCTCGGTGAAGTCGATGATCGGGCACGCGATGCCGGCCGCCGGGGTCGCCGGCCTGATCAAGGCGACCCTCGCCGTGCACCACGGGGTGCTGCCGCCGACGCTCAACGTCACCACGCCGCGGGCCGAGATGGCCCGGACCCGCTTCCAGCCGATCTCGGTGTCACGGCCCTGGCAGGCTTCCGGGGTACGCCGTGCGGCCGTCAACGCTTTCGGCTTCGGCGGCATCAACGCGCACGTGATCGTTGAACAGTACGTCCCGCCACGCCCTCCGACCGCCGGTGTTTCCGAACCCGAACGGGTGCTGCGGCTCGCCGCGTCCTCGGTGGACGACATGGTCGCGCTGTTGTCGCGCGACGACGTGCGCTCGCTGCCCGTGACCGCGGGCGGCCCGGTGCGGCTCGGCCTCGTCGACCCGACCGACCAGCGGATCGGCATCGCCCGCACGATCGCTGCCCGCGGTGCTGCCTGGCGCGGCGGCCGCGACCTGTGGTTCACGCCCCGCCCGCTGCTCGGCGCCGGCGGCGGTGACCTGGCGTTCGTCTTCCCCGGCATCGAGGCGGAGTTCGCCCCGCGGACGGCGGACGTGGCAGCCCACTTCGGCCTGCCGCACCGCGACTGGACGGCCACCGACCTGGGCCGGCACGGCAGCGGCCTGGTCGAGGTGGGCCGGCAGCTCGACACCGTGCTGCGCCGGATGAACATCCACCCCGACGCGGTCGCCGGGCACAGCATCGGCGAATGGACAGCCGCGGCGGTCACCGGCCAGATGACCACGGCCGGCGTCGACACGTTTCTCTCCGTCTTCGACGCGGACAGCGTGGAAATCTCCGGGTACGCGTTCGCGGCGGTCAGCGCCCCGGCGGAGTCGATCGTCCCGCTGCTCGCGGACTACCCGGGCGTGGTGCTGTCCCACGACAACGCGCCCACTCAGTGTGTTGTCAACGGGCCGCATGAGCAGGTGCAACGCCTCGCCGGTGACCTGCGTGCCCGTACGGTGATGTGCCGGTTGCTGCCGTTCCGGTCCGCGTTCCACACGCCGGCGTTCGCCGAGGGGTTGCAGTCCATCGGGGCGGCACTGGGCCGCTGGGAGGTGCGGCCGACCCGGGTGCCGGTCTGGTCCGGCACGACCTCGGCACCGTTCCCGGACGACCCCGGCGAGGTCAACCGGATCTTCGTCCGGCACATGATCGAGCCGGTCCGGTTCCGGCGCACGGTCACCGCCATGTACGACGCCGGCATCCGGGTGTTCCTGCAGCTCGGCGCCGGTCAGCTCGCGTCGCTGGTGGACGACAACCTGCGTGACCGCGAGCACCTGGCGATGCCGGTGAACGTGTCCCGGCGTCCCGGCATGGCGCAGCTGCTGCGGGTGGCCACGGCGTTGTGGGTAGACGGCGGTGACCCGGACTTCTCGGCGCTGGACGTGGCGCCGGCCCGTCCGGCCAGGGTCAACCTCGTCGCGGAGCCGTCCGCGCGCCGGGGGCCGGCCGTCAAGCTGGACCTCGGTGGCCCGCTGGTCACGCTGGGGGAGGGCGCCGACGAACTGCTGGGGCTCGGCAACCGGACAGCGATGCCCGTGCGGCAACGGATGCCGGCGGCCGGGGCACAGGACGCGGCGCTCGCGGCGTTAAGCAGCATGACCGGATCATCGGCCGCCACGGAACTCGCGGCACTGCTGCACCAGACGGCGAGCGACGCCGTAAAAGTGATAGAGGCAGCGTCACCACGCACTGTCCGCGCGGACGGCGTACACACATCTGTCCTTGATGTGTCGGTGGACCGGATGCCCTACCTGCGGGACCACTGCTTTTTTGTGCAGCCGGTGGACTGGCCGCGGATGGCGGACCGGTGGCCCGTGGTCCCGGCGACGACCGTCGTGCAGCACATGATGGACGCGGCCGAGCGGGCCGCACCGGGGTTGCGGGCCGTCGCCGTGCGGGACGCGAGGTTCACCCGGTGGCTGATCGCGGAGCCGGCCCAGCGGGTCGCGATCACCGTGAAACCGGCCGGGCCGCACTTGCTCACCGTCATCTTCGGCGGATACGCACGGTCAACGGTCGAGATGGCCGCTGACTATCCGCAACCGGACGGGCCGCCGTGGCAGCAGGACCCGGCGACCGAGTTCCCGCCCACGACCAGCGCCGCACAGATGTACGCGGACCGCCTCATGTTCCACGGCCCCCAGTTCCAGGGCGTCACCGCCGTGCACGCCCTCGGCGACCTGCACATCCGCGGAATCGTCACCGCGCCGTTCCCGCCGGGTGCGCTGCTGGACAATGCCCTGCAGCTCATCGGCAACTGGCTGGTCACCACCCAGCCGTTCCGGACGGTGGCGTTGCCGGTCGGGCTGCGCCACGTCAGGTTCTACGGCCCGCCACCCGCGCCCGGCACCGCGTTCGACTGCGTGGCCCGGATCCGGTCCATCACGGACGGTGAACTGATCGCGGACACCCAACTGTCGGTGAACGGCCGGGTGTGGGCGCAGATCGACGGAGCCACCGACCGGCGCTTCGACAGTCACCCGACGGCCCGCTCCTGCGAGCGGTTCCCGGAGCGGTACCCGATGTCGCAGCGCCACGACGGCGGCTGGACGGTGGCGTTCGACGCCTGGACCGACCTGGTCACCCGGGGCATGGCCGCGCGCGGCATCCTCGGCGGCGACGCGGCCGAGGAGTACGAGCGGATGCCCGCGGCCCGGCGTAACCAGTGGATGCTCGGCCGGATCGCCGCGAAGGACGCCGTCCGGTTCCGGCAGTGGGACGCCGGGCACACCGACGTCTACCCGATCGAGCTGACCGTGCGGAACGAGCCGGGCGGCCGGCCGTACGTCGCGCTGCGACCGGGCCGCGGCTTCGTCGAGTCGTCCGTCTCGATCGCGCACACCGCGGAGGCCGGCGTCGCGATCGCCGGGCCCGCCGGCACCGAGGTCGGCATCGACATCATCGAGATCAGACCCCGCGACGAGAGCACCTACCGGTACGCCCTCACGCCGGCCGAACTGGCACAGGCCACCGATGACCATGCCTTCGCCCGGATCTGGGCCGCCAAGGAGGCCGCCGGGAAGGCCCTCGGCACCGGCCTCGACGGCGCGCCCCGCCGGTTCGAGGTCGACCTCACCGCCGCCACGGTCTCCGCCGCCGGCCGGACGTTCACGGTCCGCTGGCAGGAGATCGAGAACCCACCCGAGCTGCCCGCCCGGCGCTACGTCGTCGCCTGGATCAACCCCACCACCTAAGGAGCATCACGATGCCTTCGGACAGCACCACCATCCTCACCGACGTCACCACCATGCTGAGATCGGTGCTGGGCGAGTTCGGCGCGGACACCGAGATCACCATGGCCACCACCTTCGGCGACGACCTCGGCATGGAGAGCATCGACGTCGTGTCGCTGGCCGGGCGCCTGCAGGCCCGCTACGGCTCCACGGTCAACTTCGCGTACTTCGTCTCCGGTTTCGACACGACCTCGATGACCGGCCTGACCGTCGGCCGGCTCGTCGACTTCATCGCCGACTCCCTGCGGAAACAACCCGCCGCCTCATGAGCATGGTCCGGGCCAACGGTCTCGACCTGCACACCGAGGAGGTCGCGCCGATCGGTGCCCACCGCGGCACGGTCGTCCTCATCCACGGCATGACCTCCGACAACATGGCCAGCTGGTACCTCACCCTCGCCCACCCGCTGGCACAGGCCGGCCTGCGGGTGTTGCTGTACGACCTGCGCGGCCACGGCCACAGCGCCCGCCCCGGCACGGGGTACACCCTCGACGACTTCGTCGCGGACCTCGAGGCGTTGCTCGCGCACTGGGACCCGGGCGGGCCGGTCCACCTGTTCGGCAACTCGTTCGGGGGGACGGTCGCTTTTGCGTACGCCGCCCGGCACCCGTCCGCCGTAGCGGGGATCGTGACCCTCGAATCGGCACCACCGACCCCGGCCTGGTTCGACCGGATGACCCGGCGCCTCAGCACCGTGCCGACACTGCCGGACAGCCGGCGGGTCCGGGCCGCGTCCGCGCTGCTCGCGGAGACCAGCATCGGCACGGAACTACCCGCCAGCGCGCTGCCCGACCCGGCCGCGTACGCCGCCGTCAACTGCCCGGTGCTCTGCCTCTACGGCGGCGACTCGGCGGTCAAACAGCTCGCCGGCGAGACCGGACGGCTGCTGCCCCGATCGCGTCACGTCGTCATCGAGGGTCAGAAACACACCCTGCTCATCGACGCCCCCGACCAGGTACGCGCCGAGGTGCTGCCCTGGCTCGCCGCACCCTCTATCTGATCAGGAGATCCCATGGACCGCGCCATCATCATCAGCAACGGCCGCTGTGGTTCCACCCTGCTCTCCGACCTGATCGCCGAGGAGCCGGAGACCTGCTCGGTCCAGGAATTCTTCATGTCGGTGGCGCCGTGGAGCCGCAGTACCGAGATCATCACCGGCCAGGAGTACTGGCAGGTGCTCAGCAGCCCCCGGGAAGAGCTGCAGCTGCTGTTCCGGATCGGACTGCCACCCAGGGAGGTCCGCTACCCGCGGTCCGGCCGTTTCTATGCCGACCTGCTCAACCTGCCCCGCATCCTCGCGATCACGCTGGCGAAGCTCACCGACAACCCGGACAAGCTCTTCGACGGCCTCGCGACGCGGGTGAACACCTTTCCCTCCCAACGCGTGGGCGCACACCACCGGTCCTTTCTCGACCTGCTCGCCGAACTGACCGGCCGCAGCCGCTGGGTCGAACGCTCCGGCGGCTCCAGCCAGATCACCCCCGCGCTGCTGGAGAATTTCCCGGCCGCGAAGGTCGTCTACCTGACCCGGGGCTGGGCCGCCACCGCCACGTCGATGAGCCGGCATGCCTCGTTCCAGCTCGTGCAGCTACGCGCCGAGATGGTCGGCCGACACGGGGTCGACCCGTTCACCGTGGGTGCCGGCGAGGACGTGCCCGACGAGGTCCGCGCGTACCTGCCGGACCGCCTCACCGCCGAGACCCTGCAGGAACGGGGCAAAGACCCGAAACGCTTCGTGGGGCTGTGCGCGTTCATGAGCAGCCAGGCCGAGCAGGCGCTCGCCGACAACCCACCGGCCGAGCTGCACACGATGGCGTACGAAAAACTCGTCCTTGACCCGATCCGGGAACTGACCAGGCTCGGTCAATTCCTCGGCTTCGCCGACCCGGAAGGCTGGACCGCGTCCGTCGCCCACCGGGTCCGCACACCCACCCCGGTCGCGGTGCCGGTGTGATCGCCCGGCAGCCACCATCCCCCTTGCACCAGCTCGCTCGTTACCTCCACGCGCGTGTGCCCGCACGGATCCCCGTCCCGGGCACGCACGCAATGTGAGAGGAAAACAGAGTTGATCAACATAAGAGGATTTCTTGCGCTAGGCGCCGTCGCGGTGTTCGCCGCCGGAGCCGCAGCCTCGCCCGCCGCCGAGGCCGCCACCAAACAGACCTACAAGTTCAGCCTGCTCGCCAAGGCCCAGCCCGACGAGTGCTTCGCCGGCATCGGCCAGCCCTACCCGGCCGGCCCGCCCTGCCCGGCCGGCAGCAAACCCAAGGTCAACCAGGCGTACGTCTGGGGCCTCACCCAGACCGGCCCGACCATCTGGTACGGCACCGGCGCCAACGTCAACTGCCTCGTCAGCGGCGCCACCCTCGACTACGTCAAACCCGCCGCCAACGACAACTACACCTGCGAGTACGGCCAGAGCCAAGCGTCCGCAGCCGACGACCTGATCCCCGACTACATCGGCGACATGCGGGCCCCCGAGGTGTGGGCGTACGACACCCGGACCCGCAAATCAGTCAACAAGAGCGGCGAGATCCGCGCGAAATCCCCCGACGACGCGACCCGCCTCGCCCACACCGTCGGCCTGCGCGCCGCGGGCAGCTACGGCAACGTCGTCCTGCTCGGCGGCCCGGCCCTCGAGAACACGCTGAACATGTTCGCGTTCGACGCCACCACCCAGAAATACCTCGGCTCGACCACGTTCACGAACTACGGCAACATCCGCACCTTCCTCGTCGCCGGTGGCGCCCTCTACGCCGGCGTCGGCATCGGCCGCAACGGCTCCACCGGCGGCGCGGTCTGGCGCTGGACCGGCTCCAAAACCGACCCGTTCGCGTTCCAGACCGTCGCGACCCTGCCCGTCCAGGCCGCCGACCTGACCCTCCACGCCGGAACCATCGTCGCGACCAGCTGGCCCGCCGAGAAACCCACCACCGTGCAGATGCTCGCCGGCCTCTGGGTCAGCCCCCCGCTCGCCGACGGGCAGCCCGGCCTCAACCCCGAGGACGCGGCCAACTGGAAATCGGTCTGGAACGTCTCCCAGTACGAACCCGACCGCGTCGTCTCCGCGACCTACGGCGGCGGTGGCATCGCCTCGTTCGGCGGCTACGTCTACTGGGGCACGATGCACGTACCGATGAAATCCAGCACCGCGCACGCCAACAAATACCCGCCGACCAGCGACGAACAGGCCAAGACCCAGGCGGTCAAGACCCAGCGCGCGATCAGCATCTGGCGCGGCAAGAACCTCGGCCTGCCCAACCAGAAGATCGAGCTGCTCTACGGCGAGAAGACGCTCCCCGCCTGGGACCCCGCCACCGCCACCTGGTCGGACAAGAGCACCAACTACACACCGAAGTACGGCAAGTCCGGCTTCGGCTACCTGTTCAACAACTACACCTGGCGCATGACCGTGGTCGACAACCGGCTCTTCGTCGGCACCATGGACTGGAGCTACCTCGTCAAGGACCTCCTCGCCGACGCCGGCGCCACAGCCCACGTCAACAAGGACGCCCGCGAAGCGCTCGCCGACCCGGCCAACTGGCACATGCCCCAGGTCAGCCCCGCGACCTTCGGCGGCGACCTCTTCATGTTCCCCAACGCCAACTCGGCCGCCGAGCCCGTCGACATCCGCGGCCAGGGCAACTACCTCAACTACGGGATCCGCAACATGATCCCGAACGGTAAGGGCGGGCTCTACCTCGGCATGGCGAACCCGATGAACCTGCGTACCGACAAGACCGACACCCGCCCCGAAGGCGGCTGGGAACTCGTCGAGATGAACAAGGGCTGACACACCCCCGGAAAGGGCGGGCCCTCGGGCTCGCCCTTTCCGACCCTTCCGACCCGGACGGTGACCGCATTGAAGCGAGCCGCGCTGCTCTGCCTCCTGGCCCTGACCCCGGCCGCCTGCACGCCCGCCGCCCCGCCACCTGCCCCGCCACCCGGCAGAACCACCGGCACCCTCACCATCAACGGCCAGGAACGCACCTTCCGGCTCTACCGCCCGGCCACAGCCACAAAAAAGGCACCGCTGGTCGTGATGCTGCACGGCGCTGCCGGAACCGGCCGCCAAGCCGAAGCAACGTACGGCTGGAACGCCACCGCCGACCGCAACGGCTTCATCGTCGCCTACCCCGACGGCCTCCATCGCACCTGGAACATCAGCCCCGACTGCTGCGGAGCCGCCGCCCGCGACAACGTCAACGACATCGCCTTCATCACCGCCCTCGTCGCCGCCATCCCCAGCACCGACCCCACCCGCACCTACGCCACCGGCATCTCCAACGGCGCCATGCTCACCTACCGCCTCGCCTGCGACACCACTCTCTTCGCCGCCATCGCCCCCGTCGCCGGCACGATGATCAACGCCTGCCCCACCCCCACCCCCATCTCCCTCATTCACATCCACGGCACCACCGACCGGACCATCCCGTACGCCGGCGGCCCCGGCAAACGCACCACCACCAGCACCCCCCGCCTCCCCACCACCATCAACGGCCCCGCCGTCCCGGCCCTCCTCGCCAC
Organism: Winogradskya humida; assembly: GCF_016862215.1. GTDB lineage: Bacteria > Actinomycetota > Actinomycetes > Mycobacteriales > Micromonosporaceae > Actinoplanes > Actinoplanes humidus. The sequence goes on from NZ_BOMN01000053.1 coordinate 32,221, forward strand.
CTGGCGCCGAACAGCCCACTGCCCCCTCCCCACCACGGCCACCGCGGGCACGGTCACCACCGTCACGGCCACCTGCCCCCACGGCCGCGCCGTAGAACTCATCACCATTGAGAACGCCGGCCACCAATGGCCCGGAGCCACATCGCAGCCCATGCTCGAACGCCTCCTTCACCTCGACGCCCCCTCCACCGCCCTCGACGCCACCCCCACCATCTGGAACTTTTTTGTGACCCATCCCAAGTTGACGAGTGACTAGCTTTCAGTAGTAACGTTCCTGCATGGCTGATTCGAGAAAAGACGAGGCTCGCCGGTTGCGGGTCGACCCCGGGCTCTCGCTCGCCCAACTGATGAAGCACTTCGGAGTCGGCAGTGCCACGCTGACCGACTGGTTGCGGGGCATCGCACCCCCTGAATGGACCAGGCGGCCCAACGCGAAGGACGACATCCGCGAGCGCGCTGTGGAGCTTCGTTCCCAGGGCTGGTCGGTCAACGATCTCGCGGTGGAGCTCGGTGTTGCGAAATCGACCGCCTATGCCTGGGTGAAGCACATTCCCCTTGACCCCGACAGTGAGCGGGCCCGGCAGAAGCAGGACCACGCCGCAGTAATGGCGGCGGGGCGGTGGGAGGACAAGAACGCCGAACGTGACCGGTTGCGCGAGGAAGTGCACGATGCGGCCGCTGTCGCTGTCGGTGATCCGTCGGAGCGGGATCTGCTGCTGGTCGGTGCCGCTATCTACTGGTGTGAGGGCGCCAAGTCGAAGCCGTGGCGCCGACTCGATCGGCTGACAATCATCAACAGCGACCCGGGGTTGCTGAGACTATTTCTGCGGTTCCTCGCCGTATGCGGGCGGGAGCGGGACACCATGCGCTATCGCGTGCACATCCATGAGACGGCTGACGCGGAGGCGGCCGCCGAGTGGTGGGCTCGCGAGCTTGACCTGCCGCGCGATCTGTTTCAGCGGCCGACGATCAAGCGTCACGTGCCGGCTACCAGGCGGTTGAACACTGGCGTGGACTATCACGGGTGCCTTGTGATCGCGGTGCCCCGGTCGCGAGATCTTTACTGGAGGGTGGAGGGCTTGATGGCGGCGTTGACCCGGCTGGGATAGTGGTTTGAGATAGTGGTTCGTCACGGTTCTGGGCCAAGCGATAGTGTGGCCATCGGACCGATCGGCTGTGGTGTAATTGGCAACACGGTGGACTTTGACTCCTCTATTTCAGGTTCGAACCCTGGCAGCCGAGCAATTTTTGTGATATAGGCCCACCCCTTGCGGGGGCCCAGCGGTTGAAGTGGCACCGCGCTCTAGCACGCAACACTGCGAACAATGGAGTCCCGCGTGAGCCCTGCCCCGAGTCGTACCGTCGTCGTTCTTGCCGCCGGTGAGGGCAAGCGGATGCGGTCCGCGATCCCGAAGATGCTGCATCCGTTGCTGGGGCGGACGTTGCTCGGGCATGTGCTGCATGCGGCTGAGGCTGTTCAGGCTGTGCGGACGGTTGTGGTCGTGGGGCACAAGGCTGATCAGGTGCGTGCTCATCTTGCGGAGGTCTCGCCGGGGGCGATGCCGGTGTTGCAGGCCGAGCAGAACGGCACCGGGCATGCTGTGCGGATTGCTCTTGACGCTATTCCGGAGGCGGTCGGCACCGTGGTGGTGCTGAATGCTGACGTTCCGTTGTTGCGGCCGGAGACCGTTGAGGCGCTGGTGGCCGCGCATGAGTCCGGGAGCCGGGGCGCGACGGTGCTGGCTGCTGAGGTTCCTGATCCGACGGGGCTGGGGCGGATCGTGCGGGATGCTGCCGGGAACCTCGAGCGGATCGTGGAGCAGCGGGACGCTTCGGCGGAGGTGCGGGCGATCCGGGAGATCAATGCCGGGATCTACGTGTTCGACGCGGCGCTGCTGCGGGGGGCGCTCGGGAAGCTGACGACCGACAACGATCAGGGTGAGGAGTACCTCACGGACGTGTTCGCGTTGCTGGCGACGGATGGGCACGCGGTGGGCGTACATGTGGCGGGGGACGCTCGGGAGACTCTTGGCTGCAACGATCGGGCTGAGCTCGCGCATCTGCGGGGGTTGCTTCGGGAGCGGGTCAATACGGCCTGGATGCGGTCCGGGGTTTCGATTCTGGATCCGGCGACCACGTGGATCGATGTGACGGTGACGCTGGAGCCGGATTGTGTCATTGACCAGAATTCGCAGCTCCAGGGTGTGACGACGGTGGCCGCGGGTGCGGTGGTGGGTCCGGACACCACGCTGGTGGACACGGTGGTGGCTGAGGGCGCGACGGTGTTGCGGGTGCATTCGATCGGGGCGGAGATCGGGCCGGATGCGTCCGTGGGTCCGTTCTCGTATCTGCGGCCGGGGACCCGGCTGGGCCGCAAGTCGAAGGTCGGCGGGTTCGTGGAGACGAAGAACGCCGAGCTGGGTGCGGGTGCGAAGGTGCCGCATCTCTCGTATGTGGGTGACGCGACGATCGGGCCGAAGTCGAACATCGGGGCGGGGACGATTTTCGCGAACTACGACGGGGTGCGGAAGAGTCACACCACTGTCGGTGAGGCTGCGTTCGTGGGTAGTGACTCCGTGTTGATCGCGCCGGTGGAGATCGGGCCGGGGGCGTATGTGGCTGCCGGCAGTGCGGTGAGCAAGGACGTGCCGGCGGGGAATCTCGGGGTGGTGCGGGCGCCGCAGCGCAACATCGAGGGCTGGGTGGCTCGGAAGCGGCCGGGGACTGTCTCCGCTGAGGCTGCCGAGCGGGCCGAGGTCAAGGCCGAGCCGTCGAGGTCGGTGTCGGAGCTGTCACATGGTGAGCCGAACATCGAGGGTGAGGGGCCGGCCTGACCGGTCGACCTGAAGCTGAGTGAACTGAGGTCAACCCGTGCGCGAGGGCGCAAGCTGGGGTGAGGCATCCCACGACGGGGATCCGACACGTGGCCTGCGGTGGGCCGCGGGTAATACTTCAGGTGACACACCCCCTCGATCACACGGGAGCGGACGAGCCCATGGGCAGCATCGTCGCGGAGAACCGTAAGAGTTTGATGCTTTTCTCCGGGCGAGGTTTCCCGGAGCTGGCGGAGGAGATCGGTCAGGTTCTCGGCGTCGCGCCGACGGATTCCGACTCGTTCGAGTTCGCCAATGGTGAGATCTTCGTCCGGTTCAAGGACTCGGTGCGTGGTTCCGACGCGTTTGTGGTGCAGTCGGTCACCGAGGGCGTCAACCGATGGATCATGGAAACACTGATCATGGTGGACGCGCTGAAGCGTGGTTCGGCGAAGCGCATCACGGTGGTGCTGCCGTTCTACCCGTATTCGCGGCAGGACAAGAAGCACCGCGGTCGTGAGCCGATCTCGGCGCGCCTGATCGCTGACCTGTTGAAGACGGCGGGTGCGAACCGCATCCTGACGGTGGATCTGCACACCGCGCAGATCCAGGGCTTCTTCGACGGCCCGGTTGATCACCTGTTCGCCATGGACATCCTGGCGGAGCATGTCGAGCGCAAGTTCGAGGGCCGCCCGCTGACCGTGGTCGCTCCCGACTCGGGCCGGGTGCGGGTGGCGGAGCGCTGGACGGACCGTCTGGGTGGTTGTCCGCTGGCTTTCATCCACAAGACCCGTGACCCGTTGAAGCCCAACCAGGTTGTCGCCAACCGGGTGGTCGGTGAGGTCGAGGGCCGGGTCTGCCTGATCGTCGACGACATGATCGACACCGGTGGCACCATCACCAAGGCCGCGGACATCCTGTTCGACGCCGGTGCGGCGGATGTGATCGTGGCCTCTACCCACGCGCTGCTGTCCGACCCGGCCACGGAGCGTCTGAAGAACAGCCGCATCTCGGAGCTCGTGGTGATGAACACGTTGCCGCTCCCGCCGGAGAAGCAGCTCGACAAGATCACTGTGTTGTCGATCGCTCCGCTGCTGGCCCGCGCCATCCGTGAGGTCTTCGACGACGGTTCGGTGACGACCCTGTTCGGCGGCCTGAGCTAGG
>NZ_BOMN01000054.1 GCF_016862215.1 Winogradskya humida
GCCCCGCTCAGGCGGTCTGAGCTGAAATCGCTCACGGGCTGTGCCGGCCGGCCCCGAGCGGGGTGATGCAAGTTGCATCGTGCGGGTTAATTTTTGGCGTTGAGGGTGAGCTGGTGGGACCCGCCGGTGGGCGCGTGCGCTAAGCAGGTAAGCTGGTGGGGTTGCCACGGCGAGGGTGCCACGCGGTCTGCTGCAGGTTTGCGGAGTTCGCTTGAGGCACCGTGATCGACGCGGTGCTCCGGGCTTGTGCCCGCGCGCCCCTAGCCGAGCAGATTGTGCACCACAGACCGCTCGGCTCCGCCGATCGCACAGCTCGTAGCCCGCAGACTTAGACGCAGCCCGATCAGAGTTTCAGGAGTTTCCCCGTGTCCGAGGTAAAGATCAGCGCCGAGCCCCGTACCGAGTTCGGCAAGGGTGGTGCCCGCCGCACGCGCCGGGCCGGCCTCGTGCCCGCCGTGCTTTACGGTCACGGCGAGGCCCCCGTCCACATCGCGCTGCCCGCGCGTGAGTTCGCCGCCGCGATTCGTCATGGTGGGCTCAACCAGGTTTTCACGATCGACGTCGCCGGTGGCACCGGTGCGACGCTGGCGCTGCCGAAGGCGATCCAGCGTGACCCGATCAAGGACACCTACGAGCACGTCGACCTGATCATCGTCAAGCGTGGCGAGAAGGTCCAGGTCGACGTTCCGATCAACCTGGTCGGCGAGGCTGCCCGCAACACGCTGGTGCAGAACGACAGCACCACGCTGTCGATCACGGCCGAGGCGATGCACCTGCCGTCGAGCATCGACGTGTCGATCGAGGGCCTCGAGGCCGGTTCGCAGATCACCGCCGGCGACGTGGTCCTGCCCGAGGGCAGCGAGCTCGCCGTCGACGCCGACTTCGTCATCGCGTTCATCACTCAGGCGCAGACCGCTGAGCAGATGGAGGGTGGCGAGGGCGACGCCGCCGAGGCCGAGGCCGAGCCGACTGAGGCCGCCGCCAGCTGAAGCTAGGAACCAACCGAAACAGGGAGAGCGCCGGTGGCGCTTTCCCTGTTTTTCGTAGGGGACGAGTTTTTCGTAGGAGACGAGTAGCGATGACCGAGGACGCTCCCTGGCTCGTTGTCGGCCTGGGTAATCCGGGCCGGGAGCATGCGGCCAACCGGCACAATGTCGGGTTCATGGTGGCTGATCTGCTGGCGAAGCGGGTGGGTGGCAAGTTCGGGCGCCAGAAGCGCGCGGTGGCCGAGGTCGCCGAGGGGCGGATGGGCTTCGGCGGCCCGAAGCTGATCCTGGTGAAGCCGTTGACCTTCATGAACCTGTCGGGGGCGCCCGTGGTGGCGCTCTGTCAGTTCTTCAAGGTGCCGGTGGAGCAGGTCATCGCCGTGCACGACGAGCTCGATGTGCCGTACGGCGAGGTGCGGGTGAAGCGCGGCGGTGGTGAGGGTGGCCACAATGGGCTGCGTTCGATGTCGAAGTCGCTGGCTTCGAAGGAGTACGCGCGGGTCCGGTTCGGGATCGGGCGTCCGCCGGGGCGTCAGGATCCGGCCGATTTTGTGCTCGCTGATTTTTCCGGGGTGGAGCGCAAGGAGCTGGAGTTTCTTGTGGATCGGGCCGCGGATGTGGTCGAAGCTGTGGTCGGCGAGGGTGTCGAATGGGCCCAGAACAAATACCACGGTAGTTAATGTTTGGCAGGCAAATGGATGAATCTCTTATATCTCCTTTTGTCCGTCTATCGGTCCCGTGACGACCTCCCCCTTTAGTCCGTTGGTCACGTAGCGCGCCGAAATGGTGCGGTACTCAGCGGCGTGGGGAGGCCGGGTGACACAGGACCTGTCCAGGAGCCATCAGGCGAAGCTGGACGAGACGACGGTGATCCTGAGCATTCCCCGGCGCGCCGTCGAGGGGCCGGCGACGTATCCGCCGACGAACCATGGTCCGCGGCCGACCCGGCCGGCACCTTTTCGCGAGCGGGCCCGCAACAACAAGATCCCGGCGCCGCCGCGGCCGCGCACGAACGATCGCTACCGGTCACTGGAGCAGAAGCCCACCCCTTCAACCCGGCGGGTACGCGGTAAGCACGCCGCGATGTCCCGGCGTCAACGGTGGGAACGTCGTTACGTACGCGCGCTGATCGGCAGTGATCTGCTGGCCGGTGCGGTCGCGGGCGGGGCCACGTTCGGCCTGCGGTTCGGCGACGAGGTGACGGCGTACAACCTCTGGTATCTGGTTCTGTCCGCCCTGCTGCCGGTGGCGGTGCTGGCGGTGCTGGTGGTGAGCCGCGCGTACGAGCGTCGTTTTCTGTTCGTCGGCACGGACGAGTACCAGCGAGTGTTCCGAGCCGGGGTCGGGTTGATCGCGGGTGCGGCGCTGGTGTCGTACGCGCTGGATCTGGATCTGGCCCGCTCCTATGTCCTTGCGGCGTTGCCGACCGCTTTCGCCGTGGCGGTGGTCCTGCGGTTCGGGCTGCGCAAGCAGTTGCATCTGCGCCGGGCCCGCGGGGAGAGCCTGCGCCGGGTGCTGGTGGTCGGTCACGAGTTGTCGGTCATCGGGATCACCCGGCAGCTGCGCCGGGAGCGTTATCACGGCCTGGAGGTCGTCGGGGCGTGCCTGCCCGCTCAGCACGACGGCGCGGTGGACCTGCCGGTGTTCGGGACGTTCGACGACGTAGCCAACGCGGTGGACGCTGCTGACGCGGACACCGTGGTGGTGCTGGGCTGCCCGGAGCTGGACGGCGTGGCGCTGCGGCGGCTGGCGTGGCGGCTGGAGCGCGACGAGGTCGACCTGATCGTGGCCAGCGCGCTGATCGACGTCGCGGGGGCGCGGACCACGATCCGCCCGTTCGACGGTCTGCCGATGATGCAGGTCGAGCACCCCCGGCTGCACGGCGGTGCACGGTTCGTCAAGGATCTCTTCGATCGGTGCGGCGCGCTGGCGTTGCTGGTTCTCTGCGGGCCGTTGCTGTTAGGCGTCGCACTCTCGGTCCGGGGCACCTCTGCCGGACCGGTACTCTTTCGTCAGGTTCGGGTAGGGCGGGATGGGTCCGAGTTCCGCATCTTCAAGTTCCGCAGCATGTTTGTCGATGCCGAGGCGCGGCTTGCCGAGCTCGGTCATCTCAACGAGCACGACGGTGTGCTCTTCAAAATCCGCGACGACCCGCGAGTCACCCCGGTCGGACGGTGGCTGCGCAGGCTCTCGCTGGATGAGCTGCCCCAGCTGCTCAACGTCCTGCTGGGCCAGATGTCGCTGGTCGGGCCACGTCCGCCACTGCCGTCGGAGGTTGCCGTCTACGCCGATGACGTCCGCCGTCGGCTGGCCGTCAAACCCGGCATGACGGGCCTGTGGCAGGTTTCCGGACGTTCGGATCTCCCATGGGAGGAAGCGGTCCGGCTCGACCTTCGCTATGTGGAGAACTGGTCGCTGAGTTTGGACCTGGTGATCCTTTTGCGGACCATGACCGCGGTGGTCCGGTCGTCGGGGGCTTACTGAGTGAGGAGAGGCGAGGCGATGAGCGAGCAGACAGGGACGTCGGCGCGGGTTGCGGGTCAGCGGGAGCCGGAGGTCAGCGGCACTCCACCGGTGAACGACTCCGCGTTCGCCCGCTGGCTGGCCGACCGCGCCGGCCAGGTGCTGCTCCAGGTTCGCCAGGACGTGGGCTACTCCGACGGCAAGGCGCTCAAGGCCGCCGGAGACCAGGCCGCGCACGAGCTGCTGCGCTCCGAGCTGGCCCGCTGGCGCCCGGCTGACGCCGTGCTGTCGGAGGAGGACGACCATTCGCGGGTCGCGTGGCAGGACGGCGAGCGCGATACGTTGCGCCCCGACCGGCTCGACGCGTCCCGCGTGTGGATCATCGACCCGCTGGACGGCACCCGGGAGTTCTCCGAGGAGGGCCGCGCCGACTGGGCCGTGCATGTGGCGCTCTGGACCGCGGACTGCTCCAGCCCGAGCTGTCTCGCGGCCGGCGCGGTGGCGATGCCGGCTCAGCACCGGACGATGGCCACCGATCACGTCCCCGCGTACCCTCCGCTGCCGCTTGCCGCCGCGACCGGCGGGCCGATCCGGATCGCGGCGAGCCGCACCCGCCCGCCCGCCTTTGTCACAGAATTGTCACAGGGCATCGGGGCAGAATTGGTTCCCATGGGATCCGCCGGAGTAAAGATCGCCTCGGTCATCAGCGGCGAGACCGACGCCTACATCCACGCCGGAGGGCAGTACGAATGGGACAGCGCGGCGCCCGTGGCTGTGGCCCTGGCCACAGGTCTGCACGCTTCCCGCATCGACGGGAGTGAGTTGAAATACAACCAGGCGGACCCCAAGTTGCCTGACCTGGTGGTCTGTCGTAAGGATCTCGCACCTCGGTTGCTTGCAGCGTTGCAGCGTCACCTCCCCTAATCTGACCCCCTGCACCAGCGATACCGAAAGGTCTGGGATTCCGTGAGCCAGACGAAGCCCTACCGGGTCTCCCATCTCGATGCGCTCGAAGCCGAGAGCATCTTCGTCATGCGTGAGGTCATGGCCGAGTTCGAGCGCCCCGTGCTGCTCTTCTCCGGCGGCAAGGACTCGATCGTGATGCTGCGGCTGGCCGAGAAGGCGTTCGCCCCCGCGCGCGTGCCGTTCCCGGTCATGCATGTCGACACCGGTCACAACTTCCCCGAGGTCCTCGAATACCGCGACTCGCGGGTGGCCGAGCTCGGGCTCAACCTGGTGATCGCCAGCGTGCAGGAGGCGATCGACTCCGGGACGGTGCGCGAGCTGCCCGACGGCACCCGTAACCGGATCCAGACGCCGGTGCTGCTCGCCGCGGTCGAGAAGTACCGCTTCGACGCCCTCTTCGGCGGCGCCCGCCGCGACGAGGAGAAGGCCCGCGCCAAGGAGCGGATGTTCAGCTTCCGCGACGAGTTCGGCCAGTGGGACCCCAAGAACCAGCGGCCCGAGCTGTGGTCGCTCTACAACGGCCGGCACCACCCGGGCGAGTCGATCCGCGTGTTCCCGCTGTCCAACTGGACCGAGCTGGACGTGTGGCACTACATCGCCAAGGAGCAGATCCCGCTGCCGAGCATCTACTACGCGCACGAGCGCGAGGTCGTGGAGCGCGCCGGGATGTTCTACGCGGTGAACGAGTTCATCGTCCCGAAGGCCGGCGAGACCGTCGAGACCCGCATGGTGCGCTATCGCACGGTGGGTGACGCGTCGCAGACCGCCGCGGTGCTCTCCGAGGCGGACACCGTCGACAAGGTCATCGACGAGGTGGCCGCCACCCGGATCACCGAGCGTGGTGCGACCCGGGGCGACGACAAGGTCAGCGAGGCCGCGATGGAAGACCGCAAGCGGGAAGGTTACTTCTGATGAGCCAGGCAGTTGTGGAGCCCGAGGCAGCGCCTGCCCGGCAGATGGACCTGCTCCGGTTCGCCACCGCGGGTAGCGTGGACGACGGCAAGTCGACCCTGATCGGGCGGCTGCTGTTCGACACCAAGTCACTCTTCTCCGACCAGCTCGAAGCGGTCGAGGCGGTCAGCGCCGCGCGGGGCGACGAATACACCAACCTCGCGCTGCTCACCGACGGCCTGCGGGCCGAGCGGGAGCAGGGCATCACCATCGACGTGGCGTACCGCTACTTCGCCACGCCGCGGCGCAAGTTCATCATCGCGGACACCCCGGGGCACATCCAGTACACCCGGAACATGGTCACCGGTGCCTCCACGGCCGACCTGGCGCTGATCCTGGTCGACGCGCGCAAGGGCCTCGTCGAGCAGTCCCGGCGGCACGCGTTCCTGACGAGCCTGCTGCGGGTGCCGCACCTGGTGCTGTGCGTCAACAAGATGGACCTCGTCGGCTGGGACAAGGCGGTCTACGACAAGATCGCCGACGAGTTCACGTCATTCGCCGCGAAACTCGACATCACCGACCTCACGATCATCCCGGTCTCGGCGCTGGAGGGCGACAACATCGCCACCCGCTCCGAGAAGTCCCCGTGGTACGAGGGCCCGTCGCTGCTGCACCACCTCGAGCACGTGCACATCGCGTCGGACCGCAACCTGGTCGACGTACGGTTCCCGGTGCAGTATGTGATCCGTCCGCAGTCGACCACGGTGACCGACTATCGCGGCTACGCGGGCCAGGTCGCCTCAGGTGTGCTCAAACCCGGCGACGATGTGCTGGTGCTGCCCTCGGGCCTGACCAGCAAGATCGCGGCGATCGACACCGCGGACGGCCCGGTCGACGAGGCGTTCCCGCCGATGTCGGTGACGGTCCGGCTGACCGACGAGATCGACATCTCGCGCGGTGACATGATCTGCCGCCCGCACAACGCGCCGGCGGTCGCCCAGGACGTCGAAGCGATGATCTGCTGGATGGACGAGACGGCCCCGCTGCGGGTCGGCACGAAATACACCATCAAGCACACCACGCGTACGGCCCGGGCGGTTGTCCGCGGCCTGCAGTACCGCCTCGACGTGAACACGCTGCACCGCGACGAGGGCGCCCCGGAGCTGGGCCTCAACGAGATCGGCCGGGTCCGGCTGCGCACCACGATCCCGCTGCTGGCCGACGAGTACCGCCGCAACCGCACCACCGGCGGCTTCATCCTGATCGACGAGTCGACCAACCGCACGGTTGGCGCCGGCATGATCATCGAAGCGTCGTAGGACCACAGAGAACGGCCCGCCCAGCGCAAGCTGGGCGGGCCGTTTTCGGTAGGTCAGATCTTCTGGGCACCCTGAGCGGCCGTCGCCGGCCAGATCGTGGGAGCGGTGAAACCCTTCTCCTCGTACGCCCGGAGCACAGCAGCCGTGGTCTCGTCGGCCCTGGCAGCGTCGACGAGCGCCAGCACGCAGCCCCCGAAACCGCCACCGGTCATCCGGGCGCCATAAGCCCCGGCCGCCAGCGCCGCCTCGACGGCGACGTCGACCTGCGCGACGGTGATCTCGAAGTCGTCGCGCATCGAGACGTGCGACGCGGTGAGCAGCGGGCCGATCTCGCGGACCTGCCCGGCGCGCAGCAGCGCCACCGTGTCGAGCACCCGCTGGTCCTCGGTGACGATGTGGCGCACCCGGCGGCGGGTCACCTCGTCGTCGATCCTGGCCAGCGCCGCGTCGAGCTCGTCGACCGCCACGTCACGCAGGGCCGGCACACCCAGGATCCGGGCGGCCTCCTCGCAGGACTTGCGCCGGGCGCCGTACTCGCCGTCGACGTGCTGGTGCGGGGCGTTGCTGTTGATGATCAGGATGGCCAGGCCCTCGGCGGCCAGGTCGAACGGGATCTGCTCGACCTCCAGGGACCGGCAGTCGAGGAACAGCGCCCGGCCCTGCTCGCACCGGATCGACGCCGACTGGTCCATGATCCCGGTGGGCGCGCCCACGTAGACGTTCTCGGCGCGCTGGGCCAGCCCGGGACGCTTCTCGACGGGCAGGTCGATGCCGCCGAGCTCGACGAGGGCGGTCAGCACGGCCGATTCCAGGGCGGCCGAGGACGACAGCCCCGAGCCGAGCGGGACGTCCGAGGACAGCGCGATCCGGGCGGGCGGCACGTCGAAGCCCGCGTCCTGCAGCGCCCAGACGATGCCGGCGACGTATCCGGCCCAGCCCTCGACCTCGCCGGGGCCGGTGGTGCCGAAGCTCACCGACTCGTTGACGAGGTCCGAGCAGACCGTCCAGCCCGGCTCGGTGGACGGCGCCACGGCCGCCACGGTGTGCTGGGGGATCGCGAACGGCAGCACGAAGCCGTCGTTGTAGTCGGTGTGCTCACCGATCAGGTTGACCCGCCCGGGTGCCGCCCAGAGGCCGGCGGGGTCGGAGCCGTAATTGCTTTGGAAGGCCGCAGCGGCCGAGGTGGCGACACTCATGACGATGATCAGATCACGCCACGTGCGACCGGTAGAACGCCCAGGCGTCCCCGATCATGTCGGTCAGGGTGTTCTTCTGCGGGATCCAGCCCAGCTCGTCACGGGCCTTCTGCGAACCGGCGACCAGCGTGGCCGGGTCACCCTGGCGCTGCGGGGCGATCTCGACGGGCAGCTCGGCGCCGGTGACCTGACGGGCCGCCTCGACGACCTCGAGGTTGGAGAAGCCGTTGCCGTTGCCCAGGTTGAAAATCTTGTGCTCGCCGGGGGCCGCCACGTCCAGCGCCAGCAGGTGGGCGCGGGCCAGGTCCTGCACGTGGATGTAGTCACGCACGCAGGTGCCGTCGGCGGTCGGGTAGTCGTCGCCGAAGATCTGCAGCTTCTCGCGCTTGCCCGCGGCGACCTGCAACGTGATCGGGATGAGGTGGGTCTCCGGGTCGTGCCGCTCCCCGATGGCGGTGCCGTCCTCACGGATCAGCGCGCCGGCCACGTTGAAGTAGCGCAGGGAGACGGCGGCCAGCCCGTGCGCGAACGCCTCGGAGGTCAGGGCGAAGTCGAAGGTGAGCTTCGTCGCACCGTACGTATTGGTCGGGGCCTTCGTCGCCGTCTCGGTGATCGGCAGCTCGGTGGGGTTGCCGTAGACCGCCGCGGTGGAGGAGAACACCATGCGCGGAACCCCGGCGGCCCTTACGGCGTTGAGCAGCGCGAGCGAGCGCTGCACGTTGTGGTCCCAGTAGAGCTCCGGCTTGTGCATCGACTCGCCCGCGGCGATCAGACCGGCGAAGTGCAGCACCGCGTCGAACCCGGCCTCCGGGGTCAGCACGGTCCCGGCGTCGGCGATGTCGGCCTGCACGAAGGTCGCGTCGGGGGCGATCGCTTCCCGGAAGCCGGTGCTGAGGTTGTCGAGCACGACGACCTCGTGCCCGGCGTCGAGCAACAGCCTGCTGGTGACGCTGCCGACGTAGCCGGCACCTCCGGTGACGAGCAGTTTCACGGTGAAGACCTCCGTTGCGCGGGCACCTACCACCGCCAGCCTAGGCGGCCTGCCTGTGCCAGTAGATTCCATCACAATCGCGCAAAAGTCAACATGGTCGAACATTCGGCCCCTTTAGATGGAACTGGAAGAGGGCCCTGAAAGGGTGGCTCGTGCGGGCGGCGGCGGGGAGGGAGGCGGGGGCGGCTTGGCCTACCGGTCCGTATTCCTGACAGAATGGCGCTCATGTCCGACGCCGCTCGCCGCCCCCGGGTGCTCTCCGGCATCCAGCCGACCGCCGATTCGTTCCACCTCGGCAACTATCTCGGCGCGGTTCGCAACTGGGTCGCCATGCAGGACACCGCCGACGCGTTCTACTGCGTCGTGGACCTGCACGCCATCACGGCGGGGCACGACCCGGTGGCCCTGCGGAACAGGACCCGGCTCTCCGTCGCGCAGCTGCTCGCGCTCGGGCTCGACCCGGAGCGCTGCACGCTGTTCGTCCAGTCGCACGTCCCCGAGCACGCCCAGCTCGCCTGGGTGCTGAGCTGCATCACCGGCTTCGGCGAGGCCGGGCGCATGGTGCAGTTCAAGGACAAGTCGGCCAAGCAGGGCTCCGACAGCACCAGCGTCGGGCTGTTCACCTATCCGATCCTGCAGGCCGCCGACATCCTGCTCTACCAGGCAGACGCGGTGCCGGTCGGCGAGGATCAGCGCCAGCATCTCGAGCTCACCCGCGACCTGGCGCAGCGCTACAACTCGCGCTTCGGGCAGACGTTCACCGTGCCCTCCGCGTACATCGTGAAGGACACGGCCAAGATCACCGACCTGCAGGACCCGACCTCGAAGATGAGCAAGTCGGCGTCCTCGCCCGGCGGCATCATCGAGCTGCTCGAGGAGCCCGCCCGCTCGGCCAAGAAGATCAAGTCCGCGGTCACCGACACCGGCCGCGAGATCCTCTACGACGAGGTGAACAAGCCCGGCATCAGCAACCTGCTGACCATCTACGCGGCGCTGACCGGGCGGACCATAGACGAGCTGCTCGAGCAGTACGACGGCCACGGATACGGCGACCTCAAGAAGGACCTCGCCGAGATCGTGGTGGAGTTCGTCAAGCCGATCCAGGAGCGCACCCGCGCCTACCTGGAGGACCCGGCGCACCTCGACAAGATCCTCGCGATCGGGGCCGACAAGGCCCGCGCCGTGTCGGCGGTGACTCTGGCCCAGGCCTACCAGAACATCGGTTTCCTCAGCCCCTCCCGCGGGGCCTGACACCGGTGGCGGCACAGACGGGCGAGGCCGCGACGCGCATCGGGGTCGCGATCGACATCCCGGAGCCGTGGGGAGCCCTGCTCACCCGGCGCCGGGCCGACGCGGGCGACCCGCAGGCGGCCTACACGCCCGCGCACGTGACCCTGCTCGGGCCGACCGAGGTCGCGAGCGCGGCGCTGCCGGAGATCGAGAAGCACCTGGAGTCGGTCGCGTCGGCGCAGGACCCCTTCACGATCCACCTGCGCGGCACGGGCACGTTCCGGCCGATCACCGAGGTGGTCTTCGTGACGCTGGCCGTGGGGATCAGCGAGTGCGAGCTGCTCGCCGCCGCGATCACGGCCACCGACGGGATCCACCGCGACACCCGGTTCCCGTACCACCCGCATGTGACCGTCGCCCAGGACGTGCCCGGAGATGCCCTGGACGCGGTCTTCGACGACCTGTCCGAGTTCGACGCGCGCTTCCACGTGCCCGCCTTCACCCTGTTCTCGCACGACGTCGCGGGCGCCGGCGAGGGCCCCTGGCGACGCCGCCGCGATTACCGCCTGGGTGGCCTGCGCTAAAGAAGCAGAGCTTTTGGGTACGGTCTGCGGCGTGAACGCCATCGACCGGGCGTACGCGGCGGTCGAGTCCCGGATTCTGGCGCTGCGAGTCCGTTCCAAGTACTTCGACCACTTCGCCCGTGCCTGGCTGCGCTACGAGCAGGTCCTCGGTGGCCGGCTCGCGGCCGCGATCGCCTACTACGGCTTCTTCGCGATCTTCGCGCTCGTCCTGATCGGCTACTCGATCTTCGGGTTCCTGCTCAAGTCGAACACCGCGCTGTTCGACATCGTCCAGGAGTTCCTCGGTGACAACCTGCCGTTCCTCGACGTGGAGGCCATCCTCACCAGCGGCAGGACCGTCGGGATCGTGGGCATCGTCGGCCTGGTCTTCACCGGCATCGGCTGGATCGAGGCGATCCGCTCGTCGCAGCGGCTGATCTGGCGGCTCAACGAGCAGCCCGGGTACATCGGCATCCGCCAGGTCGTGGACCTGCTCGTGCTGATCGGCATCCTGCTGCTGCTGATCGTCACGGTGGCCGCCGTCTACGGGCTGGAGACGCTGCTGGAGTGGCTCACCGACGGCCGGGCCGGGTTCCTGCTCTCGCTGGTCAGCACGATCCTCACGCTGGGCCTCGACATGCTCCTGGCGGCGGCGCTGCTGGCCGCGGTGCCAAGGCTGCGGATGACCGTACGCCGGATGGTGCCCCCGGTCCTGCAGGTCGGCATCGGCATCTACCTGCTCAACACCGTGGGCAAGTCGTTCGTCGGGCTGATCGAGCGCAATCCGGCGTACGGTCTGGTCGCCAGCGCCGTAGGCGTATTGTTCTATCTCTATGTCTTCAACCAGTTGTTGCTGTTCGGGGCGGCGTGGGCGGCAACGAGCCCGCACGGCAGGGTAGTGGACCTGTCCGCCGACGATAAAACCGCCCCGGTCGGACAAAACACCTGGATTCGGCACGACCGCCCGGAATGATGAGGCCGTGGGCACTCTCGTGACGCTGCACCTGCCGCCGGACTCCCCGGTGGAGAACCTGCCGTGGATCATCACCATCGGCGCGCTGAACGACGACGAGGACTGGGAGCCGCTTGTCTGTGGCCCCTACGAGCGCCCGCACGCGCTCGCCCTGGCGCAGGCTGTCGTCGCGGACGAGGACCTGATGGCGGTGGTCGAGCCGCTGCTGCCGCTCGCCGACGCCGACGCGATCCGGGCCGAGGTCGAGCTCGCGAAGTCCGGCCTGGACGACGGAGCCAGCACCGACGACCTGGAAGCCGAGCACTTCGACGACGGGCCGCGCCGCACGACCCCGGGCCGGCCGCCCACGGGGGACGAGGTGCGCGCCGGGTTCGCCCGCATCGCCGCGAAACTGACCTCAGCGGACCAGTGAGCCTCGCGGCCCGCGAAACTGACCTCAGCGGACCAATGAGCCCCGCGGCCCGCGAGCTGACCTCAGCGGACCAGTAGCGCCCGCAGGCCCGCGAGGTAGGCCTCCTTGCCGGGGGAGCCTGTCAGGACCACCTGCACCGCGTAGCCGGGCATGAGGGCGAACAGTGCGGCGGCCACCGCGTCCGGATCGGAGCCGGCCGCCACCTCGCCCCGGGCCACGGCCCGCTCGGCCAGTGTCGTGAACAACGCGCGCATCTCGTGGAAGCGGTCGCGCACGATCGCGCCGATCGCCGGGTCGAGCGTCGCCTCGGACCAGACCTGCAGACCCATCGGGAAGTTGCCGCCGGGGCGCGCCTGCTCGTCGATCACGTCGACCACCTGGCCCATCGCCTCGATCAGGCTCAGCGTCTCGTTCTCGGCGACCGCGTGCAGCCGCAGGACCAGGCTGCCCGCGACGGTCTCGGAGATCGCGTTGATGATCTCGTCCTTGGATTTGAAGTAGCGGTAGACGGCGCCGACCGACAGCCCGGCCTCGTGGATCAGGTCCTGCATCGTCGTGTTGTGGACGCCCTTGCGCATGAAGCAGGCGCGAGCGGCGACCAGGATCTGCTCCCGGCGGGCATTCAGGTGGTCCTCGGAGACGCGGGGCACGTCACCATTCTAAAACGAACGCTCGTTCTTGACAGCGGCGGTCGCGACATGGACCCTGAGGCTGATAAAGAACGAGTGTTCGTTTTAGGAGAACATGATGTCGAGGCTCTCACCGGTCCGGCTCGCGCTGCTCATCGCGGTCGCCGCCGTGGCACTGCAGGTGCTGCTCGTCCCCCTCTTCGTCGGGCCCGCCTCGCACCTCGAGCCCCGCGACCTGCCCATCGCCGTCGCCGGGCCGCAACCCGCCGCCGGGCAACTGGCCGCCAAGCTGACGGCCGCGCGGCCCGGAGCCTT
Organism: Winogradskya humida; assembly: GCF_016862215.1. GTDB lineage: Bacteria > Actinomycetota > Actinomycetes > Mycobacteriales > Micromonosporaceae > Actinoplanes > Actinoplanes humidus. The sequence goes on from NZ_BOMN01000054.1 coordinate 12,935, forward strand.
CGACGTGCGGGTGGTCACGGACGCGGATGCCGCGATCCGCGACCGTGACGTGTACGGCGCCGTGGTCCTCGGTGCCGCCGGCCCCTCGCTGCACATCGCCTCCGCGGCGAGCCCTACCGTGGCGACGCTGCTCACCCAGGCCACCGCCGAGCTCGGCCAGGGCGGACCCGTGCCCGTCGTGGACGTCGTCCCGACCGACCCGGACGACCCGCGTGGTGCCGCCTTCGGCGCGGCGTTCCTGCCCATGGCGATCACCGCGATGCTCGCCGGGGTGCTGACGTTCTTCCTGGTCAAACGGGTGGCGGCGCGGGTTTTGGCGATCGGGGCGTTCGCGGTGCTCGCCGGGTTCGCGGGTGCGGCCGTGCAGCGGTTCTGGCTGGGGACGCTGCCCGGTGACTATCTGGCGATCGCCGCTGGGATCGGGCTCTTCGTGCTGGCGTTGTCCGCCGCTGTGGCGGGGCTCGGGGCGCTGATCGGGCGGGAAGGGCTCGGGGTCGGCGCGGTGACGTTCTTCCTCGTCGGCAACGCGCTGTCCGGGGTCAGCGCGGCGCCGGAGTTGCTGCCGCAGCCGTGGGGCGCCGTCGGGCAGTTCCTGCCGATCGGGGCCGGGGCCACGGTGCTGCGCTCCGATGCGTACTTCGGCGGGCGGGGCGCTGGGATGCAGGTTGCGGTGCTCTCGGCGTACGCCATCGTGGGTCTGATCCTGGTTCTGAGCGGGAGGGGCGGTCTGAGCCGGACCGGGCCGGAGGAAAGGTGACGGGCATACTTGGCGCGTGGTGCTCTCCCGGCGGTGGTCCGCCTTTCTGGTCGCGGTCGGTGTGTGGAGCTGGCTCATCTGGCCCCGGTTCGGGCTGGCCATCTGGAAGGACGACCGCGCGTTCAGCGACGGGACCCCGACGGCCTTCCTCTGGGTGCACGCGCTGTTGATCACGGCGTCGCTGATCATCGGCACGGTCGTGGGGGTGCTCGGCGTTCGTGGGTGGCGAGCCGCGACGACACGCCGTGTTACCGAAGATTCAGCGGCTGTCGGCGCGGGATCGCCGAAAGATTAACGGCGCGTTACGCGAGAAACGGGCAATTCCCTACCTTCTCCCGGTTACCCATCGTTCAGCGTGTCGTGCGGTTGCGGCCAGATAACAGTGCGCCAACGGTCCGGCGCGATTTCCGGACGCCGCCGTGGCCTGCGGCTACGCTCCCGGCTGTGATGCACCGCGCGTAGTCGGTGCGCTGTGGAAGGAGGGCGTGTTGCGCCCAGTAACTGGTCAGCGAATCGTTGCGATTCTCGCGGCGGGTGGGCTGACGCTTGCCGCCGCGGCCTGTGGCGACGCCCCTGAGGACACTCCGAGTGGTTCCGGCGCGAGCGCTGCGGCGGCATACAAGGCATGCATGGTCACGGACACCGGCGGCATCGACGACCGGTCGTTCAACGCCTCCGCGTGGGCCGGCATGCAGGCTGCCAAGGAAGCCGCCAGCAACGTCGACCCGAAGTACGTGGCGTCGACCGCCGAGGCTGACTACGAGCCCAACCTGCGCCAGTTCGTGACGCAGAAGTGCAACTTCATCCTCGCGGTCGGTGGCCTCATGGGTGACTCGACGAAGGCTGTCGCGGCGACCGCCACGGACTCGCAGTTCGGCATCGTCGACAGCAGCATCGCGGACGCCAAGAACGTCTACCCGATGCAGTTCGCCACCGACGAGGCCGCGTTCCTCGCGGGCTACCTCGCCGCGGGCTACTCCAAGACGGGCAAGGTCGCCACGTACGGCGGCCTGGCGATCCCGCCGGTCACCGTCTTCATGGACGGCTTCGCCGACGGTGTGGCCTACTACAACACCCAGAAGAGCAAGAACGTCCAGGTGCTCGGCTGGGACAAGGCCAAGCAGAACGGCACCATCGCCGGCAACTTCGGCGACCAGGCCAAGGGCAAGTCCATCACGAGCACGTTCGTCGCCCAGGGCGCCGACGTGATCATGCCGGTCGCCGGCGGCACCGGCCTGGGCACCGCGGACGTCGCCAAGGCGTCCGGCGGCAAGGTCTCGGTCATCTGGGTCGACCAGGACGGCTGCAAGAGCGCCGAGCAGTACTGCGACGTGTTCCTGACCACGGTCGTCAAGAACATCACCGACGCCGTGAAGCAGGCCGTCACCGACGGCGCGCAGGGCAAGACCCTGGGCTCGACCCCGGGCTACCTGGGCACGCTGGAGAACAACGGCGTCTCGCTCGCGCCGTACAACCAGTTCGACAGCAAGGTCGACGCCGGTCTCAAGGCCGAGATCGACAAGCTGAAGGCGGACATCATCGCGGGCACCGTGAAGGTCGAGTCGGCCAACGCGCCGAAGTGACCCACCGGGAGACCGAGTAGTTTCCGGCCGCCGCGCAGTCACGTTGTGACCTGCGCGGCGGCTCTGCTCCGGGCTGTTATAACGTCCCTCGCGTTATCCACCATCTCGTCTGCAGGAGATTCCGCTGAGACTCGAGCTGCGCGGCATCACCAAGCGCTTCGGCGACCTGGTGGCCAACGACCACATCGACCTCACCGTCGAACCGGGTGAGGTCCACGCCCTGCTCGGCGAGAACGGGGCCGGCAAGTCCACCCTCATGAACCAGCTCTACGGCCTGCTCCAGCCGGACGAGGGCGAGATCCTCGTCGACGGTGAGGCGCGCACCTTCCGCAGCCCCCGCGACGCGATCGCCGCCGGCATCGGCATGGTCCACCAGCACTTCATGCTCGTGCCCGTCTTCACCGTCGCGGAGAACATCGCGCTCGGCGCCGAGAAGACCCGCGCCGGCTTCCTCGACCGGCGCCGGGCCCGCCGCGAGGTCCTCGAGGTCTCCGCACGGTACGGGCTGCCGGTCGACCCGGACGCCGTGGTCGAGAACCTGCCCGTCGGCGCCCAGCAGCGGGTCGAGATCGTCAAGGCGCTCACCCGCGACGTCGACCTGCTGATCCTGGACGAGCCGACCGCGGTGCTCACCCCGCAGGAGACCGAGGAGCTGCTCGCCGTCATGCGGGGGCTCTGCGACGCGGGCAAGTCCATCGTCTTCATCACCCACAAGCTCAAAGAGGTCAAGGCCATCGCCGACCGGATCACGGTCATCCGGCGCGGGCAGACCGTCGGCACGGCGAGCCCGGACACCCCCGAGGACGAGCTGGCCGCCCTCATGGTCGGCCGCGCGGTCACCCTCGAGGTCAGCAAGGAGCACGCCAAGCCCGGTCGCGAGGTGCTCACGATCTCCGGCCTGTGCGTGGACGACGACCGGGGCGTGCGCGCCGTCGACGGCGTCGACCTGGAGATCCGCGCCGGTGAGGTGCTCGGCATCGCGGGTGTGCAGGGCAACGGGCAGACCGAGCTGGTCGAGGCCGTGATGGGGCTGCGCGAGGCGCTCACCGGCACGATCAAGGTCGACAACGAGGACCTGACCGGCATGACCACCAAGCAGATCCTGCGCTCCGGCATCGGCTACGTGCCCGAGGACCGCAGCCTGGACGGCGTGGTCAAGGAATTCTCCGTCGCTGAGAACCTCGTCCTCGACCAGTACGACCGGCCGCCGTACGGCAACGCGTTCCGGCTCAACCCGGCCGCCATCGATGCCGCCGCCCGCGAACGCGTCGAGCAGTTCGACATCCGTACGTCCTCACCCGCCTCCGCGGTCAGCACGCTCTCCGGCGGCAACCAGCAGAAGGTCGTCGTGGCGCGGGAGATGTCGCGGCCGCTGCGGCTGTTCATCGCCGCCCAGCCGACCCGCGGCGTGGACGTCGGCTCGATCGAGTTCATCCACGGCCGCATCGTGCACGAACGCGACGTCGGCACCGCGGTCCTGGTGGTCTCGAGCGAGCTGGACGAGGTGGTCGCGCTCGCCGACCGGATCGCGGTCATGTACCGCGGCCGGATCCTGGCTATCGTCCCGCCGACGACGCCGCGCGAGGAGCTGGGCCTGCTGATGGCCGGCATCACCGGGCCGCAGGCCGTTGCCGCTCCGGGTTCGGCTCCGGCCTCGGATGCTGCCCCGGGTTCGGATGCTGCCCCGGGTTCGGATGCTGCCCCGGGTTCGGGTTCTGATGAGAAGGGGACGAAGTGAGCACCGACGGACCGGTCGACGCGCCAGTCGCGGAGGCCGCACCTCCACCCCCTGCGGCGCCGCCCAAGGAAGAATCCGATTCCTTCCTGAGTCACTTCCTGCACAACTTGTGGGCCGCCAATACGGTCACGGTGACGCTGCTCTCGATCGTGCTCGCCGCGTTCGTCGGCGCGGTCCTGATCGTGCTATCCGACCCGGCGGTGCTGGACACGTTCAGCTACATCACCGCCCGCCCCAGCGACGCGTTCAGCAGCAGCTGGACGGTCGTCAGCAGCGCGTACGCGGACCTGTTCAAGGGCGCGATCGTCGACCCGGCCACGATCACGGCCTGGGCGAACGGCAGCGGCACCTGGCGGCAGGTGTTCTTCCCGATCTCCGAGACCCTCACGTACGCCGCCCCGCTGGTCTTCACCGGCCTGTCGGTGGCGCTGGCGTTCCGCGGCGGCCTGTTCAACATCGGTGGCCAGGGCCAGGCGATCATCGGCACGATCACGGCCGGGCTGGCGGGCTTCCTGCTGCCGCTGCCGCCGGTGATCCACCTGATCGCCGCGCTGGCGGCGGGCGCGCTCGGCGGCATGCTCTGGGGCTTCGTGCCGGGCATCCTCAAGGCCCGCACCGGTGCCCACGAGGTCATCGTGACGATCATGCTGAACTACACGGCCAACCTGTTCCTGAGCTGGCTGATCCTGCAGAAGGGCATCCAGCAGCCCGGCCGCAGCGACGCGATCAGCAAGACCGTGGACAGCTCGGCCACGCTCCCGTCGTTCGGCGGTGAGCTGCGGGCCAACCTCGGCATCGTGCTCGCCGTGCTCGCCACCGCCGGGGTCGCGTGGCTGCTCAACCGCTCGGCGTTCGGGTTCGAGCTGCGTGCGGTCGGCGCCAACCCGCCTGCCGCGCGTACGGCCGGTATGAGCGTCGCCAAGACGTACACGCTGCTGATGATGACCGCGGGTGGCCTGGCCGGGCTCGGTGGCGCGACCCAGGTCCTCGGCACCGCGCACGCGCTGACCACCCAGGTGGCCGGCAACATCGGCTTCGACGGCCTGCTGGTCGCCCTGCTCGGGCGCAACCGCCCGTGGGGCACGCTGGCAGCCGCGCTGCTGTTCGGTGCACTGCGCGCCGGCGGTAACCGTATGCAGTCGTACTCCGGCATCTCTCTGGAGCTGGTAACCGTGCTCCAGGCACTCATCGTCATCTTCATCGCCGCCCCGGCGCTGGTGAAGACGATCTTCCATCTCCGGGCAGCCCGCACCGCGCGGCTCGGTGCCTCGATGGCGAAGGGCTGGTGACCGGGGTGTCCACGGCGACAGTGCAGGAAGCGCCCGTGACCGTGGCGCCGGCCAGGTTCATGGACCGCCAGCGGCGCCTGGGCGTCGGTGTGACCCTGATCGGCCTGGTGGCGGCGATCCTCTTCGGAGCGCTCGCGCCCTCGCAGACCGCGCGCTTCACGCTCAGCGAGGACGCCGAGGGTGCCGCGCTGTCCATCAACGGCCAGCTCGGCGCGATCCTTTTCGGCATCATCGCGATCGCGGCCGGCTCGGTGCTGCTCGCCGGGCTACTGCGGAAATACCAGACCACCATCCTGGTGCTGGGCATCCTCGCATTCGTCCTGTCGTTCCTGTGCTGGCAGGTGGCCGGGAAGTTCCTGCCGCTGGTCGACACGGTCAGCGGCAGCCTCGAGCTCGCCGTGCCGCTGATCCTGGGCGCGCTCGCGGGTGTGCTCGGGGAACGCTCCGGCGTGGTCAACGTCGCGATCGAGGGCCAGTTCCTGATGGGCGCGTTCTTCGCGGCGCTGGTAGGCACGATGGCCACCAGCGTCTGGGCCGGGCTGTTCAGCGCGGCCCTCGGCGGCGTGCTCATCGCGGCGATCCTGGCCGTGCTCGCGATCCGGTTCCTCGTCGACCAGGTGGTCGTCGGCATCGTGCTGAACCTGCTCGCGCTCGGCATCACCGGCTTCCTCTACGAGCGGCTGATGCAGCCCGACGCGCAGTCGTACAACGAGCCCCCGAAGATGCCCGAGTGGCGCATCCCCGGCCTCGCCGACATCCCCGTGGTCGGCCCGGTGCTCTTCGACACCAACCTGCTGGTCTGGCTCGCGCTGATCCTGGTCTTCGCGCTGCACTTCGGTCTGACGCGCTCCCGCTGGGGCCTGCGTACCCGGGCCGTCGGCGAGCACCCGACCGCCGCCGACACGGTGGGCATCCGGGTCCGCGGCCTGCGCTACCTGAACGTCCTGATCGGCGGCGTCATCGCCGGTGCCGGCGGTGCGTACTTCACGCTGGTCTCGACGGGCAGCTTCAACAAGAACATGACGGCGGGCGCGGGCTTCATCGCCCTGGCCGCCCTCATCTTCGGCCGGTGGACGCCGTTCGGCGCGCTCGGCGCGGCCCTGTTCTTCGGGTTCGCGCAGAAACTGGCGACCTACCTCAGCGTCGCCGGGAGCCCGGTGCCGAGCCAGTTCCTGAACATGCTGCCGTACCTCGCGACGATCGTGGCAGTGGCCGGGCTCGTCGGCCGGGTCCGTGGCCCGGCCGCTGCCGGGCAGCCGTACGTGAAGAGCTAGTAGCCGTTAAGGGGAGCCCGTCCGGACCGGACGGGCGGTCAGGCACAATCGGCGCATGGAGATCGACTGGGGATCACTGCGGGCCGCGGCCATCGAGGCCATGCGTCACGCGTACGCGCCCTACTCCGACTTTCCCGTCGGGGTGGCCGCACTGGTGGACGACGGCCGGGTGATCGTCGGCTGCAACGTCGAGAACGCGTCCTACGGCATCGGGCTGTGCGCGGAGTGCGGGCTGGTCAGCTCGTTGCACGCGACGGGCGGCGGCCGGCTCGTGGCCGTGTCCTGCGTCGACGCCAACGGGCAGCCGCTGATGCCGTGCGGGCGCTGCCGTCAGCTGCTCTACGAGCACGGCGGCGCGGAATGCCTCGTCGAGCTGCTGCCCCGCCCGCTGACCATGGGTGAGCTGCTGCCGCACGCGTTCGGCCCCGCCGACCTGGAGAAGGTGACCGGGCCGTCCGCGGTGCCGGCCGTGCCCGCCCAGCTCGCCAAGTGGCGCGGGCGCGGCACCGTCTTCGTGCACCCGGACCTCTCCGGCGGCGAGCAGGTCTGGACGGGGTACTGGGAACGCTCCGGTGGCAGCCCGGACGAGACCGACGCGGACAAGGGCGTCCTCGAGGAGGGCCCCAACTTCGCGACCGCGACCGCGGCGGTGACCTGGGGGCGGACGCGTACCTCCCGGATCGTCGTGGTCGACGCCGCCGGCGCGCTGTCCTGGGCCGGCGAGGGAGAACCGCCGGAAGGCATCGGTACCAAGTGGGAAGAGCAATCCTCATGAGCGAGTTCGCGGCTGTCGACGTCATCCGGGCGAAGCGGGACGGGCACGTGCTGTCCGACGCACAGATCGACTGGGTGCTCGACGCGTACACGAAGGGTGTCGTCGCCGACGAGCAGATGTCCGCGCTGGCCATGGCCATCCTGCTGCGCGGCATGACGCCCGGCGAGATCGCCCGCTGGACGGCGGCCATGATCGCCAGCGGCGAGCGGCTGGACCTGTCCGCGGTGCCCCGCCCGACCGTGGACAAGCACTCCACCGGCGGCGTCGGCGACAAGATCACCCTGCCGCTGACCCCGCTGGTCGCCGCGTGCGGCGCTGCCGTCCCGCAGCTGTCCGGCCGCGGGCTCGGCCACACCGGCGGCACGCTCGACAAGCTCGAGTCGATCCCCGGCTGGCGCGCCACGCTCAGCAACGACGAGTTCGTCCGCCAGCTCAGCGAGGTCGGCGCGGTGATCTGCGCGGCCGGCGAGGGCCTGGCCCCGGCCGACCGCAAGCTGTACGCCCTGCGCGACGTCACCGGCACCGTCGAGGCCATCCCGCTGATCGCCAGCTCCATCATGAGCAAGAAGATCGCCGAGGGCACCGGCGCACTGATCCTCGACGTGAAGGTCGGCACCGGCGCGTTCATGAAGGACGAGAACGACGCCCGCGAGCTCGCCCGCACCATGGTCGAGCTCGGCAAGGCGCACGGCGTGAAGACGGTCGCCCTGCTCACCGACATGAACACCCCGCTCGGGCTGGCCGTCGGCAACGCCATCGAGGTGGCCGAGTCGCTGGAGGTGCTGGCCGGTGGCGGCCCCTCCGACGTGGTCGCGCTGACCGTGGCGCTGGCCCGGGAGATGCTCGACGCCGCCGGCATCGACGCCGACCCGGCCAAGGTCCTCGAGTCGGGCGCTGCCATGGACACGTGGCGCGCGATGATCCGGGCGCAGGGCGGCGACCCGGACGCGCCGCTGCCGGGTGCCCGCGAGACCGAGGTGCTGCGGGCCACGGAGGACGGCGTGGTCGGCTCGCTGGACGCGCTCGGCATCGGTCTCGCCGCGTGGCGTCTCGGTGCCGGACGGGCCCGCAAGGAGGACCCGGTGAGCTTCGGCGCGGGTGTGCTCCTCAAGAAGCGACCTGGCGACGCGGTGCGTGCTGGTGACGTGCTGCTCGAGCTGCGTACCGATGATGGAAGCAGGATCCCCGCGGCCCTGGCGGACGCGCAGCGGGCCGTGACGATCTCGCAGGGCGTGCCCACCCATGGGCCATTGCTGATCGACCGCATAGCCTGAGCGGTCATGAAGGCCGCCCCCGACCCCAGGGCGGTGCGCGACGCCAGCCTCGACGAGCTGGAACGCCTCGCACTGCCGTTGCCACCGCCGTCGTTCCCGCTCGTCTGGGAGCCCGGTGACGAGGTGGAGCTGCGCCCGACGGGCGAGCTCGAGGCGCGGGCGGCCGTCCTGCACGTGGTCGTCGCCCGCTGCTTCGGCATGCCGACCGAGGCCGCGATGAGCTGGCTGCTCAACTCCAAGCTGGTCGACTTCGTCACCCCGCCCGAGTGGCAGTTCGTCGCCGGGGCCAAGGGCGACCATCGCTCGTTCGTGCTGCACCACGACGCCGTCTTCGCGCTCTCCTGGCTGCTCGGGCTCAGCGGTCACCTCGACGCGACCGCGCCGCCGGAGGAACGGATGATGAGCCAGATGCCGGATCTGCCGGCCGGCGAGCTGTTCAACGCGTGGCGGTCGCGGGCTCTGGTCGCACCCCGCGACGCCACGGACGCCGTGGTGCTGCTGGATCTCTACTACTGCCTCGACTGGGCGTTCCAGGAGGCCGAGAAGCTGGGTGTGGAGCTGCCCGGCGAGGTCGACAGCAACGCGATCGGCCAGCGCCGCTGGGCCCTCGAATGGGCGGTCACCTTCACGGGGCCGTACCACGAGGACCCGCCCGAATGGGAAGAAGTGGATCTCTCGGTCTAGGCCGGCCCTCTTGTCGCTTTTTGGAAGGCAGGCTTGTAAACGGTCACGTCGACCGCTGCGGTCACTTTGCGGGCCGTCATGCCTTCCATGGGTACGTGACGCGCGCTCGGGGTCATCCCGACCAGGGTGCGGGTCTCGGCGGCCGTCAGATCGAGCGTACGGCGATGGGTGGCGCTGCCGACGACGGTGAACGCGGCCCCCAGCGACTCGGCGACCCGGTCGGCCTTCCCGGGGTCCACCCGGAGCAGGTTGTGCGCGGCGATCAGCTCCGCGAGGTGGTCCGGGGCGGGCGTGACGACCGCGAGCAGGCCACCGGGGCGCAGGACCCGGCGGAACTCGGGGCCGTTGCGCGGGGCGAAGACGTTGAGGATCAGCGCGACCGACGCGTCGGCGAGGGGGAGCGGGCCCCAGAGGTCGGCCAGGGCAGCCCCGGCCCGCGGGTGGGCGCGGGCGGCGCGGCGCAGGGCCGGCTTGGAGACGTCGATGCCGAGACCGGGGGTGTCCGGCAGGGTGTCGAGGAGCTTGGCTAGGTAGCGGCCGGTTCCCGTGCCGGCGTCGAGGATCAGGCCGGGCTCCGGGCGTACCCCCTCCTGAAGTGCCTTTGTTATGAAGTCGTAGTGGCCCTTCTCCAGGAAGGCGTCGCGATCCGCGATCATCTCGGCGGTGTCGCCGGAATGGGGCGAGCGGCCTGTGGTGAGGTTCACGTATCCCTGCCGGGCGACATCGAAGGCGTGCCCCCGGGGGCAGCGCAGCGAGCGCTCGTCGGGCATCGACAGTGTTTCGCCACACACTGGGCATGTCAGGTACGGCAATGCTCCGTCGATCATTCGCTGCTTCCCTCTAGCATCTGCTGATGGTCGCCATCTCCCACGCCGACATCGTCAGGGCCCCCAAAGCGCTGCTCCATGATCACCTCGACGGCGGCCTGCGCCCCGCGACGATCGTGGAGCTGGCCGGCGCGATCGGGCACGTGCTGCCCGAGACCGATCCGGAGCGGCTCGGCGCGTGGTTCGTCGCGGCCGCCGATTCGGGGTCGCTGGAACGCTACCTGGAGACGTTCGCGCACACCGTCGCGGTCATGCAGACCGAGGAGGGTCTGCGCCGGGTCGCCCGGGAGTGCGCGCTCGACCTGGCCGCCGACGGCGTGGTCTACGCCGAGGTCCGGTATGCCCCCGAGCAGCACCTCGAGCGCGGTCTGACCCTCGACGCCGTGGTCGACGCGGTGCACGCGGGATTCCAGGAGGGCTGCGCCGAGGCGGCGAGCCAGGGCAATGTCATCCGGATCGGCACCCTGATGACCGCGATGCGCCACGCCGCGCGCTCGCAGGAGATCGCCGAGCTGGCCGTCCGCTACCGCGACCAGGGCGTGGTGGGCTTCGACATCGCTGGGGCGGAGGCGGGCTTCCCGCCCACCCGGCACCTCGACGCGTTCGAGTACCTGCAGCGTGAGAATTTCCACTTCACGATCCACGCGGGCGAGGCGTTCGGGCTGCCCTCGATCTGGCAGGCGATTCAGTGGTGCGGGGCCGACCGGCTCGGGCACGGCGTCCGGATCGTGGACGACATCAACGGCTCCGAGCTCGGCCGGCTCGCGTCATACGTCCGGGACAAGCGCATCCCGCTGGAGCTGTGCCCCTCGTCGAACGTGCAGACCGGCGCGGCCCCCTCGATCGCCGAGCACCCCATCGGGCTGCTCCGCGACCTGCGGTTCCGGGTCACGGTCAATACGGACAACCGGCTCATGAGCGGAACTTCCATGTCACGGGAGATGGCGCTGCTCGCCGAGAACTTCGGCTGGGGCTGGAGTGAACTGCAGTGGCTGACGATCAACGCGATGAAATCCGCGTTCATCCCGTACGACGAGCGGCTGGCGCTCATCAACGATGTGATCAAGCCGGCGTACGCGAAGTTGCTGTAGAGAAATCCCTTTTTGACCGTCATGTAGGACACGTGCGTACTTTCGGCCGCCGAAACTGCCGATTCGGTTAGCCGACTCAGCCGTTCGGACAGTCTCCTCTCTACAAACACTGCACAATCCGGCATCTTGCCTTGCCGTGCGGCCGCGTGCGAGCAATCGTCTGTGCTGCCGCGATCGCAGGTTGGTCCGGTCGGATCGGCAAGCACGGAGACCCCGTCGCGCCGACCGGAGTGAGTGACGTTAAGAGATGTACCCCTATACGAGCAGTGATGGCCGACCGGTGAGGCTCCCGTCTTAGGACGCGACTTCGCATCACACAAACGGTCCGGGTCAGGCTGCTCTTTCTCTTTGACACTCGTCGTGATGGAATCTCGGGGGCCCGACCCGGTGTGTCGGCCGTGTGCGGTGCCCGGCGATCCGAACGCCGGGTCCGAATCAGGAGGACGGTGACGTGAGCAAGCGCCCCCAGACGGCGAACGCGGTCATGTCGCGTCTCCGCCGGCCGGCAAGCCGGCTGCGGGATATGCCGATCTGGTCGAAGCTCGGGCTGATCATGCTCGTGCCGACGCTGGCGACGATCGTCGTCGGAACAAGCAGCCTCATCGACCAGATCGGCCAGGCGAGCAACGCCGAACGTGCCCGCACGCTGTCCGTGCTTTCCCAAGCCGCCGGTGGACTCGTAGACCACTTGCAGAACGAACGCGCCTACGGCGTGATGATCGCGACGACCAAGCCGAACACTCCCGACCGTGAGGCCGGCGAGACGGCTTACAGCCGCGAACACCCCAAGGTCGACGCTGCGAAGCTGCCCTACTCGCAGCAGAAGTCCGCACTCGAGGACGTTCCCGACACGGTCACCACGCTGCTCGTGCGGCTCGACCGGAACCTCGAAGAACTGCCGTCGATCCGCAGCCAGACCGCGAACGGCAAGTTCAAGTCAGGTGACGTCGAAGACGCCTACGACCTGCTGATCGACGACCTGCTCAACGTGCGCGACGTCTCCGCTCAGCTGGCCACGAACACCGACCTGAGCGACCGGCTGCGCGTGGTCGCCTCCGTCGCCCGGGCCAAGGACTACATCTCCCAGCAGCGCGACGTCGGTCACGAGGTGCTCGGTGCCGGTGAGTTCACCGAGGCCCTGCGCAAGTCGTTCCTGACCACGGAGGCGGGCTACGACATCGCCGACTCCACGATGCGTCAGGTCGGCACCCCTGAGGACCGCGCGCTGGTCGACAAGGTGGTCAACGGTCCCGCCAAGCGGGCCGCGACCAACCTGACCGAGCCGCTGAACTCCCTGAGCGGTGCCAACACGAAGACGATTCCGTTCACCCGGGACACGTGGGAAACGGCGATGGTCGGCTACAACGACCTGTTCCGCTCCGTGGAGAACAAGCTCGACGTCGAGATCGTGGCCCAGGCCACCACCATCCGCGACGACGTGCAGCGCGACGTCTTCATCCAGACGAGCCTGCTGCTCAGCCTCCTGCTGCTCGCGATCGTCTTCGCCTGGCTCGTCGCCCGGTCGATGGCCCGCTCGCTGCGGGAGCTGCGTCAGGGTGCGCTCAACGTCGCCCAGTTCGGCCTGCCCCAGGCGGTCGAGCGGCTGCGTGACCCGGCGGTTTCCGGCTCGCTGACCCCGGCCCAGGTGGCCGACCAGATCGCCGAGCCGCTGCCGGTGCGCAGCCGGGACGAGTTCGGGCAGGTGACCGAGGCGTTCAACGCGGTTCACCTCGAGGCCGTGCGTACGGCCGCCGAGCAGGCCGCCCTGCGGGCCTCGGTCGCGACGATGTTCGTCAACCTCGCCCGTCGTTCCCAGATCCTGGTCGACCGGCTCATCGGTCACCTGGACCGCCTGGAGCGCGGCGAGGAGGACCCGGACCGGCTGGCCGAGCTCTTCCAGCTCGACCACCTCGCCACCCGAATGCGCCGTAACGACGAAAACCTCCTGGTTCTCGCCGGCGCCGACTCGACCCGTGTGCAGCGCGAGCCCGCCGCTCTGATCGACGTGCTCCGCGCCGCCCAGTCCGAGGTCGAGCACTACACCCGCATCGAGTTCGGCGTCATCGACCGGGACATCGAGGTGTCCGCTCACGCGGTCAACGACATGGTCCACCTGGTCGCCGAGCTCTTCGACAACGCGACAGCGTTCTCGCCGCCCAACAGCCACGTCGTGGTCGAGGCTCGCCGCCTCGGCGACGGTGCGGTTCTCTCGGTCGAGGACCGCGGCATCGGCATCAGCCGCGAGCAGTTGCGTGACCTCAACGAGCGCCTGGCCAACCCGCCGATGGTGGACGTCGCCGTCTCCCGGATGATGGGCCTGGTCGTGGTCGCCCGGCTGGCGAACCGGCACGGTGTGCGGGTCGAGCTCCGGCCGGCCGACAGCGAGCGCGGCACGGTTGCCGATGTCGGGCTGCCCGTGGGCGTCATGGTCGCCAACAACAGCATCGCGGGCCGTCAGCAGGCCGGGATCTCGGCGTACGGGCAGGACCACCAGGCCCGGCCGCAGTTCACCGAGCCCCCGCTGGCGCTCGAGAGCAGCTCCGCCAACGTGTTCGGCGGCAGCCGCCCGTTCGACCCGAACCCGCCGATGCCCAACGGTGGCATGCTCGGTGCCGGTAACGGCCGCCAGGCGCCTGCCTGGTCCGACCTGACCGGTGCGCCGACGAACGGTTTCGAGTCGTCCAACGGCTTCGAGCCCGCCAACGGCTTCAACGGCGGCGGTTCCAACGGCTTCGGTGGACCCTCCAACGGTTTCGGCGGGCCCTCCAACGGCTTCAGCAACGGCAGCAACGGCAGCGGTGGCCCCAACGGCTTCCACGGCCCGCGCAGCAACGAGCCGATCCCGCCGATCCCGCAGCCGGGTCAGCAGAACTTCGGTGGTGGCAACGAGAACCTGCCGCAGCGTCGCAACGGCGAGAACGTTCGCCCGGACGAGACGGCAGCCTTCGGGGCCACGATTCCGCGGCAGCTGCCGCCGAGCCCGGAGCCGCAGAACCGGACGTCGTTCGTGCCGCCGGTCTCGGCACCCCCGGTGCCGCCTACCTCCGCGCCGCCGTCGTACGGTCGCCCGGTCTCGTCTCCGCCCTTCGGGAGTCAGCCGGCTTCGGCGCCCCCGGCCCGGCCGCAGTCGGCTCCGCCGGCGAACGGTCAGCCGAGTTACGCTCCGAACGCGTTCGTGCAGCCCCAGTCCGCTCCGTCCGCACCGCCGGCCTGGCCGCCGGTGTCGGGGGATCGGGAGCAGGCAGCCCCGCACGTCCCGGAGAGCCTCGCGGCCGCCCTGGACATGACCGCGGAGCTGCCGCGCTACCGGCCCAACGGCAACGGCACGGGTCCGCAGCCGCAGGTCGCCCCGCCGACCAACCCGCAGAACGGGACTCCCAGCCGGGAGGCCGATCGTTCCGCGGCGGCCGCCGAGGCAGCCCACGAGGTGGCCACCAAGCAGGCCGCAGTCGCCCAGGCGACCGCAGCCGCGCAGATCGCCGCCGCGCAGTCCGCCGCACGTCAGCGGGCCGGTGACGGTCAGTCCCAGTTCGCCGACGAGACGATGGAGCTGCCGATCTTCCGGGAGCTCGAGTCGGCCTGGTTCATGACCGCCCGTCCGGCTGAGACCAAGCCGGCACCTGCGGCCGAGCCGAAGCCGACGCCCGTCGTGCAGAATGACGACGCAGTGGTTTCTCAGCGCATCCCGACCGGCGAGCCGATCCGAACGGCCAGCGTGCCCCAGCAGGCCGCCCCGACGGAACGACTCACCATTGAGCGGGAGCCGGAGCCCGTCGGCGCGGTAGCGTCTAACGGTGCTGTCAACGGCGCGGCCAACGGCAACGGGAACCACCCGTGGCAGACGGCGGCCGATGATGGCTGGCAGGCGGCCCGCAAGGCTGCCGAGGCACCGGTGGACCTGACTACGACGGCCGGTCTTCCGCGCCGTACGCCGATGGCCCAGCTGGTCCCGGGTGGCGTCGACCGCGCCGAGACCTCCGTACAACGCCGCACTCCCGAGTCGGTCCGTGGGCTTCTGTCCGCGTACCACCGCGGTGTGCACCGGGGTCGCACGAAGGAAAATTCGACCAACCCGGAGGAGACTCCGGGAGGGCAGCTGTCCTCGCAGGCTGGCAAGGAGCATGAGGCATGACAAGTACGCAGGATCTGGGTTGGCTCCTCGCCAACTTTGCCGACCGCGTTCCCGGGGTGGCGCACGCGATCGCGGTCTCCGCCGACGGTCTGCTGCTCGCGGCCTCGCGGGACCTTCCCCGCGACCGTGCCGACCAGCTGGCGGCCATCGCCTCCGGCCTGGTCAGCCTGACTCAGGGCGCCGCACGGTGCTTCGAGGGTGGTGCAGTGCTGCAGACGGTCGTCGAGATGGACAACGGGTTCCTCTTCCTGATGTCGATCTCCGACGGTTCGTCGTTCGCCGTGCTCGCCGCTCGCAGCTGTGACGTCGGTCAGGTGGGCTACGAGATGGCCCTCCTGGTGGACCGCGTGGGTGAGGCTCTGACGCCCGCTCCGCGGCCGGAGTCCTCGGCTGAACGGATGGTGGACCGGATCCGTCCGGTATCTGTCCAAATGCTTGATGACGAGAGAAACTTCTATGGGCCGAGGGATGGGGTGAGCGGTGACGATGCCTGAACGCGATGAGCCGACCGGCGCGTTGGTCAGACCATACGCCGTGACCCGTGGCCGAACTCGGCCCAAGCTGGAGATAGCGCTGGAAGCGCTTGTCGAGACCACCGTTCGTGGCCGAAGTACGGGGCCGGGCAGGGGCGGCAGCGAACACCAGTACATCGCGGCGATGTGTGACGGCGGCAGAGTCCAGTCGCTGGCAGAGATCGCAGCACGCATGCAACTACCGCTCGGGGTGGCCCGAGTGATCGTCGCCGACATGGCCCACGACGGGCTGGTGGCGGTCTACGAGCCGACATCGCTTGAAGATGAAACCGACGCGGTGGGTACGGATCTGCTGGAAAGGGTGCTGAGTGGACTTCGCAGGCTCTGACATGTCGCGGCGGCCAACGGCCGGGCGCGTTACATCGGCGAAGATTGTTATCGCCGGTGGGTTCGGCGTCGGTAAAACGACGCTGGTGGGGTCCGTCTCGGAGATCACCCCACTGACCACTGAGGCGATCATGACTTCCGCCGGCGTGGGTGTCGACGATAACCGGCAGGTGCCGGGTAAGACGACGACCACGGTGGCGATGGACTTCGGCCGCATCAGCATCGACAGGGACCTCATCCTGTACCTGTTCGGAACACCGGGCCAGACACGTTTCTGGTTCATGTGGGACGAGCTCGTACGAGGTGCCATCGGTGCGGTAGTCATGGTGGATACGCGTCGGCTCGCCGACTGCTTCGCCGCCATCGACTTCTTCGAGCACCGAAGGCTGCCGTACCTGGTCGCCATAAACTGCTTCGATGGCATGCAGTATCACAACGCTCAGGACGTGCGGGACGCGCTTGCGATCTCGTCCGACGTCCCCGTGGTGAGCTGTGACGCCCGTAACCGCGAGTCGACGAAGAACGTCTTGATCTCTCTGGTCGAGTACGTCCTGACCATGCGTCGCTCGCGCGCGGTAGCGCCGGCCTGACAGGTCGTTCAAGTCCCGCTCTGTTCGACAGAGCGGGACTTTTGCGTGTCCAGATTCTGCGCTAGACAATACGGATGGCACACGAGGTGACTGTCCCGTTACTGCCCTGCGGCTCCATCGACGACATCGCCGACTTCTATCAGGCCCTCGGCTTCGAGGTCACCTACCGGCAGACGAAGCCGAACCCCTACGTCGCGATCCGGCGCGAGGATCTGCACCTGCACTTCTTCGGCATGCCCGATTTCGACGCGGCCACGTCGTACGGCACCCTGCCTGGTCCTGAGCCAGGATGTCGCCGGGCTGCACGCGGCGTTCGCGGCGGGGATGCGGTCGCGCTTCGGCAAGGTGCCCGTCGCCGGCCTGCCGCGGATGACCCGGCCACGGCCCAGGAAGAACATGGACGGCGTGACCGGCTTCAGCCTCGTCGACCCGGGCGGCAACTGGATCCGCGTCACGGCGGCGCCCACGGCGGCGCCCACGGCTCAACCTGCTCCTCCTCACGCAGCCGTCGGTGATCGGCTCGCGGTGGCGCTGGACAACGCGGTGGTGCAGGGCGACGGGCGGGGCGCACCCGCTCAGGCCGCGAAGATCCTCGACGGTGCGCTGAGCAGGGGCTCGGATGACCCGGTCACTCTCGTACGGGCACTGGTCTACCGGGCCGAGCTCGCCGAGGGGCTCGGCGAACCGTCGGCGGAGCTGCTCGAACGGGCCCGCGCCGTCGTACTGACACCCGCCGAACAGCTCATCCTCGCCGCTGAGCTCGGCGAATACTGAGGTCGTGGGCGTGCCGTTGTTAGAGTGCCGCACATGGTCTTCCAGTACTGGCATCTCGGGGTGGTCGCCGCCGTTGCCGCCGTGGTCGTGTGGGGCATGCTGGCCGCGCGGCGCGCGACGCTGATCGGTCTGGCAGCCACCCTGGTGGTCATCAGCGGCTGGCTGCTCTACACCCTGGTCCTGGACGAGCCCTACATCGATCACGACGCGGAGACCGTGGTGATGATCGGCACCCCCGCCGTCGTCGGCGTGGTCTTCGGCCTGCTCGCGGTCAGGAACCCCTGGACCCGCCGCCAGGCCTGAGGGGGCCGGTGTGACGCGGGTGCTGGTGACGGGCATGTCGGGCGCGGGCAAGACCACGCTGCTCGGCGAGCTGGCCCGGCGAGGTGTCACCACCGTCGACACCGATTACGACGGGTGGGAGTTGCCGGACGGGACCTGGGACGAGCCCCGCATGACGGCCCTGCTCGCCGAGCCGGGCCACGTCGTGGTGTCGGGGACGGTGAGTAATCAGGGCCGCTTCTACGACCGTTTCGACGAGGTCGTTCTGCTCAGCGCACCGCTGGACGTCCTTCTCGAGCGGGTCGCGCGGCGTACGAACGATCCGTACGGCAGGACTGCCGCGCAGCAGGCGGAGATCAAGCGCTATGTGGCCGAGGTCGAGCCGCTGCTGCGTCGCGGCGCCACGTTGGAGCTCGACGGCCGGCGCACAGTTGCGGACCTGGCCGACACCGTCGAGCGGTTGCTTGGCTCGCCGCGTAGCCGGTGAGCACTTCTGTGCTTCAGCCCGCGCGGCGATAGTGCATGGCCACCGCGCCGTTGCGGAGTGGCTCAGCCGAGAGCAGCTCGAGCTTGCGTGTGGCGGGTAGCCCGCCCTGATGCAGCGTCGGGCCGTGGCCGGCGATCCTGGGCTGGACGAGCAGCTGGTACTCGTCGATCAGGTCCAGCCGCTCGAGCTCGGTCGCGAGCTTGCCGCTTCCGAGGAGGACCCCGGCCGGGGTCTCATCCTTGAGCTTCTGCACGCCCTCACGCAGATCGCCGGCGATGTGGTGGCTGTTGGCCCACGGGAAGTCGTTGCGCGTCGACGACACCACGTACTTGGGTTTGGCCTCCAGCTTGACCGCCCACTCGAGCAGGGCCGGCGGCGCCTGCACGTCGCCGCGGGCGACGGCCGGCCAGTAGCTCTCCATCATCTCGTAGGTGACACGACCCCACAGCATCGCGCCGCCCTCGTCCATGAGACGGGTGAACAAGGCGTGCGTCTCGTCGTCGGCGATCCCCTCCTGGTGGTCGACGCAACCGTCCAGGGTGACATTGAGGCTGAAGATGAGCGCTCCCATGGCCGGGGAGTCTAATGCCACTACGGCGTCGGCTCGGGCAGGCGGCGCGTCAGCGAACTCGGGATTAACGCGCCCGTCTCGTTGAACTGGACGAACCGGCGGGCATCGCCGCCGCGACTCCCACGACCAGAGCGGATCGCGAACTCGCACCCGAGGAACCCGCCAGGCCCCGGACTTCCGCCCTGTCGGAGCCAACCGGCCCCAGGAGGCCGCAAAGCGACAGTCAGCCTGGGCCTGCACCGCTGAAGCGACCGGGGCGAGCAGCGTTGCTCTGAGCGGCCGAAAAGCCGCCGTGCTGTCACCGGCGGGGCTGGCCCGTGGCGCTCAGCGGCGGCGGGCGGTGCGGTGCTCAGCGTCCGCCGGGTGGTCCGGTGCTCAGCGTCCGCCGGGTGGTCCGGTGCTCAGCGTCCGCCGGTTGGTGCGGTGTTCAGCGTCCGCCAGGTGGTCTGGTGCTCAGCGGCCGCCCGTTGGTGCGGTGTTCAGCGGCTGGGGTAGCCCGCGTTGCGGAAGTCGTCCTCGGGTTGGCCCTCGCGGCTGAAGTCCCAGCCGCCGGCGGATTCGCGGCCCGGGCGGCCGCCGATGGCGTAGCCGCCGATTTCCTGGCCTCGGCGCCAACCGCGGAAGTAGCCCGTGGTGTGGGCGGCGATGCTGGCGGCGTCGCGGACGATGCGGCTCGGGCGTTCCTCGCGGAGCGGCGAGCCCGGCACGAGGTTGGCCTGGGGGACGCGCTTGGGCAGGCCGGCGGTGGTCGACGCGGAGACCTCGGGGGCCGATGCCTTTTCGGCTGCGCGCCAGCCGGTGTCCATCGGGCTGGTCCAGTCGAGGTCGGAGGTGGCGGTCTCGGCGTCGCTGTGGCCGGTGAACCACGCGGAGCGGGCCGCGGCGAAGATCAGCAGGTCGCCGTCGCCCTCGGCGGGGACGGGCGGGGTGCTGCTGCGGTCGAGGGCTGTCAACGCCGGGGCGCGGCGGGCGCCTCGGCCGTTGCGGCCTTCGACCAGGCGCAGTGACGGCGGGTCGGACGGGTCCGCGGGCTTGTCGAGGGCGCCGAGACCGTCCACCAGGCGCAGAGACGGGGGCTCCTTGGGCATGTCCTGCCACGGGGGGCGGACCCGGCCGTCCGACGGCGGGCTGCTGACCGCACCGGAGGTGAGCGGGTCGTCGCCGGTGTTGAGCAGGGGCCAGTTGGCTCGGGAGCCGGGCTCCGGCAGGTCGCCGTTGGTGCGCGATGCCGTCGGCATCGGCAGGGAGAAGTCGGTGGCGGCCGGGGCGCTGTTGCCGTTGCGGGGCGTGCTCGGGCGCGGCGGGATGACCGTGCGCTGGCGCTCGGCGCGGGCGCTGCTCATGGCGGCGGTGGTGAGGGTCGGGCGGAATGGCTGTCCCGAGTCGGCCGGCGGCACCGAGGAGGGGCGCGAGCCGGGGGTGATCGGCGTCATGCCCGGCGGGGGCGGCGGCACGGAGACCGGGCGGCTCGACGAGCCCGACGTGCGGGTCGGGAGGCTGGCGGCCGGGGCCATCGGCGGGGAACTCATGGGGCTGGGCGCCAGCGGCGGCGGCATCAGCGGGTTGGGTGCCACCGGGGGGCTGGTGAGCGGGCGCGGCATGGCCGGGCCGTTACCGGCGACGGCGGGCTCGGGGCGACCACGGCGGCCGAGGCCCACGCCGGTGTCGGACGGCCGCAAAGAGCCCCGGCCCCCACCGGTGTCGGACGGGCGCGAAGAGCCGAGGCCCACGCCGGTGTCGGAGGGGCGCAGGGAGCCCATGCCGCCGGGGGCGGGCATCGCGGAGACGGAGGAGGCGGCCGACTCGGGGGCGCGGCGGGAGCCTGCCTGACGGCGGCCACCCGCGACGCCGGTGGCCTGGCTCGCGCGCTCGGCGAGGGTGCCGACGAGGGCTTCGCAGGCGGCGTCGCAGGACTTCACGGCGCCGATCGCGTGCCGCACGGTGTCGGCGGCGGCCGCTGCGAGCGACTTGTTGACGCCGCCGCGGCGGGGCGAGTCGTTGATGGCCACCACCAGGGCGGTGACGGCGGAGACGACCTGGTCCTCGGTGCCCGCTCCGGCGCGGGTCAGCTCGCGGGCGATCTCCTCGGCCATCTGCTCCGGGGAGCCGCCGCGCGCCATGAGGCGGCCGGGCTCGGGCAGGGCGTCGAGCACGGCCAGGGCGAGCGGGTGGGCCGGGTCGGGGTAGGCCCGCAGCGCAGCGGGATAGAGCTCTCGCAGGACTTCCTGCAGGGCGGACGCCGCGGCGAAACGGCCCTTGAGCATCGTGACGTGCGCCGCGAGCACCGGCTTGTAGGTCACGAGCTCGCGCGGGGCGGGGATGGTGACGGCGGCGATCGCCCCCGCCTGCAGCGCGCGGGCCAGGCCCACGGCGCGGCGGGCGGCCGGCGGCGCGTTCAGCTCTCCCGGGGAGCTGTCGTCGCCGAAACGCTTCGCGAAGTTGTCAGCGGAGTCATCGTCGGCTACGACGAGGGGACGACCGGCGGCGGTCAGCAGCGAGGTGACCATGTGGTCGTCGCTGTCCGCAGCCACCGCGGCCTCGGCGAATCCGCTGGTCCGTTCCACGAGCAGCGTTCCCAGCTGGGCATAGCCAGACGGGTCGTCGCTGATCTCATGGACTCCGAGCAGCCGGCCTGCGTCGTCCACCACGGCGATGGTCAGTGCCGCTCCGGCCGGAGCCGAATGCACCTTCTCATCAGCCGACGCCAGACCGCAGTACACGCGCACGAGCGCCACGGCGTCGTCCTCCTCCCCGGGACTTCTGTTTTCGGCCAAGGACTGATGGTCCCTGGTGAGGGGTCAGTCGCGCCAGTCCACGGCGGCAGAGATCTTGCCGATTACCGAACGCCACCCCAGACTCGCCTGCTGTGCCCCGATTTTACGGAGCTTGCGGCGTCCGAAGAAACCGCCCATTCCGCCACTCTCGGCCGACCGCAGGGACTCGTCGAGGTCGTCGAGCGGCGATCCGGGCGACAGAGCCAGGATGACCGGCTTCAGACGCAACGCGTGACCCAGGTCTCGGGCCACCTCTCCCGCCGCGATGAGCAACGACAGATCCCACGTGTCGTGACCGCCGCGCAGGTTCTCCACCACGAGGTCGAGCTCGTAGCGGTCGTCCGGCAGCGGGTCGACGTCCGAAGACTCTACCCGCTCGGCGACGGTGGCCCAGGTGTCGAGCTGCGCGAGGTCGTGCGGAGCACCCGATTGAATGAAGGAGACCAGCGACTCGGGCGTCTTGAACGCCAGCAGTTTGCCGCGGTTGCTCAGGAAGACGGGCACTTCCTCGTCCTCCGCCTCCGCGGCGGCCTCGTCCGCTTCGTCGTCCTTGAAGTCCTCCGGGTCGGGCTCGGCGACCAGATCGCCGTTCTCGTCGCGGATCGTGCCGGTCTTGCTGTCCTTCGGGTCGGGGTCACCCTCGGTGACAAGCGCCGCGAACTCGTCGTCGACGACGGCATCGGCCTCGACGGCCTCGCGCGCCTCGCGGGCCCGCTCACGTGCCTCGAACGGGTCGTCCTCGTCGACCTCCACCTCGGTGGGGGTCAGCTCGGAGGCCTTCCGGTATGCACGCAGCGTCAGGCCGACTCCGCCGGGCATGGCGATCTCGACCGGCCGGATCCGGACCTCGTCCCAGAGCTCACGGCCCGAGAGGCCCTCTTGGGCCGTCGCAAGTTCCTCTTCGGGCGACTGGCTGGCCACTCTGACCTCCGGGTTGGTTCTCTCGAGCTGTTCGGACGGGGTGAGTCTGGGCACACACCTTAGTGGTCGCTCCTGGGAACGGCCCGACCGCGGTCAGAAACCCTTCGGGTGCCACACGGTCTTAGTCTCCAGCAGCGCGACCATGGGCTTCAGCCCGGGATCCGCTGTGAAGTCGTTTTCCGGATCACCTGGCCGCAAAACCCGCTTGAGGTTGCCCGCGGCGGCGCGCTCCAGCTCGGTGGCCAGCTCAAGGTCGGTGACCCCGGCCAGGTCGATGGCGTTGACGTCGTCGTGCGAGGCGAGCCAGGGTGCGGTCTCGGCGGCGTTGCCCGTGAGAATGTTCACGACGCCGCCGGGGACGTCGGAGGTGGCGATCACCTCGGCGAGGGTGACGGCGGCCTGCGGGCCGGCGGCGAGGACGACCACGGTGTTGCCGGTGACGATCGCCGGGGCGATGACGCTGACCAGCCCGAGGAACGAGGCCGGGGCGACGACGGCGACGACACCGGTCGGCTCGGGCGCCGAGATGTTGAAGAACGGGCCGGCGACCGGGTTGGCGCCGCCGTGGACCTGGGCGATCTTGTCGGCCCACCCCGCATACCAGACCCAGCGGTCCACCGCGGCTTCAACCTCAGCCACGGGTACGCCCTGAGCCGCGAACTCATCCCGACGGCTCTCGAGCATCTCGGCGATGCGGTAGAGCACCTGCCCCCGGTTGTACGCGGTGGCCCCGGCCCATTTCGGCTGGGCGGCGCGGGCCGCGACGACGGCGTCCCGGGCGTCCTTGCGCGAGGCGAGCGCGACGTTGTCGCCGTTCACGAGATAGGTCCGTCCTGACTCGCTGCGGGGGAACTTCCCGCCGATGAACAGCTTGTAGGTCTTCCGGACGCCCAGCCGCACGGGGGCGGCGGGGGCGGTCACGGCGGGCGGCTTCTTAGCCAAGGTATGCCTCCAGGCCGTGTCGGCCGCCTTCACGGCCGTATCCGGATTCCTTGTAACCGCCGAACGGGGACGTCGGGTCGAACTTGTTGAACGTGTTGGCCCAGATCACGCCGGCGCGCAGCTTGTCGGCGACCGCCAGGATCAGCGAGCCCTTCTCCGACCAGATGCCCGCGGAGAGCCCGTACGGCGTGTTGTTGGCCTTCTCGATCGCCTCGGCCGGGGTGCGGAACGTCAGCACCGAGAGCACCGGGCCGAAGATCTCCTCGCGGGCGATGCGGTGCGCCTGGGTCACGCCGGTGAAGATCGTGGGGGCGAACCAGAAGCCCTGTGCGGGCAGCTCGCACGGCGGGGACCAGCGCTCGGCGCCCTCCTGCGAGCCGGCGTCGGTGAGGACCCGGATGCGTTCGAGCTGCTCGGCCGAGTTGATCGCGCCGATGTCGGTGTTCTTGTCGAGCGGGTCGCCGAGGCGCAGCGTGGCCATCCGGCGCTTGAGCGACTCCATCACCTCGTCGTAGGCCGACTCCTGGACCAGCAGGCGCGAACCCGCGCAGCAGACGTGGCCCTGGTTGAAGAAGATGCCGTTGACGATGCCCTCGACGGCCTGGTCGATCGGGGCGTCGTCGAAGACGATGTTGGCCGCCTTGCCGCCGAGCTCGAGGGTGAGGCGCTTGCCGGTGCCGGCCACCGAGCGGGCGATCTGCCGGCCGACCTCGGTGGAGCCGGTGAAGGCGACCTTGTCGACGCCGGGATGCTCGACCAGGGTGCGGCCGGTCTCACCGGCGCCGGTGATGATGTTGACGACCCCCGGGGGCAGGTCGGCCTGGCGGCAGATGTCGGCGAAGAAGAGCGCGGTGAGCGGGGTCGTCTCGGCCGGCTTGAGCACGACGGTGTTGCCCGTGGCCAGGGCCGGGGCGATCTTCCACGCAAGCATCAGCAGCGGGAAGTTCCACGGGATGACCTGGGCGGCCACGCCGATCGGCCGGGGGCTGGCGCCGAAGCCGGCGTATTCGAGCTTGTCGGCCCAGCCCGCGTAGTAGAAGAAGTGCGCGGCGACCAGCGGAAGGTCGACGTCGCGGGACTCCTTGATCGGCTTGCCGTTGTCGAGCGACTCGAGCACGGCGAGCTCGCGGGAGCGCTCCTGGATTATCCGGGCGATGCGGAAGAGGTATTTGGCGCGCTCGGCGCCGGGCAGCGCCGACCACGGCCCGAAGGCGCTGCGGGCGGCGGCGACGGCACGGTCGACGTCTTCCGAGCCGGCGGCGGAGACCTCCGCGAGGACCTCCTCGGTCGCCGGGTTGACGGTCTTGAAGACTCCGCCGGTGGAGCCGGGAGCCTCGAAGGTGCCGTTGATGAAGAGCCCGTAGGACGGCGCGATGTCGACGACCGACCGGGACTCCGGAGCTGGGGCGTACTCAAACATTCTGATCAGTCCAGGGTGAAGTAGTCCGGGCCGGCGTAGTGGCCGGTCGTGAGCTTGGTCCGCTGCATCAGCAGGTCGTTCAGCAGCGAGGAGGCACCGAACCGGAACCAGGCCGGGTCGAGCCAGTCGTCGCCGACCGTCTCGTTGATCATCACCAGGTATTTGATGGCGTCCTTGGTGGTCTTGATGCCACCGGCCGGTTTGACCCCGACCTGGCGGCCGGTGCGGGCGCGGAAGTCGCGGACCGCTTCGAGCATCACCAGCGTCACCGGCAGTGTCGCCGCGACCGGGACCTTGCCGGTGGAGGTCTTGATGAAGTCGGCGCCGGCCAGCATCGCCAGCCAGGACGCGCGGCGCACGTTGTCGTACGTCGCGAGCTCGCCGGTCTCCAGGATCACCTTGAGGTGCGCGTCGCCGCACGCCTCCTTGACCGCGACGATCTCCTCGAAGACGTGGTCGTAGCGGCCGGCGAGGAACGCGCCCCGGCTGATCACCATGTCGATCTCGTCGGCGCCGGCGGCCACCGCGTCGCGGGTGTCGGCGAGCTTGACGTCGAGCGGTGCCTGCCCCGAGGGAAAGGCCGTCGCCACGCTGGCGAGGTGGACGCCGGAACCGGCCAGCACCTCGGCGACGTACGGAACCATCGCGGGGTAGACGCACACGGCGCCGACGTGCGGGCAGGTCGGGTCGGCGGGGTCGGGGCGCAGCGCCTTGGCCGCCAGCGCGCGGACCTTGCCGGGGGTGTCGGCGCCTTCCAGCGTGGTCAGGTCGACCATCCGGATGGCCAGGTCGATGGCGGCGGCCTTGGCGGTCGTCTTCACCGATCGCGTCGCGAGGGCGGCGGCCCGCGCCTCGACGCCCACCTTGTCGACCCCGGGCAGGCCGTGGAGAGAGGCTCGGAGGTCGAGCGTCGCAGTCATGAAATCGATTCTACGCAGCCCACCAGCAGTTGATCTTGATGAACCCCGGTAGGTTGATCGGCGTGGACGTACTCGTCGTTGATCACCCGCTGGCCCAGACCCGACTCACCGCTATGCGGAACGCCGAGACCGACTCCGGTGTCTTCCGCGCAGCCCTACACGAACTCACCACCATGGTGGTCTACGAGGCGGCGCGCGCGTTCGCCACCGAGCAGTACCCGATCACCACCCCGGTGGCGCCGACGATGGGCACCAGGCTGGCCAACCCGCCGCTGATCGTGCCGGTGCTGCGTGCGGGTCTCGGCATGGCCGACTCCGCGCTGGCGCTGCTGCCCGAGTCGTCGATGGGGTTCGTGGGTCTGGCCCGCGACGAGGCGACCTACGAGCCGCGGGCGTACATGGAGTCGCTGCCGGGCGACCTCGCCGGTCTGCCGGTGCTGGTGCTCGACCCGATGCTGGCGACCGGTGGCTCGCTCGTGCACTGCGTGCAGCTGCTCGTCGACCGTGGTGCCACCGACATCACCATCTGCTGCGTGCTGGCCGCCCCGGAGGGTGTCGAGCGGCTGCGGACCTCGGGCCTGCCGGTGCGCCTGATCACCGCCAGCATCGACGAGGGCCTGAACGAGAAGATGTACATCGTCCCGGGCCTCGGCGACGCCGGCGACCGCCAGTTCGGTGGCATGCCCCGCTTCTAAGAAACGGACCAGCTGAGCGCGCGGCCGTTCGAGAACGGCATGACCCCGTGGAAGACGCGCGGGGAAGCGGCGAAGACGAGCGGCAGGAAATGGCGGTCGGACTCCCACATCGGGAGTTTGCCCGCCAGCACGTCCGCCACCGGCATCCAGTGCAGGCTGCCCTCGTCGTTGCCGTCGAGCGGCGTTCCGCTCCAGGACGGGACGCGGAAGAGGAAACCGAACCAGTTCTCCCCGGCGCGGCCGAAACCGGGCCATGAGATCGTGCCCGCGAGCTCGACGGTGCCGCATTCGATCCCGGCCTCCTCGAGCACCTCGCGCCGCAGGCCGGCGACCACGTCCTCGTCCGGCTCGAGCTTGCCGCCGAGCCCGTTGTAATAGCCGAAGTGAATGTCATCCGGGCGGGTGTCGCGCCGGATCATCAACACCTCCCGGCCGTCGGCCGAAAGCACATAACCCAGCGTCGCGATAATGGCCTGCACGCCGGTCACCCTAGATGTGCGAATCGACCGATGTACGCCCGGGGCAGCCGGTTCGCTGCCTATTCTGCCGAAATGGCGAGTCCGATCCTCAGCGTCGTCGTGCCCGTCTACAACGTCGCGCCGTATCTCCGCGAGTGCCTGGAATCGCTCGCCGGGCAGTACCGCGCCGCGCTCGAAGTGATCATGGTCGACGACGGATCGACCGATGACAGCGCCGCGATCGCTGAGCGGTTCGCGGAGAAGGACCCCCGGTTCCGGCTGATCCGCAAGGAGAACGGCGGGCTGGGCGCGGCCCGCAACACCGGGGTCGGCCACGCGACCGGGGAATACCTGATGTTCGTCGACAGCGATGACGTGCTGGCGCCGTACGCCGCCGAGCTTCTGGTCGCGAGCCTGGAGAAGACCGGCTCCGACTTCTCGTGCGGGAACGTGCTGCGCCTGAACACGCGGGGCCTGCACCAGTCACCGATGCACCGGGCAGCGTTCGCCGGCACGTTTCTGCGTACCCACGTCAGTCGCCGTCCTGTCCTGCTGGGTGACCGGACCGCCTGGAACAAGGTCTTCAGGCGCAGTTTCTACGACGCGCACGAGCTGGCGTTCCCGGAGGGCGTGCTCTACGAGGACGCCCTGGTCACCGTCCCGGCGCACGTGCTCGCCACGGCGGTCGACGTGCTCGAGACGCCGGTCTACTACTGGCGGGAGCGCGAGGGGCCGGACAAGTCGATCACCCAGCGCCGCGAGGAGCTCCCGGCGTTCCTCGACCGGCTGGAGAGCTGCTGGGGCGTGAGCCGGATGCTGACCAGCCAGCCCGCGATCAAGCGGCTGTACGACGAGTCCGTGCTCAAGGACGACCTGATGCTCTTCCTGCGGGTGCTGCCCCGGGTCGACGAGCATTACCGGTCCGTGTTCCTGGAGCGCACGAACGCCTACCTCGACACGGTGGAGCCGGAAGCGATCCTGGAGCTGCCGGCCACCCAGCGGGTCCTCTGGACGCTGGTCCGGAACCGGATGCTGCCGGAGATCCTGGAGCTGGTGCCGGCGCTGCGCCGCCAGCGCCGGATCGCCCGCCGCGGGTTGCGCCGCTATCACGACATGGATCTCTACCACGAGAAGCTGCCGGAGCTGCCCGCCGAGCTGTTCACGGCGGGTACGCCACGCCCGCGGACGAAGGTGCACGAGGTCGAATGGGTCGACGGGAAGCTGCGGATCCGGGGTCACGCGTTCATCCCGGGGCAGTCCGCGGCGCACCCGTGGAGCACGTCGCGGCTGATCTGGCTCAAGGAGAGCGGGGGACGGCGGACCCGGCGTACGCCGATGGTGAACCGCCGGTGTGTGGACGCGACGGGGGATCACGGGTCGACGCGTACGGCGTACGACTGGTCGGGTTTCGAGGTGTTGATCGATCCGTTGTCGTTGCGTGCCCCGAACGGGGGCTGGCGCGACAACGACTGGTCCGTGGTGGTCGGGGTGGTCGGCCTGGGCAGCCGGAGCAAGGGTTCGCTGGAGATCGGGCAGCCCGCGACCCCGGTCCGGTTGACGCCGCTGTACCTGGATGACGTCCGGGTCGTGCCGTACATCGACGCGGGCCGGCTGCGGCTGCGCGTGGAGCGGGTGCCGGCGGTCCTGACCGGCATGCACGGCGACGACGACAGCCTGGTGGTGGAGGGCCTGGTCGAGGGTGTGCGACCCACGTCGGCGACGCTGTCCCGGGTGCCGGGGCTGCCCTGGCGCCGCTATCCGCTGCGGGTCGAGGGGGAGCGGTTCAGCTTCCGCGTCCCGGTCTGCGACCTGCGCCGGGACGAGGCCGCGTACCCGCCGCTGAAGATCGGGGAGCCCTCGGACCGCTGGCGGATCCGGCTGGCGACCGGCGCCAAGCGCAGCGGCGAGATCAACTGTGTCTCGCTGGTGGACGGGCAGTGGGATCCGGTCGAGCTCGGGCCCCGGACCGTCCACGTGCATCCACGGGCCGACGGCGATCCGGTCCTGGTCGCGCTCCCCACCGGCCCGGTGCTCACCGAGGTCAGTACCGCCGGCCGGCGTTTCCACTTTTCGGGGCAACTGCACGGCCGGCCCGCGGATTTCAGCCTGGTGCTGCGCGCGGCCGGTGCGCGGGAGACCATGATCTTTCCGGTACGCGCGGACGGCGACACCTGGTCCGTCGAGGTCGACCCGGTCGCGGTCGAGAACTTCGGCAGCACCGTACGCATGCGCGCCGGCACCTGGCACGTCCTGTGCCGCAGCGGAACCGGCCCGGTCGAGCCTCTGCCCGCAGCCCCCGCCGCCCTGAACGTCCTGCCGTTACCGCTGGCCGGCGACGCGCCCCGGGTCTCGCTGGAGTGGCTGGCCGACGAGCGGATGGTGCTGCGGGTCCGCTCCGCGCTGCCCGACGAGGACCGTGGCCGGCGTAACCAGACCAGGCTGCGGGAACGCCACTACCCGGCGATGCGCGACACGCCGCTGCGTGACGTGGTGCTCTACAACAGCTTCACCGGACGCCAGTACTCCGACAGTCCCCGGGCCGTGCACGAGGAGCTGCTCGCCCGGGGCCTGCCGCTGGAACACCAGTGGGTCTCCGTGGACGGTCAGGCGCCGCTGCCGCACTCCGCCGAGCCGGTGCCGTTGTGGAGCCGGGAGTGGCACGAGGCGCTGGCCACGGCCCGTTACATCGTCACCAATCAGCACCTGCCGGAATGGTTCCGCCGCCGCGAGGGCCAGGTCGTCGTGCAGACCTGGCACGGTACGCCGCTCAAGCGGATCGGCTTCGACATCGCCGACGTGCAGTTCACCGACAAGCGCTACCTGGAGAAACTCGCGCTGGAGACCCCCAACTGGAGTTTCCTCGTCTCGCCGAACACGTTCAGCTCGCCGCTGCTGCGCCGGGCCTTCCGCTTCCGCGGGGAGCTGCTGGAGATCGGTTACCCCCGCAACGACGTGCTGCTTCAGGACCGCACCGAGATCACCGAGCGGGTCAGGGCGGCGGTCGGGGTCCCGCCCGGACGCAAGATCATTCTGTACGCGCCCACGTGGCGGGACGACGAGCACAGCGGCGGCGCGTACCGGATGTCCATGCGGCTCGACACCCGGCTGGCCGCGGACCGGCTCGGCGCGGACCATGTGCTGCTGGTCCGGCGTCACCCGAACGTGGTCGACGAGCTGCCGGGCGACGGGTTCGTGCACGACGTTTCCGCGTACCCGGACATGGCAGACCTGCTCGCCGCGGCCGACATCCTGATCACCGACTACTCCTCCGTGATGTTCGATTTCGCGGCCACCGGCCGGCCCATCCTGTTCTTCACGTACGACCTGGCGCACTACCGCGACGAGCTGCGCGGGTTCTACTTCGACTTCGAGGCCGAGGCGCCCGGTCCGCTGCTCGCCACGTCGGCCGAGGTGATCGACGCGGTCCGGGATGTCGACGCGATCGCCGCGCGCTACGCCGACCGTTACCGCGCGTTCGCCCGCAAAGCCTGCGACCTGGACGACGGCCACGCGGCTGCCCGGCTGGTCGACCGGATGCTGTCATGATCAAGCGGGCCTGGCGCGCCGTCAGACGCCGCCTCACCGACCCGCGGCCCACCGAGACCAACGCGCTGCTCGTGGACATCCGCTGGGAGCTCAAACAGCAGCGCAAATACCTCGAAGGCTTCCGCGCGCTGGCGTCGACGCCGATCTACGCCGAGATCCGCGAATTCACCGAAGCCCGGCAATACGGCTTCGAGGAGACCATGCGCCGGGTCGCCCAGGAGCGGCTCAGCCTCGCCCGCTTCGGCGATGGCGAGCTCAAGATCATGCTGCGCCCGCAGTTCGGCCTGAAGTTCCAGCCCTGGTCCGCCGGTCTCGCCGGTGAGCTCCGCGCGGTCCTGGAGATGGACGGCTACGACCCGGACCGCCTGCTGGTCGCGTTCCCCTACACGATTCGTGACGTGCACTGGACCGGCGTCTGGCTGGACCTCTGGCCCGAGGTGAAACCCCTGCTCAACCCGGACGTGCATTACGGCTCCGCGCACGTCACCCGGCCCGTCTTCTTCGCCCAGCTCGGCGAGCGCGGCGTACAGCTGTGGCGCGACGTCTGGGACGGCCAGCGGATCTGCGTCGTCACCGGCGAGGGGTCCCGCTTCAAGCTGGAACCGGCGCTGTTCGACAACGCGAAGTCGGTCGAGTTTCTCTACTCAACGCCGCAGGACGCCTACGCCGATCTGTCCCGCCTGAAGAATGAATTGGAAAGACGGGAAGCTGACAAGCTGTACCTGCTTGCTCTCGGACCGTGCGGAACGCTCGTTGCGGCGTGGCTCTCGCAGCGCGGCCGA
The DNA here is from genome assembly GCF_016862215.1 of Winogradskya humida. Lineage (GTDB taxonomy): Bacteria > Actinomycetota > Actinomycetes > Mycobacteriales > Micromonosporaceae > Actinoplanes > Actinoplanes humidus. The sequence goes on from NZ_BOMN01000054.1 coordinate 44,381, forward strand.
TGGGCCATCGACATGGGCCACATCAGCGAGAGCTGGGCGAACGTCTTCGCCGGCGGCGCCTGGCCCGAGTCCCTCAACGTTGTCAAGAAGTAGACGCGAGGCGCCCCTCCGGGCGTTGCATCGGTGACACCGGCCACTATCGTTTGCCTCATGACCTCCATCGCCCTTGCTGAGGAGCTCCTCCTCCTCGCGTACGACGACCAGACCGGCAAGGCGACCGGTTCCCGCATCGGGCTCGACCTCGGCATGGCCGCGGCGGTGCTGGTCGACCTCGCGCTGGCCGGGCGGATCGCGTACGTCGCCGGAAACCTGGTCGTCAACGACCCCACGCCCACCGGGGACCCGATCGCCGACCGGATCCTCGCGAAGGCCGCCGAGGACGACCCGCACACCCCCGCGCAGTGGGTCCAGCGCCTGCGCCACCGCCTGCGTCAGCACGTCCTCGACGACCTCATCACCCGCGGCGTCATCCGCGACGAGGACGAGACCCAGATGGGTGGCGTCATCCACCTGCACCGCTACCCGACCACCGACCCGGCCTTCGAAGCCGAGATCCGCAAGCGCCTCGCCGAAGCCCTCATCACCGACGCCGTCCCGGACGAGCGCACCGCCGCCCTCTGCACCCTGCTGGTCGCCACCCGCATGGAGCCGGCCCTGCGCCTGCCCCCCGAAGAGTCGGCCCGCGCCCACGAACGCCTCGAGAAGATCGCCAGCGGAGCCGGCTTCTCCGGCGACGCCAACCTCGAGAACTCCATCGTCCGCCCCAGCGTCGCCCTGGTCGTCGCCACCCTCGGCAACGCCATCCGAGCCGCCCTGGGCGCCCCCCGCGTCGTCTGACCACACTCCGCCCGGCCCGGCCGGGCCCCGGAAGCTCACCCGGAGTGGCCCGCTGGCCCGGCAAGCTCACCCTAAGTGGCCCGCTGGCCCGGCAAGCTCACCCTAAGTGGCCCGCTGGCCCCGGGGGCTCACTCTGAGCGGTCCGCTGGCCTGGAGGGCCCAGTCCGAGCGGCCGGGCTCACTCTGAGCGGCCTGCCGGCCCTCAGGGCTCACCCCGAGCAGCCCACTGGCCCGCAGGCTCACCCCAAGCAGCCCGCAGGCCCTGGGAGCTCACCCCTAGCGGCCCGGCTGGCCCGGAAGCGAGCCCGGCCCCGAGAGGCCCCGCCCTGAGAGGCCCCGCCCCGAGAGGCCCCGCCCCGAGCGGCTCAAAGGCGAAGCCGGCCGGAAGCGAAGCCGGACCGGAGTGAAATCGGCTACGAGGACGACATACCGGCGCCGCGGCCCAGAAGTGAAGCCGGCCCGGAGCAGCCGGCCCGGAGCAGCCGGCCCGGAGCAGCCGGCCCGGAGCAGCCGGCCCGGAGCAGACGCCCGGAGCAGACGGTCAGAGCGGGGACGGCAGGCCGAGGGCGTCGCTGATTTCGCGGCGGAGGGTGGCCATGGAGGTGCCGGAGCGGAACTGGGCGTTGATCAGTTTGCCCGTGCCGAGGGGTTCGACGACCTCCAGGTAGGCCTTGAGCTTGGGCTCGGTGCCTGAGGGGCGGATGACCACGCGGGCCTGTGCGGTGCGCAGGGTGAGGACGTCGGCGTCGGGGGCGCGGTCGTCGACCTCGGTGATGGGTACGCCGAGGAGCTCGGTCGGCGGGTTTGTTCGTACGTGGGTCATCATGCGGGTGATTTCGCTGAGTTCGTCGACGCGGACGGAGAGCTGGTCGGTGCGGTGGACGCCGAACTCGGTGTCCAGCTCGTCGAGGCGGTCGCGGATGGTCTTGCCCTCCGCCTTCAGGGAGGCCGCGAGCTCCGCCACGGTGAGGGCGGCGGTGATGCCGTCCTTGTCGCGGACCATGTCGGGGGCCACGCAGTAGCCGAGCGCCTCCTCGTAGCCGTAGGCCAGTTCGTCGGCGGCCCGGACGATCCACTTGAAGCCGGTCAGCGTCTCCGCGTAGGGCACGCCCCGGGCCTCGCAGAGCGCACCGAGCTGGCTGGACGACACGATCGTGGTGGCGTACGTGCCGGGGGTGCCGCGCCGGATCAGGTGGTCCGCGAGCAGCACGCCGAGCTCGTCGCCGCGCAGCGCCCGCCAGCCGCCGTCGGGGCGTAGCGGGATGGCCACCGCGCACCGGTCGGCGTCGGGGTCGTTGGCGATGGCGAGATCGGCTCCGGTCTCGACGGCGAGCGCGAGGAGCAGGTCCATCGCGCCCCTCTCCTCCGGGTTAGGGAACGCGACCGTGGGGAAGTCCGGGTCCGGCTCGGCCTGCTCGGCGACGATGGCCGGGGCGGCGAAACCGGCTTCGGCGAAGGCTGCGGCGAGGACCTGGCCGCCCACGCCGTGCAGGGGCGTGTACGCGACTCTCAGGTCACGCGGGCCTTCGGCGACCACGGCGGCGGCGCTCCGGGCGTACCCGTGGATGATCTGGTCGTCGAGGAGCGTGCCGGGCTCGCCCAGCGGGACCGCGGTGACCTTCTCGACCGCGCGGATGGCGGCCTCGATGCCGGTGTCGGCGGGCGGGACGATCTGCGCGCCGGCGCCGGCCGGACCGCCGAGCTGGGCACCCAGGTAGACCTTGTAGCCGTTGTCCTGGGGCGGGTTGTGGCTGGCGGTGACCATCACGCCGGCGACCGCGTCGAGTTTGCGGACCGCGTAGGCCAGGACCGGGGTCGGCAGCGGCCGGGGGAGCACGAGGGCCTCGCGCCCGGCCGCGGTGGCGACCCGGGCGGTGCGTTCGGCGAAGTCCTTCGAGCCGTGCCGGGCGTCGTAGCCGATGACCAGGGGGCCGGTGCCGCCCTGCTCGGCGAGCCAGGTGACCAGCCCGGCGGCGGCGCGGGTGACCACGGCCAGGTTCATGCCGTTGGGGCCGGCCCGCAACCGGCCACGCAGCCCGGCGGTCCCGAAGGTGAGCGGGCCGGCGAACCGGTCGGCCAGCTCATCCCCGGTCTGCGGGAGCCGGTCCAGCAGGTCGCGGATCTCGTCGCGGCCCGCCGGGTCCGGGTCGTCCGCCAGCCAGGTCTCGGCCAGCTCTCGAAGCTCGTCAGTTGTTGCCATGCACAGTTCGTAGCATGGCTCAACCTCCTACTGGCCGTCGAGGGTGAAGCTCTTGACCAACTCGTCGAAGATCGGCTTGCTGTCGGCGAACTGCTCCTCGGTGCTGGTCATGTAGAACGAATACGCCTTGCCGCCCTCGATCAGCGCGCCCCAGAGACCGTGCCGGGTGCCGTCGCAGGTGTATTCGAGGACCGCGCCCTGCTTGCCGTCGATCTCCTGGTCGGTGAGGCCGACCTGCTTGTACGGCTTGGGGCAGCTGGAGCCCTTCTTCTTCAGATTGCTCTCGGCGATCTTCAGGAAGGCCTGCGCCTCGCCCTTGCCCGGCTCGACCAGCAGCCGGACCTTGCGGTCGGAGTCGGGGTCGACATAGTCGACCCAGCTGCCGCCGCTCTTCTTGGTCCAGCCCTCGGGCACCGAGACGCTCGTCCCGCGGCCCTTGTAGGCGACCGTCGGGAAGTTGGCGCCGGCGGGCTCCGAAGCCTGCGGCAGCGCGGCCGGCGTCGTGGTCTTGTCGTCGCCGTTGCCGCCCGTGAAGACCAGCACCATGATGAGGATCAGCACGAGCGCCGCACCGCCGCCTGCGGCGAGCTGGGTGTTGCGCGGCCAGCCCTTGACCGTGGTGACCGCCTTGTCGGTGGTCTGCCGGACGGTGGTGACCGTCTTGTCGATCATCTGCTTGCGCTTGGCGCCGGGGCTCATGGTGACCGTGCCGCCGCCGTAGTTCATCGGCTCGCGGGCGGCGCGGTTGCCGTCCCATTGCCGGCGCGGCGGAATAACGCTGGTCGTGTCGTTGCCCGGGCCGGCGCCGGCGGCGGTCGGCATGACGGTGGTGCGGTCACCACCACGGGCCCCGCCGGGCATGGGCGGAGGCGGCGGGTAGGCACCCGTGGGCTGGTCGGCGCCGGGCGCGGCACCACGCCGCTGCTGGCCCGGCGCGTTGTCCTTGTTGAGCTTGGCCAGGTGCCCGGAGAGCGACTCGCCAGGGGCGAGCATGGCCCGGCCGCCGATCTGCCCGGACGGCTTCGGCTGCTGGGGCGGCGGGATCTGCTGGGTCTCGGCCGCCGGCGGGCGCTGCGACGGGACCACCGAGTAGGGGTCCGTCATCATGTGCGGCGGGGCCTTGCTGGCCAGCGGCCCGGCGAGCTGCTGGCGCAGCATCGTGCGGGCGGTCGTCACGTCGAAGCGACGGGCGGGGTCCTTCTCGAGCAGGCCCATCAGGACCGGCGTGAGCGAGCCGGCGCGCACGGCGGGGGTCGGCGGGTCCTCGACGACGGCGTGCATCGTCTCGATCGGGTCACCCTTGTCGAACGGCGGCCGGCCCTCGATGGCGGTGAAGAGCGTCACACCGAGCGAGAACAGGTCGCTCGGCGGGCCGAAGTCGCTGCCCATCGCCCGCTCGGGGGAGATGAAGTGCGGCGAGCCGAGCACCATGCCGGGCGTGGTGAGCTGCACGTCGGTGGGCATCCGGGCGACACCGAAGTCGGTGAGCACGCAGCGCCCGTCGTTGCAGATGAGCACGTTGGCGGGCTTGACGTCGCGGTGCAGCACGCCGTGCGCGTGGGCCACCTCGAGCGCACCCAGCAGCGCGATGCCGATCTTGGCGACCGCGCGGGCGGCGACCGGGCCGTCCTCGATCACCATGTCGGCGAGGCTGCGCGCCTCGAGCAGCTCCATGACGATCCAGGGACGGCCGTTCTCGTGCACGACGTCATAGACCTGGACGACGGCCGGGTGCTGCAGAGCGGCGGCGGCGCGGGCCTCGCGCATCGTCCGCTCGTACATCGAGTCACGGTCGCTGGGCGCCAGGCCGGGCGGGAGGATGACCTCCTTGATGGCCACGTCGCGGCGAAGCAGCGTGTCGGCGGCGCGCCACACCGTGCCCATACCGCCGTGACCCACGGCCGAGCGCAGCGTGTAACGCCCACCGATGAGCGTGCCCGGGGCTGCGCGTCCGCTGGTCGAAGCGGTGTTGCCACTGCTCCACGTCGGGATCTGAGTCACAGAGATGCCACCGAAGGGGGTCTAGGGGGCGGTCGGCCAACCCCGCTATCTTGCCCGGTCCGACCCGGTTTCCGGAAGTCGGTCGCCGAGTGTTCTCGTTCTCTCGACGGTACGTAGCCGTACCATCGCTTTCGGTGGCACTTTTCGGACGCCGGGGCTCGTATCACCCGGGCGTGTATTTCTAATCCCGGTGGAACCGGTGGCGGGGGTCTAGGCTTTCGCGATTGCGGACACCGGACTCAAGGACGAGAGCGATACCGAACGTGACGAGTGCAGCGACGGCGTCCGAGGGCGCCCAGACGGCGACGTTCCCGGGCCCGCCACCCGGCGCCGAACCCCTGCCCGGTCAGCTCGACCGCTGGCTGGGTGCGCGAGGCGCCGAGTTGGTGGCTATCCGCCGCCACATCCACTCGCACCCGGAGCCGTCGTATTCGGAGTTCGAGACCGCCGCGCTGATCGCCCGCGAGCTCGCCGTCGCCGGGCTGACCCCGCAGCTGCTGCCCAAGGGCAACGGTCTGATCTGTGACATCGGCGAGGGCGACCGGGTGATCGCGTTCCGCGCCGACCTGGACGCCCTGCCGCTGCAGGACACCAAGGACGTGCCCTACCGCTCGACGGTCGCCAAGGTCGCGCACGCCTGCGGCCACGACGTGCACACCACCGTCCTGCTCGGCCTCGGTCTCGCGCTGGCCCAGCTGAACGATCTCGGCGAGCTGCCCGGCCGGGTCCGGCTGATCTTCCAGCCCGCCGAGGAGGCGGTGCCCTCCGGCGCGCCCGGGGTCATCGCCGCCGGGGCTCTCAAGGACGTCGCCGCGATCTACGCCCTGCACTGCTACCCGCAGCTGCCCGCCGGGCTGGTCGGGGTCCGCTCCGGCCCGTTCACCGCCGCCGCCGACACGATCCGGGTGCGCCTGACCGGCCCCGGTGGGCACACCGCCCGGCCGCATCTCACCGCCGACCTGGTGCACGCGCTCGGCCGGGTGATCGTGGACGTGCCCGCGCTGCTCGACCGCCGGGTCGACCCGCGCGCCGGCGTCTCCATGGTCTGGGGTGCCGTGCACGCGGGCAAGGCGTTCAACGCGATCCCCGGCGAGGGCGAGGCGCTCGGCACCGTCCGCATCCTCAACCGTGAGGCCTGGCGGGAGGCTCCCGAGCTGGTCACCCGGCTGATCCGCGACGTGGTGGCGGCGACCGGCGCCGAGGCGGAGGTCACCTACACCCGCGGCGTCCCGCCCGTGATCAACGACCGGATGGCCGCCGCCGTCATCGCCGGTGCCGCCGGTGCCGCGCTCGGCGCCGACCGGGTGGTCGAGGCCGAGATCAGCATGGGCGGCGAGGACTTCGCGTTCTACCTGGAGCACGTGCCGGGCGCGATGATCCGGTTGGGAACAGGCACGCCCGGCGCCGAGGTCCGCTACGACCTGCACCAGGCCAACTTCGACGTGGACGAGCGGTGCATCGGCTACGGCGTCCGCGTCATGGTGCACACCGCGCTGGCCGCGCTAGCTACCGGCGCTTTCTAGGGCCACCGCCGCGGGCTTACGGCGGCGCCTGCGGCGGACGAGCCAGAAGCCGACGGGTACGCCGATGAGGAGCAGCCACGGCAGCAGGAACCCGAGCACCGTCAGCGCCACACCCAGCGAGGTGAGCAGGCCGTGCCACCCGGCGGTCAGCCCGTCGAGGAAGCCCGGGTCCTCGTCATCGACGGGTGTCACGTCGGCCTTCGGGTCGAGCAGCACCGCCGTGATCGTGGAGAGAGCGGTGAGATCGGCCAGCCGGCGCTTCTTGGCCTGCAACGACGCGAGATCCGCCTCGCGGGTGGCGACCTCGCGCTCGAGCATCACCAGGTCGCTGAGGGACTTTGCCTGGGCGAGCAGCTTGCGCCCGCTGTCCACCCGGGCCGTCTGGGTGAGGATCCGGGCGTCCAGATCCACGGTCTCCTCGGTGACGTCCTCGGTGCTGATCCCGCGCTGCTCCTCCTTGCCGAGCCCGGCGAGCTGGTCGATGACGTTCGAGAACTTCGCCGCGGGCACCCGCAGCGTCAGGGTGGCCTGCGCCGAGCCCTTGTCACCGCTGCTGCTGCGGTCGTCGCCGCCGATGAAACCGCCCGCCCCGGTGGCGATGGCCGTCACCTGCGCGGCCTTGGAGTTGACGTCGTCGACCCGCACGGTGATGGACCCGGTGTAGACGATCGCCCGCTGGTCAACCGCCAGATCGGGCGACTTCTGCTTGTCCTCGGCGGTGCTGTCCTGCTCCGTCTGCTTCTCCGCGATCCCCGCGCCGGCCTGACCAACCGCCGGCGCGGCCGCCGAGTCGGATGCCATGTTGCTGCTGTCGCCGCTGCCGCAACCCGCCAGCGCTATCACCGAGGCGAGCCCCGCGGCCGCCCACCATCTGTATGTCCTGGATCGTGCTGTGCGCATGGATCCTCCCGTTCCCCGTTCCGGTCTGCCCGGCTGGGACGTACGGCGGGCGCCTCCCGGTTCCGACAGACTGTTCGGTAGCGGTCACGATTTGGCAGCGGAGGCGACACGTGCGGATTACCAAGTACACCCATGCATGTCTGAGGCTCGAGGGCGACGGCGTTCTGGTCGCCGATCCGGGGGCGTTCAGCGAGCGGTCGGCGCTCACGGGCGCGGACGCCGTACTGATCACGCATGAGCATTTTGATCATCTGGACCCGGATGCGCTCGCCGATGCGCTGGCCCGGCGGCCGGGACTGAGGATCTACGCCCACTGCGAGGTGCTGCCGAAACTCACGGCGTTCGCCGACGTGGTCACGGCCGTGGAGCCCGGCGAGGAGTTCGAGGCCGCGGGCTTCAGGATTCGCGCGTACGGAGGCCAGCACGCCGTTATCCACCCCGAGCTCCCCCGCATCGCGAACCTGGGCTTCCTGATCTCGGACGGCGTCGACTCGGTCTACACGCCCGGCGACTCGTTCACCGTCCCGGAGGAGTCCGTGGACACGCTGTTCGTGCCGCTGAACGCGCCGTGGATGAAGCTCAGCGAGGCGATCGACTTCGTGCGGGCGGTCCGGCCGGGGCGGGCGTACGCACTGCACGACTCCCTGCTCACCGAGACCGGGGCGAGCATCTCCAACGGCCACCTGGAGCGGTTCGGCGGCACGAAGTACGCGCAGCTGGCCCCCGGCACCACCGTTTCCTGAGGCGGGGGACGTGGAGGACATCGACGAGCTGATCCGGCGGCTCTACGAACAACCGCCGGACGGCTTCGTCGCGGGCCGGGCCGCCGCCGTGGCCGAGGCGAAGCAAACCGGCGACAAAGACCTGGCCAAGCGGCTCGCCGCGCTGCGCAAGCCGACGGTCGCGGCGTGGCTGGTCAACCTGCTCGCATTGCGCCGCCCGGAGCTCATCGCCGACCTGGTCGAGCTCGCGGAGGCGCTGCGCCAGGCCCAGCGGGGGTTGCAGGGCGAGCAGCTGCGCGAGTTGTCCACGCAGCGCCGGCAGGTGGTGTCCGCGCTGGTCGCCGCTGCGCAGAAGCTGGCGATCGAGGACGACCCGGCGCTGCGCAGGGTGAAGTTGCCGATGGCCGAGGTCGAGGCGACGCTGACCGCCGCGATGGCCGAGCCGGAGATCGCCGAGCAGGTCCGCAGCGGCCGGTTGGTCAAGGCGGCGACCTACGCGGGCTTCGGCGAGGTTCCGCGCCCCCGTCTGCGCCTGGTGACGACGCTTGGGAACGAGCCGGAAAAGAACGAGCCCGGGAAGAACGAGAAAAAAGAGGAGCGAGAGCGTGCGGCGAAGCGCAGGGAGCTGCAACGGGATCTGAGCGTTGCCCAGCGCGCGCGGGACAGGACGCAATCCGTGCTGGAAAAGGCCGAAACCGCAGAACGTGACGCAGGCCACTCCATTGATGAACTTGAGGAACGGATCGCCGAGCTGGAACGACAGCGCGGCGACGCGCAGGCTGAGTTGTCACGGCGCAAGCTGGCACGACGCTCCGCCGAGCGCGACGCATCGGCGGCTCGGCGACAGGTCGGCGACGTGGAGGCGGCCATCGAGGACCTGGACGCCGAGGAACCGGGCTAGTCGTCGGTTTTCCTGAACCGGTCAGGGAGAGCAGAATCGGGCGGTGACACCCGAACAGGCAGCCGCCAATGCCCGGCCGGGACTCGCATCGCTCGTCGGGGCGTTCGCGGAGTCTCCGCAGACGCTGCGCCGTGCACGGGTGCTGGGCCTGTCCGGGTGGGCCTATCACGTCTCCGCGCGGGCCGGTGCGCTCGGCGACGTGCGCCCCGAGACGGTGGCGGCGGCCATCGGCTTCATCGCGTCCGAGGCCGTGACCGACGGCTGGGAGGGCGCTGCCAAGATCACCCCACCGGTCGAGGTCGCCAGCTGGCATCTGCGCGAGATGTGCCGCTGGGGCGTCGAGCAGCTGGGTGGCTTCCCCCGGCTGTCGCGCCTGCTGGAGCTCTCGAAACGGGTGGTGTCCGCGGTGGACGCGGCGGCACTGCCGCTGTTCGCGGCGTGGCGGGCGATGCCGGTGCCGGAGAACGAGCCGGGGGCGCAGACGGCCTTCATGCTGCATCTGCTGCACGAGCACCGGCTCGGCATCCACGTGGTGGCGGTGCGGGCCAGCGGCCTCACCCCGCTGGAGGCCATCATCGCCGGGCCCGAGGGCGAGACCGGCGCGGTCGCGTTCGGCTGGCAGCCGCCCTATCCGCAGGCCGGCCCGATCATGCGGCGTCTCATGTGGGCCGAGTCGGTCGCCGACTCGCTGGCCGGGCAGGCCTACGCCGCTCTGGACCGCGCTGAGCGCATCGAGCTGATCGGCCTGCTGCAAAGTCTGTCGCACCGGCTGGCGCGATAGGGCACCCTGGGCGAAGTGACGATAGGGAACATCCGCCGACCTACGCTCGACGACTCCGCCGAGCTCCTCGCCATGGTGCACGCGTGCGACATCGCCGCGGTGGGCGAGCCCGACTTCACCCCCGACGAGGTGCGTGACGCGCTGACCGGGCCCAATACCGACATGACCCGGGACAGCTGGGTGGCCCTCGACGCGGACGGCGCGATCGTCGGCTGGGCGTTCCCGCACAACACCAACCGCGGGGACCACGACTTCGTCGAGGTGTTCGTGTGGCCCGGGCGTGGTGAGGGGACGATCCGGCCGCTGCTGGAGCTGCTGCTGGCCCGGGCCGCCGAGCGTGGCGCCGAGTTCGGGCACAGGAACTACAAGCTGCGGGCGGGTGCGATCCCGACGGAGAAGCCGTGGATCGAGGCGTTGACCGAGGCCGGTTTCACGTTCCTCAAGCAACACGCACGGATGACAATGCCGCTCACCGGGCATCCGCACACCGCCCCCGAGCCGCCGGCCGGCATCACCATCCGGGCGATCGACCCGGACGACGAAGCCGAGCTGCGGCGCTTCCAGGCCACGATCGCGGACGCGTTCGAGGACACCGATCACCACGCCAGTGACTACGAGACCTGGCAGGCGCGGATCGCCGGGGAGTCGAGCGTGTCGTACGACGAGTGGTTCGTCGCGTTCGTGGACGGCGAATGGGCCGGGGTGCTGCAGTCATCGGACAACTCGATCGCGGACGGACAGGGCTGGGTGCGGGCGCTCGCCGTGCTCCGGGCGTACAGGAAAAGGGGGGTGGGTGAGGCGCTCCTGCGCCGCGCCTTCGCGACCTACGCCGGCAAGGGACGGACCGAAGTGGGCCTGGGGGTCGACATGGCCAACCCCACCTCGGCCGCGCGCCTCTACCTGGCCGTCGGCATGCACCCGAAATACGAGGCCGACATCTACGAGCGCGAGATCGTCACGGCTTGAGATCGAGCGAGGCCCGGAACGACCCGTCCATCTCGAACGGCACGGACTGGTGCTCGTGGGTGATCAGCCAGGTTCCCTCGATCTTGCGCAGGCCGTGGGTGACCCGGTGCCAGAGCTCGAACGCCTCGGTCTGGCCCTTCGGAACGGCACGCATGCAGTGGAGGCTGCTCGCGAACGCCACCTCCGGCCCCGCCGTGATCTCCAGCGCGGTCACCTCGAGCGTGGGCGGCTGCTCGAACGTCGCCAGCCAGTGCTCCAACGGCTCGGGGTCCTGCGCGCTCGCCGGCTGACGCAGCGGCGGGGCGAGCGTGAACTGCACCGCATCGTCCGCGTAGTACCGCAGGATGTCCTTGACCTGCCCGGTGCCCAGCGCGGCGGCGTGGCCCTCGATGACCTCGCGGATCGCTTGCTCGTCCATGGCGTGCTCCTGTCGTGGAAGTTTCTCTCGCGGGGACGTCGAAGCCGCCGTACCCGCTTCGACGTTCCGGGAGAAGATTTCTTGACGAGCAGAGGAGCCGGGGATGAAGTACCTCATTCTCATCCAGTCGAACGAAAAGTCACTCGCGGTCTGGGAGACGCTGAGCGAACAGCAGCGCATCGACTTCGGCCGCGGGCATCGCAAGCTCAGCGAAGAGATGGAGGCTGCCGGCGTACGCGTCAGCAGTGAAGGCCTCGCCGATCCCGCCCGGGCCAGCCGGGTGTTCGTGCGCGACGGGCAGGCGGTCGTGTCGGACGGCCCGTTCGCCGAGGCCAAGGAGCATCTCGCCGGCTTCTACCTGATCGACGTCGACTCGGCGCAGGAGGCGTTCGAGTGGGCCGCGAAGGTGCCCGACGCCGCGACCATCGGCGTGGAGGTGCGCCCGGTGCTGGACATGAGCGGGTGGGAGATCTGAGCCTCCCTGGGATGGGCCTCCCTGGGATGGGCGGCCCTGGGATGGGCGGCCCTGGGATGGGCGGCCCTGGGATGGGCGGCCCCGGGCTGGAGGACCTGCTGCGTGCCGCCACGCCGCAGGTCCTGGGCGCGGTGGTGCGCCGCTACGGCGACTTCGACCGGTGCGAGGACGCGGTGCAGGAGGCGTTGCTGGCAGCGGCGCGGCAGTGGCCGGCTGAGGGCGTACCCGACGATCCCAAGGCCTGGTTGATCACCGTGGCCGCCCGTCGCCGGATCGAGATCCTGCGCAGCGAGACGGCCCGGCGGCAGCGTGAGGAGGCCGCGGCGGGTTTCGTGGCCGGCCCCGTTCCCGAGACCGATGACTCGCTGACGCTGCTGTTCCTCTGCTGTCACCCGGCGCTGACCACGTCGTCGCAGGTGGCACTGACCCTGCGCGCGGTCGGCGGGCTGAGCACCGCGGAGATCGCCCGGGCCCTGCTGGTCCCGGACGCGACCATCGGCCAGCGGATCAGCCGGGCCAAGCAGAGGATCCGCGAGGCCGGCGCCCGGTTCGTGATGCCGGAGCCCGCGGAGCGCTCCACCCGGCTCGCCGCCGTGCTCCGCGTGCTGTACCTGATCTTCAACGAGGGTTACACGGCCAGCTCAGGCCCGTCGCTGCACCGGATCGAGCTGTCCACGGAGGCGATCCGGCTGACCCGGCAGCTGCACGCCCGGCTACCCGGCGATCTTCTCGACGGCGAGGTCGCGGGTCTGCTCGCGTTGATGCTGCTCACCGATGCCCGGCGCCCGGCCCGGACCCGTGCGGACGGTGGCCTGGTGCCGCTGGCCGAGCAGGACCGCACGGCCTGGGACGCGTCGCTGATCGCCGACGGCATCGACCTGATCACCACGACGCTGGCATCCGCGCCGATCGGCCCCTACCAGGTGCAGGCGGCGATCGCGGCCGTGCACGACGAGGCCGCGACCGCGGCGGACACCGACTGGCCGCAGATCCTGCGCCTCTACGACCTGCTGACACTGCTGGAACCGGGCCCGATGGTCACCCTGAACCGGATCGTCGCCCTGGCCATGACGCGGGGCCCGCGAGCGGGTCTGGCCGCACTGGACGAAGCCGCGCTCACCGGGCATCACCGGATCGACGCGGTGCGCGCCCACCTGCTGGAACTGGCCGGCGACCTGCCCGCGGCCCGGGAGCACTACGCGGCCGCGGCCCGGGGCACGCTCAGTGCCGCGGAGAAGCGCTACTTGGAGAGCAAGCTCTAAACCTCGGGAGCTTGGGTACGCGTGGGGCGCTGGCGCAGATCGTGGACGTAGTCGTCCGGCGCACCGGCCTTCTCGGCGGCGTTGGCGATCTCGGAGAGATACCACGCCGTGGGCATGCCGCCCTCGTAGCCGTGGAAGACGTAGACCCACGCGCTGAGGTCGCCCTCCAGCGTGGAGACCCGCACGGTGACCTTCTGGTAGGCACCCGCCGCCACGCCCTCGACCTCGTCGAGCTGGGACGCGTCCCACGGGTGCACGTCGTAGAGCGAGACGAAGACCCGGTCGCCGGGGGACTCGACGATCGTGGTGACCGCGCCCTCCCAGCCCATGTCGCCCTCGCCGGCGAAGGTCAGGCGCCAACCCTCGACCCAGCCCACCCCCACCATCGGGGAATGCGGACAATATGCCCGCATTCGGGCGGGATCCAGGTTCGAGCCGTACGCCGCGTAATGACCCACGGCGATGACCATAGCCCCGTCCGGCAGTGAGGGAGAATAGGAGACGAGCGTGTCGGCACAGTTCCGCCGCATCGCTACGAAACGTGACAATGTCGCTCGTCCTGACGGAGGTTGGAAGTCGTGAGCCGGATCGTGATCATCGGCGGTGGGCCGGGCGGGTACGAGGCGGCCCTGGTCGCCGCGCAACTCGACGCGGACGTGACCCTCGTCGAGGCCGACGGAGCCGGCGGTGCCTGCGTGCTCTTCGACTGCGTGCCCTCGAAGACGTTCATCGCCAGCTCGGAGGTGGTCACCGGCTACCGGCACAACGAGCGCTTCGGCATCCGCTCCGCCGGGCTCGACGGCGTCTCGATCGACGCCAAGGCGGTCAACGAGCGGGTGAAGAGCCTCGCGCTCGCGCAGTCCGCCGACATCCAGGCCAAGCTCGTCAAGTCGGGCGTGGACGTCGTGCACGGGCACGCGCTGCTCGGCGAGGACACCCTCGGCCACACCCACCGCGTGCTGATCACCCCGCACGGCGGCGAGATGTACGAGATCGACGCCGACACCGTCCTCCTGGCCACCGGGGCCACCCCGCGCGTGCTCCAGACCGCCGTCCCCGACGGCGAGCGCATCCTCGACTGGCGCCAGGTCTACGACCTCACCGAGCTGCCCGAACACCTCATCGTCATCGGCTCGGGCGTCACCGGCGCCGAGTTCGCCAGCGCCTACCTCGCGATGGGCGTCGCCGTGACCCTGGTCTCGAGCCGCGAGCGCGTCATGCCGCACGAGGACGCCGACGCCGCCATGGCCATCGAGCGCGTCTTCCGCGAGCGTGGCATGACGATCCTCAACCAGTCCCGCGCCGAGTCCGTCGTCAACACGGGTTCCGAGGTCGTGGTGACCCTCGCGGACGGCCGGGTCGTCACCGGCTCCCACGCCCTGATGGCTGTCGGTGCGGTCCCCAACACCGCGGGCCTGGGCCTGCGCGAGTACGGCGTCGATGTCGCCCAGGGCGGCTACATCACGGTCGACCGGGTCTCACGCACCAATGTCCCGGGCGTCTACGCGGCCGGCGACTGCACCGGCGTGCTGCCCCTGGCCAGCGTCGCCGCCATGCAGGGCCGCATCGCCGTCTGGCACGCCATGGGCGAGGCCGTCGCCCCGCTGCGCCTGCGCACGGTGTCCGCCAACGTCTTCACCGACCCGGAGCTCGCCACGGTCGGCGTCTCGCAGAACGACGTCGACCAGGGCAAGATCCCCGCCCGGCAGGTGATGCTCCCGCTGACCGGCAACGCCCGCGCCAAGATGTCCGGCCTGCGCGACGGCTTCGTCAAGCTCTTCTGCCGCCCCGCCACCGGCCAGATCGTCGGCGGCGTCGTCGTCGCTCCCAAGGCCAGCGAGCTGATCCTGCCGATCACGATGGCCATCGAGAACAACCTCACGGTGGACCAGCTCGCCCACACCATCACGATCTACCCGTCGCTCTCAGGCTCGATCGCCGAAGCAGCCCGCCAGCTCATGCAGCACGAAGTTCAGTAAGCGGCCCGGCGGGCGGGCTCCTCCGGTGTGGAGGGGGAGCCCGCGGGGGCGTTGGGCACGACCTCGTCCTCGGCTGCGGCATCGTCGGCGTCCGGGGCGATCTCTTCCTCGGCGTTCTTGCGCCCGCCGAAGAGGGCGAGGATCCATCCGGCCGTGCCGAAGATGACCGCGGCGGTGGCGGCGATGGCGAACAGCCGCCAGGCGGACTGAGTGATGGCGGTGCCGCCGACGTGGCCGACCAGCCCGCCGTACATGGCCCAGGCGAGCGCCGCGCTGCCGTCGTAGAGCACGAAGAGTTTGACCGGGTATCCGGTGCGCCCGGCGTGATAGCCGGCGGCCATCCGGCCGCCCGGGACGAAGCGGCAGAGCAGCAGCACCAGCGGGCCGGGTTTGCGCAGGCCGCGGGTGAAGCGCTCGGCGGCGCGCTTGGTCTTGGACTGCTGCTTGGGCCTGGCCTCGTCGGCGGACTTGTGCATGAAGCGCCGGCGCAGCGCGGTCAGCCGCCCGCTCACCCAGTGGCCCCCGGCGGAGCGCCCGAGCACGAACGCGATGGAGTCGCCGGTGAACATGCCCAACGCGCCGATGAGGATGACCAGCGGCAGGCTCAGGTTGCCGTAGACGGTGAGCGCGCCAGAGGTGATCATGATGGCCTGGATCGGCACGACCGGTACCAGCGCGTCGACGGCCAGGAACCCGTAGATGGCAAGGTAGGCCCACGCCGGTGTTGACAGGACGGTCAACAGTTCGGTCATGAGCTCGGCCACCTCGGGATTGTCTGTCAGCGCAGCTGTGAAAGCGCTGAGTTCAGCATGCGCCCTGGTGGGGTTCCGCTGACGGTGATGCCCGACACGGTACGGGCTGGACGGCGATCCCGCTGCCGAAGACGCGCGTCCGGTATCTGTCCTTCCGGCCGTTCCGGGCCCCGATGGTGAGCTACTCGTCCGGTCGTCACACGCGTACCTTGATAGCAGTCCCGAAACACCGGGTCCCCCGTTCCTGGTGTGCCGGGTCAGCGGCGCCCGTCCGGTTCGCCGGATGTGCTGCGCCCGGGCCGTCGGTAGGTCCCGTACCGGCGGCCCGCCCATAGGTTCTGTTTCGTAGGTGAGGCCGGGCTGCGGCGGGCCCAGATTCCGCCTACGAAACAGAACCTAGACCAGCCGTAGTTCCTGCCTGTGACTCTTGTTACCCGTGCGCAATGACCCGCCCTTAGGGTCAGGCCATGGCGGATCTTTTTGAGGAATACCGCCTCGGCCCCGGCTGGGACGAGATGTTCGCGGAGCCCGGCATGCCCCGGGAGACCTACGAGGCGCTGCATGCCACGCTGCAGCCGCTTTCCAGCGGTGAGCTGGGCGTACGGGCCGAGGTGCTGGCCCGTGCCTTCCTCGACCAGGGCATCACGTTCGCCCTCAAGGGGGTGGAGCGCCCGTTCCCGCTCGACATCGTGCCCCGGATCATCGCCGCGGCGGAGTGGCGCTCGGTCGAGCTCGGTGTCGCGCAGCGGATCCGGGCGCTCGAGGCGTTCCTGGCCGATGTGTACGGCCCCGGGCAGGTGCTCGCCGACGGCGTGGTGCCACGGCGGATCATCGCCACCAGCGCGCACTTCCTGAGGGCGGCGGCGGGCATCAACCCGCCCAACGGCGTGCGCATCCATGTGGCCGGCGTCGACCTGATCCGCGACGAGCAGGGCACCTTCCGGGTGCTCGAGGACAACGTACGGATCCCGTCCGGGGTCAGCTACGTGATGGAGAACCGCCGGGCCATGGCCCAGGTGCTGCCCGAGGTGTTCGCGGCGACCCGGATCCTGCCCGTCGAGTCGTACCCGGGGATGTTGTTGCGGGCCCTGCGCGCCGCCGCCCCCGTGGGTGTCAGTGATCCGACCGTGGTGGTGCTCAGCCCCGGCGTCTTCAACTCGGCGTATTTCGAGCACGCGCTGCTCGCCCGGGAGATGGGCGTCGAGCTGGTCGAGGGCCGGGACCTGGTCTGCGTCGGCAACGACGTGGCCATGCGCACCACCGCCGGCGAGCAGCGGGTGGACGTCATCTACCGGCGCATCGACGACGACTTCCTCGACCCCGTGCACTTCCGCGCCGACTCGGTCATCGGGGTCGCCGGGCTGCTGAACGCCGCACGGGCCGGGCGGGTCACCATCGCCAACGCCGTCGGTAACGGTGTGGCGGACGACAAGCTGCTCTACACGTACGTTCCGGATCTGATCCGTTATTACCTCAACGAGGAGCCGCTGCTCCCGAACGTCGACACGTACCGGCTGGACGAGCCCGGGGTGCTCGAGCACGTGCTGCCCCGGCTCGACGAGCTGGTGATCAAGCCGGTCGACGGGGCCGGCGGCGCGGGCATCGTCATCGGTTCCCAGGCCACCGACGAAGAGCTCGCCGTGGTCAAGGAGACGATCGTCGCCGACCCGCGGGGCTGGATCGCCCAGCGGGAGGTGAAGCTCTCGATGGTGCCGACGCTGATCGGCAACCGGCTGCGCGGGCGGCACGTCGACCTGCGTCCGTTCGCGGTCAACGACGGCGAGAAGATCTGGGTGCTGCCGGGCGGGCTGACCCGGGTGGCGCTGCCCGAGGGCGCCCTCGTGGTCAACTCCAGCCAGGGCGGCGGCTCGAAGGACACCTGGGTGCTCGCCGATCCCGACGACACCACGCCGTTCGAGGTGCCGCACCTGCCCGCCGACGCGGCCCCGCTGCCCCCGGCGGCCAGCCCGGTCCCCGGCCCGGCCGCGGGTGTCGGCGAGTCCCAGCAACAGCAGCAGCAACAGGAAGGCCCGCGATGCTGAGCCGGATCGCCGAGTCGCTCTACTGGATCGGGCGGTACGTCGAGCGCGCCGAGGACACCGCACGCATCCTCGACGTGCACCTGCAGCGCATCCTCGCCGACCCGTGGACCGACGAGGACCAGGCCTGCCGGTCGCTGCTCGGCGTGATGGGCATGCCGATGGAGGACGAGCAGTTCACCTCGGCCCAGGTGATCGGCCTGCTCGGGCTGGACGAGCGCAGCCCCAGCTCGGTGGTCGGGGCGCTGGCCGCCGCCCGGGAGAACGCCCGCGGTGCCCGCGAGACGGTGTCGTCGGAGATGTGGGAGTGCCTCAACTCGACCTGGCACGGGCTGCCCAGCGCCCGGCGCCGGGTGGAGCAGCAGGGGGTGCACGCGTTCTTCCGCTGGGTGCGGGAGCGCTGCGCGGTGATGGCGGGCCTGACCGACGCCACGATGAGCCGGGACGAGGGCTGGCTGTTCCTGGTGCTCGGGCGCAGCATCGAGCGGGTCGACATGACCGGGCGGCTGCTGCGCACCCACGAGCGGGCCGGCGGGAGCATCCCGTCGTGGCTGACGTTGCTGCGTTCTAGCGGTGCGTGGGAGACGTTCCTGCGTACCTATCGGGGATCGCTGGACGATCGGCACGCCGCCGAGTTTCTGCTGCTCGACCGGCTCTTTCCACGCTCGGTCTTCGCCGCGCTCTCCACCGCGGAGTCCTGCCTGACCGACCTCGAGCCCGATCCGGGCCGCGCCGGGGTGGCCACGGACGCGCAGCGCATCGTCGGCCGCGCCCGCACCAACCTGGAATTCCGGGGCGCCGACGAGCTGATCGACGACCTCTCGGCCGTACTGTCCAGCCTGGAACACACCTGCTCCCAGGTCAACGACGCCGTTTCCCGCCGGTATTTTCGCCAGACGACGGCAGTGAACTGGGTCAAGGGGGCCGTCTCGTGAGTGTTGATAGTTGGCGGTTGAAGGTTCAGCACAAGAGTGGGTTCGATTACGCGGGGCCGGTGTCGTCGTCGTACAACGAGGCGCGGATGTGGCCGCGGAACGAGACGCATCAGGCGGTGCTGGATGCTCGGGTGGAGGTGTGGCCGCCGGCCCGGACGTATCGGTACGAGGACTACTGGGGGACCGTGGTCACGGCGTTCGACGTTCATGCGAGGCATGAGGCGCTGACCGTGACGGCTACCTCGACTGTCGAGACGCTGCCGCCCGGGGATCTGATCGAGCCCGGCGAAGGTGCGTCGTGGGCGGACCTCGCGCGGCCCGAGAGCGTGGATCGGTGGTATGAGCTGCTGCTGAGCTCACCGCGTACCGTGATGAACGAGGAACTGAGCTCGATCGCCGCGGACATCCGTGCCGCCCACGCCACGCCGCACGCCGCCGCGCTCGCGGTCTGTGAGTTCGTCCGCGGTGAGGTGACCTATCAGCCGGGCTCGACCGGGGTGCAGAGCGACGCCGTGCACGCGTGGAAACAGCGCAAGGGCGTCTGCCAGGACATCAGCCATCTGACCGTCGGGCTGCTGCGCGAGATGGGCCTGCCCGCGCGTTACGTCTCGGGTTACCTGCACCCGTCGTCGGCCGCGGCCATCGGGGACAGCATCGTCGGGCAGAGCCACGCCTGGGTGCAGTGGTGGGTGGGGCGCTGGACGGCGTTCGACCCGACGAACGGCATCCCGGTGGGGGAGCGTCACGTCGTGGTCGGCCGCGGCCGCGAGTACGGCGACGTGCCGCCGTTGAAGGGCGTCTACGCGGGTCCCGGCAGCACCGGGCAGGACGTGGAAGTCACGATCACCCGGCTGCGCTGATGGCGTACCACCACGGCGATCTGCGCCGGGCGTTGCTCACCGCGGCGGCCGAGGCGATCGTCGAGTCCGGGCCGGCCGCGCTGAGCCTGCGGGACCTGGCCCGGCGCGCGGGGGTTTCGCACGCCGCGCCGACGCATCACTTCGGTGACAAGAAAGGCCTGCTCACCGTCCTGGCGACCGAGGGCTTCGAGGAGTTGTCGGCCGCGCTCAACGCGTCCTGGGAACGCGACGGCAGCCTGCTGGAGCTGGGCGTCTGCTATGTCCACTTCGCGGTCACCCACCGGGCGCACTTCGAGGTGATGTTCCGCCCCGACCTGTTCCACGACGACGATGCGGGCCTGGTCGCTGCGCGCGGCGAGGCGCGGGGTGCGCTCAAGGAAGGCGGCCTGAGTGGGTGGTCCATCGCGCACGGCTTCGCCACGCTCTGGAACAGTGGCGCTCTCTCCCACCTCACGGGTACGCCCGAAGCGGCCGCCCGTGAGGTGCTCTGTCAACTGTCGCCCTGATGTCAGTCCCGAGCTCTGTCAACTGTCGCCCTGATTTCAGTGCCGCGCTCTGTCAACTGTCGCCCTGATCGATGGTGCACACGGTCGCCCCGGCGGTGACCGTTGCGCCGACCTCCACGGACAGTCCGTTGACGGTGCCCGCGCGGTGCGCCTGAAGGGGCTGCTCCATCTTCATGGCCTCGACCACGACGATGACGTCACCCTCGGCCACGGTGTCGCCGTTGGCCGCTGCGACCTTGACGATCGTGCCCTGCATCGGAGCGGTCAGCGCTGCCGCACCTCCTGGGGCCTTGGTCTGGGCGGCGGCTCGTGCGCGGCGGGGAGCGGGGGCTGCTTTGGGCGTACCCCTCATGGGTAGCCGCACCTCCAGGCGCTTGCCACCCACCTCGACCACAATGGTTTCCCGGGCTTCCGGCTCGGCCGGGGCAGACGTGCCGGTGAAAGCCGGGACCCCGCCCGCCCACTCCGTCTCGATCCATCGGGTGTGGACGGTGAACGGCTCGGCCGTGAACGCGGCATCGCGCACGACCAGCCGGTGGAACGGCAGCACCGTGGCGATGCCCTCGATCACCGTCTCGTCGAGCACCCGCCGGGCCCGTTCGAGCGCCTCCTGCCGGGTGGCACCGGTGACGATGATCTTCGCGAGCATGGAGTCGAAGTTGCCACCGATCACGCTGCCCTCCCCGACCCCCGCGTCCACCCGGACGCCCGGCCCGTGCGGCCAGGTCAGCGTGGTCACCGTGCCCGGCGCGGGCAGGAAGTTGCGGCCGGCGTCCTCGCCGTTGATGCGGAACTCGATGGCGTGCCCGCGCGGCGCCGGGTCCTCGGTCAGCCTGAGCACCTCGCCGTCCGCGATCCGGAACTGCTCGCGCACCAGGTCGAGCCCGGTGGTCTCCTCGCTGACCGGGTGCTCGACCTGCAGCCGCGTGTTGACCTCCAGGAACGAGATCGTGCCGTCCTGCCCGACGAGATACTCGACCGTCCCGGCGCCGTAGTAGCCCGCCTCGCGGCAGATGGCCTTCGCGCTCCGGTGGATCTCGGCGCGCTGCGCGTCGGTGAGGAAGGGCGCGGGCGCCTCCTCGACGAGTTTCTGGTGCCGGCGCTGCAGGGAGCAGTCGCGGGTGCCGACCACGATGACGTTGCCGTGCGTGTCGGCCAGGACCTGCGCCTCCACGTGCCGCGGCCGGTCCAGGTAACGCTCCACGAAGCATTCGCCGCGCCCGAATGCCGCGACCGCCTCCCGGGTGGCCGACTCGAACAGCGCCGGGATCTCCTCGAACTCGCGCGCCACCTTCAGCCCGCGACCGCCCCCACCGAACGCCGCCTTGATCGCGACAGGCAGGCCGTGCTCCCGGGCGAACGCGATGATCTCCTCCGCGTCGCCCACCGGCTCGGCCGTGCCGGGCACGAGCGGTGCGCCGGCCCGCTGCGCGATGTGCCGCGCGGTGACCTTGTCACCCAGGTCACGGATCGCCGTCGGTGAAGGACCGATCCAGATCAGGCCCGCATTGAGTACGGCCTGAGCGAACTCGGCGTTCTCGCTGAGGAACCCGTAACCGGGGTGGACCGCATCGGCCCCGCTCCGAGCGGCGACGTCGAGCAATTTGTCGATCCGCAGATAGGTGTCGGCGGCGGTCTCCCCGTCGAGCGCATACGCCTCGTCGGCGAGGCGGGCGTGCGGGGCGTCCCGGTCGCTGTCGGCGTAGACGGCGACGCTGGCCAGGCCGGCATCGGCACACGCCCGGAGGACACGGACGGCGATCTCGCCGCGGTTGGCGATCAATACCTTGAGCACGGACCTGAGCCTATCCTCAGCCGCCCCGCTTCGCGTGGTAGTCAAACTTGCCTATTACGCTGACCCGTATGTCCGCCACCCGCATGATGATTCTCGGTGTCGTCCAGTGGATGCAGCCCGTGCACGGTTACGACGTGCGTCGCGAGCTGCTGAGCTGGAGCGCCGACAAATGGGCCAACGTCCAGCCCGGTTCGATCTACCACGCGCTGCGCAAGCTGGCGGAGGAGGAGTTGCTCCGCGAGGTGAAGACCGAGCAGGTGGGGGCGCGGCCGGCGCGGACGACGTACGAGATCACCGACAAGGGTGTCGCCGAGTTCGACTCCCTGCTGCGTGGCACGTGGTGGAACATCTCCGCGGCCCCCGACCCGTTTCTGGCCGGCTTCTCGTTCCTTCCGGCGCTGCCGCGCGAGGAGGCTGTCGCGGCTCTGCGTAACCGGGCTGTCCAGCTGGAGGCCGGTAATCAGCAGTTGCGGGCCGCCATCGACGCTGACTGGGCCAAGAACAAGCCGGTCTACGTCACCTGGATGTGGGAGCTGACGATGGCGCGCTCCGAGGCGGAGATCGCTTGGTGCCGGCGGATCGCTGATCTGGTCGAGTCCGGCGTCGAGATGGTCAAGTTTGACTAGTCAGACTTGAATAACCTACGCTGCTCCGCGTGATCAAAACGCTAGGTTTGCGTAAGTCGTTCACAACCCGACACGGCACCGTCGACGCCGTCCGCGGCGTCGACCTCACCGTCGACGAGGGCGAGATCTTCGGCTTCCTCGGCCCCAACGGCGCAGGCAAGACCACCACGCTCCGCATGCTCGCCACGCTGATGAAACCCGACGGCGGCGAGGCCAGCATCGCGGGCGTCGACCTGCTCCAGGACCCCGGCGAGGTGCGGCGCCGCATCGGGTACGTCGCGCAGGGCGGCAGCACCCTCGACGACTCCACCGCCCACGAGGAGCTGGTGCTCCAGGCCCGCCTCTACGGCGTCAGCAAGTCCGAGGCCCGCGCCCGCACCGCACGGATCCTCGACAGCTTCCAGCTCACCGATTACGCCGAACGCAAGTGCAAGACGTATTCCGGCGGCCAGCGACGCCGCGTCGACATCGCGCTCGGCATCATCCATGAGCCCAAGGTCGTCTTCCTCGACGAACCGACCACCGGCCTCGACCCGCAGAGCCGCGCCCACATGTGGGACGAGGTCCGCCGCCTGCGCGACGAGGGCATGACGATCTTCATCACCACGCACTACCTCGACGAGGCGGACGCCCTCTGCGACCGAATCTCCATCATGGACAACGGCGCGATCGTGGCCTCCGGGACGCCTTCGGCGCTCAAAAAAGAGATATCCGGAGATGTCGTACGCGTCGGAGTGGCTCTACCCGCTGCTGCCGCCGCCGCGCTCTCGGGTTTTTCGCGTGTCGAGCTCCACGATGACAGTGTGCGTCTCTACGTCGAGGACGGCGCCACAGCCATCCCGCTGGTCATCCGCGCCCTGGACAGCGCCGGGGTCGCGCTCGGCACGATCGAACTGCACCGCCCCAGCCTCGACGACGTCTTCCTGACCAAGACCGGCCGATCCCTGCGGGAGAACTGATGCTCCGCGACACCTGGTTGATCTTCCAGCACCAGTTCAAGGCTCTGCTCCGCAACCCGGTCTGGATCCTCGTCGGCGTCTTCCAGCCGGTGATGTACCTGCTGCTCTTCGCGCCGCTGCTGAAACCCGCGCTGGGGGTGCAGACCAATGCGGAGGCGTACGAGATCTTCGTCCCGGGCCTGCTCGTTCTCCTCGCGATCTTCGGCGGCCTCTTCCAGGGCTTCGGCCTGATCTCCGAACTCCGCGCCGGCGTCATCGAAAGATCCCGCGTCACCCCCGTCAGCCGGCTCGCCCTGCTGCTCGGCCGCTCCCTGCGCGACACGGCGTCCCTGCTCGCCCAGGCGGTCATCATCACGCTGCTCGCGCTCGCGTTCGACCTGCGTGTGTTCATCGGCAACCTGCTGCTGGCGTACCTGATGCTCGCCCTGATCTCGTTGATGACCTCGGCGGTCTCCTACGGGGTCGCGCTCGCCGTGAAGAGCGAGGACGCGCTCGCCCCGCTGATGAACACGGTCGCCCAGCCGGTGCTGCTGCTGTCGGGAATTCTGCTGCCGCTCACGTACGCGCCGGGCTGGCTGCAGGGCATCGCCGACTGGAACCCGTTCTCCTGGGCGGTCAACGGGGTGCGTGCGCTTTTCCGCGGGGATCTGGGCGCGCCGGCGGTCTGGCAGGGGTTGGCGATCATGGCGGTCCTGGCCGCTCTCGCTGTCGCCTGGGCCGCCCGCTTGTTCGCCCGCAGTATCCGCTGACGCCTGGTGCCTGCTGGCGGGGTGCCTGGTGCCTGCTGGCGGGGTCAGGCGCGGCGGCGGGCCGGTTGGGGTTGCGGGGTGGCTCGGCGCTGGGTGATCAGGACCGCGGCGGCTGCGGTGAGCAGGCCCGCTCCGGCCAGCGTGAGCAGGAAGAGGACGGGCCCGGCAGCGGCCGCGAGCAGAGCCACGTCGGCGATTGCGACGAGCATCCAGAGGGCGAGCGCGGGTTTGGTTCCGTGTCGGCGAAACATTCGTGCACCTCCATCCGTGGTGAGCGATGAACTACCCGTTCATCGCTCACCTCATAAATGGGGGTTACGACTGCGGCTTGAATCCCTTGTAGATGTTCTGCAGATCCGCCTGCGAGGCCTTCCAGTCGTCGGGAGACACGTACCAGTTGATGCTGTACGCCTTCTTCGGGCTGGTCAGGAAGTTCCGCTTCACGGCATGCTGCTTGTTACCGCTGGACGTCGTGTAGTAGAACTCCCAGTCCGCAGCCTTCTGGAAGTAGTCGACCGACTGCAGCTTCACGCGCGAATAATTCCTGTACGTCCCGTTCGACCGCGACGCCTCCTGCTGCTGCCAGTCCGCGAGCGGATCGGGCTTCGGCTGATCGGTCTGCGCGATGATCAGCAGCCGGTTGTCCCCCCGGAAGTAGATCTCGTCCCCCCGGACCTCAGAGGACCAGCCACTGGGCAACGGAACAGTGAACCCGGTACCCGAGCTCCCATACGTCTTCCAGCCCGCCGGCAGCGTGAACGCCCCACTGCTACTGGCCGGCGCCGACGTCGGAGCCTTACTGGTAGGAGTGGTCACAGGCGCGGCAGCCGGAGCACTGGTAGCCGCCGACGTGGGCGCCGCCCCACCAGGAGCCGAAGCCCCACCGGACTTCTGCGGCGACACAGCAGCAGTGGTCGGCGCAGGTCCAACCCCGCCACCACCCGCAGCCTTGTCGTCGTCGCTCCCGAAAGCCTTCGGAATCACAAGAATAAGAAGCAGCACCACAACAGCCAGAATCCCGGCCCCGATAACCGTCTGCTGCCGAGTAAACGTAATCCCGAAAACCGTCACCCCCCGCCGCCCAGCCGAAGGCTCCCGCAACATCATCGGCTGCCACGCCGGCCGGCTCGGCATCCCCGGCGCCCCCGAACCAGGAGCCCCGGACACAGGAGCCCCGGACACAGGCGCCCCGGACACAGGAGCCCCCAAAACCGGCGCCGTCCGCCGCGGCGGCTTACTGCCGTCCACCGACTCATCGGACGCCCGACCCGCCGGGATACGCCGGTTGCTCGGCTGAGGAAGCACCCTCGTCCGATTCCCCCCGAACTCATCCACCGGCGTAACCGCGGTCGGCTCTCCCGCAGCGTCCCGCCCATCAGCGCCACTCGCGCTTCCAGCGGCACCCGACCCTGCTACCGCACCCGACCCTGCTACCGCACCCGACCCTGCTACCGCAGTCGCCCCGGCCGCCGCGTCGCCGTCGCTTGCCACGTTGGCCCTGGTCGCCGCGGCGCCTTCGTTCGCCACGCCGGCGTTGTTCGCCACGCCGGCGTTGTTCGCCACGCTGGCCTTGTTGACTGCGGCCTTGTTGACTGCGTCGCGTTCGATTGCCGCGTCGGCCTTGCTTGGCACGCCGGCCTTGTTTGGCACGTCGGCCTTGTTTGGCACGCCGGCCTTGCTTGGCAGGCTGGGCTTGCTCGCCGTGCCGACCGTGTCGGCTGCGCTTGCCAGGTCGGCTTTGCTCGCAGAGCCTGACTCGACCGTCTCCGGCTCATCGGTGGTGCGCACCGGCGCAACCGCAGCCGGCCCGTCCTTGGCGCCCTGTACATCTGCGGCTTCGCTGCCCGGCGTGTCTACGGTTTTACTACCCGGCTCGTCCCTGGCACCAGGCAACGCAGCGGCGCCCAGCTCTACCCCGGTGCCCGCCTCGTCCTTGTCGCCGTCCTGAGCAACGTGCTTGTCCGCGGTGCCGAGCTCATCCCGAGCACTGAGCTCGTCCTCATCCCGAGCACTGATCTTGTCGGCATCCGGCCTGTCTTGAGCACGGAGCTCATCGGCATCCGGCTTGTCCTGAGCTGCGAGCTCGTCCCGGGCACCCGGTTTGTCCTTGGCCTCGAGCTCGTTCTCGACGACGGGTACTTCGTCGGAATCCCGGTCGGTCCTGACGCTCGAGTTGTCTTCGGCGCCGGACTCGTCGGTGGTCTCTGGCTTGGCCCTGTCGTCACCCGCGGCATCGCTTCCGCTCTCGGCGGTCTCAGCCCCGACATCCGAACCGGCAAGCGTCTTGTCACCCGTGCTGGTGACCGCGTCCGCCGCTTCGCTCGATGTGTCCAGGTCATCGCTGTCCACCGCCGTAACCGAAGCGGCCTGGCGCCCACGAACCTTCTTACGCGAGGCCTTGCCCGCACCAGCCTGCCCGTCAGCCGCAGCCGACTCGGAATCCTCGACGTTGCCCGGCGTGCCGCTGCCCCCGGCAGGCTCGGCGGCCGGCGGCGTGGCGGCTTCGGCGTCCGCGCTGTCCGTGCCGACGGCGTCCCGCTCGACCGGGGCTTTGCTCGGCGCGGAATCCGCCACGAGAACGCTCTCAGCGTCGGCGGGAGCTGCCTGCGAACCAGCCTCCACAACCGTGCCCGCATCGGGAACGGCGTCCGCGGCTGGCGGCGTACCCGTGGATGTGGTTGGGGTGATTGCTGTGGGGGCGCTCTCGGGAGTTATTGCTGGAGCGGAGGCCGCTGCCTTCGGCTGGTGGGGCGGCGCAGGCTGGTGGGGCGGCGCAGGCTGGTGGGGCGGCGTGGGCTGTTTGCGGGCGGCTGCGACCTCGGCGGCGGTGAACGAACCCAGCGGGCCGGCGCCGCGCATGGTGGCGTCGAGTCCGGATTCGGGGGGCGTTCGCTTGGCTTTGGGCGTACCTGTGTGGTCGACCGCTGGTGAGTCCAGGCGGGTGGCGTCCAAGGGGGTTTTGGGGGTGTCGATGCGGGTTTCGGCCGGGCGCGGTGCGCGACCGACGCTGGCCTTGCCCGGCGCGAAGATCGGACGGCCCTGCTGGTTCTCGGCTGCCGGTGGCGTCGCCGCAGCGCGTCCCTGGGGTGCCGACGCCGAACCGCGACTCGGCGGAGTTGCCACGTGACCCGGAGGAGTCGCAGCGGCGCGACCGGGCGGCGTAGCGGTTCCACGGCCCGGGGTAACGGGGGGAGTCGCCGGCGGGCGGGGACCAGGCACCACAGGCGCGCTGGCCGCCGCACCCGGCACGACCGGAGGACGTTCGCGGCCCACGCCGGGGCGGCGCATCGTCGGGCTCATCGGGAAGCTCAGCTTCGACCGGCGGCCCGCGGCACGCAGCAGGAGCCGTTCGGCTTCCTCGGCGTTGATCCGATGCGCGGGATCCTTGCGCAGCAGACCGTTCAGCACCGGCTTGAGCGGGCCTGCGTTACGGGCGGGCGGCGGGTTCTCGGTCGCCAGCGCGGCAAGGGTCGCGATCGCCGACGGCCGCGCGAAGGGAGAAGCCCCCTCCACCGCCGCGTAGAGCGTCGCCCCCAAAGACCAAAGATCAGCGCCGGGTCCGGCTGTGCCGTCCCGGGCACGCTCCGGAGCAATGTACGCGGGGGAGCCCAGCACCAGTCCCGTACGAGTGACGTTGGGGTCACCAGGCACCGTCGCGAGCCCGAAGTCGGTGAGCACGACCCGGCCGTCCTCGCCGATGAGCACATTGCCCGGCTTCACATCACGGTGCACGACGCCGGCCCGGTGCGCAGCCCGCAACGCGCCGAGCACACCCAGCCCGATCTCCGCCGCCCGGATCGGATTGAACGGCCCGTCAGCAGCCAAAATGTCCTGCAACGACCGAGACGGGACGTACTCCATCACGATCCACGGATCAGCATCCGTACGCAGAACGTCGAAGACGCGCACCACGTTCACGTTGTTCAGCCGGGCAATCGCCCGAGCCTCACGCAACGAACGCTCACGCATCTCCTGCCGCTCCTCAGGCGTCAGCCCGGGCGGCGGCACAAGTTCCTTGATCGCAACATCACGATGCAGGACGACATCGGTCGCCCGCCAGACACGACCCATCCCGCCCTGACCGAGCGGCGCGACGAGCCGGTAACGATCAGCGACAACAAGCGGGGGGGAAGTAGACATCACGCAGAAAATACCCGGTCATGTCGAGCCGCAGCGAATCGATCAGCCGAGTGTGGGATCCGTGTCACCGCGTAACCGCCCCAGGACCGTACGCTTGATCAATGGACGAGGAACCGCTGGTCAACGTCGTACACGGAGATCCGACCCCAGCAGAGGTCGCCGCCCTGGTCATAGCCCTGACCAGCACAACACCACCCACCCACCCCCATTCCCCCAGCCTCTGGACCCGCCGCGCCCGCCCAACCCCAAGATCGGACTCCTGGCGCGAATCGGGCCTCCCCCGCTGACTCCCCCTCCCGTATAGACAGGTCTCGGTACGGCCGCAGCTGCCCACCCCCCGGACACGGGGTCGAAACTTGCAGGCCGCACCGTCTACCCTCGAACCAGATTCGTACGCTCGGGGGAGGGACTCGGATGATTCCTGAGGAGGATCGCGGGCCAGCTTGGCTCAGCGACTACGGCAGCATCGAAGCCGACATCCAACAGATGGAAGACTTCGCCAAGGGCCTCACGGCAGAGGTCGCGGACGGCTACGCCCCGCACGCCAACCAGGTCGCCGACGCGATGGCCGTCGATCTACCGGTTGCCCTTCCCCAGTTCCAGGAACTCGGCTCTTTCTTCAAGCGGCACAACGCGATCAAGAACGTGACGGCTACCAACACGCTGAACTTCGGCACTGGCACCGGTCAGGCGGCGGACGCGGCATCGAAGATCAGCCAGGAGTACAGGTCCTCCGACGCCTTTGCGCATGCGACGGTGAAGGACGTCCAAGCCGCCTTCGCTTACACGGAAAAAGGCCCTGTGACGTTGGATGAGGAGGGCTGATGCTCGCAGCTAGTGGCGGTGGCGGCGGCTACGGCGGCACCGACTGGAACGGCTTTGACGTCAAGTACATGTGGTCGGCGGTCGAGGGTCATGACACCGATTCGTACTTCAACCTTGTGACCAAAGGTTGGCAGGGAAGCGCGGAACTGATCAGCACCCACATCTCGCACGTTCAGGACTATCGAGACAATCTTGCGGTTGCCTGGCCGCCGGGGAAGAGCAAGGCCTCAGAGGCCTACATCGCCCGTCTCGACGAGTTGATCGGTCACCTCCAGGAAACGCTGACCGCAACGTCGCAGAACATCTCTGCGGTTCGCGTAGTCGCGCAAGACCTTGCCGTGGCTCAGATCAAGCTGAAGCCGATCCTCGAACAGTACGAGGCCAACGAAAAGCTCAATCTGGCCTGGCAGAACGAAAAGACGGCGGCGAGCGCAAGTGCAACGCCGACACCGTCAGCGACGCCTTCCCCCTCCCCTGCCCCGTCGCCGGTTGCGCCGACACCGCCAGTCTCGTCGTCCCAGCAAGAGCAGTTGAACAATCAAGCCCGTGTAATTATGTTCAATCTGAGCAGCACGGTTCTGAGTAGCCACGCTGCGATGCAGGAGCCGAAGGAATACGTTCCGGCCGGCGGGGGCAAGAAAGAGACAGGCCACGGCAACAATGGTGATGACCCGGCGAGCGGAGTCGGGGCGGGCGGCTTCATTGCGGCATCTGGTGCTTCTGCGGCAGAGAACAGTCGTTCCGGGGGCTCTTCCGTAACTCCGACACACGCTTCCACGCCAGTCACACCGTCGACCAGCGTTCCGGTCGGACACAGTCCGATCGTCAACACTCCTGGTCCGACACCGACGGTCACGACTCCGGGGTCAGGTCCGGTTCTTGGCGGCGTCGGGCCAGGCTCTGTTACAACCCCTCCTGCCACGGTCTCTCCAGTGTCGGGTGGGCTGTCCCCATCCGGGGCGTTCCCTGGTGGAGCATCGGGTGGCCTGCCGGGAATGGCCACCCCCGGCCTTCTTCCGTCCGGCGGACTGGCGCCGGGTGGCACCATCGCGCCCGGGGGTTTTGCCAAGCCCGGTGCTCTTGGAGCCCCCATCACGCGGACCGCTATGCCGTCAGGAGGCGTCATCGGTGCCAGGCCAGGCAGCGGTGTTATCGGACAGATGCCCGGTGCCGGGAACGGAGGATCCCGTGTTGGTGGTTCAGCCCGGGTCAATCCTGTTGGCGGCGTCATCGGCCAGCAGGGTTCAGTGCCGGCAGCAGGTGCCAATGGGCGAACTGGTTCCGCCGGCGGGGGTCGGCAGGCAGGCGGTCTTCGTTCTGCGGGAGTCGGAGGCTCGACGCGTTCCGCCTCCGGGACCATGGCTGGCCAGCCGGGCCGTTCTTCCCGGAAGAACGAAGGGCGAGAAGAAGCAACCTACTGGGATCCGGATAATCCGTGGGTGACTGACGAGGGTGTCGATCCTGTGCTCATGCCTACTGCTGAGTCTGGACCGATCGATCCTGGCCCGGCAATCGGTTACCGCAGGTGATCCGAAAACCGACTGCAGTTCTAGCAGCGACACTGGCTTTCGCCAGCGTCGCGGCTTTCGGCAGCCCAGCGTTTGCTGACCAGATTCGTGATAAACAGTGGCACCTTCGGTATTTAAAGGTCTCGGAGGCCCACCGATTCAGTACGGGTAAGGGCGTTACGGTAGCAGTTATCGATTCTGGCGTTAGTAAACATCCTGACCTGGACGGAAGCATCCTTAAGGGAACAGACTTCGTTGATCCTGGCGGTTCGGGTCAGAATGACACCGATGGCCATGGAACGAAGATGGCTGGTTTGATCGCGGGGCATGGCGTAGGCGGAGGCGGCGCTCTTGGCATAGCTCCTGATGCCAAAATTATGCCTATTAAGGTGCAGCTCGATTTGAAAGGCATAGCCAGGGACTTTGGTCCTGCGGTTAATTATGCGGTAAAGCATGGTGCAAAAGTCATAAATATGTCCGTAGGTGCTGCGGGTGTCACTGCAGACCTTTACAAGGCCGTTAATGACGCGGCCAATGCCGATGTCGTCATTGTTGCAGCCGCCGGAAATAGTCCTGAAGATTCATCGATTACCTCTCCGGCGCGGCTTACTCGCGTTGTAGCCGTTGGTGCCACCAATAAGTCAGGCAATATTTCAAAAGTTTCAGTTGCTGGCCCCGAGCTGGATATTGTGGCGCCGGGTGAAGACATCGAAGGGCCGGGAAAAAACGGCTCCTACGGGGTAGGAACGGGGACGTCCGATTCCACGGCGATTGTTTCCGGTGCTGCTGCGCTTCTGCGGAGCAAGTATCCGGAGATGAGTGCCAAGGAAGTTGTCGAGCGGCTGGAGTCGACTGCGGTTGACAAGGGTGCACCTGGCGTTGATGACGAGTACGGGCATGGTGTGCTTGACATCGTTGCTGCGCTCGAAGCTGGTGGGCCTGGCGCCGGTGCTCCTTCCGCAGGTGCGACCAGCTCTGCGAGTGACCCTTCCACAAACGCCTCGGACTCTGTGGCCCTGCCGGAGGCGGAGAATTCCAGCGGCAGTGGTTCAGGCCTGCTGATCGCCGGAATTGTGCTCGTCGTCCTCGTGGCCGCGGGTGCTCTGTTCTTTGTTCTTCGGGCGAGGTCGCGCTCCACCTCCTAGTCAGGCCCGGTACCTTCGCCCTCATGCCTCGTCTTGTACTTGCGTCCGCCAGCCCCGCGCGGCTTGCTCTGCTCAAAGCGGCCGGCCTGGACCCCTCCGTCCAGGTCAGCGGCGTGGATGAGTCGGTGGTCAAGACCGACGACGCGGCCGAGCTCTGTCTGACACTGGCGCGGATGAAAGCCCAAGCCGTGGCCTCCGAACTCCCTGAAGAGCAAGGCACCCTGGTCCTGGGCTGCGACTCCGTCCTGGCCTTCGACGGGGAGATCCTCGGTAAGCCGTCAGGCGAAGATGACGCCAAGGCACGGTGGCGGGCCATGCGGGGGCGGGCCGGCGTGCTGCACACCGGTCACCACCTCATTGATCAGGGCAGCGGGCAAAGTGCCGAGGCCGTCGGGAGCACCATCGTCCACTTTGCGGATGTGAGTGATGCCGAGATCGAGGCGTACGTGGCTACGGGTGAGCCGCTTTTTGTTGCTGGGGCTTTCACCATTGATGGGCGTGGTGGGTTCTTCGTGGAGCGGATCGAGGGGGATCATGGGAATGTGGTGGGGTTGTCGTTGCCGCTTTTGCGGCGGTTGTTGATGAAGTTCGAGGTTGGTGTGGGTCAGTTGTGGGGGAAGTCCACAAGCTGATCCGCTACGCTTCCGCGCTGTGGCGATCGACTCGGTGAATGACCTCTGGGACACGCTGATGGGCGCCCAGCCTGATCCTCCTGGCTTGCTGGTGCTGGTTACGGCGGTGATCGGGCTGGTTGTTGCCAGTTTCCGGCCGTTGTGGCGGGTCGCTCGCAATGCTGTGACGATTGCTCATGAGGGTGGTCATGCGCTTGCGGCGTTGCTGACCGGGCGGAAGCTGCGGGGGATCCGGCTGGAGTTCGATACGTCGGGGTTGACGCTTTCGGCGGGGCGGCCTACCGGGCCGGGGATGATGTTCACGTTGCTGGGTGGGTATATCGCGCCTTCGCTGGTGGGGCTCGGCGGGGCGTGGTTGCTCGGGGGGAACCGGATCACGCTGCTGTTGTGGCTGGTCGTCGTGCTGCTGCTGCTCATGCTGATCAATATTCGGAATGTGTTCGGTGTGGTGTCGCTGGTGGTTACCGGGGCGATCGTTCTCGCGGTTTCCTGGTACGCGACGCCGCAGGTTCAGGCTGCTTTCGCGTACGCGGGCGTCTGGTTCTTGTTGTTCGGTGGGGTCCGGCCGGTCTTCGAGTTGCAGAAGCTGCGCAGCCGCGGGCGGATGCCGGAGTCGGACGCCGATCAGTTGGCCGGGGTGACGCACATTCCGGCGCTGTTCTGGGTCGGGGTGTTCCTGGTCGTCGACCTCACGGCGCTGGTCGTGGGTGGGTTCATGCTCGCCGGCCAGTGGCTGCCCAGCATCAGCGCGGCATAGAAGCTAAAGGGGAATGTTGCCGTGCTTCTTGGGCGGCAACGTTTCCCGCTTGGTCCGTAGCATCCGCAGAGCCCGCGTGACCTGCGCCCGGGTCTCGGACGGTTTGATGACCGCGTCGACATAACCGCGCTCGGCGGCGATGTACGGATTGGCGAGCGTGTCCTCGTACTCCTGAATGAGCGAGGCCCGCAACGCCGCCGGGTCCTCCGCCGCAGCCAATTCGCCGCGGTAGAGAATGTTGACGGCACCCTGCGCGCCCATCACGGCGATCTGCGCGGTCGGCCAAGCGAAGTTCATGTCGGCGCCCAGGTGCTTGGAACCCATGACGTCATACGCGCCGCCGTACGCCTTGCGCGTGATCACGGTGACTTTCGGAACGGTCGCCTCGGCGTACGCGTAGATGAGCTTGGCGCCGCGCCGGATGATGCCGTCCCATTCCTGGCCGGTGCCGGGCAGGAAACCGGGGACGTCGACAAAAGTGAGCACAGGCAGATTGAAGGCATCACAGGTACGCACAAAGCGCGCAGCCTTTTCCGAAGCCGCAATGTCCAGCGTGCCCGCGAAGTGCATCGGCTGGTTCGCGACGACACCCACGGGGCGCCCCTCGACCCGGCCGAAACCGATGACGATGTTCTGCGCGTACAACGGCTGGACCTCGAGAAAGTCCTCGACAACGGCCTCGACGACGGTGTGGATGTCGTAGGGCTGGTTGGCCGAGTCGGGAATCAGCGTGTCCAGATCAAGGTCGGCGGCGCTCGGAGCAAGATCGGCGGGCTGGTCGAAGGTGGTCGGTTCGTCGAGGTTATTGCTCGGGAGGTACGCGAGCAGCGCGCGAACGTAGTCGATCGCGTCCTCTTCGTCGCTCGCGAGATAGTGCGCGTTCCCACTGCGTGAATTGTGCGTACGCGCACCGCCGAGCTCTTCCATCCCCACGTCCTCGCCGGTGACCGTGCGGATGACGTCCGGCCCCGTGATGAACATGTGTGACGTCTGGTCGACCATGACCGTGAAGTCGGTGATCGCGGGGGAGTACACGGCACCCCCGGCGCATGGGCCCATGATGAGCGAAATCTGCGGTATGACGCCGCTTGCTCGTACGTTTCGGAAGAAGATGTCGGCGTAGAGACCGAGGGCGACCACACCTTCCTGAATGCGCGCGCCGCCGGAGTCGTTGATGCCGATCACCGGGCACCCGATCTTCATGGCCAGGTCGAGCACTTTCACGATCTTCTCGCCGAAAACCTCACCGAGCGAACCGCCGAACACCGTGAAGTCCTGCGAGAAGACGCACACCTGCCGCCCGTCGACCGTCCCGTGCCCGGTGACCACGCCGTCGCCGTACGGCCGGTTGCGGTCGAGCCCGAAGTTGGTCGAACGGTGCCGGGCGAGCTCGTCCAGTTCCACGAAGGAGCCCTCGTCGAGCAGCAGCCCGATCCGCTCGCGCGCGGTTTTCTTACCCTTCGCGCGCTGCTTCTCGATCGCCCGATCGGACCCGGCATGGGTGGCCGCCTCGGCCCGGAGTGCCAGGTCGGCAAGCTTCCCGGCCGTGGTGTGAATGTCGGTCGTCACTGCCCAGCACCTCCAGTAGCCACATCTTCGCCGCCCGCCGCGCCCGGAGCGGGTCCTGAGGTCACGCTCCGTGTCGCGGCGCTGCTGATGATCGTATCCAGCCCCGCGCGGCACCGCGCTCCCGCCAGTCGTCGGTACGCGTGCGTTTCGTTCCTAATGCACCATTCGTTACAACCCCCGTGACGACATGGATGACCCCCGTCGGGGTGGCGTTGATCGTCGGTGGCATCACCACGCTCATCGTTTTCCGCCGGGCTCTTTTCGGGCTCGGCCGCACCGAAGACGCGGCCGGCGGCCCCGCGGAGCTGGGAGAACACGCCCAGCGCCGCAAGACCGACGACCTGCGAGGTACGGCCCGCCGCACGGAAGGCCCAGCCGCCGAACCCAACGCGAACAAACGCGCAGGTTCTCCGGACCATGTCGCAACACCCATCCGCCAGCGCACCGGCACAAGAACCGCGGCAGTCGTCCCGAACCCCCGAAGCTCCCGGGAACTCTGGCCGACCACGAGCCCCGGCCCGGAACCATCCGAACGATCAGCAGCTCAGCACCCTTCCCATCCCACCGACCGCACCGAAGGGCAGCCTCCGATGTGGCCTGCGAGCCAACCCGACGAGCACTGGACCAACCACCCCGACGAGACCTGGCCGCCTGAGCAGCCCGACGAGGCGTGGACCGAGCCCCAACACCTCGAAACCCCACACATCGAACCCGACCGCTTCCCCCAATGGCCGGCCCGCACCAGGCCGGCAGACCCATCACCGGTCAATCTCTCAGCGACCGAACCGGTCACCCCTCAAGATCCCTATTCAGTACGCCCGGAGCGCACCGAATCCCGCCACGGCGACCGGGTCGAAGGCTGGATCCGCCCCCACTACCGCGAAGACTCGCCATCCGGCGACTACTGGACCCCGATCCCCGAAACCAGCTACGGCTGGCCAACCCCGGTAGAACGCCTCCCCGAACTCTCCCCCACCCCCTCGCCCGACCACGAATCCGAACCAACCCTCGTAGTCCCCCCCTGGCCTCCCGCAACCCCCAACACCCCCACAGCCACCCCCCACACCCGCCCCCCGTCCTCAACCCCCACCCCACCCACCCAGCCCCTCCCCCAGCACCGCCACCCCACCTCCCCACTCCCCAGCTATCCCCCGACCTCCTACTCCCCGTCCACCTCACCCTCCGACGCCGCCTACCCGTCAGGTCCGCCTTCGACGGCCGGCTTCACCCCTGGCTCGTCTTCGGAGGCTGGCTATCCGGTGGGACCGTCGTCGGATGCCGGGTACCTGGGTCGCCCGTCTTCGGACGCCGAATTCTCATCCGGCTCGCCTACGGACGGCCGCTATCCCGTTGGTCCGTCCTCGGATGCCGGCTTCTCGCCCAATTCGACTTCGGGCGGCCGCTACTCCGCTGGTCAATCAGAGGACACCAGCTATCCGGCCGACTACGGGGACTCCCGGTTCTCGGCAGACTCGTACTCAGATCCCTGGCACCCAGCCGGACCACCCGCCAGCAGCCGTAACCCGTCCGCATCGTCCGCCGGTAGCCGTAACCCGTCCGCGCCGCCCTTCGGCACCCGCCCGCCCGCCGTCCGCCCACCGGTGGCGACGTCCGGTGCCCGTCAACCGATGGACCTCCCGCCTGCAAACCGGGGCCCCGCATTCCCCCATGCCACCAACCACCAACCGGTGGCCCCACCGCCGATGAACCGTCCCCCGGTGGCCCCGGCTCCCGTCAACCAGGCCCCGGTTCCGCCGCCTCCCGTTTCCCACCGTCCGGCGTCCCCGCCGTACGCCGGTGACTCGCTGCAGAACTCGCCGTCGTCCGGCTTCTTCTCACCCGTCGAGGACGAGACCTCGCAACCCGGCGAGGAGCCGAAGTCGCGATCCACCCGGGCCGACCGTCCGAAGCGCGGTAAGGGCAACGCCGGCAAATCCGCCAAGCGTGGCCGTAACGCCGCGTCCGAGTCCGCCACCGAACCGGACCCGGCCGGCAAGCCGAGCTCCGACGAGGAGCAACGCCCCCGGGGCGCGAAGGCCAAGCCGCGCACGATCGCAGGCCAGCTCGTCCGGCGTACGTTGGGTGCGGCTGCTCGGTCGAAGCCCATCCCGGATTCTCCGCCGGAGGCCGATCCGACCTCTGCGCTGACACCGCCCGAGGCAACGCCACCCCCGGCCGAGAGCACCACCGAGCCGGACGCAGCCAAGGACAACAAGACGCCGTCCGCAGAAGACGTGGCAGCCGAGAAGCCGAAGAGCGAATCAGCCCCGCCGGCGGTCAAGGGCGGCCTCCCGCAGTGGGCCACCGAGGGCTGGCACGCCCCCAGCTTCGCCCGCCTGGAACAAGCCCGAAAGGAAGCCCAGGCCGCCCCACCCGCCGAACCCTCCGCGCCGCAGCTACCCGGCCCGGCATCCCTGCTGCCCCAACCGGCAACAGCCCTGTACCTACCGCAAGCAGGATCAGCCCCACACCGCCGCCAGATCACCGCCGGCCCCCACCCACCCCAGCCCGACACAGTCCAGCAACCACCCACGCCCCTCCAGCAACCCCGTACAGGCCCCGCACGTCAACACCCCCCGGCCGACGTAACCCAGCGCCTCCAGATCAGCCCGGCCCAACTCGGCCGAGCCCTCCAGCGCCCCGAGTCCAACCAGGTCCCACAGCCACCCCGGTCCGGGTCAACACCGAACCACCCCCAGGGCGACATGCCCGAGCAGCATCCCCGGTACGGTCCCCCCGGCCAGGCCGTCCGCAACACCCCGCCCGGCCAGGGCGTCCGCAACACCCCGCCCGGCCAGGCGCTCCGGAACAATCCGGCAGGTCAGCCGCTCCGGAATACTCCGTCCGGCCAGCCGTCCCGGAACAATCCGGCCGGTCAGGCGCCGCGGAACGCCCCACCCGGCCAGGGAGATCGGACTGCTCCTGGTCAGGAAGCCCGGAGTGCCGGGTTCGGCCAGGGAGACCGGAATGCTGCGCTTGGACAGGGAGGCCGGAATGCTCCGGCGGGCCAAGCACATCGGAACGCTCCGGCAGGCCAAGCGCAGCGGGACGTTCCGGCGGGCCAAGCGCATCGGAACGCCCCGGCAGGCCAAGGGCAGCGGAATGCTCCGGCGGGCCAAGCACATCGGAACGCTCCGGCGGGCCAAGCACATCGGAATGCGCCGGCACGTCAAGGGCATGGGAACGTTCCGGCGGGCCAAGGCCAGCGGGACAACTCGACCGGTCAAGGACCCCGGAACGTTCCACCCGGCCAAGCTGACCGGACCAACCCGGCTGGTTCGGCGTTCAGGAGCGC
Organism: Winogradskya humida; assembly: GCF_016862215.1. Taxonomy (GTDB): domain Bacteria; phylum Actinomycetota; class Actinomycetes; order Mycobacteriales; family Micromonosporaceae; genus Actinoplanes; species Actinoplanes humidus. Next base: position 82,438 of record NZ_BOMN01000054.1, read on the forward strand.
GCCAACCGCGTCGGCGCCCTGGGCCGCCCCGGTAGGACTGCCCGAGGGATATGACCAACACCCGCCGACAGGTGGCAGGCGGCCGTATCCCACGCAGAACGAGTCAACGCAGCAGCCACCCCGCGGTCAGTCGACGCAGCAGCCACCCCGCAGTGGGTCGTTCCAGGAGCCCGCGCGTGGCGGGTCGATGGAGGAGCCAAGGCTCGGTGGGCCGGCGCAGCGGCCGCCGTATGAAAGGCCGCCTTACGACAGTTCGCCTTACGACAGTTCGCCCTACGACAAGCCGCCTCATGACAGCCAGCCCCATGACAGGCTGCCCCATGACAGGCCACCTCATGACAGCCAGCCCCATGACAGGCCGGCTTACGACGCCGGCCGGGGTAATCCGGCCGTCTACCGGGATGTGAGTCGCGATGGTGGGCGGGGGGCCTATTCGGGGCGGGAGGAGAGTGCGGAAGGGCCGATCTGGACTGTGCCGGATCTTCCTGATGCGGTGCTTCCTGATTTGAGCTGGGCGCCGGGGGAGCAGCCGGTTCGCAGGCAGCGGAGTGCGACGGATGCGCCCACGCAGATGCTGCCGGAGATCGGGAACCGGGGGCGGCGGCAGGCTGATTCGTCGAGCACCGTTTATGTGAGTCGGCATGCGGCTGATCCGAGTAGTGGGGCTGGTGCCGGGGCTCAGTGAAAGTGCTGGCCGGATAGGGTGGGGGGATGGTTTCCTCGCCCTATTCCGACCTTACTCGGCCGCCTTTGGGCGTTCGGGCTCTGCAGCGGGCCCTGGTTGTTCCGGGTGGGATCTGGCAGCGCCTTGATGTGGTGGGGGAGACCGGGTCGACCAATGCCGATGCTGCGCGGGCTGCGCTCGACGGGGTGGCTGAGGGGCTTGTTGTTGTTGCTGAGCAGCAGGTTTCGGGGCGGGGGCGGCGGGACCGGCAGTGGGTTTCGCCGGCTCGGGCGGGGTTGACGCTGAGTGTTGTGTTCCGGCCGGGGGTCGCCGTCGCAGAGAAAGACTGGCCGGCGGCTCCGCAACGCACGTGGGGCTGGTTGCCGCTGCTCGCGGGGGTGGCGCTCCGGGAGGCCGTGCAGCGCGTCGCCGAGGTGGACGCCGGGCTGAAGTGGCCCAACGATCTCCTGGTCAAAGTTGACACAGCGTGGGGGAAAGCAGCCGGGATCCTGGCCGAGGTCTCGGGGGATGCCGTGGTTGTGGGGATCGGGCTGAATGTCAGCACCCGTGCCGAGGAGCTGCCGGAGACCAATGGGTTGCCGGCGACCTCGCTGCTGCTGTCCGGGGCGAAGAGCACCGACCGTGACCCGCTGCTGCGTGCTCTGCTGCGTAGTTTCGGCCAGTGGTATGCGGGCTGGCGGGAGGCCGGTGGTGACGCCGAGATGTGCGGGTTGCTCGCTGCCTATCGGGAGGGCTGCGCCACGATCGGCCGGGAGGTCCGGGTGCTGCTGCCCGACGGGGGCGAGCTCGTCGGCACGGCTACGGACATCGATTCTGACGGGCAACTGATCGTTCGTGCGGTTTCGGGCTCCGAGCGGCGTGTGTCGGCTGGGGACGTCCTGCACGTACGCTGAGGCCGTGCCTTTTCCGGACGACGTCCTGACCGATGAGGAGGAGGTCGTCCTCCATCTTCACCCGCATGCGCGGGCCGCGGTGCTGCCGATCGTGGTGCTGGCCGCAGCCCTCGCCGTGATGATCATGGTGTGGGTGATGTTGCCGCCGAATACCGGTGGGCTGATCGGTGTCTGCGTGGTCGGCGCGGTGGCGTTCTTCGTGGCGGTGCGCCGCGGGGTGTGGCCGTTGCTGGTGTGGCGCACGACCCATTACGTGATCACCGATGAGCGGATCCTGCTGCAGGACGGGGTCGTGGCCCGGGAGCGGCGGGATCTGCCGCTCAACCGGATCAACGACCACGTTGCGACCCAGTCCCTGCTCGACCGGGTGCTGGGGTGCGGGACGCTCACCGTGGATTCGATCGGGGAGCGCTCCGCCGTGCTCGCGTCGGTGCCGCACGTGCAGCAGGTGCAGACGACGCTCTACGAGCTCATCGAGACCGACCGCGAGCTGCGGCCGGACGACGACGATGAGGCGGAAGTGCTGGAGGAGCCGGTGGTCACACAGCGCGGCGTTGCGCGTCGATCTCCTGGGCGATCTCCGCGTCCAGGCGGCCCTCCGACTCGGCGCTGAGCTCGGCCAGACCGGCCGCGACGTCCATGCCGGCGACGCTGGCCTCGTGACCGTCGACTGCGGGCTTGAGGAAGACGAAGGTGCGGTAGGCCCAGAAACGGAACACCGTGGCGACCGCGATGCCGAGCAGGGTGACGCCCATGAACAGGACGGCGTCCTTCTCCTCGCTGAGGCCGAAGCCGTACTTGCCGATGCCGACGGCGCCCGACTGGATCACCATGCCCGCGAGGTTGAAGCCGAAGAACAGCGTGTATTCGCGGCGCAACGCGGTGCGGGTGTGGTTGCGGTAGGTCCAGAAGCGGTTGGCGAGGTAGGCCAGCGTTGTCGTGACGACGGTGGCGATGATGCTCGCCTTCACGGCGCCGATGGGCAGCAGTGCCCAGGTGATCGCCATGTAGAGGAGCGTGTTCGCTGCACCGATAACGCCGAACGCCAGGGCCTCGGGGGCGAGGTGGCGGAGGCGTTCCGACAGCGGGCGGGCTGAAGGCATTGGGCAACCTTAAGGGGGGAAGGGATAAGACGACGAACCGAACCGGAAGCTGGGGTTCGTCGTCACATTCGCCGGACGGCGCTCGGCGCCGTCTTGTGGGTGGGGAGCGCCGTCATCTTCGCGACCGGCGGGGCCGGGTCTGCCGGGGCGGCCGCAGGGGCCGGAGCCGGGACCGGGGCCTCGCCGAAGACGAAGCGGCGGTACGACCAGAAACGGAAAAGCGTGCCCACGGCGGTGCCGACCAGCTGGCCGGAGATGTTGTCCGCGAGCGGGGTCTGGAACTCGGGCCAGATGGAGCCGAGCCCGTAGTGGCTGATCGCGAGGCAGGCCAGACCGATGCCCAGGCCGACACCGTTGAGCAGGAAGAACACGGTGTACTGGCGGGCCATGTTGGTGTGCTCGCGATGTCGCCAGGTCCAGTAGCGGTTGCCGGCGAAGGCAACGGACGTGGCGATCAGGGTGGAGCCGGTCTTGGCGAGCAGTGACTCGGCGCCGGTCTGCAGCAGCACGTTGAAGATGACGAGGTCGATGGCGAACGCGATGCCGCCGACGGTGCCGAATTTGCCGACCTCGCGCACCAAAGCCCCGAAGCGTGCCCGCAGAGCGGGCAGGATCGTGGCAGCAGGCACAGCCTCGAGAGTACCGGCGTCCGTCACCCGCTGCTGTTTTCGTGAGCGACTCTTAATCCGCGGGGGTCGCATGGTTCCGCTGTCTGTACGGTCGGTAGTGACGCTGGTTGATTTCGGTCACTTCCGCCAATCGAGCCCGGCACTCCGTACACCACGCCACGTGAGCCTCAAGGCGCACGGAGTCACGATGCGCGAGCCGGCCCCGGACGCGGCCGCCCAGCCGGTCGCCGACCCAGCGGCACTCGGGTGGGTCGGCCACGGCGACATGCTGCTGCAGATAGAGCCGGCGAAGACCCTCACGCGCGCGGTGGGCGAGCACGGCGACCGCGTTGGGGGTCAGGCCGAGCTGCGGCGCCACCTCGGCGGGGCTCGCGCCTTCTATTTCGGTACGCCAGAGCACGTCACGCCACCTGTCGGGCAACGCGTTGTACGCCCGCGCCGCGTACGTCCGCTCGAGCCGTTCCAGCGCGGGGTCGAGAAACGGCTGCCCCTCGTCGTACCGGGTCAGATCATCGGTGAACTCGAGCCGGCGGTCCCGGCGTGCCCGGTGGTAGAGAACGTGCCGCAGGGTCGTGTGCAGGTAGGCCCGGAACGCCACGATCGGCCCCCGCCCGGCCCGCAGCGTGGCGAGCACCTTGGCGAACGTCTCGGAGACCAGGTCATCGGCGTCCGAGGGGTCGGTGACCAGCCCGTGGGCGAACGCGCGCGCCGCCGACCGGTGCCGCTGGTAGAGCAATCCGTAGGCGTCGGTGTTACCCGCCCGCACCGCAGCCAGCAACTCGGTGTCAGCGTCATCGGCCGACGAGCCTGACAAGCCCGAGCCTGCCGGGTTCGTCATTCCTGCCTCCTGAAGCGGGGGGAGTGAGAGGAAAGACCCAACTACCAGCCAGCTTATGCCCTTTTGTCCACTTTGTGAAAGTGGGAGCGCTCCCTGCTCGGAGTTGCGCTAGGAAGCGAAGAATCAATCGCTAATGAGCATGACGCCTGAAGATTGTGTGGTCTTCCACAGGATCGACCGACGAAACCAACGTTTTATCGGCTTAGGCTGACGTGATCCCCGTTACGTGAGGGCCGGACAACCGGCCTGATTCGTCACAGGTCATGCCGACCGGAGGGAATCACATGTCCAGCCATCCCACACCGCACACCCGACTGCGCGCCTGGGTCGACGAGACCGCGGCGCTCACCCAGCCCGACCGCATCGTCTGGTGCGACGGCTCCGACAAGGAGTGGACGCGCCTCACCGACGAGCTCGTGGCCGCCGGCTCCCTCGTCCGACTGGACCGCGCCCGCCGCCCCAACTCGTTCTGGGCCCGCACCGACCCCGGGGATGTCGCCCGGGTCGAGGAACGCACGTTCATCTGTTCCGCCGATCCCGCCGACGCCGGCCCCACCAACAACTGGATGGCGCCGGCCGAGATGATGCAGACGATGACCGGGCTCTACCGGGGCTGCATGCGTGGACGCACGATGTACGTCGTCCCGTTCTGCATGGGCCCGCTCGACGCGCCGAACCCCATGTTCGGCGTGGAGCTGACCGACAGCGCCTACGTCGTGGCCTCGATGAAGATCATGACGAGGATGGGTACGACGGTGCTGAACGCCATGGGTGCCGACGCCGACTTCGTCCCGGCCCTGCACTCCGTGGGTGCGCCGCTCGATGACGGACAGGAGGACGTCGCTTGGCCGTGCAACGAGACGAAGTACATCTCCCACTTCCCGGAGACCCGCGAGATCTGGTCGTACGGCTCCGGGTACGGCGGCAACTCCCTGCTCGGCAAGAAGTGCTTCGCCCTGCGGATCGCCAGCGTCGCCGCCCGTGACGAGGGCTGGCTCGCCGAACACATGCTGATCATGAAGCTGACCTCACCCGCGGGCCGGGTCCGCTACGTGGCCGGTGCGTTCCCCTCGGCGTGCGGCAAGACCAACCTGGCGATGCTCCAGCCGACGCTGCCGGGCTGGAAGGTGGAGACCGTCGGCGACGACATCGCCTGGATGCGCTTCGGTGAGGACGGGCGGCTCTGGGCCACCAACCCCGAGTTCGGCCTCTTCGGCGTCGCGCCGGGCACAGATCAACACACCAACCCCAATGCGATGCGTACGCTCGCCCGCGGCAATTCCGTGTTCACCAACGTCGCACTGACCGACGACGGCGACATCTGGTGGGAGGGCATGGGTGAACCGCCCGCGCACCTGACCGACTGGAAGGGCGAGGACTGGACCCCCGATTCGCCCGGCCCGTCCAGCCATCCGAACAGCCGCTTCTGCACGCCTATCAGCCAGTGCCCGATCCTCGCGCCGGAATACGACGACCCGCGCGGCGTACCCATCGATGCGATTCTCTTCGGTGGCCGGCGCCGGACGACCGTGCCCCTGGTGACCGAGGCCCGGGACTGGGTGCACGGCGTCTACTTCGGTGCGACGCTCTCGTCGGAGACCACGGCGGCGGCGGTCGGCAAGGTCGGGGTGGTGCGCCGGGACCCGATGGCGATGCTGCCGTTCATCGGATACAACGCCGGCGACTACTTCAACCACTGGATCGAGATGGGTAAGGCGGCGTCCGGCGACGCGGAGCTGCTGCCGAAGATCTTCTACGTGAACTGGTTCCGCCGTGGTGACGACGGCCGGTTCCTCTGGCCCGGGTTCGGCGAGAATTCCCGGGTCCTCAAGTGGATCGTCGAGCGGCTGGACGGCGAGGGCGAGGCGATCGAGACGCCGATCGGGCACGTGCCGACGCCCGAAGCGCTCGACCTGACCGGTCTGGACCTCGACGAGGCCGACGTGCGAGCGGTGCTGAGCGTCGACACCGACGAGTGGCTCGCCGAGATCCCGCAGGTCGAGGAGTGGTTCGCCAAGTTCGGCGACAAGCTCCCGGCCGTGCTCTGGTCCGAGCTCGACGCGCTCAAGTCCCGCCTCAACGCCGCGTGATGCCCCGCGCCCGCCTTGCGTCGCGCTCACGCGCGACAAAGTTCGAGGCGGGCGCGGACTGGGTACCAACAACGTCATGACGAGCGCGACAGTGACCCCGGGCGTCGACTACGGGCGACCGGTGGCTGTCCGGGTGCTGACCGGGCTGCTGATCGCGACGGCTGCGGCCACCGCGGGGGTCGAGCTCCTCAATTACTGGTACGCGACCGAGCACGGTTTCGGGCTCGCCGTCCGAACAGGCTGGGCTCTGCTCCGTACGGTCGGCTGGCTGATCTTGATCTGGCATGTGCGCCGCGGCAGGGCAGCGGCCCGTCCCCTCGGTCTGATCCTCGCCGTCACCACCGTCTTCGCGGTCGGCCGCCTGCTCGTCCCGCGTGAGGGCACCCCGCCGACCGCCGGTGTCCTCGGGTTCGCCGCCCTGACCGTGCTCTGCGTGACCGTGGTGGTGCTGCTATACCGGCACCCGGCCGTGCAGGAACATCTGGTCCGGCACCCCAACAAGATCGTGCTGACCCGCGACGGGTTCGAGTGGCGCGAGGCGACCCCGAAACGCCCGCCGCTCGCCGCCTGGGCCATCACCGCGCGGGTCGCGTCCTTCACCTACAGCCCGCTGATGCTCGTGCCCGCGCTGATCTCGGTCAGCGAGCTCGGTGCCCGCCCCGAATGGCTGCTCGCGGTCATCTTCTGGTTCGCGGCCGGCATCGGCGTCAGCTACGCGGTTCTCCTCGCGACCTACTTCCTGCTCAAGGGCAAGCCCTGGGCCCGCGCGCACCTCATCTGGATCACCATCGGGTCCCTCGTCATCGACCTGCCGCTCTGCTACCTGCTGCTGGGCACCGATGGCCTGATCCGGGACGGGTCCCCGCTGGTCGCCGCGTCCCTGCTGACCGTCTATTCGTTGTGGCGCGTGGCGCGGGTCGAAAAAGCCGCATGACCTATGACGTGGTGATCGTCGGTGCCGGCCCCGCAGGTTCGGCCGCCGCGATCGCCGCGCGACGGGCCGGGGCGTCGGTGCTGCTGCTCGACCGTTCCGCGTTTCCGCGCGACAAGGTGTGCGGGGACGGCATCGCCGCCGAGGCGTTCGACGTGCTCGACGACCTCGGCGTCACCGGCATCGCGGACGGGTTCCCGCCGATCGGGTCCCTGCGTCTGGTCGCCCCGAGCGGCGCCGAGGTGGCCCGTCCCCTGCCACGCCCGGCACACACCATCCCCCGTCTCGTGTTCGACGAACTGCTGGTCGAGGCGGCGGTTGCCCGCGGTGCGGAGCTGCGGCAGCACGCGGTTCGTGAGTTGCGACACGATCGCGGCGATGTGGTTCTTGACGGGCGGATCAGGGCCCGGATTGTCATCGGCGCGGACGGCGCGGGCTCCGTCGTGCGGCGGTGGCTCGGGCATCCGGCCAACCCGCCCGGGCACCTGGCCATCGCGATCCGGGGCTATGGGCCCGCCATCGGCAGCGAGCAGCTCATCCGGACCACGAGCGCGCGCTGGCCCGCGTACGCATGGTCGTTTCCGCTCGGGGACGGCACCGCCAACATCGGGTACGGCGAGGTGCTGCGGGGGCGGGCGCTCACGAAGGCGTACCTGACGGGTCGTCTTGCCGATCTGCTGCCCGGCAGCGTCCCCACCGGGATGCGGGCCCACCACCTGCCTCTTTCCACCCACCGTCCGGCGCCTGCCCGCGGCCCGGTGCTGCTCGCCGGCGACGCCCTGTCCCTGATCAACCCGTTCACCGGGGAGGGAATTTTCTACGCCGTGCTCTCCGGGTCGCTGGCCGGTACGGCCGCGGCCACCGGTCCGCAGCGGGCCGCCGCGGGATACACCCGGGCGCTGCGGGCCCGCCTCGGCCGGCATCTGCGGCACTCCGGAACGGCGGCGCTGCTCACCAGGCAGACATGGGTGGTCGACGCCGCGGTCCGCGCCGCCCGCCGGGACGGCCGGGTTTTCCGCCGGATGGTGGATCTCGGCCTCGGTGACGGGGTCTTCGATCTTCGGACGATCGGCCGGATCGGGGCCGAGATGCTCCATTTCGCCCAGCCGCCCTCTTGAGCCTGAGCGTCCGGTCGCTAGGCTTGGCCGCGATGACTCTGCGGTCCCTGGTCTACTCCCTGTACGAGCGGCGACTCGCCGGCAAGCTGGCCGGCAAGCCGGTGCCTCAGCACGTCGGTGTCATGTGTGACGGCAACCGGCGCTGGGCCCGCGAGATGGGTTTCGTCGACCCTAACGACGGCCACCGCGTCGGCGCGCTGCGCATCAAGGAGCTGCTCGGCTGGTGCGACCAGGCCGGGATCGGGCACGTCACGCTCTATCTGCTGGCCACCGACAACCTCCAGCGTCCGGCGGCTGAGCTCGACCCGCTGGTCACGATCATCGAGGACCTGGCGACCGAGCTGGCCGAGGAGGGCAACCCCTGGCGGCTGCGCATCGTCGGCGCGCTCGACCTGCTGCCGGCCCACACGGCCGCCGTCCTCAAGGCCGCGCAGGAGAAGACCCGCGACCGCACCGAGGGCGTCGAGGTCAACCTCGCGGTGGGCTACGGCGGCCGGCGGGAGATCACCGACGCTGTCCGCTCGCTGCTGCACGAGCAGGCCGCGGCCGGGCGCTCGCTGGAGGAGCTCGCCGAGATCCTCGACGTCGAGCACATCGCGGAGCACCTCTACACCCGCGGCCAGCCCGACCCCGACCTCGTCATCCGGACAAGCGGGGAGCAGCGGCTGTCGGGCTTCCTGCTGTGGCAGTCGGCGCACTCGGAGTTCTACTTCCACGACGCCAACTGGCCCGACTTCCGCCGGACGGATTTCCTGCGGGCTCTGCGCTCCTACGCGAGTCGTCAGCGTCGTTACGGCGCTTGATATCTCCCCCGCGCCGGCCCGCGGAGCGCGACGGCAGGTTGCTCACCCCCAGCACGCTGATGACGATGGCGATGCCGGCCCATTCGTGCGCATGCAGGTTCTGACCGAGCAGCAGCAACCCGAAGACCGCGGCGAAAACCGGATGCACGCTCATGAACATGCCGAAGACCTGCGCGGGAACGGTGCGCAACGCGATCAGGTCACCCGCGTAGGGCAGCGCGCTCAGCACCCCTGCGACGGCCGCCCAACCCAGCGCCGCCCCGGTCATCCGGCCCTGTATGAGAAGGATCACTGCGACGGGTAGGTAGCCCATCGCGGAGAGCGACGTAGCCACGGCCAGCCCCTCCACCCCCGGCAGCCGAGCCCCGATCAAACGATTGAGCAGGATGTACGCCGCCCAGCAGCCGGCCGCCACCAGCCCGCACGCGATTCCTGCGTAGTCGCTCGACGCCCCGGGCAGCACCAGGACGTAGACCCCGGCCCCGGCGGCAACGGCACAGACCAGATCCTTTCGCGTACGCGACCCGAGCAGCGCCACCGCCAGCGGCCCGAGCACCTCCAGCGTCACCGCCAGCCCCAGCCCGATCCGCTCGACAGCCGAGTAGAGGCTCAGGTTCATCACCGCGAAGACACCCGCGAGCAGCAGCGTCGGCCACCACTGTGACCAGGTGAAACGGCGCGGGTCGGGGCGCGCCATGGGCAGCAGGACGGCGGCGGCGACGAGCTGGCGCACGGCGACGACCCCGGCCGGTCCGATCGTGGCGAAGGCGTGCGCACCCGCCGCGGCACCGGCCTGATTGGCCGAGGCGCTCGCGAGCATCGTGGCGATGCCGGTCAACCGGCGTGATCTCATGCGCTCAGCCTCGGTCGCGGGCCTCCCGAAGAGAAATACGTCCCACGCCGCACTTATACGCTCTACGTATGGATGTACGGCTGGGGCAGCTCCGAGCGCTGGTGGCGGTCGCCGACGCGGGCACCTTCACCGACGCCGCGATCCCGCTCGGCATCTCGCAGGCCTCGGTGTCCCGGACGATCGCCGCCCTGGAGAAGGAGCTCGGCGCCCGGCTGGTCAGGCGCACGACCCGGCACGTGGAACTCACACCGACAGGCGTACGGGTGGCCGCGCAGGCCCGCCGGATCCTGAGCGAGGTGGCCCACCTCGCCCACCTGGTCGCCGATCGTGGCGAGATCCGGGTCGGGTTCTCCTGGGCCGCCCTGGGCCGGCACACCCGCCGCCTGCAGAAGGAGTGGGCCGCCGCGCACCCCGACCATCCGCTGGTGTTCGTACAGGTCAACGACGTTTCCGCCGGGCTGAGCAGCGACCTGGCGGACGTCGCGGTGATCCGCCACCCGTTCGGCGACCCCCGCTTCGCCACCGCTGAGATCGGCAGGGAGGCCCGTTACGCCGCGGTCGCCACGGACAGCTCGCTGGCCCGGCACCGAACCCTGCGCCTCGAGGACCTTGCCCGCTACACCGTGGCGATCGACCAGCGCACCGGGACGACGTCGCTGGACCTCTTCCCGCAGGACGCCCGGCCCGGCACGATCCGGGAAACCCTCGGCATCGACGAATGGCTGACGTTGATCGCCGCAGGTCAGGCAGTCGGGATCACAGCGCAGGCGACCGCACACCAGTATCCCCGGCCGGGCGTCGCCTATCGGGCCCTGCGTCAGGCCCCGCCGATCTCGGTGCGCCTCGCCTGGTGGCGCGACGACCCACCCGCCTACCTGGACGAACTCCTGGCCCTCACCCGCGGCCTGTGGAACGGCTCAGGCGCTGAGGACGGATAGGGCGTCGGCCAGGAAGCGGGCGACGTCCTCGGGGGAGTCCAGGGTGAGGTCGGCCGCGCTGGAGACCTCGGCGCCCGTCTCCGGGTTGGCCACGGCCACGGCGACGCCGAAGAACGCCGGGTCGACGGCCTCCCGGGCGCGCAGTGCGTCGAACGCCTTGATGTCGGACATGTCGTCGCCGAAATACCAGGCGCAACCCGCACCCAGCACCGCGTCGCTGATGACCATGCCCTTGTCCTGGTCGACCGGGGGCTTGAGCTCGACCACCATGCGGCCGCCCTGGATCCGCAGACCGACTCGTTCGGCCTGCTCATGGCCCCAGCGCTCGACCTCACCCGCCAGTTGCGGCGCCGTGCGGTAGTGCAGGGCGACCGAGAGGCGCTTGTATTCGACGTAGACGCCCTCGGGCAGCTCCGCCTTGGCACGCTCGGCCAGCTCGGCCATCGCGGGCACCCACGGCAGCGCGGCGGGCTCGGTCACGACATCGCCGTCGTGCCACACCTCCAGGCCGTAGAGACCGTAGAGGTCCACGTGCTCCAACGACCCGAAGCGCGACCGGAGGAAGTTCACCGGCCGGGCCGACACGATCGCCACGCGGGCCACCCGCGACGCCAGTTCCTCGAGCACGCCCAGAACAGAGGGGACGGGCTGCGAGGCATCGGGGTCGTCGGTGACCGGCGAGAGAACGCCGTCGAAATCGAAGAAGAATGTTGTGTCCGTAGCGCGCGAGGCGGTGAAACGCAATGCCTCGTCGACGCTGAGGGGGTGCGCGGGGCGCGAGGTCTCAGGCACGAAACCCAGCGTACCCGCCGTACGGCGCGATGCATCCCGGCGCGAGCTTCCTGGAATTGGCGTATGTCGCGGGTACTACCGCGGGGGCTAGTTGACCGCTAGCGTTCTAGGTATGGCACGGGGTTCTCCCGGGCCATCCGATAGCCCGGACCTGCGACAAGTGCGCCACGGGGCCAGCACCCGACCCCGTGAAAGTGACGGGCGCCGGACGTGGCGGACCGCGGGCGGCCGGGTTGCACGCCCGCTGGAGCAGGCCTGTGACATCTCGCCGTAATGACGCCGGGGAAACGCAGAAGATCCCGGCCGCCAAAGACTCCAGCAGCCGCGCCTCCTCGGGGCGGCGTTCCCGAGACCGGCACGCCGACGCGGAGCCCGCTCCAACCGGCAAGGTCTTCGTGCTGGACACCTCGGTCCTGCTCTCCGATCCGGGTGCTTTCCGCCGGTTCACCGATCACGAGGTGATCGTGCCGCTGGTGGTGATCTCCGAGCTCGAAGGCAAACGCAACCATCCCGAGCTGGGCTGGTTCGCCCGTCAATCGTTGCGGATGCTCGACGAGCTGCGGATCAAGCACGGCCGCCTCGACCAGCCCGTGCTCTGCAACGACGAGGGCGGCACGCTGCGGGTGGAGCTCAACCACGCCGACCAGAGCGTGCTGCCGCAGGGGTTCCGCAACGATTCCAACGACACCCGGATCCTCTCGGTGGCTCTCGGGCTCGCCGCGGAGGGTCGTGACGTCACGCTGGTCAGCAAGGACATGCCGCTGCGGGTCAAGGCCGCGGCGGTGGGTCTGACCGCGGACGAATACCTGCACGGCCAGGCCAGCGATCCGACCTGGACCGGCATGGCCGATCTCACCCTCGACGAGGAGGAGGTCAGCAGCCTCTACGCGGGCGAAGAGCTCGAGCTGGAGGCCGCGGAGAACCTGCCCAGCCACACCGGCCTGGTCATCCATTCGGCCCGGGGTTCGGCGCTGGGCCGGGTCACCCCCGACAAGTCGGTCAAGCTTGTCCGGGGCGACCGCGAGGCGTTCGGTCTGCGGGGTCGCTCGGCGGAGCAGCGCATCGCGCTCGACCTGCTGACCGATGACTCGATCGGGATCGTCTCGCTCGGTGGCCGGGCCGGCACCGGCAAGTCGGCGCTCGCGCTCTGCGCCGGCCTGGAGGCGACGATGGAGCGTCAGCGCCACAAGAAGGTGATCGTCTTCCGTCCGCTCTACGCGGTCGGCGGCCAGGAGCTCGGCTATCTGCCGGGCAGCGAGTCGGAGAAGATGTCGCCCTGGGCGCAGGCGGTCTTCGACACCCTCGGTGCGGTGGCGCACGCCAACGTCGTCGAGGAGGTCATGGCGCGCGGGCTGCTCGAGGTGCTGCCGCTGACCCACATCCGCGGCCGGAGCCTGCACGACGCCTTCGTGATCGTGGACGAGGCGCAGTCGCTGGAACGCAACGTGCTGCTGACCGTCCTCTCCCGGATCGGTCAGGGGTCGCGGGTCGTGCTGACCCACGACGTCGCCCAGCGCGACAACCTGCGGGTCGGCCGGCATGACGGTGTGACGGCGGTGATCGAGGCGCTGAAGGGCCACCCGATCTTCGCCCACGTCACCCTGACGAGGTCCGAGCGGTCACCCATCGCAGAGGTTGTCACCGATCTGCTGGAGGAGATCCCGCTCTGACCCTGAGTCATCGTGAGGCGGGCGCCCGGGCCGGGTTCCCGCCTCACGCCATGCGTGGGTTCAATTACATAAAGTCACTCAGCCTACATCGTACGGGTGAGGTGGATGGAGCCGATTCACCCCGTTTTAATGTTAAACATCCTGTGATTCATTTCACAAGGTTGCATTCTTATTTCACATCGCCTTCACGGTGAGCCATGGTGGCTGGCGAGCATGAATGGCGTGGCCCGGCCGGTCGGAGATCGATCGCGGGCCATGCTGACCGGCTGAACGGGCCGGTCGCGTCCTTGCCCCCTACGAAGGGAAACTCTTCGTGAATCGGCTCTGGAGCCGGGTCGGAATCCGTGTGGCCTCTGTGGGACTGCTCGTTGCGGGCACGATCGGCGGGGTCTACCTCGGCCAGAGCCGGGATGTCCAGCCGCAGGGAGCGCAGGCGCAGGCGCGGCTTGTCGTTCAGGCGGACGTGAGCACGGAGTTCGACGAGATGTCGTTGCTCAAGGAGCGCCACAGCCAGCACGCGGCCGCTCGGGCATACCAGCGTGCGGCGGAGGGTGACGCGGCCTCGAAGGTCGCCACCGACGCCAAGAGCGCCGCCAGCAAGGCGCTCACGCAGGAGACCAAGGCGATCGAGAAGAAGGAAGCCGACGAGAAGGCCGCGGAGGAAGCCGCCGCGAAGTCGTCCTCGTCGTCGTCCTCCTCCGGCTCCTCGACGACCGAGGTGGGCCCGATCCCGTCCTCCTGCAGCGAATTCAGCGGCAACCGCGCCACGGGTTGTGCCCTGATGCTCGACGCGGGCTTCGGGATCGACCAGTTCCCCTGCCTGAACAAGCTGTTCAACCGGGAGAGCGGCTGGAACGAGAAGGCCAGCAACGCGAGTTCCGGCGCGTACGGCATCCCGCAGGCCCTGCCCGGCAGCAAGATGGCTTCGGTCGCCTCCGACTGGGAGACCAACGCGGCCACCCAGATCAAGTGGGGCCTCAGCTACATCGAGGGCCGCTACAACACCCCGTGCGGCGCCTGGGACCACTCGGAGAGCGTCGGCTGGTACTGACAGACTTGTGATAAATGGGGTACGCGCTTCGGCGCGTACCCCATTTTCTGTCTTTTGTGGTGGTCAAATGTCTTAATGCTCCGGAAAGTCGCCCTCCTGCTCGTGCTCGGGATCGTCCTGTCCGTGAGCCCGCTCGGCGCGTCCGCCCAGGACAGAGCCCGCGTCGTCGTCGGTGGCACCCTCGCGCCCGCCGGCCGGTTTCCCTGGATGGTCCGGCTCTCCATGGGGTGCGGCGGCGCGCTGACCGCGCCGAGCGTCGTCCTCACCGCCGCGCACTGTGTCGGCAAGACCGGCCCGAACGACCACATCGAGGTCGTCGCCGGCGTCGCCGACCTGCGCTCAGCCGACCGGGTCACCGCCCACTCGGTCGAGGTCGTCCGTGCCCCCAACTTTCGCGACGAGACCCGCGGCGACGACTGGGCACTGATCAAACTGGACCGTGAACTCGACCTGCCGACGCTCGAGTTGGGGCGCGCCACGAACGAGAAGGGCCCGTTCACGATCGTGGGCTGGGGTCAGACCAGCGAGAGCTCCGTCAAGCAGGAGAAACGCCTCCGGTACGCGAGCGTGCCGGTGATTCCCGACGCCGCGTGCGCCAGGGCGTACCGGAAGATCGGTGTGACCCTGGTCCGGGACGAATCGCTCTGCGCCGGGAAGCCGGGGGTCGACACCTGCCAGGGTGACTCCGGCGGCCCGCTCGTGGGGGTGAGCGGGCACCGGTGGATCCAGGTGGGCATCGTCAGCTGGGGACTCGGCTGCGCCCGCAAGGAGTACCCGGGCGTCTACACCCAGCTCTCGAAGTTCCGGCCGGCGATCAAGAAGATGACCGCGAAAATGAGTGTGACCTCCAGTCCGGCCAAGGGCGGTCGGATGGGCTGAGCGTGCCTGATCGTGCACGGGAAGTTGGCGAGAGTGGCGGCCATCGGTAACCATCGGAGGATGAGTTACCCGGGGCCCGAGAGCGACGCGAGCACCAAATTCGGCACGGAGGCCTTCTTCGCCTCGATCGGCCGGGCCTTCGTGGTGATGTGCGCGGTTGTCCCCGTGCTCTTCCTCATCGAGGCGATCGACCGGGGGCTGGGCGCCGGCACGCTCGACATCGCCGGCGGGATCATCCCCCGCCGCATCGACGGGCTCGACGGCGTCATCTTCAGCCCGTTCCTGCACGCCGGCTGGGACCACCTCTATGGCAACAGCATCCCGCTGATCCTGGTCGGGACGTTCGTGCTCGCCGGGGGCACCCGCCGGTTCCTCTGGTCGACCCTGCTGATCGTGCTCGTCAGCGGGTTCGGGGTGTGGCTCGTCGGCGACCCGTCCAGCGTCGTGGTCGGCGCCAGCGGCGTGGTCTTCGGCTATCTCGGCCTGCTCTTCGCCCGCGGTTTCGTCGAGCGCAGCTGGTGGAACCTCGCCGTCGCGGCCTTCATCGGGCTGCTCTACTGGTACCAGATCTACAACATCCTGCCCACGAACGAGGCGATCTCGTGGCAGGGACACCTGTTCGGCCTGCTCGCGGGTGTGGTCGCAGCGGTCGCGTTCCGGCGCCGCCGGCCCCGGCCGGTCCCGGCGCTCTACGACCCCAACACGACCACGCTCACCGATATCTAGGGACTGTTACCGCCACCGCCACCAAGCCTTGTCAGCCCCGACCGGCCCGCCGGGAGCAGCGGCACCAGCACCGCGAGCACCATCAGCCCCGAGCCGAACGAGATCAGGGCGGCGCCGATCGGGTCGTCCAGGCGTACCGAAAGCTAGCCGTTGATCCTGGACTGCACGCTGAGCGCGACCCCGGCGACCACCGCGAGCACGACGCCCGCCGCGCGCCGCCCGGCGGTGACCGCCGGCGGCGCGACGACCTGGGTCACACGGACTCCGGCCAGACCGCCGGCAGGTGACCGTCGAAGTCGACCGAGGAGTAGAGCTTGAGCTTCTCCAGCCGGTGGTACGAGTCGATCACGCGGATCGTGCCGCTCTTGGAGCGCATGACGATCGACTGGGTGTGTGCGCCGCCGCCCCGGTAACGCACGCCCTTGAGCAGGTCGCCCGAGGTCACGCCGGTCGCCACGAAGAAGCAGTTGTCGCCGGTGACCAGGTCGTCGGTCATGAGCACGCGGTCGAGGTCGTGGCCGCCGGCCAGCGCCTTCTCCCGCTCGGAGTCGTCCAGCGGCCAGAGTTTGGCCTGAATCGCCCCGCCGAGGCACTTCAGGGCGCACGCGGCGGTGATGCCCTCGGGCGTGCCACCGATGCCCATCAGGACGTCGACGTCGGATTCCTCGCGGGCCGCGGCGATGGCACCCGCGATGTCACCGTCGGAGATGAACCTGATGTTGGCGCCGGCCGCCCGGACCTCCTGGATCAGGGCCTGGTGCCGGGGCCGGTCGAGGATGCAGACGGTGACGTCGGAGACGTCGGAGCGCTTGGCCTTGGCGATGCGGCGCAGGTTCTCGGTGGCCCCCGCGTTGATGTCGATCACGTCGGCGCAGTCCGGGCCCACCGCGATCTTCTCCATGTAGAAGACCGCGCTCGGGTCGAACATCGCGCCCCGCTCGGCGACCGCGAGCACGGCGACCGCACCCGGCATGCCCTTGCTCATCAGCGTGGTGCCGTCGACGGGGTCCACCGCGACGTCGACCTCAGGACCGGTGCCGTCACCGACGCGCTCGCCGTTGAACAGCATGGGCGCTTCGTCCTTCTCGCCCTCGCCGATCACCACGACGCCCTGCATCGGGATCGAGTTGATCAGCTTGCGCATGGCATCGACCGCAGCGCCGTCACCACCGTTCTTGTCGCCGCGGCCCACCCAGCGGCCGGCGGCCATGGCAGCGGCTTCGGTGACTCTGACGAGATCGAGGGCGATATTGCGGTCCAGGTCCTGGGGGCTTGCTGCAGCGGGCATGGCGGGGGCCTCCTCGCGACGGTGCGGGGGATTCGGATGTCCCGATCCTCACACGTCGACCTGCGCCAAGTCCCGCACACGCGACATGGTTAACAATGGAGAGGTGTCCAGCACCGAAACCCCGGCCCCGAGCACGCGCGGCGACCGCAGGCCCCGCGACATGGCCTTCTCACTCGCCATCCTGCTGATCCCGATCGCGCTGCTGCTGCTGTTCTACCGGTTCGTGCTGGACGGCGACAAGCCGGCGACCGCCGATCCGAGGCCCGCGCTCCAAGAGGCCCGTAACGCGGCGTTGTTCGAGGTCGCGGAGCCGCAGGGGCTCGGCAAGGACTGGCACCTGCAGACCGCCCTGTTCCGCCGGGGGGATGGTGGCGGCACCCTTCGCTTCGGCTACGTGGACCCGGGCGACAAGCCGCTGCAGCTGATCGAGAGCAACGTCGCCACCGCGACCCTGATCCCCGCCGAGCTGGGCAACGCCCCCAAAGCCACGGGCACGATCCGCGCCGGTGCCCGCGCCTGGCAGAAGTACGACGCCCGCAAGGGCGAGGTCGCCCTGGTGCTGATCGAGAAGGGCCGGACGATCATCGTGGTCGGCTCGGACCGCTCGGAGCACCTCGAGGACCTGGTCTCGTCGTTGCCGTAATGGGACAGCGCGGGCATCGTCGATCCCTTAGGCTCCCGCAGTCCCGTTCGAACTGCCTCCGGAGTAACCCTTCATGAATCGACGGTTCGCCGCCGTTCTCGTTCCCCTCCTCGGCCTCAGCCTCGCCGCCTGCACCGACGACCCCCCGACGATCGGGTCGTCGACCTCGGGGATCAAGGCGGGTAACTACACGTTCACCACCACCCTCCCGGGCGACAGCGTCGCCAGGGGCGTCGTGGACTCCCCGAGCCACGCCGCGTCGGTCGACTTCGAGACGCTGGTCGACAAGGACGCCAAGGCCACGATCAGCTACCGGGTCGTCGGCACTGACCGCTTCGTGAAGATCACCACCGGCGCGAGCGAAGCCAATGAGCAGCTGGAGGCCCTCAAGGCGCTCGGCAGCACCGGCCCCGACGCCGAGAAGTTCAACGAGGGCGTGCAGGCCACCGCCGACATGTTCAGCGGCAAGAAGTGGCTCAAGCTCGACCTGACGAAGGTCAAGGCGGAGGATCTGCAGCTCAACGCCGACGATCCCGACGTCGCGGGCGTTGCCGCGCTGCTCGCCGGTGCGACCACGACGAAGGGCGATGACAAGAGCATCACCGGCACGGTCGACCTCACCGGGATCAAGGGCGACTCCCAGATCCTCGGCAAGAGCGCCTTCGAAGGACTCGACCCCGCTCAGGGCAAGGCGATTCCGTACGTTGCCACGCTCGACAAGGACGGCCGGCTCACCAAGCTCGTGCTGGACATGCCGAAGGTGACGAACACGCCGGCCGGCAAGTGGACCGTCGACCTCACCGGTTACGGCTCCTCGGCCAAGCCGGAGGTCCCGCCGGCCGCCGAGGTCGACGACGCGCCGGAATCGGCCTACGAGATGCTCAACGGCGAAGGCTGAGCCTCACTGTTCCGGGCGGGCTGCCCGGGCCGTCTCGATTCGGTCCCGGGCGCCGTCCAGCCAGCGCTGACAGACGTCGGCCAGCTTCTCGCCGCGCTCCCACAGCGCCAGGGACTCCTCCAGCGAGGCCCCGCCCTGCTCCAGCTTCTCGACAACCGTGGCCAGCTCACCACGGGCCTGCTCGTAGCTGAGCTTCTCGTCGCTCATTTCTGCTCCTGTACCTCGGTGCTCAGCTCGCCGTCCGCCAGCCGTACGCGCAGAACGTCCCCCGCCGCGACCTCGTCCGCGGCCCGGACCACGTGGCCGTCGGCGCGCTGCACGATCGCGTAGCCCCGCTCCAGGGTCGCCTTGGGCGAGAGCCCCCGCAGCCGGGCGAGGGTGTGCCGCAGGTCGTCGTCGGCCCGGCGCAGCCTGTTCTCCAGACTCCGCGTGGCCCGGTCGCGCAGCTGCCCGACCTCGCGTTCCCGCTGGTCGACGAGGGTCTCGGGGCGGGCCATCACGGGCCGCGAGCGCCAGGACTCCAGCCGGTGCGCCTCCCGGTCGAGCTGGGTGATCACCGCCCGGTCCAGCCGCCGCCGGGCCTGGGTGATCAGCTGGGTCTCCTCGTCGAGGTCCGGCACGATCCGTTTGGCGGCGTCGGTGGGGGTGGAGGCGCGCAGGTCGGCGACATAATCCACCAGCGGCGCGTCCGTCTCGTGCCCGATCGCGCTGACCACGGGGGTGCGGCAGCCGAACACGGCCCGGCAGAGCGCCTCGTCGGAGAAGGGCAGTAGGTCCTCGACGCTGCCCCCGCCGCGGGCGAGCACGATGACGTCGACGGTGTCGTCGTTGTCCAGGACCTTGAGCGCGTCGATGATCTGGGGCACCGCGGTCGGCCCCTGCACCGGCACGTTGATCGTGCGGAACTCCACGCTCGGCCAGCGGCGGCGGGTGTTCATCAGCACGTCCCGCTCGGCGGCGGACGCCCTGCCGGTGATCAGCCCGATGCGCTGCGGCAGGAACGGCAGCCGCCGCTTGCGGTCGCGGGCGAACAGCCCCTCGGCGGCGAGCAGCTTCTTCAGCCGCTCCAGCCTCGCGAGCAGCTCACCGAGGCCGACCTGGCGGATCTCGTCGGCGCGCAGGCTCAGCGAACCGCGGGCGGGATAGAACTCGGGCTTGGCGTGCATGGTTACCCGGGCACCCTCGGTGAGCCCCGGAGCTCCGGCGTCGAGCACGTCGCGGTGCGCGGTCACGGTCAGACTGAGATCGGCCGAGGGGTCACGCAGGGTCAGGAAGACCACGCTGGCACCGGGGCGGCGGCTGATCTGGGCCACCTGGCCGTCCACCCAGACCCAGCCGAGGCGGGCCACCCAGGCGCCCACCTTCTGGCTCACGACCCGGACGGGCCACGGCTCGTCGGCGGTCGGTTTGGCGTCGGGCTCCGTCACCCGGACCACCCTACGGGCTCGGCTTCCCTCGTCCTCGAGCCCGGCCACCCGCCGGGTTCAGCTTTCGTCGTCGTCCAGGCCGGCCACCCGCCGGGTTCAGCTCTCGTCGTCGTCCAGGCCGGCCACCCGCTGGGTTCAGCTCTCGTCGTCCTCCAGCCCCGCTACCCGGCGGGTGAGGGCTACGGTCAGCAGCACAACGAGCCCCAGGTAGCCCCAGAAGAGCAGGTCGGCGATCAGGTGCTGGCTGTCGACGTGCCACCGGGAGCCCGCGTCGCGCGCCAGGATCGTGAACGGGTATCCGTGCCGCTCGCTGAACGCAGTCATGCAGCAGACCGTGTCGTTCGCGGGGATCGCGCTGACCACCACCCCGGCGACCATCACGGCCGCCCCCACGACATAGCCCAGGATCCCCGGGCGGGCGCCGATCCAGGCGAGCGAGACCAGCAGGACCCCGCCGACCAGGACGATGAAATGGAAGAAGACGTACGCGCCGTCGGGCGTGCCGTCGGAGCGGTCCAGCTCGACGAGCAGGTTGAGCACGGCGATCGCGATCGAGAACCAGCCGACGATCAGCCGCAGCGCGACGCCGAAGGAACCCCACAGGCCGGGGCCTTCCTCGTCCTCCTCGGGCTCCGCCGCCGGGTGGTCGGTGGCGGGACCCACGTTGCCAACGGCGCTCATCGCCCGAGTATCGCGCCCGGCAGTCCGGTTACGTGCGGAAACGCCGCTTGTTGATCACGGCGGCGACCAGTAACCCCGCCATGGCCCAGAAGTACAGGTCGCCGAGGACGTGCAGGAAATCCGGGACCTCCCAGCTGGCCTTCGCCGCGAGGTCCTGAGCGGCATCCGACATCTCGGCCGTCGCGCCCTTGTTCAGCCACTCGTACGGCCAGCCGCGCCACGTGTTGAAGGCCCACATACCGGACAACTGGGACCGTACGGCGAGCAACCCGGCAGCCATACCCACCAGCGCCACCCCGGTGGTGATCACCGCCGTCGGGACCAGCGGCAGCGCGACCCGGTGCGGCATCAGCAGCACCAGCCCGGCGGCGGCCAGCACCACACCGACGATCAGATCGCGGACGAAGCCGTCGAGTGTGAGGTTCAGCAGCAGCCAGGTCAGCCCGAGCACCAGGGTGACGGCGCCGAGGAAGATCCGGAGTGCGCGCATCGCGACTTTCTACCAGGTTGTGGTGCTCATCGCTGCCCGCGGATTCCTGGCCGGTTGCACGTACCATTGCCGGGTGACTTCTGCGAAGCGTGTCCTCCTCGCCAAGCCCCGGGGCTACTGTGCCGGCGTCGACCGCGCGGTCCAGACCGTGGAGGAGGCGCTCACCCTCTACGGCGCCCCCGTCTACGTCCGCAAGCAGATCGTGCACAACAAACACGTGGTGAGCACGCTCGAAGCCCGTGGCGCGATCTTCGTCGAGGAGAACGAGGAGGTGCCCGAGGGCTCCACCGTCGTCTTCTCCGCCCACGGCGTCGCCCCCGAGGTCCACGAGCAGGCCCGCGCGCGCAACCTCAAGGCGATCGACGCGACCTGCCCGCTGGTCACCAAGGTGCATCACGAGGCCAAGCGGTTCGCGAGCGAGGACTACGACATCCTGCTCATCGGTCACGAGGGCCACGAGGAGGTCATCGGTACGGCCGGCGAGGCGCCCGCCCACATCCAGCTGGTCGACGGCCCCGACGACGTCGAGAACGTCGTGGTCCGCGACCCGTCGAAGGTGGTCTGGCTCTCCCAGACGACCCTGTCGGTCGACGAGACCATGGAAACCGTCGCCCGGCTCAAGACCCGGCTCCCGCTGCTGCAGTCCCCGCCCAGCGACGACATCTGCTACGCGACCTCCAACCGCCAGCACGTGATCAAGGAGATCGCCCCCGACTGCGACGTCGTCATCGTCGTCGGCTCCACCAACTCCTCCAACTCGGTCCGCCTCGTCGAGGTCGCCCTCGGCGCCGGAGCCCGCGCCGGCCACCTGGTCGACTACGCCTCCGAGATCCAGGACGAGTGGCTCGAAGGCGCCTCGACGGTCGGCGTCAGCTCGGGCGCCAGCGTCCCGGACGACCTGGTGATGGAGGTCCTCGCGTTCCTCGCTGACCGCGGCTTCGGCGAGGTCACCGAATACACCACCGCCGAGGAACGCCTCACCTTCTCCCTCCCCCAGGAGCTCCGCCGCGACATGAAGGCCGCCGCAGCAGCCCGCGAGCTGGCAGCCGCCGCAACCGCCCGCGCCTGACCGCGCCCGCGCCTGACCGCGCCCGCGCCTGACCGCGCCCGCGCCTGACCGCGCCCGCGCCTGACCGCGCCCGCGCCCGCCCGCGCCCGCGCCTGACCGCGCCCGCGCCCGCCCGCG
>NZ_BOMN01000055.1 GCF_016862215.1 Winogradskya humida
GCGCCTGACCGCGCCCGCGCCTGACCGCGCCCGCGCCTGACCGCGCCCGCGCCCGCCCGCGCCCGCGCCTGACCGCGCCCGCGCCCGCCCGCGCCTGACCGGGCAGCCTGGCGTGGCCCGGTCTGCGTCTGGCCGGGTCTTGGCTTGGTGTGTTCGTCGACCGCGGATGCCCTGAACGCAGAAGCGCCGCCGAGGTTGTTCTCGGCGGCGCTCTTGTCTGTTCGTGCCGGCGTTCCAGTGGCCGTGAGCCTTTGATTCATTTCAGTAGCTGGCGAGAGCAGCAAGATCTGGCATGGGGCACGAAGTTGCGCTGAACCCGGCACTGCCGCAACCTTCTGCGGCGTTACGTGTCAAGCGTGGGCCAATCGCGTCTGGCGAGGAAACAATATGTTTTGCCGTCAGACACGATTGGCCGGACTTGACGAACAACACCGCAGAAAGTTGTCGCATCCCGCTGTCCAGCGCAACATCTAGCCCTGCGGCCGGAGACAGGAAACTATCGACTCAGGGGACCTAGAAGTCTCCGCCGCCGAAGTCGCCCCCGCCGAAGTCCCCGCCGCCCCCGCCCCAGTCGCCGCCGCCACCACCGAAGTCGCCGCCACCGCCGCCGCCGCTGAAGTCGCCGGCCTGGTCGACGCCGCCCTGATCGCCGCCGCCGTTGAAGTCACCCGAGGCGTCCTGGAAGCCGTCCTGGTAGCCGTCGCCATAGCCGACGTCGCCGAAGCCGGGGGAGAGGAGCGCGTCGAAGATCAGCATGCCGCCGAGGACGCCGGCACCGGCGCCGAGGGCGGTCTTCCAGACGGGCGTGGAATACCAGCCGGAGGGCACCGGGCGGCCCTGCACGCGACCGCCGGGGTAGTAGTAGGGCGTTTCGGCGCCGGGCTGCGGGCCGGCCCTGTACTGGTGGCCCTCGACGGTGACCTCGCGCTCGGTGGTGAGCTGGCCGGCGCCGCGGGAGCTGCTCAGCGGGGGCAGCTCGGGGCCGGGGTCGATGCCCATCGCGGTGCGGGCGGCGCGGACGTAGGCGAGACCCTCGAGTGCGGACTCGCGGGCGAGCTCGAACTGCTTGACGGTCTTGGCCTGCTGGAGCTGGCCGCCGGCGGCGTTGTAGCGCTCACCGGCGTCGGACAGTGCCTGCCGGGCCGCCGGGTCGTCGCCGTGCAGGTTGAGGACCTGGCCGCCGAGCCGTTCGTACCAGCGCTGGGCCTCGGCGCGGGCGTCGTCGAGCTGCCGCTGCTCGCGGGCGGCGCTGCCCCGGCGCCAGACCACGACGAGACCGACCACGATCAGGATGAATACCAGCAGCAGAAACGCCTTCATGTATCGAACGGTACCCGTGCCGGGAAAGTCGTACCCCTCTGGCAAGCTCGCACCGTGACGTTCTCGACGCTCGCTGTGGTGATCCTGTGCTTGGCGGTGGGTGCGGCGCTGGGGTGGCTGGCCGCCCGGCTGCGCGCCGCTGCCGACATCGCCCGGCTGGAGGCGACGGTCCAGGCCGGTCGCGACGGTGAGCAGCGGCTGGAGCAGTCCATGCGGGCGCTCTCCTATGAGTCCACCGCGCAGTCCCAGGAGGCGGTCGCGCGGGCGATCGCGCCGCTCCACGAGGTGTTGCGCCACTATGAGCAGCGGGTCGCCGAGCTGGAACGGGACCGCGTCGACGCCTATTCGGAGCTGCGCGAGCAGGTGCGTGCGATGGGTCTGGTCTCGGGCGAACTGCGTACTGAGACAAAGCAGTTGGTCGCTGCTCTGCGCGCGCCTCAGGTGCGTGGCCGATGGGGTGAGCATCAGCTGCGCCGCATCGTCGAGGCGGCGGGTCTGCTCGAACACTGTGACTTTGCTGAGCAGGTGACTTCGAGCACCGACAAGCAGGGGGTACGCCCCGACATGCTCGTCCGGCTGCACGGCGGCCGTTCCGTGGTGGTGGACGCGAAGGCGCCGTTCGACTCGTACCTGTCCGCGATGGAGGCCCGTGACGAGCGCACCCGCGACGGTCACCTCGACCAGCATGCCCGGGTCCTGCGCGGGCACGTCGACGCGTTGTCCGCGAAGGCGTACTGGACCGCGTTCGACCAGACTCCCGACTTCGTGGTGCTGTTCGTGCCGGCCGACCCGTTCCTCGACGCCGCCCTGCAACGCGACCCGACGCTGATGGAGCACGCCTTCACCCGCAACGTCGTGCTGGCCACCCCGGCGACGCTGATCGCGCTGCTGCGTACGGTGGCGTATTCCTGGCGGCAGGAGGCGCTGGCCCGCAACGCCGTCGCGGTTCACAGCCTGGCCCGCGAGCTGTACGGGCGGCTGGCCACGCTCGGCGACCACGTGGGCAAGCTCGGCTCGTCGCTGAGCGGGGCGGTCACGGCGTACAACAAGGCTGTGGGTTCGCTCGAGTCCCGCGTGCTGGTCAGCGCCCGCAAGCTCGCCGAGATGGGCGTCTCGGACGACGAGCTGCCGATCCCCGCCCAGGTCGAGGTCGCGCCCCGCCAGCCCCAGGCCCCCGAGCTGTTCGAGGACGACCGCCCGCCGCGCCCGAGACCCCACGCCCCGAAGCTGTTCGAGGACGACTCCGCCCGGTAAGCCACAAGAGGATCGGCACGCCGAGAAACTCAGTCGGGGAGGTGCCGGGCGAGCTCTTTGCGCAGCGCGCGCGGGCCGGGCCACACCTGGGTCAGGTCGGCGGTGAACGCGGGCGAGCCGTCGGGTTCGTCGTGCAGCACCGGCCAGCCCTCATCCGCGCCGGCGACTGGGTGCACCCGGTCCAGGTCGACCGGGGTGACGTCGAGCAGGGTGCGCAGGCCGTCGCGGCGCCACGTGACGTGATCGATGTCGGGCCAGGCCAGCAGCACGGGGTCGCTGCCCTCGGCGGCCAGCTCCAGCCCGCCCGACGAGGCCCGGATCCAGGTCCGCTGCGCCGAGCGTGCGGTCAGCGCATAACCCCCGGCGGCCAGGAACGCGATGACCGCGGCCTGCGCCAGCGTCGACCACCACGGGTCCATCGACGCCCCGAGCAGCAGCGCCACAACCGGTGACACCGCCACGTAAGCGATCAGCAACACCGTGAACAACACGCCGAACGTCCGCCACGGCGACGCACGGAACAGCACCGTGTCGGCGGCGGGCGCCTCGACCTCCTCCGGCGGGATCGACATGCCCCCTATGCTGCCGTGTCCGCGCCCCGCGCAGGCCCCGGTTGGCCAAGTCGGACACCGGGACCTGCCGTGCGGTCGGGTCAGAACGCGCAGGCGATGACGAGTTCGGGCGTACGGTCCGGGAGCATGTCGAGTTTGCCGATGCGGCCGGCCGCGCGCAGGTCGGGCTCGACCAGGGCGAGTCGTTCGAGCAGTGCGGCCGGGCCGAGGGCCTCGGCGAGCGGGACCTCCGCCTTCATCGACAGTTTGCGGTCCGACTTGGCGCGGCGGACCTGGCGCAGGGCGTCGCCGGCCAGGTCGAGCAGGGCCGCGTCGCCCTCCGGGGCCACCCGGGTCAGCTCGTACGTGGTCGGCCAGGTCGCGCGGTGCACCGAGCCGTAGCGCCACCACGACCAGATCTCCTCGGTGGCGTACGGCAGGAACGGCGCGAACAACCGCAGCAGCACCGAGAGCCCGGCCGCGAGCGCCGCGCGGGCGGAGTCACCCTCGGGGCCCGAAGCGTAGGCGCGGTCCTTGACCAGCTCGATGTAGTCGTCGCAGAACGTCCAGAAGAACGCCTCCGTCGTCGTGAGCGCGGTCGTGTGGTCGTACGCGTCGAACGCCTCGGTGGCCGCGGTGACGACCGTGGCGAGCCTGGCGAGCATCGCCTTGTCGAGCGCGACCGTGACCGGCTGCCGCAGCGCCTCCGCGGCACCCAGGCCGAGCGCGAACTTCGACGCGTTGAGCAGCTTCGTCGCGAGCCGCCGCCCGACCTTGATCTGCGCGGGGTCGAAGGCCAGGTCGGCGCCGGGGCGCCCGTTCGCCGCCCAGTAGCGCACCGCGTCGGAGCCGCTCTGCTCGAGCAGGTCGAGCGGGGTCACGACGTTGCCCTTGGACTTGGACATCTTCTTGCGGTCCGGGTCGAGGATCCAGCCCGACTGGACCGTGGTCGACCAGGGAAGCGTGCCGTGTTCGAGGTGAGCGCGGACCACCGAGTAGAACAGCCAGGTGCGGATGATCTCCTGGCCCTGGGGGCGCAGGTCCATCGGGAAGACCCGCTTGAACAGGTCCTCGTCGGTGCCCCAGCCGCCGACGATCTGCGGGGTGAGCGACGACGTTGCCCAGGTGTCCATGACGTCCGGGTCGGCGGCGAAACCGCCGGGGACGTCGCGCTGGGACTCGTCGAAGCCCGGAGGGCACTGCGAGGACGGGTCGACCGGCAGCGAAGAAACGTCCGGTATGAGAAGCTTGTCGTAGTCCGGCTCGCCAGCGTCGTCGAGCCGGTACCACACCGGGACGGGCACGCCGAAGAACCGCTGGCGGCTGATCAGCCAGTCGCCGGTGAGCCCGCCGACCCAGTGGTCGTAGCGGTGCCGCATGTGCTCCGGGATCCAGCGCAGGTCGCGGCCGCGCTGCAGCAGCTCCTCGCGCAGGCCCTGGTCGCGGCCGCCGTTGCGGATGAACCACTGCCGGCTGGTGACGATCTCCAGCGGGGAGTCACCGCGCTCGTAGAACTTGACCGGGTGCTGGATCGGGCGCGGCTCGCCGAGCAGGTCGCCGGTCTCGGTGAGGATCCGGACGATCTCGCGCCGGGCGGCGTTGACGGTCAGCCCGGCGAAGTCGCGGTAGGACGCCTCGGACACGCCGGCCGGGCGGTCGGGGAGGAAACGCCCGTCGCGGCCGAGCACCACGCGCGTCTCGAGCTGCAGGTCACGCCACCAGATGACGTCGGTCAGGTCGCCGAACGTGCAGACCATCGC
Organism: Winogradskya humida; assembly: GCF_016862215.1. GTDB lineage: Bacteria > Actinomycetota > Actinomycetes > Mycobacteriales > Micromonosporaceae > Actinoplanes > Actinoplanes humidus. The sequence continues at coordinate 4,886 of NZ_BOMN01000055.1, forward strand.
GATGCCGGTGCCCTTGTCGGGATCGGCGAGCTGGTGCGCGTACACGGGGACTTCGACGTCGAAGAAGGGCGTGCGGACGGTCGTGCCCACCAGCGGGTGTCCCGGCGCCGTGACCAGCGCCACGCACGCGGGAAGCAGCTCGGGCCGGGTCGTGTCGATCTCGACCGGCCCGTCCGGGCCATGGAAACGCAGCCGATGGTACGCACCCGGCCGCTCCCGGTCCTCGATCTCGGCCTGCGCCACCGCCGTGCGGAAACCCACATCCCAGAGCGTCGGAGCCTCAGAGGTGTACGCCTCCCCGCGCGCGAGGTTGTCCAGAAACGCGCGCTGCGAGACGGCCTGGGACTTCGCCCCGATCGTCGTGTAGGTCATCGCCCAGTCGACGGACAGCCCGAGACGCCGCCACAGCGCCTCGAACACCTTCTCGTCCTCGACGGTCAGGACGTTGCACAGCTCGACGAAGTTGCGGCGGGACACGGCCACGGCCGGCTTGGGCGGCGTCGCGGGTGCCTGCCACTGCGGGTCGTACGGCAGCGACGGGTCGCAGTAGACGCCGTAGACGTTCTGCACCCGGCGCTCGGTGGGCAGGCCGTTGTCGTCCCAGCCCATCGGGTAGAAGACGGTCTTGCCACGCATCCGCTGGAAGCGCGCGATCGTGTCGGTGTGCGTGTAGGAGAAGACGTGCCCCATGTGCAGCTCGCCGGATACGGTGGGCGGAGGGGTGTCGATGGCGTATACGTCGGCGCGCTCCTTGGAGCGGTCGAACGCATACGTGCCCTCCTCCTGCCAGCGGCTCGCCCACTTCTCCTCGAGGCCGTCCAGGGACGGTCGCTCGGGGAGACCGGCGCGCGCGGTCCTGCCCGTATCAGTCATGTGGCCGAGAGTAGAGCGGTCATTGCCGGTCTGCCAGCAGGATTGTGCCGGCGCCGCGATACTCTCCATCTCCGCCCGCAGCCGGGGCGGGCAGCGAATGGGTGGGGGCCTTCATGCCGGATGCGGTTCTCGTCTTTGTGGTTTCCGTGACCACGCTGATGGCGGCGCATCAAATCGGCGACCATGTGCTGCAATCGGACAAGCAGGCCGCGCACAAGGCCGATCCGGGGTTGCACGGCTGGGTCTTCATGGCGCAGCACGTCGGCATCTATCACGTGGTCGCGGTCGGCATGCTGCTCGTGGCGTTCGTCGGGCTCGGCATCGACATTCCCCTTCGCGGAATGGTCGCCGGAATCGGGTTCTCGGCGATCAGCCACGCGTTCCTGGACCGCCGCTGGCCGGTCCGCTTCCTGCTCACCCGGCTGGGCTCGCCGACGTTCGCTGTCATGCAGACCCCGGTCAACGGCATGTACGTCGCCGACCAGGCCCTGCACTACGGCTGCCTCTGGATCTCAGCGCTGCTGATCGCGCGCCTCTAGAGCCAGCAGCGCCGCCTTCACGTCGACGCCCCAGCGATATCCGCGCAACGTGCCGTCCGTTCCGAGGACCCGATGGCACGGCACGAACAACGCCACCGCATTGCGGGCACAAGCGGCTGCCGCGGCCCGGATCGCCGCCGGTCGCCCCGCCAATTCGGCGTACCCGCGATAGGTGAGTGGCTCGCCCGGCTTGATGTCGCGCATCACCTGCCAGGCATGCGCCATGAACGGCCCGGAAGTGTGCTGCTCGACCGTTACCGCGTCGATCGCGGTGAGATCACCGGCGAAATACGCACGGACCGCCTCCCCGACCGCTCCGGGATCGACTCCCGGCCGCGTTTCCTCCCGCAATTTTTCATGTACGAGCGGCAGCAGCTTGTCGACATCCGCGGTGAACCCGGACGCCCGCACCGCACCGGCGTCACTGACGACATAGGTGAACGGACCGGCGGGGGTATCGAGGGTCGTGGAAAGCATCAGGCGGACCTCCAGAGTCGCATCAGAGCGTAGGAGCGCCACGGCCGCCAGCGTTCGGCGTGCGCCCGTAGCGCGGTGGGGGTGTGCGGCAGTCCGAGCGCCTTCGCGCCACGGCGGGCCGCCAGGTCGGTCTCGAGCAGCACATCGGGGTCGCCCATCGCGCGCATCGCGATGTAGCCGGCCGTCCACGGCCCGATCCCGGGCAGCTCCAGCAGGCGGGCGACGGCTTCCTCCCGGTCGGTGCCCGGGTCCAGCGTCAGCTTGCCGACGGCGACGGCTTCCGCCAGCGCGCGTACGCTCTCCCGCCGCGCGACCGGCATCCGGAACGCCTCGTCGGGCAGCTCCGCGATCGCCTCCGCGGTGGGGAACGGGCGCAGCTCCCCGTCCTTGACCGGCGGGAGCAGCCTGGTCAGCGTCGTACGCGCGCCGGACACCGACACCTGCTGGCCCACGATCGCGCGCACGGCGAGTTCGAGGCCGTCGGCCGCACGCGGTACGCGTACCCCCGGATCGGTGTTGATCTGCGCGGAGAGCGCGGGATCGGCAGCCAGCGTGCCGTCGACGGCGACCGGATCCGCGTCGAGGTCGAACAGCCGCCGGCACCGGGCCACGGCAGGTGCGAGATCCCGCAGGTCAGCGAGGCGCAATGTCGCGGAGACAAACCGATCACCCGGGCTCAGCGTGACGGTCGCGCTCCCGTGCGGCAGATTCAATGCTCTTCGGTACGCCGAGACGTCGCACTCCTCCACCCCCGGCAGCGCCCGTGCGGCGAAGTACTCGAGCAGCGCCTTCGAGTTCAGCGGAGCCCTGTACGCGAGCCGCAACGTGATCGTCCCCGCTTCCGCTTTACCGGCCGCGGGCCGGTGCTCGCGCAACTGGCTGGGCGAGCGCGCGTACACCTCCTGAATCGTGTCGTTGAACTGCCGCACGCTGCCGAAACCCGCCGCGAAAGCGATCTCGGCGAGCCCGACGTCGGTCGTCTCGATCAGCACCCGCGCGGTCTGCGCCCGCTGCGCCCGGGCCAGCGCGAGCGGCCCGGCCCCGAGCTCAGCCGTGAGAATCCGGTTCAGATGCCGGTCGGTGTACCCGAGCCGCCCGGCCAGCCCCGGCACGCCCTCCCGATCGACGACACCGTCCCCGATGAGCCGCATGGCCCGCCCGACGACATCGGCCCGCACATCCCACTCGGGCGACCCCGGCGCGGCATCCGGCCGGCACCGCCGGCAGGCCCGGAACCCGGCCCGCTGAGCTGCCGCGGAGCTGGGGAAGAACTCGACGTTCTCCGCTTTCGGCGTGACGGCGGGACACGACGGCCGGCAGTAGATCCCGGTCGTCCGCACAGCCGTGTAGAACCACCCGTCGAACCGCGGGTCGCGGCTGTCGACGGCCCGGTAACACCGCTCGAAGTCCAGCTCCATGTGCTCAAGTCTGCCGCTTGCTGTCCTTGGAAGCTGGCGGGAATCGGACATGGAGGTACGTCAGCCGCGCCTTTTCGCGTCGCCCGTAGACTGACTTGTCGTGAGCCTCACCATCGGGATCGTCGGCCTGCCCAACGTCGGCAAGAGCACCCTGTTCAACGCCCTGACCAAGAACGACGTCCTCGCCGCGAACTACCCGTTCGCGACGATCGAGCCGAACGTCGGTGTCGTGGGCCTGCCCGACGAGCGGCTCACCGCGCTCGCGGAGATGTTCGGCAGCGAGAAGATCCTCCCCGCGCCGGTCTCGTTCGTCGACATCGCCGGCCTGGTCCGCGGCGCGTCGAAGGGCCAGGGCCGCGGCAACGCGTTCCTCGCCAACATCCGCGACGCGTCCGCGATCTGCCAGGTCGTCCGCGCGTTCTCCGACCCCAACGTCCTGCACGTCGACGGCAAGGTCGCCCCCGGTGACGACATCGAGACCATCAACACCGAGCTGATCCTCGCCGACCTGCAGACGGTCGAGAAGGCGCTGCCCCGCCTCCAGAAGGAAGCGAAGCTCAAGAAGGACAAGCTCCCGGCCGTGGCCGCCGCCGAGGCAGCATTCAAGCTGCTGGACGAGGGCACCACGCTCTACGCGGGCGCCGCCGCAGCCGGCATCGACCTCGAACTCCTCGCCGAGCTCCACCTGCTCACGATCAAGCCGTTCATCTACGTCTTCAACGTCGACGAAGCCGAGCTCGGCAACGAAGCGTTCCTCAACGAGATGCGCGCCCTCGTCGCCCCCGCCGAAGCCATCTTCATGGACGCCAAAATCGAGTCGGAGCTCATCGACCTCCCCGACGACGAGGCGATGGAGCTCCTCGAATCCACCGGCCAGACCGAACCGGGCCTCAACCAGCTCATCCGGGTCGGCTTCAAAACCCTCGGCCTCCAGACCTACCTCACCGCCGGCCCCAAAGAATCCCGAGCCTGGACCGTCCCCGTCGGCGCCACCGCCCCCGAAGCCGCCGGCGTCATCCACTCCGACTTCCAGCGAGGCTTCATCAAGGCCGAAATCGTCAGCTTCGACGACCTCACGGCAGCCGGCTCCATGTCCGCCGCCAAAGCCGCCGGCAAGGTCCGCATCGAAGGCAAGGACTACATCATGAAAGACGGCGACGTCGTCGAATTCCGCTTCAACGTCTGACCGCCACCCGGTCAGATCGGGTGCCCCTCCAAGGCGGGAATACCGTGGTATGGTCGCGTTATGGCCATGACGAAGAAGGTCACGATCACGCTACCGGTCGAGCTGCTGGAAAGCATGAAGACGCACACCGACAACATCTCCGGTTACCTTGCTGCCTTGGCGGAGCGCGCCGAGCGGCGCAGGCTCCTCAGGGAGGAGCTGGACCGCTACCAAGATGAGTTCGGCGCATTTACCGATCAGGAGATGGCCGAAGCCCAAGCCCTTCTCTATGGAACCGAGGAGTTAGGTCACGCGGCGTGAGCATCGAGTCGTTGGTGCTCGACTCGCAGGGCCTCTCTTCATGGATCGGCCAGGATCGCAGGGTTATGCGGCTTCTCGAGCAGGCCGAGCGTGACGGAGCCGATCTCGCCATATCGGCCGCCACGATTATCGAAGTTACGCATGATGGCGTGAATGTCCCACGGCTGACCTGGCTCTTGTCCCGGATCCAGGTAGAGCCAGTGACGAAGGAAAGTGCCCGCCGCAGCGCCGGTCTCCTGATGGCCGCGGGATTGCACGGGCACAAGTACGCCATCGACTCCATGGTTGCGGAACTGGCATTGCGGCTGCCAGGCCCGGTGGTGGTCTTGACATCCGACGTTGACGACATGACCAAGCTGTGCGGACAACGGGCTCGGATCATCGCGCTGTAACCGGGACCAGGGTTGCTCGGTCTGGTTCAGCTCGAACAGTGAGGAACCAGGCCGTCCAAGTTGATCCTGATCAGGAATGGGCTTGGAACTGCGTAGCTCGTGGCGGTGGATTTCGGTTGGGGCGTATGACCGGGTCGGACCGTCGAGTTCGTAGGCGTGTACGACCGGCAGGCCGTCCTCTTCCTCGACCCGCCAGTAGTGCGCGATGCCGGCACCTGCGTACTTGACGAGCTTAACCGTCCGATCGCGGTGCGCGGACTCCGGCGAAACCACCTCTACGACCAGGAGAACCTGGTCAGGCGTCAAGAGAGTGCGGTCCGGGTCGTAGGGCGCTGTTGTGGCGAGAACGTCTGGCTCGAGGCGATTTCGTTTGTCGAGCCGGATGGTTATCTCTCGGGCGGCCTCGATGCCGGGCGGGGATTGTTTTGTCAGGGCGCGTTCCAGCGCGGTGACGATGCGGGCATGCCACAGGCGCTGGGGTGATGTTCTGAAGACGAGTGTGCCGTCGATCAGCTCGATGTGACTCGGGGCGTCGGGGAGGTGGTCGAGGTCGTCGGCGTGCCAGCCCTCGGGACGAGGTGGGCGCATGCGCTCGGTCACTTTTGGACCGTAGCAGTCGGTGACGCGGGGCTGGGTGGGCGCGATACTCGCGGCATGACTGCGTACGTGAAGAGTGTGACCTTTGATTGTGTTGATGCCTTGGTTGTGGCTCGGTTCTGGGCTGCGGCGCTTGGTGGGGAAGTGGATGAGGGCGCCACCGAGGCTAAGGCGTTTGTGGAGGCTCCGGGGTGGGGCGGCCCGAACGTGTGGTTTCAGCGGGTACCGGAGTCCAAGGTCGCCAAGAATCGCATGCACTTCGATCTGCGGGCGCCGCGGACGGTTGAGGAAGAGGTCGCCCGGCTGGTGGCGCTGGGGGCGACTGTGTTCGCCGTGCACGACGAAAGCGGGATCACGGTGATGCTGGATCCTGAGGGTAATGAGTTTTGCGTGGAGCTGTAGGTCGACGCGTGGGCCTATGTTGCCGGGGATGGAGGCTGAGGCGATGCGGCGTTATGTGCGGGATGTCGGGGCGGCTGCTTTGCAGGGTGTGCTGACCGGGGTGTGGGTTGCTGCTGGGGAGTTGGCGCCCGGGAGGCGGCGGGCTGTTCGGGTTGCTTCGGTGGTGGGGCTTTCGGGGGTTGCTTCGATTCGGGATTGGGCGTTTCCCGAGGCGGAGGAAGCGGCGGAGGAAGGGGTCGCCGAGGTTGAGGGTGAGCTCAGCGGGCTGGAGCCGGACGAGGAAGCGTCGGTCGACGTGAAGCGGCTGGTGGTGGGTGGCTTGCTGATTGCTGCTTCGGTGGGGGTCATTGTGGGGCGTAAGCGGTTGGAGCGGCGGTGGTTGGGACAGCTTGAGCGGGGCGGGCACGTGCATCCTTACCGGGCTCTGGGCGTACGTATGGGGGCTGTTTCTTTTGCCGGGACGTTGGCCGGGAAGGCTGCGCGACGGCGGTTTTGACCTCAAGCCGGGTTTAAGTTTTAGGGTTCGGCGGTGATCCTTCGTCCCCCGTTCCTGCTCACCACCGTCGGCTCGTGGTGTCTTGTCTTCCTGGCCGCGTTCGAGGCCATGGCCGTCACCACCGTGATGCCGCAGATCACCGCCGATCTGAACGGCCGCGACCTGTACGCGGTTGCGTTCTCGGCGGCGCTCGCAGCCGGTGTGGTCGGCATGGTCGGGTTCGGCTCCTGGGCGGACCGGCGCGGCCCCACGGTCCCGCTGCTCGTCTCGATCGTCGTCTTCGCCGCGGGCCTGATCGTGGCCGGCACCGCGTCGTCGATGCCGGTCTTCGTGGCGGGCCGGTTCCTACAGGGCCTCGGCGCGGGCGGGGACACCGTCGCGCTGTACGTGCTGGTCGCGGCCGTCTACCCGACCGAGCTGCACATCAAGATCTTTGGCGCGTTCGCCGGCGCGTGGGTCATCCCGTCGATGGTCGGCCCGTTCGTCGCCGGCCTGGTCGCCACGGCGCTGAGCTGGCACTGGGTCTTCCTCGGGGTGGTGCTGCTCGTCGCGATCGCCACGATCATGGTGCTGCCGTCCGTGCGGGGCAGGGACAAACCACCCGCGGACCGTACGCCGATGGCCGCCGCGGACTGGCGACGGCTGGCCCGTGCCGTGGTGGTGGCGGTGAGCGTGGTCGCGGTCAGCTCGTACCCCATCGTGCTGGTGGTTGCGGGGTTTGCGCTGGTGGGGCTGTTGCCGAAGGGCACCTACCGGGCCAAACCGGGGCTGCCGGCGAGCGTCCTGCTGGTTGGAGTCGCAGCCGGGATCTACTACGGCACGGACGTCTACCTGCCGTTACTGCTCCAGGAGAGGTACGGGCTGCCGACCTGGCTCTCCGGCATCACGCTGACAACCGGCGCGCTGGCATGGGCGGGAGCGTCCGCGATCCAGGCCCGGCTGGCTGATCGGGTCGACCCGGGAGCCAGCGTCCGCCTCGGCGCGGTCCTGCTGGCGAGCGGCGCGGCGGTGGAACTGGTCACGGTCATCCTGCATCTGTCGCCGTTTGTTGCCGCTGCCGGATGGCTTGTTGCAGGAGCGGGGATGGGCACGCTGTTCCCGCGGATCAGCACGCTCGTGCTCGCCTATTCGAAACCGGGCGAGGAAGGCTTCAACACCGGCGCCAAGAGCATCACCGACGCGGTCGGCGGCAGCGCCTCACTCGCGGTCGCCGGCCTGCTGTTCTCAGCCGCCCCGTTCGTCGGCCCTTTCGCCTTCACCACCCTGCTCGGCCTCGCGGCAATCCTGATCAGTCGCCGGGTCATGGCCCCCGTGCCGGTCGCGGTTTAGCCGAGGTTGGCGACGGCCTGGTCGGTGATGGACTGAAGGGTGGGGCGGAGGGCTTCGGCCTGCTCGGGGGTTACGTCGCGGATTTTGTCGAGGCTGGAGTACTGGATCCAGATCTGGGCGTTGTCGACGATCGTGATCAGGTCGAGGTGGGACGAGTTGCGGATGCCGAAGTGCTGGCTTTCCTCGTTCTGGGGCCCGATCTCCTGGAGGTCCGGCAGGGGGTTGTCCCGCATGGCGGTCACGGCTTCCGCGTGGGAGCCGTGCGTGATTCCGCCGGTCGAGAGGCCGACGGTCACCTGCAGGCCGTTGTTGGTGTCGCCGCCCTGGTGGTAGTAGCAGCTGCGGTGCTTGGTGTTGTCGAATGCGCCGCGGGCGTTGTCGTCGGGTAGTGGTGTCGTGGTCATTGACAGCGCGGTGGCGGTTGCCGCGTCCAGGGTCGGGCAGGTCTTGGGGACCGTTGTCCAGCGGGCATCCTGGTGGATGGCGTGCAGTGTGAGCAGCGTCGCCGTGGCGAGGACGATCACGACCAGCGGTGCTGCGAGCGTGGCGATCAGCACTCCGGTGCTGCGGCGGGGGACCGGGTGGCTGGGCATCCGGACATTGAAGCAGAGGTGGGGTTATCGCAGCGCGGGGAAGACCGAGCCTGCGATGGCCGCGCCGACCAGGGCTCCCGCGACCACCTGGGCTGTGGTGTGGGCCGAGAGGTGGATGCGGGACCAGCAGGCGAGCGCGACCAGCGGCAGCGTGAGCAGGGCGATCGGGCCGTAGAGGGCGATCAGTGTGGCCGCGGTGCCGGCGGCGACGCCCGCGTGGATCGACATCTTCCACCAGTGGGTGACCGCGGTGTAGACGAGCAGGCCGGCGCCGCCCGCTCCCAGCAGGGCCAGGACGTCGCGGGGTGCACCGAGCAGGAAGAGCACCGCCAGGCCGAGGGTGACCGAGGCGATGCCGAAGAGCAGGGGTGCGCGGCGGTGTTCGCGTTCGGGGATGTGGTGGTTGGTCAGGTGACCTTTTCGGACGCCGCGGAGGATGTACGCCATCGGGATGCCGACCGCGATCGCTGCTCCCGGCAGGCCCCACCAGCGGGACACGCCGGGGGTGTCGCCGGCGTGCCAGCCGACCACCAGGAGCAGGAGGGCCACCAGGACCGCCGGGGCCAGGACTTCGGTGGCGATCCGGGCTACTCGGTCGGCAGTCACTCGATGATCATGGCAGCTCGGCTGGGGGCCGGTCGGTCCAGGCCTGCTCGTAGCCGCTGAGCCAGTCGTGGATCGGTTTCAGGGGCTCGGCGTTCAGCCGGTAGAGCCGTTGCCGGCCCTCGTCGCGGACGTGCACGAGGTCGACCTCGCGCAGCACCCGCAGATGCTTGGAGACCTGAGGCTGAGCCAGGCCGAGTCGTTCCACGAGGTCGTTGACCGGGCGCTCGCCGCCCGCCAGGAGGTCGAGGATCTGCCGCCGCCGGGGCTCGGCCACCGCGTTGAACGCGTCTGTTGTCGTCGCTGCTCGTGCCATGGGAGGCATCGTATGTCTATAACGGAATGCGAGGGGAGTTCATCCGGCCATCGATTCCATGGCCTTGGCGAGCGCGACGAGGTCGACGTCGCCGAGGTGGTCGAAGATGCGGCGCCGCACGCTGGACAGATGGGCCGGCCAGGCTTCCTGGAGCCGGGCGAGGCCCGCGTCGGTGAGGACCGCGTTGGAGCCGCGGCCGTCTGTCACACAGGGGCTACGCCGGACGTAGCCGAGCGTCTCCAGTTTGCCGGCGAGCCGGGTCATGCCGCTCAGGGACATGTCACACGCGGCAGCGAGCTCGCTCATCCGCATGATGCCGCCCTCGGACTCCGAGAGGTGGCGCAACACGGAGTATTCGCTCAGCGACATGCGCTGGTCCCGCTCGAGATCGGTGTCGAGCATCCGGGGCATGACCAGCATCAGCCGCCCGAACGCCCGCATGACCGCCATCTCGTCGTCGCTCAACGGAGGGAGCGGATCGGGGTCGAGGGCCGGATCGGTAAGGGGTGCCGCGGACATGACAAAGATCCTACGACCTTGACACCTCTGCCGCGAGAGGTATTTCCTTGACGAAGCAAATTACTTTCTGTCGCGACGGAGTTCTCATGACGAAGATCGGCATCATCATCGGCAGCACCCGCCCGGGCCGTAACGGCGAGGCCGTGGCCAAGTGGGTGCTGGAGCTCGCCTCCCAGCGCACCGATGCCGAGTTCGAGCTGGTCGACCTGCTCGACTACAAGCTCCCGCACCTCGACGAGGCCATCCCCGCCTCAATGGCGCAGTACCAGCAGCCGCACACCCTCGCGTGGGCCGAGAAGATCGCGTCGTTCGACGGCTACATCATCGTGACCCCGGAGTACAACCACTCCACCTCGGGCGCGCTGAAGAACGCGATCGACTTCCTGTTCGCCGAGTGGAACAACAAGGCCGTCGGCTTCGTCGGTTACGGCTCGGTCGGTGGCGCGCGCGCCGTCGAGAGCCTGCGCCTCATCGTCGGCGAGCTCATGATGGCCGACGTCCGCGCCGCGGTGACCCTGTCGCTCGCGACCGACTTCGTGAACTACAGCCAGTTCACCCCGGGTGCGCACCAGGCCGGCGCCCTGGCCACCGTCCTCGACCAGACCGTCGCGTGGAGCAAGGCCCTCGAGCCGGTCCGCAACCCCGTCGCCTGACGTCGAGCATAAAAACGGCGGCCGCCGGGGGCAGGCAGAGTGCCCCCGGCGGCCGCTTTTTATCAGTACGCGCTCAGCAGCCGATCCAGACCCGATTCTTCTTGTACGCGTACGAGCACGTGTCGAGCTGCTTTCCTGATTTGTTCTTGAGCGTCGCCTTGTCCCCGTCGTTGTTCCACACGTAGTTCCCGCTGCCCCAGTAGCGGTTCTTCACGGTGTTCGTACCGCTCCCGGTGTGCAGCCAGATCCGGCCACCCTTCCCCGCGATGGTGACGTTCCCGAACTTGTAGACGTGGTTCGACGCGTCCCGGATCGTGTAGCCGTTCAGGTTCACAGCCTTCTTCCCGCTGTTGACCAGTGAGATCCATTCGGCGTTGCGGCTCGCGTTGCTGCGGGTGTCCTTGCCCGGCGAGTCGTACTGGATGCCGTGGAAACGCAGCGACGGTGTGGCGGCCGAAGCAGGGCCGCCGACCGCGACGGATCCGGCGAGGGCGATCACTGCCGCAGCGAGGATGCTGACCGTTCTGCGCACCGTGCCTCCAGGGTGTTGTCGATGTGTTGACCGCATTCTGGCCCGGTCAGGGCGTCCGGCGAAGCGGAGCCGCACGGCGGGTCGGGTGGATCTCGGCCACCGGTGAGTCCGGTTATGGTCATCCGTTCGGGTGCCGCGATGTTGGTGCCGGAGGCGTTCCCCCGCACAATGCTGTGGTGCTAAACCAGACATCTAGTGACTCCTGGCAGCATCTGCTCTTAATGCCGCAGAAGTCGCTCTGGGCTCGGCTGCCGTTCGGGGTCCGGATGGCCACGGCGGCCCTCGCCGTCGTCGCGCTGTTGTCGGGCACAGCCGGCGGAGTCGTCGTGCTGACCAGCGCCGACCCGGCCCAGGAGGCCGCGGCTCAGCGCGCCGCGCAGGAATCGACCGCTCGAGCCGCCCGCGCGCTGTCGGAGCAGGCAGCCGGAACAACAGCCCAGCCCATGCCAACAGGCCAGCCCACGCCGCCCGCAGGCCCCGGACCGATCGCCGCCGCCGGAATACTCGCGCAACAGGCCGGAGGGGTCGAAGGACAAGCCGGAGGAGCCGAGGGACAAGCCGGAGGGGCCGAAGGACAAGCTGCGGGGGCCGAGAGGCAAGCCGCGGGAGCTGAGGGGCAAGCCGTAGGAGCTGAGGAGTTCGCGCGACAGGCCGGAGGGGCCGAGGATCCCGCCCAACAGGCTGGAGGGGCCGAGGAGCCCGGAGAGGCTGAGGTGCGCGAACAGCAAGGCGCGGCGGCCGAGGGCCAGGAAGCCCAGCCGGCGGCCGGGCAGCGAGTAACAACGGCGGCGGCCAGGCCGGAAACGGTGGTACGCAGGGAGCGCGTCACCCAGCCCATCCCGTTCGACACCACGACCGTCGGCGACCCGAGCCGTTCCCGTGGCAGCAAGCGCGTCCAGGCCGAGGGCACCCCCGGCGAACGGGTGCTGAACTACCTCGTCACCCTGATCGGCAACCGCGAGACGAACCGCCGGCTGATCGGCTCCACCGTGACGCGCCCGCCCCGGCACCGCGTGATCGCCGTGGGCAACCGCCCCGCCAGCCCGAACGCCGCCAGCCCGAACGCCGCCAGCCCGAACGCCGCCAGCCCGAACGCCGCCAGCCCGAACGCCGCCAGCCCCAACGCCCGCCCCGACTTCGCCCGCCCCGGC
>NZ_BOMN01000056.1 GCF_016862215.1 Winogradskya humida
GCCGGCCAAAACGACGTGGCCCGCCCTGGCGCCAGCCAAAACGACGCCAGCGGCCAGAACAACGCCAGCCACCCCAACGCCGCCCGCCCCAACGCCGCCCAGCCCAACGCCGCCCGCCCCAACGCCGCCCAGCCCAACGCCGCCCGCCCCAGCGCTGATCGCAACGACGCCGATCGCAACGACGCCGATCGCGACAAGGATGACCGGCGCCGGAGCGACGAGAGGCGCAGTGCGGTCTGTGCGGACGCGTCGAAGTCCCAGGAGGAGCGGGATCTCGATCTGATCAGCGACGCGAACCTCGACGCGAAGCAGCTCACCACCCGGTGCGACAAGCAGTAGGCCTGCATGATGGCGTGATGATCAGTGATGTGCGGCTGACCGGGCTCGCCGAGCGGCTGGTGGCGGTGCCGGGGGTGGCCGGGGTGGTGCTGGGTGGCAGCCGGGCCCGGGGGACGCACACCGCGGACTCCGACACCGATCTCGGCCTGTACTACCGCGGGCCGGTCGACGTTGAGGCGTTGAACGTGCTCGCGCGCGAGGTGGGTGGCCCGGCGGCCCGGGTCACCGCGCCGGGTGAGTGGGGGCCGTGGGTCGACGGCGGGGGCTGGCTGACCGTCGATGGCGGTGCGGTGGACTGGATCTACCGTGATCTTGATCGGGTCGCCGACTGCTGGGCGCGGGCGGAGCGGGGTCACTACGCGTTCCATACGCAGGTGGGCCATCCGCTGGGAGTGGCCGATTTTGCGTACGCGGGGGAAGTGGCCCTCGCCCGGATCCTGGCCGATCCCTCGGGTGAGCTGGCCGACCTGCGGGAACGTGCCAGGGTCTACCCGTCCGCGCTGCGCGACGCCCTCGTGGAGGGCCTGTGGGAGGCCGATTTCCTGGTCGGTGTGGCGGGCAAGGCCGCACCGCGCGGTGATTCCGCGTATATCGCCGGGTGTCTATTTCGAGTCGTCGGTGTCTGCGTCCACGCGTTGCACGGCGCAGCCGGGCGCTGGTTGATCAACGAGAAGGGCGCGGTGGCGTCGGCGGCGGCGCTGCCCGGTGCCCCCGGGCAGTTCAGGGAGCGGGTCGACAGGCTGTTCGCCGGGATCGACGGGGACCCGGTGCATCTGAGTGCCGCGCTGGCCACCGCCGCAGACCTCGTGCTGGAGACGGCCGACGCGTGCGCCATGATGACGCGATGACTGCTGCGGAACCCACGATCCTCGCCACCAGCGCCGGCTTCGAGCGCGGCAGGCACGGAGCCTTCGACATGCGACCCGGTGCGATCCACCATTTCGCGGCCGAGCTCTCCGGGGCGGGTGACACCGCCAAGTTCTGTTTCCTGCATCAGGCGGTGGGTGATCCCGCCGATTGGATCGGCGCGACGTACGCGGCGTTCGCCCGCACCAATTACCAAGCGTCACATCTGCAGCTCTTCCCGATGCCCAACCACGACGACATCCGCGCCCACCTGCTCGATCAGGACGTCATCTGGGTCAACGGCGGCAGCGTCGCGAACCTCGTCGCGGTGTGGCGCGTGCACGGCCTCGACGAGATCCTGCACGAGGCGTGGCAGGCGGGGGTCGTGCTCGGCGGGGTCTCGGCCGGCTCGATCTGCTGGCACACCGGCGGCAGCACGGACAGCTACGGCCGTGACCTGCGCGCGTTCACCGAGGGGCTGGGCTGGCTGCCGTACAGCAACGGCGTGCACTACGACAGTGAGGAGCAGCGCCGCCCGAAGATGCACGAGTTCATCGCGGACGGCACGCTGCCCGATGGTTATGCGACCGACGACGGCGCCGGCCTGGTCTTCCGCGGCACCCGGATGGCCGAGGCGGTGGCGGACAAGGCGGGCCCCCAGGCATACGAGCTGAAGCGGGCAGCGGACGGCACGGTGACCGAGACCCCGCTGCCCACCCGCGTACTCAAATATTAAAGCTCCTTGATCCGCACGTTGCGGAACGAGGCGTTGTCGCCGTCCCCGTGGTTCTGCAGGCCGATGTGGCCGGCGAGGGAGCGGGCCGGGTCGGTGTTGGTGAAATCGTTGATCTTGACGCCGTTGAGGAACACCTGCAGGCGCTCGCTTTCCACGCGCAGCTCGTAGGTGTTCCACTCACCGGGCGGGTTCAGCGCGGCGTCGCGGGCGGCCAGGTCGGCGGCCTTGAACGTGTAGACCGAGCCGGTGGTGCGGTCGTCGGCGTCGGTGGCGTCGATCTGGACCTCGTAGCCGTTGTTGACTGCGGACCACGGGTCGTCCGAGGCCGGGAAGCCCAGGAAGACGCCGGAGTTGTCGTCACCGGCGAGCTTCCAGTCCAGCTTGAGGGAGTAGTCCGTGAACTCCTTCGTCTCGTACCAGTAGAGGCCGAGACCGCCGGTTGAGCTGAGGGTCGCGTCGGTGTTGGTGAAGCCGCCCGGGCCCGCCTGCGACCAGCCGGTTGTCGTGCCGTTGTAGAGCGTGGTGTAGCCGGTTTCGGGCCGGCAGTCGGCGTTGGTCTGCCCGGCTGCGTAGCGGAGGCCGCCGAGCAGGTGGGTGCGGAAGGCCGGGTCGGCGTACGACTCGATGGTGTGCCCGCCGCCGGTGTAGAAGGACCGGCCGTCGTCGAGCGTCTTGCACCAGGCGTGCGGATGGTCGGCACCCATGCCACCGCCGGTGTACGTGCCCTCGTCCAGCGAGGCGAGGACGTGCGCCGTCGACCGGGGGTTGGTGCGGTAGTTGTACCACTCGTCGGTCCGGTTCCAGCGCTGCGGCAGGTGCGCGGTCGCCGCGTGCGCGCGGTCCTCGACGACCACGTCGGCCGGCTGGATCGCCGGGTGCGAGTCGAACCAGGCGCCGACCAGGTCACCGTAGAACGGCCAGTCGTATTCGGTGTCGGCAGCCGCGTGTACGCCCACATAGCCACCCCCGCCCCGGATGTAGCTCTCGAACGCGGTCTGCTGATCGGCGTTCAGCACGTCCCCGGTGGTGTTGAGGAAGACCACCGCGTCGTAGTTCGCGAGGTTCGCCGTCGTGAAGGCGGCCGCGTCCTCGGTCGCGGTAACCGCGAAACCGCCGAGCTCCTTGATGGCCTGGACGCCCGCCGCGATGGAGTCGTGCCGGAATCCGGCGGTCTTCGAGAAGACGAGTACGCCGGGTTCGTCACCGGAGTTGAGCGTGAACGAGTCCACATCGAACAGGGCGCCGCTGCCGCCCGCGAACGTCAGATAGAGCGGCCCGGTGCTCGCCGGGGCACCGCTGATCGGCCCGGTGACGTCGATGAACGTTTCCCAGCTGCCGGTCACCGGGACGGTGGCCGAGCCGATGATCGTGCCGGTCGGCGAGCCGGTGCGGAACTGCAGCGTGCCACCGGCCCCACCGGAGGAGACCCGGGCGGTGAACGACGTGGCGGTGTCCAGCCGGTACGGCTCGAACGAGACCCAGTCCCCGTTGTCCACATTGCCGACCGTCCGGCCACCCTCGGCCTGCGTCTTGCTGATCGGGTCGACGCCCGAGGAGGCCTTGTAGTGCTCGGCCTGGCGGTGCCGGGGCTGCAGGGTGTGCTGGGTGTGCGTGGTCAGGCCACCGGAGTCGGTGTACTGCGCGTCGAAGATCGCGAAGATGTTCGCCGCCGAGTCGTGCTCGCCGTCGACCGGGATCGTGATCTCGCCGGTGCACCCGTTCTGTGACGTGATCTGGTGACCGTGGCTGTCGTGGCCCAGCACGTAGGTCATCGTCACCTTGGTGCAGTCGATCGAGTCGTCCTCGGGGTCGGTGACTGTGATGTCGAACGGGACGGTGTCGCCGTAGGAGAAGAGTGCGCCGTTCGCCGGGGCGTTGACGGTGACCGTCGGCGCGGTGTTGCCGACCGTGATCGTCACGCTCGATGTGCCTGTCAGGCCCTCGGCGTCGGTCACGGTGAGCACAGCTGTGGGCGTACCCTCCGCTGTGTAGGTCTTTGCAGGGTTGGCCTCGGTGGAAGTGGTGCCGTCGCCGAAGTCCCAGGAGTAGGTCAGCGGGCCACCCTCGGGGTCGGACGAGCCGGCCGAGGAGAACTCGACGGTCAGCGGGGCCTGGCCGTTGGTGACGTTCGCCGCCGCGGCCGCGGTCGGTGCCCGGTTGGAGCCGGCCAGGTAGTCGAAGCGGTAGAGCGCCGAGTTGGCGTCGCCGTTGAAGTAGCCGGTGCCGTAATCGAGGACGTAGAGCGAGCCCTCGGGGCCGAACGCCATGTCCATGACCTGCTTGCCCACCCAGGGGAAGGCCGAGATCTCGCCGGGGGAACCGTCCGCGGCGACGTCGATCGGCTTGATCCAGCCGCGGCCGAACTCGGCGGCGAAGAAGTGCCCGTCGAAGGACTGCGGGAACTTCGTGGGGGAGTCGAGGGCCGGGTCGAAGTGGTAGACCGGGCCGCCCATCGGTGACTCGGAGCCGCCGCCGAACTCGGGTGGGGTCCCGCTGTCGCCGCCGTACTTGATCCACGCGGGACGGGCCGCGGGCAGCGTCTCCAGGCCGGTGTTACGGAACGAGTTGTTGACAGGGCCGCCCGCACAGTCGTACTTCGCGCCGCTGGTGCCGGTGTCGAAGTCCCATTCGTTGTACGTCTCCGAGTTCGTGTTCGCGCCGGTGCAGTACGGCCAGCCGTAGTTGCCCGCGCTGGTGATCCGGTTGAACTCCACCTGCCCGCCGGGACCCCGCGCGGGATCCGTCGCACCCGCGTCCGGGCCGTAGTCGCCCAGGTAGACGACGCCGGTCGCCTTGTCGACGCTCATCCGGAACGGGTTGCGGAAGCCCATCGCGTAGATCTCGGGACGGGTCTTCGCGGTGCCCTCGGCGAACAGGTTGCCGTCGGGGATCGTGTACGACCCGTCCGCCCCGACCTTGATCCGCAGCACCTTGCCCCGCAGGTCGTTGGTGTTGCCGGCGCTGCGCTGGGCGTCGTACGCGGGATTGCGGTCCGCCCGCTCGTCGATCGGCGCGTAGCCGGCCGAGTCAAACGGGTTGGAGTCGTCGCCGGTGGACAGATAGAGGTTGCCGGCCGCGTCGAAGTCGATGTCGCCGCCGACATGACAGCACAAACCCCGATCGGCGGGTACGTCGAGCACGTCCACCTTGCTCGCGGCGTCCAGCGTGAAGTCGGCGTTGAGGGCGTACCGGGAGAGCCGGTTGACACCCTGCCAGGCCGACCAGTCGCTGCCGGTGGCCGGAGCGTCGCCGCCGGGGGTGGTCAGCGGCGGCGCGTAGTAGAGGTAGATCTGCCGGTTCGTGGCGAACCCGGGGTCGACGCCGACGCCCTGCAACCCCTCCTCGTCGTGCTGGTAGACGGGGAGGGTGCCGACGAGGGTGGTGGTGCCGTTCGCATCGGTACGCCGCAACGCGCCGTTACGCGCTGTGTGCAGCACCGAGCGGTCGGGGAGAACCGCGATCGCCATCGGCTCGCCGACCTCGTCGACGCCCTTGGCAAGGGTGACCTGCTGATAGTCGGCCGGGTCGGCGTCGGGAGCCTGGTGTGGAACGACGAACAGGGCGGCGGTCAGCAGAGCAGCCGCGGGAAAAGAGAGCATGGGCGGGGATCCCTTCCTCTTTGTTACAGGCGTGTGACGCTAGTAACGGAAGGGGCGCTTTCGCCCGAGAGGAATCAACTTTCGTCTATGAAGCAAAAAGGTGCGCCACCCGTGGTGGGTGACGCACCTTTGGGCCAGTATGCGCAGTGCAGGACGGGCCAGTATGCGCAGTGCAGGATGGGTCAGGATGCGTAGTGCAGGATCACGTTGTGGGCGTGATGGGTCTTCTCCGAGCCCCGGAACTCGACCTCGTAGGTGTGCTGCCCGACGGTGATCGCGATGGTGCCGGTGGAGAAGTACTGGCCGACGAAGCTCTTGTTGCTGACCACGCTCACCGAGCTGATCTTCGAGTAGGGGATGCTCGTGATCGCGAAGCGCTTACCGGCGAACGACTTGTCCTGGATGATCACCCGGCGGGTGGTGAGGCCGAGGAAGCCGGTGCCGACGCCGACCGCGTCGTACACCGCGATGATCTGCTCGCCCTCGAGCAGACCGGACTCGATCTGCTCGAACTGGCCCTTGCTGTCGTACACGGGTGCCGTCATGGCCACCAAGATTACTGAGCCACCGCTACTGACGGCCCACCACGGTGCGATACGCGTCCTCGATGCGGGCCGCGAGCGTGACCTCACCGTCGGTGATCGCGTCGCCGTCGGGCTGCCCCAGCAGGATCTGGGTGTGACCGGCCGTCCGGTTGATCCGGGGCCGCAGGCGCAGCGTGTCCGCCGCTACCTTTATTCTCTCCGTCAGATCGGCGTGCTGACTGTCGTCGCACGGGAGCTCGCGTTTGAGCTGAACGCCGTCCTGCGTCCAGCCGCCGAGCACCGCGAGCGCATCGCTCAAGTAATCGGAGCGGACACCCCGTGATTTCCTGCCCCGCATGAACCGCACCTCCCTGGCGTCGTTGCAGGCTTGTGGCCAAACTGTCGCCGTGTCGTCATGGTCGGTGCCCCCAGTCTTGTCTTCGTCGTCAACTATGTCCACGCCCACATATCCGTGTTTGCGTGACGATCGGGACGCATCGTTCAACCTGTTCGGTTAACTTTTGTGGCACGCTCTTGGCTCATGCCCCTTGGACAGCCTGCCGGCGGCCGCCAACTACCGAGAGTAATTGTGGCTGCGGTGATCGTCACTGACGGACGTGTACTGGCATGCGAGCGCTCAGCTCCGCCCGAGGCGGCAGGCAAGTGGGAGTTCCCGGGCGGCAAGGTCGAGCCCGGTGAGACCGACGCCGCCGCGCTGGCCCGCGAGTGCGCGGAGGAGCTGGGCGTGCGGGTGAAGGTGGGGGCCAGGGTGGGCCCGGACGTACCGCTGGCGCACGGCCGCGCCGTCCTGCGCGTCTTCGAGGTGACGCTGCTGGACGGCGACGAGCCGCGCGCCCTGGAGCACACAGCCATGCGCTGGCTGGCGGCGGACGAGCTGGACAGCGTGCCGTGGCTGCCGGCCGACCGCCCGATCGTGGCCGAGCTGCCGGCGCTACTGTCCGCCGATCGTCCGGCGTAGCTCCCGCTTCAGCACCTTGAAGCTCGGGCCCATCGGAAGCTGCTCGACGAAGCGGACCTTGCGCGGGTACTTGTGCTTGCCGAGCCGCTCCTTCGACCACTCGATCAGCTCGTCGGCGCTGAGAGCGGTGTTCTCGCCCTGGTCAGGGACGATGACCGCCATGATCTCCTCGCCGTGCACCGGGTCGGCCACGCCGATCACCGCGACCTGGACGACGCCGGGATGCCGCGCCAGCGCCTCCTCGACCTCGCGCGGGTAGACGTTGAACCCGCCACGGATGATCAGGTCCTTCTTGCGGTCGACGATGGTGATGAAGCCCTCGGCGTCCTTGGTGCCCAGATCGCCGCTGCGGAACCAGCCGTCGACGACCGCCTCGGCGGTGTCCTCGGGCCGGTTCAGATAGCCGGCGAAGACGTTGTGACCGCGGATCACGATCTCGCCGAGCGTGCCGGTGGGCAGTAGCTCGATCCGGTCATCGAGCTCCGGGCGGGCGATCTCCACCTCGACGCCCCAGATCGCGTGGCCGATCGTGCCGGCTCTCGTGCCGAACGCCGGCTGGTTGGTCGTGGCGGTCGGTGAGGTCTCCGACAGGCCGTACCCCTCGTAGATCTTCGCGTTGAAAGTCTCGCCGAACTTCTCCAGGACGGCCACGGGCAGTGACGCACCGCCTGAAACGCAGAGTCGCAGCGCCGGGAGCGTGTCCGCCTTCGCGGCAGCCTCCAGCAAGGCGATGTACATCGTCGGAACGCCATGGAAGACGGTCACGTTCTCGCGCACCATCAGGTCGACGGCGGCCTCCCCGGTGAACCGCGCGAGCAGCACGAGCGTCCCGCCGAACCGGAAGGTGCCGTTCATGCCGACGGTCTGGCCGAACGTGTGGAACAGCGGCAGGCAGCCCATCACCACGTCGTCGGTGCGCACCTCGTTGGCGTCGAAGACGTTCACCGTCGCGTTCATGACCAGGTTGAGATGGGTGAGCAGCGCACCCTTCGGCTCCCCGGTCGTCCCGCTGGTGTAGAAGACGACCGCGACGTCCTCGGCCTCGCGGGACACGTACGTCGGCAGCGCCTCCACCGCGGCTGCGGCGTCCTCCAGTCGCTGCGGCGCCCCGGGCAGGTCCGGGGGCAGCGGGCCGACACTCGCCAGCTTGGTGCCGGCCTTGTGCGCGGCGGTCGAGGCCGTCTGCAGCTGACTGGAGTGCGTCACGAGCAGGTCGGTGCCGCTGTCGCGCAGGACGTACGCCATCTCCTCGGCCGTGAGCAGCAGGTGCACCGGCACGACCCGGGCGCCGACCGCGAGGGCCGCGTAGTAGACCCGGGGGAAGTCGGTGAGGTTGGGGATGAGCATCGCCACGGTGTCGCCGGGGCCGATGCCGAGCTCGCGCAGGCCGGCGGCGTACGCCAGGGACTGGTGCCAGAGCTCGCGATACGTGGTGCGCAACGGCCCGTCGACCACCGCCACCTTGTCCGGATACTTGCGTGCACCTTCGGCCAATACAGCGGCCAACGACAACATTGTCACGCTAAGTGCCCTCCGATCTTGGTGTACCCGCGGAGCAGATCGCGGGAGATGATGAGGCGCTGCATCTCGTCGGTGCCCTCGTAGATGCGCATCAGGCGGACCTGGCGGTACCAGCGCTCGATCGGCAGCTCACGGGTGTAGCCCATGCCGCCGTGCACCTGCATGACCCGGTCCACCACGTTGTTGACCATCTGGGCGCCGAACAGCTTGGCCATCGAGGACGAGTGCCGCATGTCCCAGCCCTGGTCGACGGTCCACGCCGCGCGCAGGATCAGCCAGCGGGCCGCCTCGATCTCGACCTCGGAGTCCGCGATCATCCACTGGATGGCCTGGTTCTCACCGATCTTGCGGCCGAACGTCTCGCGGGTGTTCGCGTAGTCGACCGCCATGCCCAGCGCCCGCTCGGCGATGCCGAGCGCCTGCGACGGGATCAGGTAGCGGCCCTTGCCGATCCACTTCATGCCCAACTCGAAGCCCTGCCCGATCTCGCCGAGAATGTTGCGGGCCGGAACCCGCACGTCCTCGAAGATCAACGAGGCGGGGCCGCCTTCGCCCATGGTCTGGATGAACTCGGAGCGCCAGCCCATGTCCCGGTCGACCAGGAACGCCGTGGTGCCGCCGCCGCGCACGCCCTTCTCCCGGTCGGTGACCGCGACGACGATGACGAAGTCCGCATCGTTGCCGTTGGTGATGAACGTCTTCTCGCCGTTGAGCACCCAGTCGTCGCCGTCCTGGCGGGCGCTGAGCTTGATGTTCGCCGCGTCCGAGCCGGCGCCGGGCTCGGTGATGGCGAAGCAGGAGATCCGCTCGCCCTCGATCGTGGGGATCAGGTATTCCTGCTTCTGCGCCTCGTTCGCGTAGTACAGGATGTTGTCAGCGTCGCCGCCGAACTTGAACTGGATGAAGGTCCGGCCGACCTCGGTCACGATCAGCGACTGCATGACCGCCGGCAGGTTCATCCCGCCGTACTCCTCCGGGGTCGACAGTCCCCAGAAGCCGAACTTCTTCGCCTTCTGCTGCAGCTCGCGCAGCTCGTTAAGCTCCAGGCCAGGCTGGTGGTTGCGCTCGCGGCGCAGTGCCTCCTGCTCGAGCGGCATGACTTCACGGGTGATGAACTGGCGAGCTGTGTCACGGACAGCCCGCTCTTCGTCGCTGAGTGAAAAGTCCACGTGCTAAAACTAGCGGTGTAAGTTTTCCGGAGTAAAGAGTTTCAGGAGTGTTAAAACGGTGGCCCGTCCGAGACACACCCTGCTCTCCCGCGATCGCATTGTCGACGTGGCGAGCAAGCTGGTCGACGCTGAAGGGCTGGAGGCCGTCTCGGTCCGGCGGCTCGCCACCGAGCTGGGTGTGGCCGGGCCATCGCTCTACAACCATTTCCCCACCAAGGCCGACATCCTCGACGCGGTGGCCGACGCGGTCATCGCCCAGGTCGACGTGTCCTTCTTCGCCACCCATGAGTGGCAGGAGGCGCTGCGGCTCTGGGCGCACTCGTACCACGCGGTGCTCTCCGCGCACCCGAACGTCGTGCCGGTGCTGGCCCAGGGTCCCGGGCGCCGCCCGGCCGCGCTGGCCATGGCCGACACGGTCTACGGCGGGCTCATCGATGCCGGCTGGCCGCCCGCCCGGGCGACCCACATCGGCGCGCTGATGCGTTACCTGGTCACCGGCTCGGCCCTGGGCTCGTTCGCCCTGGGCTTCGACGAGGACCCGCAGTTGTACGCCGAGCGCTACCCCCACCTGCGCGACGCCCACCTGCTCGCCGAGCACCGCCGCAGCGTGGACGAGGGGGCGTTCGCGCTCGGCCTGGAAACCGTGATCACAGGTCTGACAGTCATGAAGGACGGAGTGCTGCGATGAACCGGGACAGCCTTTACCTCGGCGGCCGATGGGTCCCCGCGAACTCGGGGGCCACCATCCCGGTGGAGAACCCCGCCACCGAGGAGATCATCGCCCACGTGCCGGCCGGTAACGCCGAGGACGTGGAGCGCGCGGTGACCGCCGCGACCGCCGCGTTCGACGACTGGTCGCGCACCCCGATGGCCGAGCGCGGCGCGATGCTCGGCAAACTGCACGAGGCGCTCGCCTCGCGCGCCGATGAGATCGCCCGGACCGTCGGGCTCGAGCTCGGCACGCCGCTCAAGGTCGCGAAGGCGGTCCAGGCAGGACTCCCCCTCGCGGTTCTTCGTGGGTACGCCGACCTGGCCGCGAATCCGGCCCCCGAGGAGACGATCGGCCACTCGCTCATCGCGCGGGAACCGGCCGGCGTGGTCGGCGCGATCACGCCCTGGAACTACCCGCTGCACCAGGTCGTCGCGAAGGTGGCCGCCGCCCTCGCCGCGGGCTGCACGGTGGTCCTGAAGCCGAGCGAGCTGACGCCGCTCGTGGCCTATCTGCTCTTCGACGCGGCGGACGAGGCGGGCCTGCCCGACGGGGTGCTCAACCTGGTCACCGGCACCGGCGCTGAGGTCGGCGCGGCGATCGCCGGGCACCCGGGCATCGACATGGTGTCCTTCACCGGCTCCACGGCGACCGGCCGGGCCATCTCGCACGCGGCGGCGGACCGGATCGCCCGGGTCTCGCTCGAGCTCGGTGGCAAATCCGCCAACATCATCCTCGCGGACGCCGACCTCACGAAGGCGGTGAAGGTGGGCGTGGGCAACGCCTTCCTCAACTCCGGGCAGACGTGCACGGCGTGGACGCGGATGCTGGTGCACCGCGACCTCTATGACTCCGCCGTTTCGCTGGCCGCTGACGCCGCTGCTGCGTACACGACCGGCGATCCGTTCGACTCCGGTACGCGGATGGGCCCGCTCGTCTCGGCCGCGCAGCGCGAACGGGTGCAGGGCTTCATCTCCAGGGCGGGTGCACGGATGGTCGCGGGCGATGCGGGCATACCCGAAAAGGGCTATTTTGTTGCCCCCACGGTCTTCGCCGACGTCGACCCCGGCAGCGAGCTCGCGCAGGAGGAGATCTTCGGCCCGGTCCTGTCGATCATCGCGTTCGACGATGACGAGGACGCCGTACGCATCGCGAACAACTCCCGCTACGGCCTGGCAGGCGGAGTCTGGGGTACGCCCGACCGCGCCCTCGCCGTGGCCCGCCGCCTGCGCACCGGAGCGGTCGACGTGAACGGCGCGTCCTTCAACCCGGTGGCCCCGTTCGGCGGCTACAAACAGTCCGGCATCGGCCGCGAGCTGGGCGTCCACGGCCTCGCCGAGTTCCAGCAGACCAAGGCGATCCAGCGATGAAGGCCCTGGTCGTACGCGCCGCGGGCCTGGCGCCTTCCGTCGAGGAGATCCGGCTCCCCGAGGTGGGAGCGGGCCAGATCCGGGTACGCATCCGCGCGGCCGGCGTCTGCCACTCCGACCTGTCCATGGTCAACGGGACCCTGAACCCGCCGTACCCCCTGGTCCTGGGGCACGAGGCCGCGGGCGAGGTCGTCGAGATCGGCCCCGACGTCACCCGGGTGCCGGTCGGCGCGCACGTCGCGCTGAACTGGTCGCCGCCCTGCCGCACCTGCTGGTTCTGCGAGAACGGCGAGCCGTGGCTCTGCGCCACCGCTAACATCGCGGCGCTGGAGAACGGCAGCACGCTCGATGGGGCTCCGCTGCAGGTGGCGCTGGGGCTGGGTGCGTTCGCGGAGGAAGTTGTGGTGCCTGCTCACGCGGTGATCGAGGTGCCGTCCTCGCTCGCATGGGAGAGCGCGGCGCTGCTGGGGTGCGCTGTCCTCACCGGTACGGGAGCCGTCCGCAACACGGCCGGCGTCAGGTCCGGGGACTCGGTGCTGGTGATCGGGCTCGGTGGCGTCGGGCTGTCCGTGGTCGCGGCCGCGCGGGCTGCGGGTGCTTCGTCGGTGATCGCGGTTGACGTGTCCGCCGCGAAGAAGGCGCTGGCCGAGGCCGCGGGTGCCACGGACTTCATCGTCTCGGGCGACACGCTGTCCAAGGACGTGCGCGTGCTGACCGGTGGGCGTGGCGCTGACCATTCGTTCGAGTGTGTGGGGCGCTCGGGGACAATTCGGGCAGCCTGGCGGGCTACGCGGCGCGGTGGCCAGGTCACGGTTGTCGGCATGGGCCGGGGCGATGACATGGTTCAGCTGAGCGCGCTCGAGATCTTCAGCTCCGCGCGTACGTTGCGGGCCTCGGTCTATGGCTCCTCCGACCCGGACCTCGAGGTGCCGCAGTTGGCTCAGGACGTGCTGACCGGGGCACTGAAGCTGGACCATCTGGTCACCGACCGGATCACGCTTGCCGAAGTTCCCGTGGCGTTCGAGCGGATGACCCGGGGAGAGGGTGCGCGCTCCGTCGTGACTTTCTGACTGTCCGTCGGCGCGCCTGGTCAGCCAGGTGCGCCGACGTGACGGTTCTTACGAATCTGAAGCTGCGCTCGTAATGCGGGCTATCGAAACATGTGTGTATCGTCGCGAAGGGGTCACTACCGCTAGGAGGGTGATGACTACTTCGAGTAACGAGACGGTGCTGCGGCGTACAACCGACGCTCTGGAGCACGTCTCGGGGATCTGTTTCAAGACCGGGCCGCCATCGCGGGTCGGTGTTGAGCTGGAATGGACCACCCACTACAGCGATCAACCAGCGGCCGCGCTGCGGGTCTCCGATCTTCGGAGGGCGCTCGGGCCGCACGCACCCACCACGCTCGGCAATCCCGATCCTGTGCCGCTCCCGGGCGGCGGCACGGTAACCCTTGAGCCCGGCGGCCAGATCGAGATCTCCTCGGCGACGGCCCGCGATCTCGCCACGCTGTACGACGTGGTCGGCAACGATCAGCAGTACCTGGTCGAGTTGCTGGCCCGCGGCGGGCTCTCCCTCGGTGAACGCGGTATCGACCCGCACCGCGAGCCACAGCGAATCCTCGACACCCCCCGGTATGCGGCGATGGAGCACGCCTTCGACGAGGCCGGGCGCACGATGATGGGCAGCACCGCGGGTTTCCAGGTCTGCCTGGACGCGGGCACGGAGAGCCAGGTCGGCGCGCGCTGGGACACCGTGCACGCCGTGGGGCCCGCGCTTGTTGCCGCTTTTGCCACGTCCCGGGTGCATGCCGGCCGGGACACCGGCTGGGCCAGTGGGCGGATGGCCGCGTGGTACGGCATCGATCCTCGCCGGAGCGGTCCGGTGGGGGGCAAGGACGATTGGCCACGCTATGCGCTCGAGGCGCCACTTCTCTGCGTACGCAGGGACAGCGGTCGCTGGGAGGCACCCGCCGGCGTCACGTTCGCCGACTGGATCAACGGCGCCCTCGGCAGCAACCGGCCCACGATCGACGACCTGGACTATCACCTGACCACCCTGTTCCCACCGGTACGCCCGCGTGGGTATCTGGAGGTCCGCTACCTCGACACGCAGCCCGGGCTGGAGTGGATCGCGCCCGCCGCGGTGCTCTGCGCGTTGTTCGCCGACGATGCCGTCACGGACGCCGCTCGTGACCTGGCCGCGCCCGCCGAGGGCCGGTGGGTGGAGGCGGCCCGCGACGGGCTGGCCGACCCCGCGGTGGCTGCCGCCGCTTTTGATCTCGCCGATCTCGCCTGCCGTCGTCTGGACAGCACCGGGCTGTCCCGGGAACTGCAGGACACGGTCGCCGACATCGTGGATCGCCGCCTGCACGGCGTCGGTTCCCCACGGAAGGACCTGCATCGATGACCGACAAGAACAAGGTCGCCGCCGAGCTGGAGCGGGCGCGGCAGCGGACCGTGCTGCTCACCGAGGCGGTTGATGACGCCGATCTCGTACGCCAGCACTCGCCGATCATGTCCCCGCTCGTCTGGGACCTAGCCCACGTGGGCAACCAGGAGGAGCTCTGGCTCGTCCGCGACGTCGGCGGCCGGGAACCGGTGCGCCGCGACATCGACGAGCTCTACGACGCCTTCAAGCACTCACGCCGCGACCGGACCGCGTTGCCGCTGCTCAGCCCGCAGGAAGCGCGCAAATACGTGGGGCAGGTCCGGGACAAGGCCATGGACGTGCTCGACCGGGTCCGGCTGGACGGAAGCCGGCTCGCCGCGGACGGGTTCGCGTTCGGGATGATCGTGCAGCACGAGCAGCAGCACGACGAGACGATGCTCGCGACCCATCAGCTGCGGCTCGGCGCGCCCGTTCTCGAAGCGCCCGCGCCGCCGCAGGCCACCAGCAAGATCACCGGTGAGGTCCTGGTTCCGGCCGGTTCCTTCACCATGGGTACGGACACCGAGCCCTGGGCACTGGACAACGAGCGCCCCGCCCACGCCGTGCACGTCGACGCGTTCTACATCGACGCCGCTCCGACGACCAACGGGGAGTACGCCGACTTCATCGCGGCGGGCGGATACGACGAACCGAGTTGGTGGAGCGAGCGCGGCTGGGCCCATCGCCAGGAGGCGGGCCTCACGGCGCCTCAGCACTGGCAGCGTGACGGCGACGGGTGGGCGTACACCCGGTTCGGCCGCACGCAGCGCATCATCGACGACGAGCCGGTGGTGCACGTCTGCTTCTTCGAGGCACAGGCGTACGCGACATGGGCGGGCAAGCGCCTCCCGACCGAGCCGGAATGGGAGAAGGCTGCCCGCTTCGACCCGGCCACCGGGCGCTCACGCCGCTACCCGTGGGGTGACGAGCCGCCGGAGACGCGACACGCCAACCTGGGCCAGCGGCACCTCGCCCCGGCACCCGCCGGGGCGTACCCGGAAGGGGCCTCACCGCTCGGTGTGCACCAGCTGATCGGTGACGTCTGGGAGTGGGTCGACTCCGACTTCTACGGCTACCCGGGGTTCAGCATGTTCCCGTACGAGGAGTATTCGCAGGTCTTCTTTGGCGGCGACTACAAGATCCTGCGGGGCGGCTCGTTCGGCACCGACGCGGCAGCCGTGCGGGGTACGTTCCGCAACTGGGACCACCCGATCCGCCGGCAGATCTTCAGCGGTTTCCGGTGCGCCCGTGATGCGGCCGATGTGTAGGCACCTGGCCTATCTCGGCACCCCGATCAAGCTGTCCGAGCTGCTGTTCGATCCGCCGAACGCCCTGGTGCGCCAATCCTGGGCACCGCGCGACATGCGTGGCGGCGGCACGATCAACGCGGACGGTTTCGGCGTGGCGTGGGGAACCACCCGGTTCCGCAGTGCGATGCCGATGTGGTCGGACACGGCACTGCCCCAGCTCGCGGCGACAACCGTGAGCGGGGTGGTGCTGGCCGCCGTACGGTCCGCGACCGTGGGTATGCCCGTGACCGAGACCGCCAGCGCACCCTTCCAGGAGGGGCGCTGGCTCTTCAGCCACAACGGCGTGGTGCGGGGCTGGCCCGGGAGCATCGCCAAGCTCGCGAGCCGGCTGCCGACCACGGACCTGATGACGCTGGACGCCCCGACGGACAGCGCCGTGCTCTGGGCGCTGATCCGGGACCGCCTGCGGGCCGGGATCTCCCTGGCCGCCGCGGTGACCGAAGTGGTGGCGGAGGTCGAGGCCGCCGCTCCGGAATCCCGGCTCAACCTGCTGCTGACCGACGGCTCGCAGATCGTGGCGACGACGGTCGGTCATTCCCTCAGCTTCTGCAAAAGGGCGGACGCCGTCCTCGTCAGCTCCGAACCGCTCGACGACGCGCCGGGCTGGGAGCCCGTGCCCGATCGGCATCTGCTCGTCGCAACCCCGTCCGAAGTCACCCGCACCCCGCTAGGGAGAGCCTGACCATGCTCGAGATCCACCTCGACGAGCAGGACATCGACCGCCAGCTGCGCGCCGACGTCACCCTCGGCCTGAGCGCCACACCGAAGTGGCTGCCCCCCAAGTGGTTCTACGACGCCCGGGGCAGCGAGCTCTTCGAGGACATCACCCGCCTCCCCGAGTACTACCCGACCCGCTCCGAGCGCGCGATCCTCGCCGCGCGGGCCGCCGAGATCGCCGCGATCACCGAGGCCAAGACCCTGGTGGAGCTGGGCTCGGGCTCCTCGGAGAAGACCCGGCTCCTGCTCGACGCCCTGCTGTCCCGGGGCACGCTGGGTGCGTTCGTTCCGCTTGACGTCTCGCGTACGGCGTTGGCGGAAGCAGTCGCAGGCCTCACCACCGACTACCCGACCCTGTCGGTGCACGGCGTGGTCGGCGACATGACCGACGACCTGCGCCACATCCCGGACGGCGACAACCGTCTCGTGGCGTTCCTCGGCGGCACGATCGGCAACCTGATCCCCGCCGAACGAGCCGCCTTCCTGACCGGTCTGCGCGCGGTCCTCGGCGAGGGCGAGTGGCTCCTGCTCGGCACCGACCTGGTCAAGGACCCGGCCATCATCGTCCCCGCGTACGACGACGCGGCGGGCGTCACCGCCGAGTTCAACAAGAACGTCCTGCGCGTGGTCAACGCCCGCCTCGACGCCGACTTCGACGTGGACGCCTTCACCCACGTTGCCCTCTGGAACGCGGAGGAGGAATGGATCGAGATGCGCCTGCGCGCCACCACGGCCCAGCAGGTCCGCATCAACGACCTGGACCTCACGGTCGACTTCGCCGCGGGCGAGGACCTGCGCACCGAGATCTCCGCCAAGTTCCGCCGCCCCGGCCTCGAAACCGAACTCGCCGCAGCGGGCTTCACCCTCCGCCACTTCTGGACGGACCCCCAGGGTCTCTTCGCCGTCACCCTGGCCCAGGCTGTCAGCGGGTGATCACGCTGGGCGGCGGCGCAGGCCGTCGAGCAGCAGAGTGACGGCGCCGTCCGCGTCGACCTGGGAACCCGGATGGTCGAAGGCCGAACAGATGCCCTGCAGGGTCATCATCACGGCCCCGATCCCCACGTCGTCGCGGATGGAGCCGTCCTCGACGGCGGCGGTCAGCAAGTCGGTGATGGCCTGGCCCAGCGCCTGGCCGCCCTCGGCCAGCGCACCCGAGCGCGTGACCATGAGCGTGGTGAGCGTGCGGGCCAGGCCCTTGTGGGTATGCAGATGGATCACGAAACCCCGCAGGAACGCTTCTAAGGCCTCGTATGCGGGGAGCGCGGCCCGCAGTTCGCGGGTGCGGTCGCACATCGCGGTGAGCTCTTCGCGGTAGACCGCCTCGGCCAGGGCCTCGCGGGTGGGAAAATGGCGGTAGAGCGTGCCCGTGCCCACGCCGGCCAGCTGGGCGAAGTCGTCGAAGCGCAGGTCGAAGTCGCCGGCTGCGAAGACCTCGCGGGCCTTGGCGATCAGGGCGTCGCGGTTTCGCCGGGCGTCGGCGCGGAGCGGCTTGGCGGTGGTCATGCAGGCCTCACGTTGACAAGTGGAGATCGTCTCCATATCTTGAATGTGGAGACGATCTCCGATTGTAGGCCACGCGAGGTGCGGCATGAAGATCCTGATGTTCGGCCGAGGCGTGATAGCCGTGATGTACGGATGGGCCCTGGAGCGCGCCGGCCACGAGGTCGAGTTCTACGTCCGGCCGGGTCGCGCGGCGACCTACGGGGACGCGATCGACCTCGACGTGCTCGACGCACGCCGCCGGTTCTGGGGACAGACCGTCACCGAGAGATGGCCGGTGCGCTATCGCGAATCGCTGGAGCCCGACCACGATTTCGACCTGATCGTGGTGAGCGTGCAGCACTACAGCTTCGCGGAGGTCGCGGCCTTCCTGGGACCACGCGTGGGCAGCGCGACGGTGCTCGTCTTCAACAACCTGTGGGTCGAACCGCTGACGGCGATCGAGGCCCTCCCCGCCGACCAGGTGGCCTGGGGCTTTCCCGGCGCCGGCGGCGGCTTCGGCGACGACGGCGTGCTGCACGGCTCCCTGCTGCCCATGGTCTTCTTCGGCACCCTCGGCTCGCCACCGACCGAGCGCGAGCGGGCCGTGCGTGCGGCCTTCCGCGAGGCCGGTTTCCGCTTCCAGGAGCAGGACGACTTCCGCGGCTGGCTGATGCTCCACTTCATCCAGAACGCGGGCCTCCACACGCAGAGCCTGAAGCTCGGCTCGCTGGCCAAACTCGCAGGGTCGCCGGCCGCGGTGCGCGAGGCGATGCTCGCCACCCGCGAACTGCTACCACTCGTCGAGGCACGCGGCGTCGACCTGCGGCGGCATCGGCCCGACGCGCTGCTGTTCAGGGCGCCTGCCCGCCTGACGGGCCCAGCACTCGCCTGGCTGTTCGGCCACTTCGGACCGGTGCGCCGGGTGATGGAGGCCCATGCCAACCCCGAGGAGCTGCGCGCGGTCTGCCGCGACACCTTGGCAGAAGCGCGCCGGCTCGGCGTAGCGGTGCCGCGGCTGGAGGCAGCCGAGCCCTACTTCGCCTAGTGTCCTGACGCGGCAGCCCGGGTCCGGCGTGAGAAGGTTCGGATCCAGGCCGCGACCACGTTCGAGGCATCGAAACGACCGCTCAGATTGCGTCTGAGCTGCGGGTTTCTGAGAAGTCCGTCCGTGATTGGCGACGTCGATGGACTTCCGGCTGCCCGCCTACGCCCCGGACCTCAACCCCACCAACGTCATGCGCGGCAGGACCTGGCCGCGGGCACAAAGTTGCGTTGAAACCCGCAATGCCGCAATCGCCTGCGGTGTCAGGTGTCAAGCTCGGGCCAATCATGTCTGGCCTAGAAACACATGTTCTGCTGTCAGACACGATTACCCACATTTGACAAACGACACCGCATAAAGTTGTCGCATCCTGCCGCCCAGCGCAACATGTGGTCTTCGCCCTGGGGTCCTAGTTCCCTCAGCCCTTGATCCGTTGGCGGTAGACGGTGGCAAGGAGCTTGTCGGTGGCTTCTGGTCCAGCCGCAGGGCCGTGACCGGTCGTTCTCGCCGGCCGGCCCGGGCCTTGGGATCCCAGGGCCCGGAGGCGGTCAGCGGAATCTCGGTCATGAACCGCCGTTCGGCTTCCGGTCTCAGCGCGACGACAAGGCCGGGATGTAGACGGCTGCTGAATACGGACCGGTGAGGTCGAACCGGGCTGATCCGTGCGGCGGCTGTGCCGTTGGGGAGTGGAGGGCGAGGCGGCGCCGCACGGGGCCCATCCGTCGTGCAGCAGGTGCTGTTCCATGTCCCGGTGGGTGGGTGTCTCCACTCAGCGGGGGGTGAGCAGCGTGGTGATAGTGCGGGTGAGGGCGGCGCGGGCGGCGTCGGGGTCCAGGCCCATGCCGTCGCGCAGGGTGCCCCAGGAGGGCCACATGCTTGCTGCGGTGAGGGCGTTGAGGAGGGCTTCGTCGGTGCCGATCGCGTCGGGGAAGAGCGTCTGGAGTTCGGCGCGGACCCGGTTGATGTGGGTGCGGCGGTAGGACTGGAGGGTCTGGGAGAACGGTTCCTTCAGGGCGGAGGCCTTGGCGGCGGGGGCGATCTGCTCGAGGAGCCGGGCTCGCTGGTGGCAGTAGGCGTCGATGCGGCGTTCCAGGGGCAGGTCGGCCGGGATCGGTTCGTGGGCTTCGTCGCGCTGGTCGAGGATCTGCTGGCCGCTGGCGGCGAAGAGGGCTTCCATGTCGGCGAAGTGGCTCCACAGGGCGCGCAGGGAGACGCCGGCCTGTTTGGCGATGCGGTCCGCGGTGGGGCGTAGGTCGCCCTCGCGGATCAGGGTGACGTGGGCGTCGACGATGGCGGCGCGGGTGCGTTCCGAACGGGCGGTGCGGCCGTCGATCCGCTGCGGTGGGCGGGGTGAAGCTGCTGGCATCAGGCGCTCCGGTAGCGATTGAGTTCGCGGCGGGCCAGGGAGCGCTTGTGGACCTCGTCCGGACCGTCCGCCAGACGAAGTGTGCGGGTTGTCGCCCAGAGACGGGCGAGCGGGGTGTCCTGTCCGACGCCGGCCGCGCCGTACGTCTGGATGGCTTTGTCGATGATCCACTCGGTGGTCGACGGGACGATGATTTTGATCGACTGGATCTCGGTGTGGGCGCCCTTGTTGCCGACGGTGTCCATCAGCCAGGCGGCCTTGAGCACGAGGAGCCGGGCCTGTTCGACGCGGACCCGGGACTCGGCGATCCATTCCTGGACGACGCCCTGCTCGGCGAGGGGTTTGCCGAACGGGGTGCGGGTCAGCGCGCGGGTGCACATCAGCTCGAGCGCGCGCTCGGCCATGCCGATCAGCCGCATGCAGTGGTGGATGCGCCCGGGGCCGAGGCGTGCCTGGGAGATGGCAAAACCCGAGCCCTCAGAACCGATGAGATTGCTGACGGGTACGCGCACCTCGTCGAAAATCACCTC
Source organism: Winogradskya humida (assembly GCF_016862215.1). Lineage (GTDB taxonomy): Bacteria > Actinomycetota > Actinomycetes > Mycobacteriales > Micromonosporaceae > Actinoplanes > Actinoplanes humidus. Next base: position 20,670 of record NZ_BOMN01000056.1, read on the forward strand.
GGCGTGCCCGCCGTGGTCGCCGTCGTCGTAGCCGAAGACGGTCATGCCGCGCTGCACCGTGACGCCGGGGGTGTCGCGGGGGACCAGGATCATGCTCTGCTGGACGTGGCGGGCGGCCTCGGGGTCGGTCTTGCCCATGACGATGAAGATCTGGCAGCGGGGGTTCATCGCGCCGGAGATGTAGAACTTCCGGCCGGTGATGACGTATTCGTCGCCGTCGCGGGCGATGCGGGTGCCGATGTTGGTGGCGTCGGACGAGGCGACCTGCGGTTCGGTCATCGCGAACGCCGAGCGGATCGTGCCGTCGAGCAACGGCCGCAGCCACCGGTCCTGCTGCTCCGGGCTACCGAACTCCGCGAGCACCTCCATGTTGCCGGTGTCGGGGGCGGCGCAGTTCAGCGATGGCGGCGCGATGATCGGGCTGCGGCCGGTGATCTCGGCGAGCGGGGCGTACTGCAGGTTCGTCAGGCCCGCGCCGTGCTCACCGGGCAGGAAGAGGTTCCACAGGCCGGCCAGCTTCGCCTGGGCCTTGAGCCGCTCCAGCTCGGCGGGCGGCGCCCAGTCCCCCTGGTAGGCCTGCTCGTATCCGGCCTCCGCGGGGTAGACGTACTCGTCCATGAAGGCGAGCAGCCGCTTGCGGTAGTCCTCGGTCTTCTCGTCGAACGCGAAGTCCATCAGTGTCCCTTCAGCGATTCGTGTCCCTGGGCTACGAGCGGCCCGACCATCTCCCCGACGGTGTCGAAGCCTTCACCCAGGGTCTGGCCGTGGACGTAGCGGTAGTGCACACCTTCGAGGATCACGGCGAGCTTGAACGCGGCGAAGGCTACGTACCAGTGGAGGTCGGAGACGTCGCGGCCGGAGCGTTTGGCGTAGTGCGCGGCCAGGTCGTCGAGGGTGGGGTGCCCGTCGACCGAGAGCATCGTGCGGCCGCTGAGCAGCGGGCGGCCCGCGTAGACGAGCATCAGGGCGACGTCGCTGAGGGGGTCGCCCAGGGTGGACATCTCCCAGTCGAGCACGGCGTTGACCCGCAGGTCGTCGCTGATCAGGACGTTGTCGAGGCGGTAGTCGCCGTGCACCACCGTGCCCGGGCCGCCGGCGGGGATCTCCGCGGCGAGCCGGGCGTGCAGCTCCTCGATGCCCGGGACCTCGCGGCTGTGCGAGGCGTCGAGCTGCTTCTTCCAGCGGCGGACCTGGCGTTCGTTGAAGCCTTCGGGGCGGCCGAAGCCGGCGAGGCCGATCGCCGCGGGCTCCAGCGCGTGGAGGTCGGCGAGCGTGTCCACGAGCGACAGAACGAGGGTCCGCACGGCGTCGGGGCCGAGCTCGTCGAGCACGGCGGCGTCGCGGTGGATCGTGCCGTCGACGTGCTCCATCAGGTAGAACGGCGCGCCGATCACGTCGGTGTCGGTGCACAGCCGCACCGGCTCGGGCGCGGGGAACCCGGCAGCGGAGAGCGCGGCGAGGACCTTGTGCTCACGGACCATGTCGTGGGCGGTGGGCAGCACGTGACCGAGGGGCGGGCGGCGCAGCACCCAGCGGTCGGTGCCGTCGGTCACGGCGTACGTGAGGTTGGAGCGGCCCCCGGCGAACATCGTCGCCGTCAGCTCCCCGGTGCCCAGGTAGTCACGCAGCCGATCGAGGTCGAGCCCGCGCGGCGAGGCCATCAGGAATCCGCCGGGAAGAAGTTGCGCTGGATCTTGTTCATGCCGCCCAGCCAGCGATCGGGCTCGGTGGCGCGGCGCTGGTAGTACTCGGCGACCTCCGGGTGCGGCAGGATCAGGAAGCTGTCGCCGTCGAGTGCTTTCACCACGACTTCCGCGACGTCCTCAGGCTCCAGCGCTCCGGCGGCGAGCAGGCTGCGGCTGGCACTCTCGCCGTCGCCGGACATCATCGCCGTGTTGACACCCTGCGGGCAGAGCGCCTGGACGGTGATGCCGCGATGGGAGTAGGTCGCGCGCAGCCATTCCGCGTAGCCGAGCGCGGCGTGCTTGGTGACGGAGTAGGGGGCACTGCCGAGCAGGGTGAGCAGGCCGGCGGCGGAGACGGTGAAGATGATCCGGCCACCGCCGTTCTCGAGGTAACGCGGCAGGAGCGCGCGGGTCGCGTACACATGGGACATGACGTTGACCTGCCAGGCCTTTTCCCAGTCGGCGTCGGGTGCGTCCGCGTCGCCGGTGGTGAGGATGCCCGCGTTGGCGCAGAACAGATCGACGCCGCCCAGCTCGCTGTAGGCGGTGTCGACGACGCGCTGGACGTCCGCCTCGTTCGCGACGTTGCCCGGCACGGCGATGCCGTTGATCTCGGCGGCCACCGCCTGCGCGGCAGCCGCGTCGAGGTCGTTGACGACAACCTTGGCTCCGTCAGCGGCGAACCGCCGGGCCAGCGCGCGACCGATGCCGCCGCCCGCACCCGTGACAACAACCTTCACTGTCCCGCTCCTGTCAGGGTGATGCCGCCGTCGATGACGATGGTCTGGCCGGTGATCCAGGCCGCGTCGGGGGAGCAGAGGAAGGCGACGGCGCCGGCCACGTCCTCGGGAACGCCGAGCCGGCCCAGCGGGTAGGTCGCCGCCACCTTCTCCTCCCGCCCCTCGTAGAGCGCGGTGGCGAAACGGGTCTTGACCACGGCGGGAGCAACCGCGTTCACCCGCACCGAGGGGGCCAGCTCGACGGCGAGCTCCTCGGTGAGGTGGATCAGCGCGGCCTTCGTGACGCCGTAGAAGGCGATGCCGGGGGCGGGGCGCACGCCGGTGACCGAGGAGATGTTGACGATCGACCCGCCGCTCTCGGCGAGGCCGCCGCGCAACGCCTCCTGCACCCAGCCCAGTGTGCCGACCACGTTGACGTCGACCATCTTGCGGGCCGCGGCGAGGTCGAGCCTGCCCAGCGGACCGTACGCCGGGTTGATCCCGACATTGTTGACCAGCACGGAAACCGGCCCGAACGCCCCGAGCGCGGTATCGATCACCGCTGCCCGGTGGTCGGCGTCGTCGCCCTTACCGGGCACCCCGATCGCGACGTCCTCTCCGCCCAGGTCCTTGACCGCGTTCTCCAGCGCCTCGGCGTTGCGGCCGGTGATGCAGACCTTGGCGCCCTCCGCGACGAAGCGCTGGGCGATGGCGAATCCGATTCCCCGGCTCGCGCCGGTCACGATGGCGACGGCACCCGACATTGTCATCCGCGAACTCCCAAAAATGTTGCACTAACCGTGCCAAATAGTATCGGGCAGGCACCCCGCCGCCAACCCTGCAACGGTTGACGGCGGGCCGCAAGCCTTACGACGCGGCAGGGATACCGTTCTGCGGGGGAGCGACAGGAGCAGTGGTGTACGCGGTGACAGCCCCCGCGTCGTCATCGGTCGTGTACGGCGTACCGAAGTAGATCTGCTTGCCGCCTTCGACCTTGCTGAGCTGCTCCCCGGCGTACCCGGAGTGATCGCCCTTGGCAAAACGCACCGGGACCAGACCGGGGCCCTGGAACCCGCCCTTCTCGACCGCCGCGATCAGCCCGTCACGCGTCAGGTCCTTGCCCGCGGACTGCAGACTCTGCACGAACAGGTACGCCACCGACATGCCGTAGACGGCGTTGTTGTCGAGCTCGGCACCCGCGTTGTACTGCGTGTTGACCTTCGTGAAGAGCTGGATCCACGGGTTCGCCGGGTCGGTGGCCAGTGGCAGGTAGTTCGCCGAGATCAGCCCCTCGGTCAGCGGTGCCGCGGCACCCAGCGACTTGGTCAGCGTGCCCAGATCGGCGCCGACCTGGGAGACCACGAACTGCGGCTTGAAACCGATCTTCGCGGCGGTGCCGATGCTCAGCGCGGTGAAGCCGGGCACGGTGGCCAGCATGACCACCTGACAGCCGGCCTGCTTGAGCGCGCCCATCTGCGGTCCGACATTCGGGTTGCTGGTGACGTACGACTGCTTGGCCGCGACCGGTCCGAGGATCTTCTCGATCCCCGCGAGGCTGTCCTTCCCGAAGTCGTCGTCCTGGCCGAGGAAGCAGACCTTCTTGCCGGCCTGGGTCTCCTTGACGTGGGTGGCGAGGATCTTGCCCTCGACGGTGTAGTCGACGTTGAACCCGAACGTGCCCGGGTACTTGTCGGGCTGGTTCCAGCTGCGGCTGCCCGACGCGACGAACAGGTCCGGGACGCGGTTGGTCTTCAGGAAGTCGAGCACGCCGGTGTGTGTCGGTGTGCCGAGCCCGTTGAGCACGGCGAAGACCTTGTCCTGCAGGACGAGCTCGCGGACGACCTGCTGGGTGGTCGCCGGGTTGTAGGTGTCGTCCATGATCTTGTAGGTGATCTTCCGGCCGTGCACGCCGCCGTTCGCGTTGACATAGTCGAAGTACGCCTTCGAAGCCGGGGCGATCTTCGAGTAGCCGGCCGCGGCGGGGCCGGTGAGCGGCATGTGCGTACCGATGAGAATCTCCGTGTCGGTGACGCCGGGGGTGCTGGAACCGCTGCCACCACCGCTTTCACTGCAGGCTGTGGTTGCGGCGGCCAGGGCTATGACGGTGAGAACGGACCAGAGACGCTTCACGCTTTGCTCCTTTTCCTGAGCGGGCGGAGACCGGCTTTTGTGAACGGGCTGCGTTTGAACGGGCTTCGTTTGAACGGTCGGAGAGCGGCGATCCCGCCGGGGGCGGCGAGCATGACGACGATCAGGGTGACGCCGAAGAGCGCGAGCGGGAGGTTGCCCTCGAGCCGCTGGGCGTCGATACCCTCGGTCACGGTGTGGGCGAGGGCGGGGAGGGCGACGAGGAGCACCGCACCCCACGCCGCGCCGGCCAGGCTGCCGAGGCCGCCGATCACGATGGCCATGACCAGGAACAGCGACAGCGACAGCGGGAAGGCGCCGGGGGAGACGCTCTGCGCGAGCACGGCGAACAGGGCACCGCCGATACCGGCACAGGCCGCACTGACCACAAACGCCAGCACCTGGGTACGCGCAACGCCGACCCCCGCGAGCCGTGCAGCGGTCTCGTCGTCCCGGACGGCCTTCAGCTCGCGCCCGAACCGCCCGCCGATCAGCAGTTGCAGCAGCACCAGCACGATCAGCGCGGCGCCCCACGCGAGCCACGCCTGCCACTGCTCGACGGTCACCGTCCCGGGCGGCGGCTCCAGAGCCACGGAAAGGCCCTGATCGCTGTTGAACGTGCCGTCAAACGTGCTGGTGATGGCCGGGACGACCACCGCCACGGCGAGCGTGAGCCCGGCCAGATAGGGCCCGCGCAACCGGGCGGCGGCGAGCCCGACGACCCCGCCGATCACCGTGGTCACCACGAGCGCGGCGGCGAAGGCGGCGGTGAGCGGCCAGCCGGCATTGACGCTCAGCGCCAGCGTGTACGCACCGGTCGCCATCAGAGCGCCATGGCCGAGCGACAACTGCCCGTTGAGCCCGGTCAGCACGGTCAGGCCCGCGGTCACACACAGGTACGCGCCGACCGTGGCGAGCTGATACGTCCGGAACGGCGGGAACACCAGGGTGAGCACCACGACCACGGCGACACCCGCGACGATCGTGGCGATCTTCATCTTGCCGCTCATACGGTCCTCGCCGCCGACCGTGAGAACAACCCGCCGGGCCGGCCGAGCAGGACCACCACCAGCAGGATCAGGACGGCGATCGGCGCGACCGTCGCCCCCAGATAGCCGCTGACGTACGACAGCAGCAGCCCCACGATCAGCCCGCCCAGCACCGACCCGATCGCGCTGTCCAGACCCCCGACCACCGCCGCGGTGAACGAGGACACGAAGACGATGTCCATCGCGTTCGGGTGCAGTCCCAGCTCGGTCGGGAGCACCAGCATCCCGGCGAGCGAACCGACCGCGGCGGCCAGCGCCCAGCCCAGGGTCAGCATCCCGCTGACGTTGACGCCGAGCAGCCGGGACACGTCGGGGGCGAACGCCGCGGCGCGCATCCGCAGGCCGGTGTGCGTACGCGTGAAAAGAAGCGCGAGCAACACGACCACGATGCCCACCGCCGCGAAGACGAACAGGTCGAAGCGGGACAGCAGCGCGACCCCGCCCACCGTGAACGCGTCCCGGCTGAACGGCGCCTCGGCGGGCCGGAACTCGCTGCCGAAGATCATGCCGAGCCCGCCCTGGATCACCAGCACCAGGCCGAGCGCGACCACCACCCCGTTGAGCGGCGACGAGTGGTCGACGAACCGCATCACCACCCGCTCGGTGACCGCGCCCAGAATCAGGCCCGCGGCGATCGCCACGGCGAACCCGAGCCAGTAGGAGCCGGTCGCCGCCGAGACCTCGAAGCCCGCGTACGCGGTGGCCACGGCCATCGCGCCCTGGGCGAAGTTGACGATGCGCGTGGCACGCCAGATCAGCACGAGTGCCAGGGCGAACGCGGCGTAGACCGCGCCCCGGCTCAATCCGTCGAAGGTAAGGAACACGAACCGATCCAAAGCGAACTCCCCCAGTCAGAAACCTAGGTACGCGTGCCGCATCTCGTCGTCGATGTCGGTGCCCCGGGTGACCACCCGGCCCAGCGCCAGCACCACCGCCTCGTCCGCGATCGCCAGCGCACCGCGCACGTTCTGCTCGACCAGCAGCACGGTCAGCCCGGAGCGGTCGCGCAGGGTGCCGAGCAGCGTCATGATCTGCGCGGTGATCTTCGGGGCGAGCCCGAGCGACGGCTCGTCCAGCAGCAGCAGCCGGGGCCGCCCGACCAGCGCCCGGCCCAGCGCGAGCAGCTGCCGCTCGCCGCCGGAGAGCTGATGACCGGGGAACTTACGGCGCCGGGCGAGCGGCTCGAACAGCTCGTACACCTCGGTCATCGCCTTGCGGACATCCGCCCGGTCCTTGCGCCACAGCCCGCCGAGCCGCAGGTTCTCGTCGACGGTCAGCTCGGTGACGACCCCGCGACCCTCGGGCACGTGCGCCACCCCGCGGCGCACCATCTCCTCGACCCGGACCCCGCGCAGGTCCTTGCCGTCGAGCAGGACCCGGCCGTGGGTGGCCGGAAGCAGACCCGAGAGGGTACGCAGCAGCGTCGTCTTCCCCGCCCCGTTCGCCCCCAGCACCGCGGTGATCGACCCGGTATTCACGTCGAGATCAACCTCGTGCAGCACCGGCGCAGCGCCATACCCCGCGGTCAGACTCTCCGTCCGCAGCAGTGCCGTCATGCTGCTGCTCCCAAGTAGGCGTCAGCCACTGCTTCGTCAGTGCGGATCTCGTCCGGAGTGCCGTGGGCGACGGGCTTACCGAAGTCGAGGACCAGGATCTCGTCGCAGACCGTCATCACGAGGTCCATGTGATGCTCGACCAGCAGCACCGAGCAGGAGAGCCCGGTGATGAGCTCGCCCAGCTCCTCGATCTCCTGCACGCCGAGCCCACCGGCCGGTTCGTCCAGCAGGAGCAGCCGGGGATCGGTGACCAGGGCACGGGCGAGGGCGACGCGTTTGCGGATCGCGTACGGCAGGGCGGCCGGTTTCTCGTCGCGGTAGGAAGCGGCGCCGCAGCGTTCGAGGGTGGCCTCGGCCCTGTCCCTGTCGCTCTCGCCGACCAGGACGTTCTCCAGGACGGTGAGGCTGGGGAAGAGCCCGACGCCCTGCAGCGTGCGGGCGATGCCGCGTTTCTTGAGCTGATGCGGTCGTGGGCGCAGCGGGCGGCCGTCAAGCGTGAGCTGCCCCGAGGTCGGGGCGACGAAGCCGCAGACGACGTTGAACAGGGTCGTCTTGCCGGCGCCGTTGGGGCCGATCACGCCGACCGTCCGGCCCGGCGGGACGCGGAGAGAGACGCCCTCGAGCGCGGTCAGGCCGCCGAAACGGACGCTTATGTCATGGAGGATGAGGCCGTCGGAAGGGGGCTGGTGCGGCATCGGCACCGTCCTCTTTAGAGATCAATATTACACTCGCAGTGTAATTTCTTGAGACGTGGTGTCAATGCCTGCGAAACATTGCCGTTAACTTGCAATAGGGGGCTGCGTACGTTGCGGCAGAACGGATATCCTGCGCGCGCCCGAAATCGAGCGGGCTGGAACACCGCGGGGGAAGCAGTGACGTACAGCTATGGGTCGCCCGACCATTACCCGGCGGCGCGGCGACTCCGCAGGCCCGCGATCCGGGCGAGCATCGCGCTCGGGCTGGTCTCCGCCGCGGCGATCGCCGAATGGGCCGGCTCGCTCATCCTGCTCGGCGTCGACCCCGCGTCGTACGACGCCGACCAGGACACGATCGACCTGCTCGGCGCCGTCTGGGGAGTGTTCTACCTCTACGCGGGCATCGAGTTCATCGGCTGGCTGCGCGTCGCCCACGACAGCATCGGCGAGCTCGGCATCAAGCTGAGCTGGACCCGCGGCTGGACCATCGGCGCCTGGCTCATCCCGCTGGCGAACCTGGTGATCCCGCTGCTCATGCTCAGCGAGATGGACCACGCAGCCGAACAGCGCGTGGACCCCGCCGCGAGACGCCTGGGCCGATGGGTCTTCGTGTTGTGGGCAATCCTGTGGACAGCGGGCGATCCGTTCCTGGACCCGTCAGCCTGGGACGACTACCTGTCCAGCGAGGTGGTGGCGGTTCTGCTCGGCCTCATCCTGGTGATCGACCTCGCGGCGGCGGTCTTCGCGGCGCTGCTGATCTGGCGGATGACCGGAAATATCCGGATCTCCGTCGGGCTCGCCGGCCCCCACGGCGCTACGCCCGTCGCCTGGGACCCGACGGCCCCCTACGCGCATTACCAGCAGCCACCCGTGCCGCCGGCCTTTCCCCCGCCGCCCCCGCCGCCCTCGCCGCCGGATCTCACGCCCGCGCCGGATCTCACGTCCGCGCCCGATCCCACGTCCGCGCCGGATCCGTGGTCGCCGTCCGTGCCGAGGCCGCGTCCTCCGGCCGACGACCAGATCTGACACTTCGGATGATCAACTCGGCTGGCGGGGTGTCGTAGCCTGCTGATCGTCGTGCTCCCGGCGCGGCGTTCACGGGGGAGTTCTGCACGTCTTGCGTACGAAAATTGTCCGGTTTGCGATCGCAGCCGTCGCCCTCACCGGCACCGCCGCGGTCTGGGCCCTCTCGACAGGGTCGGCTTCAGCCGGCACCCAACCCGAAACGGTCGTGCTGGCCGCCGCCGACCAGCATCCGATCAGCGGTTACGCGTCGGACGATCTCGTCGTCGACGGCGTGCACAAGCACCTGCTGAGCAGTCAGACGCCGGACAATACGGTCAAGGTGTTCAAATACGACGGCACCCTCGCGGCGACCCTGGAGCCGGGATCCGGGCTCGGCGTGCAGGCACCGGTGCTGTCCGCGGACTCCACCAGGCTGTACGTGGCATTGGCGGCCGCCAACGAGATCGTCGAATACGACGCTGCGAAGCTCACCGAGACCGCGCGCTATCCCCTCGGTTACGGGCACTCGCCCGAGCGGCTCGCCTTCGCCGGCGGCAGGTTGTGGTTCTCCTACCAGGATCTCGGCTACAACGGTCATATCGGATCTCTCGATCTCGCCGACGGCGCAGTCTCGATCTACGAGACCCCGGACGGCAGCACCCTGACGAATGCGGCGCCGATCCTCGCCTCCAGCCCGGCGGCCCCGGACCGGCTCGCCGTCCTGGGCGGCTGGGGCAGCACCCGCGGCCCGCTGTACCTCTTCGACGTCTCCGGCGGCACGGCGAACCAGCTGGCCAGGGCCGAGTACTACGACGATGTCGTGATCAACTACCGCGAGCTGCTGTTCAGTGCCGATGCCAGCCAGATCGTCATCGGCGGCTACGGCGGCGTGAAGATCGTGTCGGCCGCCGACCTCTCCGCGGTCGACGTGATCAAGACATACCGCTTCCAGGGCGTGGACGTGACCAGCGGAACCGGCCTGCTGATCTCGGAGCGCCCGGACGCCGTCCTGCCCGAGCTCACCCTCTATGCCCCCGGCACCACCACCCCGGTCCGGCAGTGGGATGTTCCGCTCAGCGGCGCCGCTGAGCTGCCGTCGATCTCCGATGTGGCCTGGGAGCCGGGTGGCGGCCGCGCCTTCGCGATCACCAGCGAGCGCCTCGGCACGCAGACGCTCTGGACGCTCCAGGACCCGGCAACCACCCCGACCGGGATCGAGCTCACCGCACCGGCGACCGCCACCCGCGCGGCGACCCTCACCATCTCGGGGGCGTCCACCGGGATCCCGGCCGGAGCCGGGCTCTCGGTGACCCGCAAGGACCTGGAATCGACCGCAGGCAAAGCGCTACCTCCGGTGCAGACCGGTCCGGCCGGCACATTCACCATCACCGACAAGCCCCCGGTGGGTGGCAAGGTCAGTTACATCATTTCGTACGCCGGGAGCGCCACCCGCCGTCCGTCATCCGCGACGGCAACGGTGTCGGTCTCCCTCGCCACCCCGGCGTTGACCCTCAACGGCAACGGCAGCATCCACGCGTACGCCTCCACGTACTCCCTGACCGCCCACCTGGGTACGGCGTACAAGAACCGTACGATCGAGATCTGGGCCGACCCGTGGGGTCCCGACGCGAACCGCCTGCTGAAAAAGGCCACGATCGACGCCAAGGGCAACATCACGGTCGCCTACCGCCTGACCCACAACACCTCGGTCAGCGCGATCTTCACCGGCGACGGCCAATACGCCGCCCGCACCGTGAAGTCCACTGTCTACACCCGGCCGAACATCTCGCTGGCGGTGTCGTCGCACTACAAGACGGCCAAGATCGGCTCGACGTCGTACTACTACTTCCACAGGACCACGAACCCGCGCATCACCACGACGATGACGGCCTACCCGAAGCGCAAGCAGAAGGTCCTGCTCGAGTACTACGCCTCCGGCAAGTGGAACAGCTGGAAGGAAACCTACGTAGCCCTCGACTCGGCGGGCCACTCGACCTACACCCTGACCGGCACCCACAAGGTCGGTGTCCGTTACCGGGTCCGCTCGGCCTACATCGCCGGCACCTCCGGCGACAACGTCGACTACACGACGTGGGGCTCCCACAAATACTTCACCTTCGCGAAGTAGCCCCCGCCGGTCAGGCGACGTTGATCGGGCGGAACTGCACGCTCACCCGAGGGCCCACCGGCCTGGCGGTCTTGGGGATGGCGTGCTCCCAGGTGCGCTGGCAGCTGCCGCCCATGACGATCAGATCCCCGTGGCCCTGGGGGAAGCGCAGCGTCTCCGCCTGCCCCGCGCGGGGACGCAACATCAGGTTGCGCGGCGAGCCGAACGACACGATCGCCACCATGGTGTCCTCGCGCGCCGAGCGGCCCAGGGTGTCGCCGTGCCAGGCCACGCTGTCCTTGCCGTCGCGATAGAGGCACATGCCCGCCGTCACGAAAGGCTCGCCCAGCTCGGCCGCGTAATAGGCGGACAGCTGCTCCCGGGCATCGGTCAACGCCGGATGCGGGAGCTCCTCGTCACCGCCGAACCATCGCAGCAATCGCGGCACGTCGACCATGTCGTCCCACATCTGGCGGCGCTCGGCCCGCCAGCCGATCCGATCGGCGAGCAGCGTCTCGAAGATGTTGTCGGAGCCGTGGACCCAGCCCGGCAGCACGTCGACCCAGGCGCCCGCGGTCAGGTGATGCCGGACGATGCGGTCGCCGAGCGGCTCGAGGACGGGCGAAGGCCCGCCCATCAGGTCGAGCATCGACGGCTGATATGCGCTCACCAGGCCAATCTACCCGCCTTCGCACGTACGTGCTAATCCTCCTGGCGTGCCGCGCGCAGTGAGTCCAGACGGTCCTGGGCGCGTTTGACCGCGGACCGGGAGCGTTCCAGAAACGCGTCGCTGCGGTCGAGCCGGGCCACTTCGCGGGCGAACGCGCCGTCCATCCGGTCGACGGGATCGGCCGGGTCCGTCCCGGGGGTGGTTTGCTGCTGGTCGAGGGCGCGCTCGCGGGCGGTCGCGACGTGCTCGCGGGAGTCGGCGAGCGAGTCGCGCTGGTCGGCGAGCTCCTCGCGTCGTTCCGCGGCGACCTCGCGTTCGGCGACGAGGCGTTCGCGGTTCTCGAGGGTGTCGTTGCGGCCGATCAGATCTCGTTCGAGGCTGGTGAGGCGCTGCTCGCGGGCGTCGAGCAGGCGCTCCCGGGCGTCGAGCTCGCGCGTCCGCTCATCCAGGTGGTGATCGCGCGCATTCCAGTTGTCGTCAGGGAACACGCCTGATCCTCGCACGCCCGCAACGCCGGCGCCCGCGGAGTCGCTCAGCTGTCTCTTGATCGCTCAGCTGTCTCTTGAGGGCGATCCCGGCGCCGGATGCTGATAGGTGATCTCGGTCAGGGGGAACGTCTGGTCGTCGCCGAACGGGGACGGCCCGCCGGACTGCGTGGACAGCATCTCGCCGACGTCCAGGTGGGCGTCCGGACCCGCGCCCACCTGCGGGGCCTCGGCGAGCTGGTCCCGGCGGAAGATCTTGCGGCCGAGCCAGACCAGCGGGTCGTAGCGCCGGTCCACCACGCGCTCCTTCAACGGGATGATCGCGTTGTCGGTGATCTTGATGTGCTCGGGGCAGACCTCGCTGCAGCATTTGGTGATGTTGCAGTAGCCGAGCCCCTGATGGGCCTGGGCGTATTCCTTGCGGTCGGAACGCGCGTCCAGGGGGTGCATGTCCAGCTCGGCCGCGCGGATGAAGGAGCGGGGGCCGCTGAACGCTTCCTTGTTCTCCTCGTGATCGCGTACGACGTGACAGGTGTTCTGGCACAGGAAGCACTCGATGCATTTGCGGAATTCCTGCGACCGTTCCACATCGATCTGCTGCATCCGGTATTCGCCCGGGGCGAGTCCCTCCGGCGGGCTGAAAGCCGGGGTCTCGCGGGCTTTCGTGTAGTTGAAGGACACATCGGTGACCAGATCGCGGATGACCGGGAATGCCCGCAGTGGTGTGATCGTGACGGTCTCGCTCTCCTCGAACGTCGACATCCGCGTCATGCAGCCCAGCCGCGGCTTGCCGTTGATCTCCATCGAGCACGAGCCGCATTTGCCGGCCTTGCAGTTCCACCGGCAGGCCAGATCCGGCGCCTGGGTGGCCTGGATCCGGTGAATGATGTCGAGCACCACCTCGCCGTCATTCACGTCGACGTCGTAGTCGCGGATCTCACCGCCGGACGAGTCGCCCCGCCAGACCCGGAAATGACGGCTCATGAGAGCTCCTCGTCGGTCATGTACTTGGTCAGTTCGCCGTACTCGAACAGCTCCAGCAACTCCGGTCGCATGGCCGGCAGCGGTTTGCGTTCGAGGTGCACCTCACCCGTGTCGTCCAGCGAGCAGACGAGGTTGACCTTGCGCCATTCCGGGTTCATGGTCGGGAAGTCCTCGCGGGTGTGGCCGCCGCGCGACTCCTCGCGTTCCAGCGCGGCCTTTGCGGTGCATTCCGAGACCACGAGCATGTTGCGCAGGTCCAGGGCGAGATGCCAGCCCGGGTTGTAACGGCGGCCGCCGGTCGCCCCGACGTTCGCGACGCGCAATTTCAGCTCGTGCAGGCGTTTCAGCGCGTCGGTCAGCTCGCCTTCGCGGCGGATGATGCCGACGAGATCGCCCATCACCGCCTGAAGATCCTGCTGGAGGGTGTACGGATTCTCGCCGCTTTCCCGGTGCAGCGGAGCCAGGGCAGCCCCTGCCGCGGCTTCGACATCGGCAGTGCGGACCTTGGGCCTTTTTTCGAGGCTCTCCGCGTACGCGGAAGCGTGCTCACCGGCACGTTTCCCAAACACCAGCAGGTCGGAGAGCGAGTTACCGCCCAGCCGATTGGAGCCGTGCATTCCCCCGGAAACCTCGCCGGCCGCGAACAACCCGCGCACCACACCGGCGGCGGCTGCGGTGTCCGGATCGACCTCGACGCCACCCATCACGTAATGGCAGGTGGGCCCGACCTCCATCGGTTCCTTGGTGATGTCGACGTCGGCCAGCTCTTTGAACTGGTGGTACATCGACGGTAGTCGCCGGGTGATCGTCTCCGCCGGCATCCGGGTCGACACATCCAGGAAGACGCCGCCGGATTTGGTGCCCCGCCCCGCCTTGACCTCGCTGTTGATCGCCCTGGCCACCTCGTCGCGGGGCAGCAGTTCCGGCGGTCGGCGGTTGTTGTCCGGGTCGGTGTACCAGCGGTCGGCCTCCTCCTCGGTGTCCGCGTACTGCTTGCGGAACACGTCGGGGACGTAATCGAACATGAACCGTTTCTGGTCGGAATTGCGCAGCACACCGCCGTCACCACGCACCGATTCGGTGACCAGGATTCCCTTCACGCTCGGCGGCCAGACCATGCCGGTCGGATGGAACTGCAGGAATTCCATGTTGATCAGCGTCGCCCCGGCCCGCAGCGCGAGCGCATGACCGTCCCCGGTGTACTCCCACGAATTCGAGGTCACCTTGTAGGAGCGCCCCACCCCACCGGTGGCCAGCACGATCGCCGGCGCTTCCAGCAGGATGAGCTCACCGGACTCGCGGTAATAGCCGAACGCCGCGGCCACCCGATCGCCGTCCAGGATCAGCTCGGTGATCGTGGTCTCGGAGAAGACCCGGATCCGCGACTCATAATTGCCGGTCTCGGCGAAATCCTCCTGCTGCAGCGAGACGATCTTCTGCTGCAGGGTCCGGATCAGTTCCAGCCCGGTGCGGTCGCCGACATGCGCGAGCCGCGGATACTCGTGGCCGCCGAAATTGCGCTGCGAGATCTTGCCGTCCGGGGTCCGGTCGAACAGCGCACCGTACGTCTCCAGCTCCCAGATCCGCTCAGGCGCCTCTTTAGCGTGCAGCTCCGCCATCCGGTAGTTGTTGAGGAACTTGCCGCCCCGCATGGTGTCGCGGAAATGCACCATCCAGTTGTCCCGCGAATTCGCGTTGCCCATCGCCGCCGCGGCGCCGCCCTCGGCCATGACCGTGTGGGCCTTGCCGAACAGCGACTTGGAAATGATCGCGGTCCGCTTCCCGGCGAGCCGCGCCTCGATGGCCGCTCGCAGTCCCGCGCCGCCCGCACCGATGACGACGACGTCGTACAGGTGCCGTTCGATCCGTTCTTTCATGTTCCTTGCCGCTCCCTAACTGATGAAGCGCAGGTCGGGCCACCAGCCGGCCGCGAGCGCCATGACGTAGAAATCGGTCAGCGCCAGGGTCCCGAGGGTCACCCAGGCCAGCAGCATGTGCCGCGCGTTGAGCTTGGAGACGAACGTCCAGAACCGGTAGCGGACCGGATGCTTCGAGAAATGCTTCAACCGCCCACCGGCGATGTGCCGGCACGAATGACAGGACAATGTGTACGCCCACAGCATCACGACATTGGCCGTCAGGATGACGTTGCCGAGCCCGAAGCCGGTGCCGAATGACCGGATCGCGTCCCAGGTGTTGATGACGGAGATGATCGTCGCGGCGTAGAAGGCGTACCGGTGCAGGTTCTGGAAGACCAGCGGGAACCGCGTCTCACCGGTGTATTTCGCGTGCGCGTCCGGGACCGCGCAGGCAGGCGGCGACAGCCAGAAGGCCCGGTAGTAGGCCTTGCGGTAGTAGTAACACGTCAGCCGGAAGAGCAGCAGGAACGGCAGCGTGAACGCGGCTTCGGGGATCAGCCAGAAACTCGGCAACGGGGTCCCGAACTCGGCGGAACCCTCGACGCACCGGTCGGTCAGGCAGGGAGAGTAGAACGGCGTCAGATAGTGGAAGTCCGGCACGTAATACCACTTGTGCATGAACACCCGGACGGTCGCGTAGAGCACCCACGCGCTCAGACCCGCAAAAGTGATCAGCGGCGCCAGCCACCACCGATCGGTCCGCAAGGTCCTGGCGGCGATGGCGGCACGCTTCGCCCCAGGCCTGCTTACGGTCGTCGTCATTGACGTCTCCCTGACAGGTAACTCTGCCGGCGGGCGCGCACGAAGAATCGGTCCACAAAGTTTGCGTCCGCAATGTGTGGCACACGTTACAACGAAGGTCACGAACTTGTCTGCGTGAATCTCCGGTGACTCTGGGTTTCTGATCCGCTATGACTCGCGCCATTGGGCACCCAGGGCGCTGGTGGCCTTGATCAATCCGGCCGGTTCCCTGGCCGCGGGCCAGATCTGCAGCAGGTAGTCCTCGACCGGGGCGTCGGGCAGCCGAGCCTCGCCCTCATCGCGGTGACGACCGGCGACCCGCAGCAGGTAGCGGCCCGGCTCGGCGCCGGTGGCAAGCTCCCTGTCGGGGCGGGGATCGACGTCGGCACCGAGAAGGCGAACCGGCCCGCCCGGCCAGGAGATCTCCACCTCGGCGGCGTCCTGCCAATCCGCCGGTGCCGGTGCAGGCGGTTCAGCGGCCCAGAGCTCGGCGACGACATGCACCTCGTCGTCCCGTGCACCGGTGACGATCACCGCCACCGTGCCGTCGCCTTCGGACACGGCGGTGACCAGACCGTTCTCGTACGGCCGCTCGACGCTTCCCGGCTCGGCGGTGGCATCACCGATGGTGAGCACGTTGTACTCCACCTCGATCGATGCGTCGACCCGGCTCAACGGCGTACCCATCACAGCACCCCTCTCCGGTCGATGGTGACCGCCTGTCACAGGCGGTCACCATCGGTCGATGTTACGGCTGGACCCAGATGAAGAACGGATCGTTGTCGAGGACGCGGTTGGTGCGGTAGAAGCCGCCCAGCAGCGAGCCGCCGACGCTGTTCTCCCTGGCCGGGAGCATGCACGACGACCAGCCGGTCGGGCCGGTCACGCCGGTCGGCACATTCCACGCCGGGTCTATCTCACACCAATCGGTGTTCGGCGGGGCGAAGGTGCGGGCGGTGCCCGTCGGAGGCTGAGCCGGGCCCTGCTTGGTGGATCGGGGCGGATACTCGTCGCAGGACCTGCCTTCCGGCCGAACCCATACGCGCGGGCAGGCCGTGTCGCCGTTGAGACGCTTCTGCACGGTGTCGACGAGCCGCCGCAGCGGCGTCCCCGTGGGGTACGCCCCTGGCAGACCGCTCTGCTGAGCAGCCTCGACGTGCGTTGCCAGCCTCCCGAACTGGCCGCCTTTGGAGTAGGTCATCACCGGTACGTAGCCGTAGAACACACAACCGGCTCCCGGCGTTGCCAACGGGCCCGCTTCCGGATCGTTCCAGTCGTTACCGTCATCGGTGAACGCGTTGTCGCACCGGATCTGCGGCGGTCCGACCTCGCGCGGATCGGACGGCAGGGTGCCGGGGCACTGCATCCGGTATTCCCAGTGGGGGTTGCTGTAGCCGATGTCGCCCGGCTGGATCGCGGTCGAGTCCCCAGTAGGCCTCGCTCTCGTTGTCGACGCCGTTGCGGAACCAGCCCGGCTGCAGACCGGTGTCGCTCTCCGGCTTGCAGGCGCCCTCGCACCAGGAGATGCCGTAGACCTGCGCGAAGAAATCGAAATTCCCGTATCGCTCACTCCAGAACTTCCGCACCGCCAACTGGTAGGCGAACGTATCGATGTCGGCACTGGTGTAGCTGTAATTGGACTCCAGCGCCTCGGCCGTGCCGATATGCCGGCGTACGCCGTTCGTCTCGAGGTAGATCAGAACGGTCACCGACACGATCATGCAATTCTGCGTACGATTCCCCCACCACAAACCGTCCAGGGCGTGCTCGTAACAGAATACCGGCAGCGGCAGATGGTCCTGCACCTTGACGCCGTCCGCACGGGCTGCGGTCAGGGCGGCGGTGCGCTGCTCGGCGGTGAGGGCGGCACTCTTCGCGCGAGCCTCGTTCAGTGCGGACGCTCGGGCTGCGGCCTGCTCTCCCGAGGCTGCCCGGTTGACTGCCAGGCAGGTGTAGACGATCCTTCCTTGCAGCTCAGCCGGTGCTTCGGGGCCGGCCGGCCCCGTTTTGGCGGCCTTCTTCTTCAGCGCTGCGTCGGAACAGTCGTCCGCCGCCTTCGGTGTGCCGGTAGCGGTCTCCGCCGGCGGCGACCGGCGGATCAGCGGTCGGCATCGCCGCACCGGCGGCCGCTGGGACGGCGAGTGCCGCCGTGGTGAGCGTCGCGGTGACCAGCAGAGAAAGGCCTGCCAGCCGGGACCGCGGGTTGAATATCGTCATGTCCCCTCCATGAGGCGGAAGACGTGACACAGAAAGCCGGGCGCCCCACATTGTCACGCCTGCGGCCCAAACGGAAGGCGCTCACCTATAGACGTCCGTCATTTAGTACAAGAACTGACAGCGATTCACGTTGGCGACTGAAAACGTTTCTGGATCTGCTGAAAAGCAGCGGCTGAAATTGACCTTTCCGGTCAGCCCGGTCCCCGCCCGGCTCACGCCTGACCCCCGCCCGGTCAGCCCGGTCCTCGCCCGGTCCCCGCTCGGTCCGCCCGACCCCCGCTCGGTCCGCCCGACCCCCGCTCGGTCCGCCCGACCCCCGCTCGGTCAGCCCGACCCCCGCCCAGCTCGCGCCCGGTCCCCGCTCGGTCAGCCCGACCCCCGCCCAGCTCGCGCCCGGTCCCCGCTCGGTCCGCCCGACCCCCGCTCGGTCAGCCCGACCCCCCGCCCAGCTCGCGCCCGGTCCCCGCTCGGTCAGCTCGGTCAGCCCGTTCAGCCCGGGCGGGGCTGCGCGCTGCACTGTGGCGGGGGTGGTTGCCGGATCGGTAAAGCGGCCGTGCCGGTCGCCGGGCAGAGTGGGGCGGTCGTTGTCAGCCGGAGGCGTTGCCGGTCAGGTTCCAGGAGGCGAGGTGGACGGCCGGGGCCGTGAAGCGGACGCCTGCCCAGCGGTCCGGCAGGGCGACCGATTCCGTGCCGACGGCCAGGACCGCACCGGGGCCGAGGGCCTGCGGGTAGGACTGGGTGAAGCGCATGTTGCCCACCGCCGTGGTCACCTGGCCGTCCTCGACGAGCCAGACGCCGTTGCGGGTGAGGCCGGTGATGACGAGGCTCTTCTGGTCGAGGACGCGGGTGTACCAGAAGTCGGTGATCAGCAGCCCGCGCCACATCCCCGACACCAGCGCGCGGGCGCTCGACGCCGTCGGCCCCGTTCCGTCGTCGCCCTTTACGGCGGGGGCGTCACCGGAGCCGGCGGCGAGCTGGAGGTTGACGGCGATCGGGCCCCAGGAGCGGGAGGCGGCCGAGGCGTGGCCCGTGGAGATGGTGCCGGCTTCGGCGGCTGAGGTGCGGTCGTGGCTCACCGCGCGGGTGGTGCCGCCGTCGATCAGGGTGAGGCTGTCCCGGGGGGTGCCTTCCAGGTCGAACGGGAGGACCGTGCCGAGCGGCTCGTCGGTGATGGTGATCTTCTCGTCGAACTGCTGGGTGCCGAGCTGGGCGAAGGACTGGTGCTGGGCGAAGGCCTTGCCGTTGAAGCCGAACGTCGCCAGGTTGCTGAGCAGGTCGGAGACGGCGGTGGGCTCGAGCACGACCTCGTAACGGCCGGGCGGGAGCTCGATGGCGCGGCCGGCGGCGCGGGCCTTGGCGGCGGCGCGGGCGCCCATGGGGGCTCCCCGGAGGTCGGACAGGCGGCCGCTGGCGTGCCGGGACACCCCGTCGGCGCCGTCGAGCCGGGCGATGCCGTCCATGGCCGCCTCGGCTGTGCGGCCCTGGGCGGAGTGCCCGGCGGTGCTGGCGAATCCGCCGGAGGTGTAGCTGGTGCGGCAGAATCCGGCGGTTTCCAGGCCTCCGGCGGCGTCGACGAAGTCCCGGACCCGGTCTGCGCGCTCCTGGGGGGAGGCAGCCGCGGTGGCCTCGTCGAATCCGGCGTCCGGGCGGAGCTCGGCCGCCGCGGTGAGGCCCGGCCAGGTGACGTCGGGCGGCGACAGGCGGGCCGCGGCGATCGTCCGCTCCACCAGGGACTCGAGGCCGTTGATGCCGGTCACCGTGGTGGAGCCGCCCGCCGTCCGGCCGTCGAGGTGCAGCCGCAGCCGCACCGTCGTGGTGGCCTCGGCGACGTTCTGGTGGATCGCCGAGTTGGCGAACCGGGTCAGCGCGTCGGCCGAGTGCACGGCGACGACCTCCGCCTCGGCGCCGGGGCCGGCGACGCGCCGGACCAGCTCGACGACGCGTCCGGCCAGGTCCAGCTCGGCGCTCATCCGCGGACTCCTACTCGTACGTTGGTGAAGCGGGCCGGGGCCGCGGGGTGACCGGTGTGCCCGATCTGACCCGGCTGGCCCTTGCCGCAGTTGGGCGTGCCCCAGGCGATGCTCTCGGAGGAGAGCATGTCCATCGACTGCCAGAACTTGGGGCCGATGCCGGTGTAGGTGGGGTTGCGCAGCATGCGGCCGCGCCTGCCGTTCTTGATCTCGTAGCCGATCTCGCAGCCGAACTGGAAGTTGAGCCGCTTGTCGTCGATGGACCAGGAGCGGTTGATGTCCATGAGGATGCCGTCGTCGGTGGCCGCGATGATCTCGTCGAGGGTGTGCGGGCCGGGCTCGAGGCCGACGTTGGTCATCCGGACCATGGGCAGCCGGGCCCAGCCGTCGGAGCGGACGCTGCCCGCGTAGTCGAGGCCCGCCATCGCCGCCGAGTCGCGGCCGGCGAGGACACCCACCCAGATGCCGTTGCGGACCGCGTCGCGCCGGGCGGCGGGGGAGCCCTCGTCGTCGTAGCCGAAGCTGCCCAGCGCACCCGGGATCGTCGGGTCGATGGTGATGTTCATCAGCTCGGAGCCGTAGCGCAGGCTGCCCAGCTGGTTGAGGTCGAGCCAGGAGGTGCCGGCGAACGCGGCCTCCCAGCCGAGGATGCGGTCGAGCTCGATGGCGTGGCCGACAGACTCGTGGATCTGCAGGGCGAGCTGTTCGCCGCCGAGGATCAGGGTGGTCTCGCCGGAGGGACAGAGCGGCGCGGTCAGCAGCTCGCGCGCCTCCTCGGCCATCCGGGCGGCGTTGTCGGTCAGCGCCAGCTCGTCGACGAGCTCCCAGCCGCGGGTGCCGTACTGACCTCGGTGGGACGGCCAGGACCGGCGCTGGATCTCGTTGTCGCCGTAGGCGCTGGCGGTGATGCCCGCGCCGCACTCCCGGATGTGCTGGTCGATGCGGTGGCCGTCGCTGGACGCGAACCACTTGCGGGTGTCCCAGATCTGGTAGATGCCCTCGGCCAGGTCGGCGCCGGCGTCGCGGGCCGCGGCCGTCGCCGCCACCAGCAGGTCACCCTTGGTGGAGAGCGGCACCGACAGCGGGTCGATCTCGCAGGCGCTGGCCCAGCTCGCCGTCACCGCACCGGCCGGCACCAGGTCGATCTTGGGACCGGGCATCCGGGCGCTGGCTGCCGCGATCTCCGCGGCCCGGCGACCCGCGGCGCGCGCCGCGGCGTCGGAGAGGTCGGGAACGGCGTAGAAACCCCAGCTCGACCCGACCAGCGCGCGCACCCCGATGCCGGCGCTCTCGTCGGAGCTCAGGTCCTCGACCTCGCCGTCGCGGGCGCTCATCGTCTCGGTGCGGCGCAGCATGACCCGCGCGTCGGCATATCGGGCACCGGCGTCGAGTGCCGCCTGAACGGCAGCCCCCGCTTCGTCGAAGTGATCCACGCTCATGTTCCAAGGGTAGGGGAAGCGTCGGACATTTTTTGACTCATATGTGGTGCGGGGCGGCCGAACGGTACCGTCACGGGGAGATCGACATCCGGATCGAGGTGGGAGGATGGCGACCGACCGCCTGCCCGCGCTCATTCTGCCCTACGGCCCGCACGCGCAGCTCGCGCTGCACGTGCACGACCTGACGATCCAGGGTCGCCAGGGGGAGACGTTGCGCGCCGCGGACGCCGCCGAGGGTGTGGCGACAGCGCTCGGCGATCTGCGTACGGTCCAATCGATCAAACTCGGCCGCATGTACGCCCTGATCGCCCTCGGCCGCCTCCAGGAAGCGCTCACGGTGGGCGAGAGCATCACCATGGCCGGCCCGCGCAGCACCGACGCCAAGATCCTCGCCGACACCGCCGAGGTGCTGATCCGGATGGGCCGTGTCGACGAGGGCCTGCATCACCTGGCGCGCGCCATGGTCGTTCTCGAGACCGCTCCGCGGGGCAGCGTCCGCTACGTGTCGGCGATGTCGTCGCTCTGCGATGCGGCCCGCGTGGCCGAGCTCTTCGAGCTGGCCGACGAGTGTCTGCGCATCCCCGACGGCATCCTGGACTTCAGCGACCTCTACCGCTCCTCCGCCGACCTTCAGCGAGCCGAGCTGCGCCTGGAATGGGGCCTGCGCCTGGAACAGGTCGGCCGCCCGGACGAGGCCACCCGCCTCTACGAGACCGCGGTGGTCCTGCTCGAACGCTGGGCGGCGCCCGACGCCCCGCTCTCCAACGCCCTGCTCGCGCTCGGCCTGGCCAAGACCGGCCGCCACGACGAGGCCCTGAAGATCGTGCACTCGCTCCTGCTGCCGATGCGCCTCGACGGCCAGGACCACGAAGCCCGGTTGCTGCACCTGGCGCACGGCGTGGTGCTGCGCGACACCGGCGACCTGCCCGGTGCCCGGCGGGAGTTCGTGGCGGCGGACGAACTGGCCGTCCTCCCGGGCGAGCGGCTCATCTACCGCTACGAGCTTGCGGTCCTGGCCACGCTGGAGGTCCCCGGCGCGGCCGCCCGATCCATGCTCGCGGCCCTGCGCGGCCAGGTCGAGATGCTGTGGCGCCTCCGCCTGGACCGCCGCATGATGCTGCAACAGGCCTACCGCCGCGTGGAGCTCGAAGCCGCCCGCAGCACCGCGGACCACGCGGCAACCTCCGACGCCCTCACCGGCCTGGGCAACCGCCGCATGTTCGACCGCCGCATGGCCTCGATGGCCGGCACCAGAGCCCTGCTCCTGATCGACGTCGACCGCTTCAAATCCATCAACGACGACTTCTCCCACGGAATCGGCGACCGCGTCCTCGCCGAGATCGCCGCCGTATTGCGCGCCCACTGCCGCCACGACGAGATCGCCATCCGCTTCGGCGGCGACGAATTCGCCCTCTTCCTCACCACGGAAGAACCCGAATCCCGCCAGGCCGCCGAACGAATCCGCAAGGTCATCCTCGCGCGCGACTGGACCACCATCGCCCCGGGCCTGCGGGTCACCCTCAGCATGGGCCTGGCCGTCTGCCACCCCGGCGAATCCAGCGAAGACCTCTACACCAGAGCAGACGCCAATTTGTACGCGGCAAAGCGCGCCGGCCGTAACCGCCTGGCCGTCGCCTGACTCAGCCCGGCGGCAGCAAGGCAGCACGCCCCAGGTTAGAGGTTGAGGCCGGTGACGCGGACGAGTTGCATGACGGACTGTTCGACGTAGCCCTGGGCGGAGAGCATGTTGCTGTGGAGGAGGCCTCGCTCGGGGTCGGCGACCAGGTAGCAGGGGATGCGGGCCTGGGCGTACGCGTGCATCTTCAAGGTCCAGTCGACGGTCGTGCTCGCGGCTGAGGTGATTTCGCAGACGAGGCGGACCGAGGTGGCCTCCACCAGCGGGATGTCCGGGTCGATGGTGCCGGCGATGATGAGGTCGGGGACGGCGATGCGACCGGGGCCGAGGCGGACGGGGACGCCGGTGATGACGTTGAGGTCGGCCCGGCCGGCTCGGAGGGCGTTGGCGAGGGCGTGGAGGATCATCTGGTGGCGGGGGGTGTCGCGGGGGCAGGTGAGGACGTTGCCGTCCCACAGCTCCGAGATGGCCGAGGTTTCGCCGAGCTGGAGGTAGTCGACTTCGGTCGTCGGCAGGGCTTCCATGGGCAGGCTGCGGCCGATCAGGGCTGACGTCATGCGCACTCCCGGGTGACAAACTCAACTTCCACGGACAAATCACCAGATATAGGTACGGTGAGCAGCGCCGGACCCGCAGGCCCCGCGATGTGATGCTCGTAGATTTCGGGGTTGTCGGTGCGCGAACCGAGATACCGCTCGGCGTACGCGGGCGGCAGGCCGGCCCAGTCGAGCACCGGATCGCGGGCGACGCCGCAGCGGAAGACGTCGGGGCGGCGCTGCACGGCCAGGGCTGCGAGCCAGCCGCCGAGGCCGGTGCCGCGGATCGCCACGCGGTCCAGGTCGAGGTCGGGGTGTTTGCCGGTGAGCGCGTGCAGCCCCTCGATCTGGTCGGTCAGGGCGACGTCGGCGAGCCGGCGGTAGACGACCTTTTCGAAACTGGGGGCCACTCCGGGCGTACCCCGGGAATCGACACTGACCACGACGAAGCCGGCGTCGGCCCACCATTGTCTTTCCTGCCAGGCGGCAGGGTCCTGGATGACCTGCTGGCGGCCGGGGCCGTCGCCGAGCTCGACGAGGACGGGCAGGCGGGTGCCGTCGACGCGGCCCGTGGGGTAGAGCACGGCTGACGGCAGGCGGCGGTCCGTGACGCGTTCGAGGACGGGCTTCGGCGCGTACGGAAAAGGCGCCGGGGCCGACGGGAGCAGTTCGTTGTCGATCATCAGGAGGGCGCCACCGACGATCGCGTGGTGCCAGCCGGGCTCGGTGGTGAGCCGCCGGGACTTCGCGCCGCTGCCGCCGAGTGACGTGCGGATCGCGTAGATGTGCTGTTCCGCGGGCTCGCCCTCGGTGCCTTCGACGATCAGTTCCTGGGTGCCGCCGAGCACCCCCGCGACCCGCCGTACGTAGAGGCCGGGCGGGGTGAGCAGGCTGCCGTCGGCGAAGAGGCAGCGGGCGTCGAAGCCGTCGTGGGCGAGCTCGCCGCCGACCAGGACGCGACCGTCCGGCAGCAGCAGGGGAGTGCCGGGGATCGGCTCGACCCAGCGCGCGTCGGCCAGCTCGGCATGCACCTGGGTCTCGCCCGTACGCGTGTCGACGGAGAGCACCAGCCCGTGCTGCTGGCTGCGGCGGAGCACCGTGATCAGCGGGTTTCCGGAGGTCCAGCGCACGTCGGCCAGGTAGGGGTAGGTTTCGCGGTCCCAGTGCACGTCGACCCAGCCGCCGTACAGGTCCAGCAGGTGCAGGCTGACCGTGCCCGCGCTGCGTACGGCCAGGATGCGGCTGCCATCCGGAGACCACCACCAGCCACGGGTACGCCCGAACTCCGCAGCAGTGGCGTCCGCGGTGCCCCAGGCGACGCCCGGCTCCCCCGCGAGCAGTTGATCTCCCTCGGGCCCCGTCACCCGCAGCGCACCCGCCGGAGTCACATACCCGATATGCCCCCCATCGGGCGAGGGCTGCGGGTCGACGACCGGCTCTGAAGCGCTGAAATCGCTGGTGGACCGCAGGGTGCCCGCCACCGCCCAGGCCAGCACGGACAAATCACTCGAGCCCGCGAAGCTGGTCACGGGTCCGGGGTCGATCTGGGTGATGTCGCCACTGTCAACCACGCGGACCCACAACGCCGGGTCCGGGTCGAAGGGCCCCGCTGAGCGCAGAAAAGCCACCCGAGCGCCGTCCCCGCCGACCGTCACGGCGTGGGGTGCGCCGAAGCGGAACCGGCCGGTGCGGGCGGCGAGTTCGGGATACTCCACGCCGCTTAGCATCCCTGATCATCAGCCACTCGCGCCCACCAAACCGGGGAGAGCCTCCCCGCGTAAAGTGGCGCGAGTGACGAACGCCCAGCCCGCACGCCGCCTCATGCTCGTGCACGCCCACCCCGACGACGAGGTGACCGGCACCGGCGCCACCATGGCCCGCTACGTCGCCGAGGGCGCCCAGGTAACGCTCGTGACCTGCACCTTGGGTGAGGAGGGCGAGATCCACGTGCCCTCGCTGGCCCAGCTGGAGGCGAAGCAGGCCGACCAGCTCGGCGGCTGGCGCGTCGTGGAGCTGGAACGGGCCTGCGCCGCGCTCGGCGTGAGCGACCACCGCTTTCTCGGTGGCGCAGGCCGCTACCGCGACTCCGGCATGATGGGCCTGGAGACCAACAACCACCCCCGGGCCTTCTGGCAGGCCGATCTCGAGGAGGCCGCGCGGCTCTGCCTGGAGATCATGCGGGAGGTACGCCCCCAGGTGCTGATCACCTATGACGACAACGGTTTCTACGGCCACCCCGACCACATCCAGGCGCATCGCGTCGCCATGCGCGCGGCCGAGCTCGCCGAGGCCGAGGGGTTCGGGCCCGAGAAGATCTACTGGACCGCCATGCCGCTCAGCGTCCTCGAGGGCGGCATCGAAGCGTTCAAGGGCATGGACGACAACCCGTTCGCCGACGTCGAGAGCGTCGCTGACCTGCCGTTCGGTCACCCGGACGACGAGATCGCGGCCCGCGTCGACGGCACCGACTACTACGAGCAGAAGGTCGCGGCGATGCGCGCGCACGCCACCCAGATCCCGGACAACTCCTGGCTCTACGGCATCGCCGGCGACTTCGGCGGCGAGTTCATGGGCGTCGAGTACTTCACCATCGTCAAGGGCGAGCGCGGCGAGGTGAGCGGCCCGCACAAGTGGGAGAGCGACCTGTTCAGCAACGTGGTCACGCCGTGACGTCCGTGTTCAAGATCGGCGGGGTGCTGGTCTCGCTGGTTCTCGTGGTGCTGACCGCCGCGCTCGAGCTCTATCTGACGCCGCTGCGCGCCGGGGGCGTACCCATCGGGGTTGCGGTCCTGGTCGCCGCCGTCGCCAACTGGCTGATCTCCTGGTTCGCGACCGAAACGGTCGGCCGCCGCTGGGCGGTCGGCCCGGCCTGGGCGCTCTGGACCGTGCTCATGTTCATCGCCGCCGGCACCCGCACCGCCGAGGGCGACTACCTGATCAGCGGCAACGACTGGGTCGCGCTGGTGATGATCCTCGTCGGCAGCCTGACCTTCGCGGTCTACGTCTATCGGGCGATCTTGAAGCCCGCCCCCGTCACAAACCAATGACAACCCCTCGCGTCGCTTGGCCCTCCTGACCAGCCCATGCAGACTGGTTCTTTTCGCCGCTGACGACGAAAAGGACCACGTTGACCGCCGTTTCCGAGCAAGCTCCGGCCGCACTGGTCGAGGAACCCACCCCGCTCAACCGTAAACGGATCATCGTGGTGGGGACGGTCGCCGCCGTGCTGATCGCGGCGGCAGGTGTCACCGCGTGGGTCTACGGCGGCGACGTGCCGCGTGGCACCCGGGTCCTGGGCCTCGACCTCGGCGGCAAGTCGCGCTCCGAGGCCGAGCGGGCCCTCGCCGAGAGCTTCGGCGCCAAGGTCAGCGCCCCGGCGAAGATCGACCTCGACGGTGAGCCGGTCACCCTGCAGCCCGCGGAGATCGGGCTCAGCCTCGACGTCACCCGCACGGTCAGCAAGGCGATGAAGGGCAGGCCCACGATCGTCGGCGAGCGCCCCGTCGACCCGGTGGTCCAGCTCGACCGGGCGAAACTCGAGGCCGCCCTGCGCGACCAGCTCGATCCGGACAAGGTCACGCTCAGCAAGCCCGCGCTCACGTACGCCGGCCTCAAACCCAAGCTCACCTACCCCTCGCCGGGCGAAGGCCTCGATCCTGCCCAGGCGGCTACCGCGGTCAGCGCGGCGTGGCCGCTCGGCGAGACGGCGAAGGTGCCACTCGTGCAGGTCACCGCGACCACCGACGCGGCCCAGCTCGACGCGCTCGCCAAGGACCTGGCCGAGCCCGCGGTCGCCGCGCCGGTCACGGTCAACGTCGCCGGCAGGTCGTTCACCCTGGCCCCGGCCGCGATCGCCAAGGGCCTGATCTTCAGGTCGGACGACGCCGGCCTCCTGACCCCCGCCATCGACGCCAAAAAACTGCACAACGCCGCGGCCAAGGAGTTCGCCAAGGTCGAGAAGGCGCCCACCGAGGCCGCCATCAAACTGGTCAAAGGCAAACCCCAGATCTCCGCGGGTACGCCCGGAGACCTGGTCGACCTGACCGCCCTCGCCCCGGCCCTGCTCGCCGTGCTGCGCAACCCGGCGCCCCGGGAACTCGACGCGACCCTCAGCAAGCAGGATTCCGACGTCACCGCCGCCAGCCTCGCCAAACTGGGCGTCAAGGAGAAAGTCTCGACGTTCACCACGAACTTCACCGGTGGCGCCGGCTCACCCCGCAGCCAGAACATCATGACCGTCGCCCGCGCGGTGGACGGCGCGGTCGTCCAGCCCGGCGCGACGTTCTCCCTCAACGGCCACACCGGCGAACGCGACTACGCCGCCGGCTACCAGGACGCCCCGGTCATCGTCGGCGGCAAACTCGAACCGGGCGTTGGCGGCGGCGCCTCCCAGTTCACCACCACCCTCTTCAACGCCGCGTACTACGCGGGCCTGCAGGACGTCGAGCACAAACCACACTCGTTCTACTTCTCCCGCTACCCCGCGGTCATCGAGTCGACGATCTTCTACCCGACCCTCGACCTCAAATTCAAGAACACCACTCCGTACGGCATCTTCATCGACACGTCCTACACCAGCAGCTCCGTGACGGTGACGATGTGGAGCACCAAGATCTACGACAGCGTCAAAACGGTCTACGGCCCCCGCCGCAACACCACCAGCCCGCCGACGGTCCACCGCGAGCCGGGCCCGAAATGCATAACCAGCAGCGGACTCCCAGGTTTCACCCAGGACGCATGGCGCGTCATCCGCAAAGATGGCAAAGAGATCGAGCGCAAGAAGTTCACTTGGCGCTACGATCCCGAACCACGATTCATCTGCGGCGAAGAGCCGAAGTAGGCCCCGAAGGAGAACCGGCATGAGGCAGCGCTGGACATCGATCGCCACAATCGCGGCAGCCCTCTTCGCGATCAACGTGATCGCCAGGCTGATCAGCCACTTCGGCTACCCCGACAACGACACCGCCGAAAACCGCATCTCCATCATCATGTTCGCCGTCATCGGCATCGTCCTCGCCGTCCTCACCTACCTCCGCAGCCAACGCCTCCCCGCCGCCCAATGGCTCCCCGACCTCGCCGCAGCCGCCGTCGCCGGCATGCTCCTCACGATCCTGATCGGCCCCTTCGCCAGCGGCGACTACCCGTTCTCCTCCGGCGCCGGCAACTTCTTCTCCCAGATCTGGCTCTACAGCGGCTTCGCGATCGTGGGCACGCTGCTCGGCTACTGGGTTGCCACCATGCTGGGGCGGGACTACCGGTCGAAGTCGTTGAAAGCTTTCTCGCAGGCTCGGGCGGCTAAGCCTCGTCGGGTCGTCCGGCGTTGACCGAACTGTTCGGTGTTCGGTAATTACCGAACAACGAACAGTGTTAATGTAGGTACATGCGTTCTGACCCGCTTGACGAGTTCCGTGAAGCCGCTGGCGCGGTCGGATTGACGGTCGAGTCATCCAGGGCGGATCTGGGTGTCGACATGATTGTTGCCAATCCGCAGGGAGGCCAGCTCTACATTCAGGCCAAATACCTGTCGCTGGCCGCAGCTGACGGGCTGGAGGCCAAGATCCTCCGTTGGAGTTCGCAACCATCCCATCCCTCCGCAGTCTCCGTGCTGGTGGCTGATCGAGTAACCCCGCAAGCGCGGCACATTCTGGAAGCCGCCGGCTGGGGCTGGCTCGACCTGCGTGGTCATCTGCGCCTCGTAGGTCCTGGATTCTTCGTCGATTCCGATATCCCCGCAGCCCGCGAGACTGCTGTTGCACGTGATCCGCTTGCAGGCAGTGTTGGCATCGAAGTGGCTGCCGCGTTGTTGCTCGACCCCGCCCGGCGAGCGCCCGTGAGAAAGCTCGCTCGTATGCTCGGCCGTGCGCCCAGCTCGGTGTCGCAGGCGCTGAAGGGCCTGCGACAACAGGGTTTGATCGACGAGCAGGGTGGGGCTGCAATTCCGGATCTGTTCTGGCAACTCGCGGAAAGGTGGAAGTCAACCGGAGCCGATGTCAGAACGCTTCCTGTGGATGGCGACGATGCGATCTTGAAGGTCGGTCTCGAGGGCGACATCGAGACAACCTCGGGGTGGGCTCTCACCGACACGGCGGCGGCAGCCCGCTTTGGCGCGCCGGTCGGGGTCCGAGCCGACCACCCGCCAGATTTTTATGTCCCCGACCAACTGACATTGCGGCGGGCAGTCAAACTTCTCGGCATCGCGGATGATCACGAGACCCGCAGTGCTCGAATCAAAATCGCGCCGGTCCCCTTCCTTTGTTCCCGCCGTGTAGCTCTAGTGGGTGAGAGATGGCGGCTGGCCCGGCCGCTCTTCGTAGCGCTGGATCTCGCTCAGGACCTGGGGCGGGGCAGGGAGATCCTGCAGGGCTGGACACCGGATATCGGAGGCCCTCGTGTCTGGTAGCTCGGAGGTCCCGACCGTCGACCTGCTCGGCTCGCCGATGTCCGCTCTTTTGCACGCGGTGCCGGTGATCAGGAGTCGAACCGGCCGTGAGGTCGTTCTCATCGGTGGACTCGCGGTGGTCTGCCGACTGGCGCGCCCGTATCGAGCTACGAGCGACCTGGACACCGTGAATCGACGCGGTGAGAACGAGACTCCACAGCTCGAACTTCTGCTCGCGAGCGGCGTCCAGCGCAGCGGACCCGCTGGGGTTCTGGTCCCGACGGACGCCGGACTGGTTCAGGTCGACGTGCTGGAGGTGACCGACGCGGAGTTGGCCTGCCTTCCGGATGATCCGACTGACCGGCTGCACGTTTTGTCTCACGCATGGGCCTCAGCCACCGCGACCCCGGTCCTCATGAGGGCAGAGGGTGTTACTGAGCTGCAGGTGAAAGTGGCCCAACCCGGCCCGCTCGTCGCGATGAAACTTCAATCCATCATGAACCGAGGGTCGGCGAAGGAGGCGACGGACCTGCTCGACATTCTCCGCCTGAGCTTTGATCCGGAATCCGGTCCCCTGCTGCGAAAGCAGCTCGCCGAGGCGGAGCCGCAGCTTCGTACCGACGCCGCTCTTCATGCACAGCGGTTTTTCGGAACACACGTCGCGAGATCACGTCGGATTATTCAGGCCTTGCCCGATGGGCAGGGCACAGAGCTGGATGATCTTCGACTCGTGGGAGAGCTGCTGGAAAGAGCGCTTTCCGAACCGGCTTGACCGACCGTTAGGGGGCTTCGCGGGTCAGGTAGGTGTGGTGGGTCTGGAAGGTGAGTTTCTGGTAGAGGGCGACCGCGGCGGCGTTGCGTTCCTCGACCTGGAGGTAGGTGCGGGGGGCTTGTTGCTGGAGGGCCCATTGGCCGATTGCGCGCATGACGTGGGCGGCCAGGCCTCGGCGGCGGGCGGTGGGGGCTGTCTGGATGAGGGAGAGGCCCAGCCAGCGGTCGGGGCCGGTGATGACGCCGCGGGCGACGGCGATGGGGGCGCCGTCGGGGTTGAGGACCGAGGCGAAGACGGCCTCGCGGACGCCCGTGATGATGCGGCGGCCGGTGGGGGGAAGGCCGCCTTTGTGGTCGGCGACCATGGCGTACCAGGCGTCGGTGGGGGTGTCGGCGAGTTCGACGGTGGGGAGGTCGGGGCGGGCCGTGGTGGCTTCGAGCATGGTGGTGACGCGGGTGGTCTGGACGAGGGTGAGGGGGCGGGCTGTCCAGCCTCGGGCGTCGAGGGCGGCGTTCACGGGGGCGGCCAGGGGCATCGGGGTGTTGATCATTGCGCGCTGGCCGTGGGCGGCGTACCACTGCTCGACCGCGTCGATGGCTGCTTCGAGGGTGCGGTCGGGGTCGCCGATCGGGAGGGCGGAGTTAGCCCGGCCGGTCCAGTTGCCGGCGGCGCGCAGGATCCAGGAGCCCAGGGTGGCCTGGGTGGGGGCGGGCCAGGCCTCGTTGGCGGCCAGTTCCAGGGCCACGACGTCGGCGGCCGGTGGGCGGCGTGCGGCGGGCACCCGTTTTGCCCGGTGGATCTCATTGAGCGGTACGCGCAGAGTTCCCTTGGGCGTCGCGAGAGTGAGATCCGTCTCGGTTAGTTCCACCAGCTCGCCGAGCGCATCCGTGAAGAGCGGGCGATCCTGGGAAACACCTACAATTCGACGAACGACAACCCGGTGTCCCACATCCTGCCGTCGGAGCACGTGCCACCCCCCTCCGGCGAGATACTAGGCTCTGCCCGTAACGTCGCGCTCTCCTGCGGCGTGGCTCTGGAAGGGAAAGACCAGTGACTTACATCATCGCTGAGCCCTGCGTCGATGTGCTCGACAAGGCATGCATCGAGGAGTGCCCGGTCGACTGCATCTACGAGGGCAACCGGATGCTCTACATCCACCCCGATGAGTGTGTCGACTGCGGTGCGTGTGAGCCGGTCTGCCCGGTCGAGGCGATCTTCTACGAAGACGACGTCCCGGAGCAGTGGAAGGACTACACCAACGCCAACTACGAGTTCTTCGAGGACCTGGGCTCGCCCGGTGGCGCCTCGAAGGTTGGCAAGATCGACAAGGACACGCCGTTCGTGCTGTCGCAGCCGCCGCGCGGGGATGCGCACTGACCGTGTTGTCCGCGGCTCTGCCTGATTTCCCCTGGGACCTGCTCGAGCCGGCCAAGGCCGTTGCCGCCGCGCATCCGGACGGCCTCGTCGACCTCTCGGTCGGCACGCCGGTCGACCCGGTGCCGGCGGCGGTCCGGTCTGCTCTCGCTGCCGCTTCCGACGCGCCGGGCTATCCGCTGACCGCGGGGACCCCGGCGCTGCGTGCGGCGATCGCCGGCTGGCTGTCCCGTTCCTGTGCCATTTCGGGAACTCCCGGGGTGCTGCCCACGATCGGCTCGAAGGAGCTTGTCGCGTGGCTGCCCACCCTGCTCGGCGTCGGCAAAGGTGACGTGGTCGTCATCCCGCAGGTGTGCTACCCGACGTACGAGGTCGGCGTGAAGCTGGCCGGCGCCGAGGTGGTCCGCTCCGACTCGCTGACCGCGCTGGGTCCGGACCCGCGGGTGAAGCTCGTCTGGATCAACTCGCCGTCCAACCCGACCGGCAAGGTCCTGCCCGCCGCCCACCTGCGCAAGGTGGTCGACTGGGCCCGCGAGCGCAACGCCGTCGTGGTCAGCGACGAGTGTTACCTCTCCCTCGGCTGGGACGAGTCCCCTGTCTCCGTGCTCTCCGACGAGGTGTGCGGCGGCGACTACACCGGTGTCATCGCGGTGCACTCGCTCTCCAAGCGCTCCAACCTCGCCGGTTACCGGGCCGGGTTCGTGGCGGGCGACCCGGCCGTGATCAAGGAGTTGCTGGCGGTCCGCAAGCACGCCGGGATGATCGTGCCGGCGCCGGTGCAGGCCGCGATGATTGCCGCTCTCGACGACGAGGACCACGTTGTTGAGCAGCGCAAACGCTATGCGGCCCGGCGTGAGTCGCTGCGTGCGGCGCTGACGGCCGCGGGTTTCAGCATCGAGTTCTCGACTGCCGGGCTCTATCTGTGGTCGACCCGTGGCGAGGACTGCTGGAAGACCGTCGACTGGCTCGCCGAGCGCGGGATCCTCGCGGCGCCGGGTGCCTTCTACGGTCCGTCCGCGGCCCAGCACGTACGGATCGCGTTGACGGCCACCGATGAAAGAGTCGCCGCGGCTGTTGCCCGTCTCACTGCTTGATCAGGAGATCTACGTCCCTGACCGGCCGAACGGGGTACCCGGAAATCGCCTCCTGTCGCTACCCTGATTGGTGCAGCTGTGACGGCGTGAGAACGGGGAGGCTGTCGTGGGCGACGGGATGAATGTCGAGACTGGTGGGTTGACCGACTTCTCGAGGGCGGTGCACGCGGATACTGATGTCTTCCTGGGACCGGCTACCGACCGGGCTCAGGTGCAGTTCCGTGAGGGTGTCCTCTTCGGGCAGGGCAACGCCAGCGACGCTGTGAAACTGGCCAAGGACAACTACGCGACGGCTCTGGGCATCTCGCTGCAGAACCTCGAGCAGTATGTGAAAGCGGCCCGGCTGATGGCGAACGCCGCCGAGAAGGCAGCCGCCGCGTTCGAGGCGTCGGACGCGCGCTCCGCCGATGGCGTGAGCCTGGCGCAGCAGGCGCTGTGGGACGCCGCGGAAGAGGCCCGTCGCATCGACGAAGCAGCAGCTCAGGCGTATCGCCGGCATGGTGGACAGGCGGTGATGATGTGACCGACTGGAATTCCTACAACACGCCTCGCCTGTGGTCGATGGTCGCCAACGAGGACAACAGCGAGGCCTGGCGCCAGGTCGCGGCCTGGGGCGACATGTCCGACTCGGTCAAGGACCAGCGCGGCCTGCTGATCAACGCCCGCGAGAAGCTCATCGCGATCTGGCCCCCGGAGGAGAACGCCTCGTCCGCGGCCTTCGTGGCGAAGCTCAACAGCTTGCTCGACCGCATGGATGTGGCCAAGGCCGAGGCGATGGACACGGCGGTCGGGATGGGCAACATCCTCGACGCGCTGCGCCATGCGAAAGAGAACATCGAGCCGCTCTACGAGCAGCACTACGACAAGAGCCACGACCTCGTGCCGGCCTGGTGGGACAGCGCCGAGGACGAGATCGACCAGCAGGCGCGTTCCCACATGATGGTTGCCGAGGCGATCGTCCAGGAAAACGTCGGCAAGATCCGCATTCCCGAGCCCTACTCCATGGAAATCGAGGTGCCCCAGGCCGGGGGGAAAGAGACCCAGCCGGGCACCAGCGACAGCAGCAGCACCGGCACCTCGACGCGGATCGGCACTCCTACCTCGATCAAGGTGCCGCACGACCCGCCTCCGCCCACCCCCGGCGGCCCGGGTGACGACCCGTCCCAGCCGACCGACGGCACCGGCCCCGGCAGCAACCCGCCGACCAGCGGAAATCCCCCGGGCTCGAGTAACCCTCCCGGCAGCGGCACGCCGATCGACAGCGGCCCCGGCGGCCCCGGCGGCGGTGGAGGCGGCGGGACGGTGCCGACCACCGGGCCCGGGCTGTCCGGCGTCATCACACCGCCCGCGGCCACGAACCCGGGTGTCACCCCGCCTGGTGGCACCCTGCCGCCCAGCACGGGTGTCATTGGGGGTGGCGGTGGCATCGGTGGTGGCGGCGTGATCACGCCGGGTGTTCTGCCCGGCGGTGGCCCGGTCACCGGTGGCACCGGTGGCAAGGGGACCCCCATCCGTGGTGGTGGCACGATCGGCGGTTCCGGCCTGACCGGTGAGGGTGTCGGCGGCGCCGGACGCGTCGGTGGGGTGGGAGCCGGTGGTGTCGGCGGCGTGGGTCGTGGCGGTGTCCGCCCCGGCGGCGCGCGCGCGATGCCCTCGGGAGCGGTCATCGGCGAGTCGGTCGGGGGCGCAGGCCGTGGTGTCGCGGGTGGTGCCCGTGGTGGTGCCGGCGGAGTCGGCGGTGCCGCCGGTCGTGGTGTTGCCGGCGAACGTGTCGGCGGCGTCGGCGGCCGTGGCGGTGCCAGCGGGGTGAACGGCCGCGCTGGTGCCCGTGGTGCCGGCGGCATGACCCCCGAGCAGGTTCGCAACGCCCGCCCGGCGCGGCCGTCCTGGCTCCCGCCCGACCCGGAGGGTAAGTCGTCGTCGTCCATGATGTCCAGTGGCCGGGGCGCTGGTCGCCGATCCAACGGTGACAGCTCGGAGCAGCCGTTCGATCCGGACAACCCGTGGCAGGTGGCCGAGGGTGTGGATCCGGTCATCGCACCGGGTTCCGACAGCGGCTACCACGACCCCGGCCCCAACGTGATCGGCTGGCGTTAGTGTCCGTGAAACACCTGCCGCGCCACGCGTGGCTGCGGGGCGCGACCGCGCTCGTCACGCTTCTTGCGGTGACGTTGACGGCCGCGCCCGCTCACGCCGCCGAGAGTCTGCGTGAGCAGCAGTGGTTCTGGGAGCCGATGAAGCTCGACCAGGCCCACCGGATCAGCCAGGGTGCCGGCGTTGTCGTCGGCTTGCTGGACACGGGCCTCGATCGCACCAACATCGATCTCAAGGGTGCGACGTTGCCCGGCCAGGACGTGGTCGCGGACAAGGCACCCGGCAACTTCGACGAGGTGCACCACGGCACGGCCATGGCCGGCATCATCGCCGGCCGTGGCCACGGCGCCGGCGGCCTGGACGGGGTGGTGGGCATCGCCCCCGAGGCCAAGGTCATGCTCCTGCAGCCGATCGACGACCCGATGTACACCGGTCAGGCCATCCGCTGGGCAACGGCTCACGGCGCCAAAATCATCAACATGTCGTTCCGGATCAGCCCTTCGGAGTCTCTGCACGCGGCGATCCGCGATGCCCGTGCCGCCGGTGTCCTCCTGGTGGCGTCGGCCGGCAATGGCGAATACGGCAACGCGATTGCTTATCCGGCCGCCTATCCCGAGGTGCTCGCCGTCGCTTCGCTCGGCCGCGACAACAAAGTCCTGGGCAACTCGACCTACGGCCCGCAGGTCGACCTGTCCGCCCCCGGCGACGAGATCCCCGGCCCGACCCCCGGCAACAAGTACGCCCTCGAAACCGGAACCAGCTCGGCGTCCGCCATCGTCTCCGGTGCGGCCGCCCTGATCTGGTCCCAATACCCGGACCTGACCGTCGACGAGGTCGAAGCCCGCCTCCTCGGCACCGTGACCGACCGTGGCGCCAAAGGTCGTGACGACCACTACGGTCTCGGCCAGCTCAACCTG
Organism: Winogradskya humida; assembly: GCF_016862215.1. Taxonomy (GTDB): domain Bacteria; phylum Actinomycetota; class Actinomycetes; order Mycobacteriales; family Micromonosporaceae; genus Actinoplanes; species Actinoplanes humidus. The sequence continues at coordinate 56,840 of NZ_BOMN01000056.1, forward strand.
ATGGCAGCCCTGACCGGCGCGCAGCCCCCGGTGACCGCCGAGCCGGTCAAGCCCTCCGCCTCCGCGCAGCAGTCGGCCTTCGCCGCCCCGACACCCTTGAAGCCGGTCGACCAGGGCCTGCCCGGCTGGCTCTTCCTGGTCGCGATAGCCGTCGTGCTCCTCATCATCGTGGCCCTGATCGTCTCGGTGGTCCTGATCGCCCGCCGACGCCGGAGACCGGCCTGACGTATGCCGGAGACCGGTCAGACGTAAGCCGGAGAGCGGCCTGGCGGGAGCCGGAGAGCGGCCTGGCGGGAGCCGCCGGACGGCCTGATGGGGCCGGAGAACGGCCTGCGGTAAAGGCTCAGATCTGGTTCTCGCCGCCGTCGACGTGCAGGTTGGCGCCGAGCATGAAACTGCTGTCGGCGGAGGCGAGGAAGGCCACGGCGGCGGCGACCTCGTCGGGGCGGCCCATCCGGCCGATGGCGATCCGGGCTGCCTCGCCGGCCTTGAAGGCGTCGGCGTTGTCCTCGCCGACGAGCTCGGTGATGCCGGAGGTGTCGATCGGCCCCGGTGAGATGGCGTTGACCCGGATGCCCCGGCCGGTGAGTTCGTGGGCCCAGGTCCGGGCGAAGGACCGGATGGCAGCCTTGGACGCCGAGTAGGCCCCGAAGCCCGCCGTGCCGTTCTCGGCGGCGGTGGACGCGTTCAGGATCACCGAGGCACCATCGTTGAGCAGCGGCAACGCCTTCTGCACGGTGAACAGTGTGCCCTTGACGTTGACGTCGAAGACGCGATCGTAGTCCTCGGCGGTGATCTGCTCGACCGTCGCGAACGAGGCGGTGGCCGCGTTCGCGAACAGCACGTCCAACCCTCGTCCGTAGGCGCGGACCGTGTCATAGAGCCGGTCAAGGTCAGCCGGATCGGTGATGTCGCCAGCCACCGCAGTAACCCCGGCGCCGCTGTCCCCGGCCCTCGCACTAGCCCCGGCGCTGTTGTCTCCGGCCCTCGCAGTAGCCCCGGCGCTGGTGTCTCCGGCCCTCGCGGTGACTCCGGCGCCGATGACCTCGACGGCCTCGTCCAGTTCGGCCTTACGCCGCCCGGTGATGAAGACGCGCGCGCCTTCGGCGACCAGCCGCGCCGCGGTGGCCCGGCCGATTCCCCGCGTGCCGCCCCCGGTGATGACTGCGACCTTGCCCTCGAGCCTCTTCACGGATCGATCTCCCCACAGTTTAGTTCCGGTCCGAACGGAACAGAACGCTAGCACTTCCGGTCCGTGCGGTACAGAAGGGGTACGATGGCGAGCATGGAAGCCATCCGGAAGGCGCCGATCGGTCGGCCGCGCGGGTTCGACGCCGACAAGGCGCTGGAGCGGGCCATGGTCGTCTTCTGGGAGCAGGGCTACGACGGCGTCAGCCTGACCGACCTGACCGCCGCCATGGGCATCACGAAGACGAGCATGTACGCCGCTTTCGGCAACAAGGAGGACCTGTTCCGCAAGGCCCTCGTACGTTACGCCGAAGGCCCGGCCGCCTACGTCGCCAAGGCACTGGCAGAACCGACCGCCCGCGAGGTGGCGACGGCCTTCCTCGCCGGCTCGGTCCAGGCCAGCACCCAGCCCGACTGCCCCGCCGGTTGCCTGGGTGTGCAGGGCGCGCTGACCGCCGGGGATTCCAGCCGGATCGCCCGCGACATCCTGGCCGACTGGCGCCACGAGGGTCAGGCCTACCTCCGCGACCGGTTCCAGCGGGCCGTCGACGACGGTGACCTGCCCCCGGAGGCGGATCCGGCGCTGCTCGGCCGCTACATCATGACCGTGGCGAACGGCATCGCTGTCCAGGCGTCCGGCGGCGCAACCCGCGACGAGCTCGAGCAGATAGCGAGCGCCGCGCTGGGAAACTGGCCGCCAAAAGCGACATAATTCGCTTAGTGTATAAATAAGGCTAAGGCCGAATCCTCAAAGAAAAGCTGTGCACCCGATGACCGTCCGCCAACGGATGAGTCGCGGCCGCAGAACGTGCCGGCAAGGCCCAGCCGACCTGCTGAGCGGTGGAGTGCCACGTCGGCCCCAAAAGCGCTTAGCGTGACATTCCATGCTGAAAATTCGGAAAGGTCGGACATCGGCATGGCGTACGGGCCTCATGGCCGTCGTCAGTGCCGCGATGATCGGCGCCGCGGGGGTCGCCATCGCGGGGGTTGTCAACAGCGCTCCCGCCGCCGCCCCCTCGTTCGACGGCGCGGTCTACACAGTCGCCTACCGGGGTAGCACCGTCTACGTCGGAGGGGCGTTCACCAAGGCGATCGTGGCCGGCAAGAGCGTCGCGCGGAGCCGGCTCGCAGCCTTCGACGCGTCCACGGGTGCACTGCTCGACTGGAATCCCGGGGCGGACGCAGCCGTGAAGGCGCTGGCAGTCGACGGGACCTCGGTCTACGCGGCCGGTGACTTCGCCGCCGTGGGTGGCGTGACGCGGGACTCGCTGGTCAAGCTGGACGCCACCACGGGCGCGGTGGGCGCCTTCAAGCACAGCCTCACCGGGGAGCCGCGGACGCTCGCCGTCGGGAACGGACTCCTCTACCTGGGTGGCCGCATCACCGGGGTGGACAGTGCCGTGCGTACGAACCTGGCGGCCTTCACGCTGTCGTCCGGGGCACTCGCGAAGTGGGCGCCCACCACCGATGCGCCGGTCAACGCGCTGGCCGTCGCCGGGACGCGGGTCTATCTCGGCGGGAGTTTCCACAAGACGAACGGCGCGAGTACGACGTTGCGGCTGACCGCTGTGAACGCCACCGACGGCAAACTGGACAAGACATTCGCTCCGAAGCCGGTGTCGCAGGTCTTCGCACTCGCCGTCGACGCGCAGGGCGTGTACGCGGCCCTCGGCGGCCAGGGCGGCCGGGCGATCGCCTACACGCCGGCCGGTGCCACCCGCTGGACCCGGGTCTTCGACGGCGACGCCCAGGCGATCACGGTGCTGGACGGCGTGACGTACGTGGGCGGGCACTTCGACAAGGCGTGCACCACCACCTCGAACGGCGCGCAGGGCACGTGCACCGACGGTTCTGTGTCGCGGATCAAGCTCGCGGCTGTCGACTCGGTGGGCAGCCTGTTGCCGTGGGCGCCGCAGGCGAACGGTGTCGCGGGTGTGTGGTCGCTGGCCGCGAACCCGGCACTGGGTCAGGTGTCGACGGGTGGTGCGTTCACCACGATCGGCGGCCAGACGCAGAAGCGGTTCGCGTTGTTCAAGGCGGCGGCGGTTACGCCGTCCTCGCCGCCGGTTCCCGCGGGTCCGGTGCCGGTGGTCTCCTACAACTTCGATTCGACCGTGCAGGACGGGGTCTTCGACGACGGTTCCGGCAACGGGCACGTGCTGCGGACCTCGACGAGCAAGGGCGGCGTCCTGCGTACGGCACCGCACGGTACCGGCCAGGCGATCATCTTCCCGGACCCGTGCGACGGCGTCGGCTGTCCCCGGCTCGTGTTGCAGACCCCGGGCACCGCGAAGCTGAACCCGGCGAACAAGCCGGTGCGGTTCGGTGCGTCGGTGCAGCTGTCGTCGGACCACACCAGCGACGGCCAGAACGTGCTGCAGAAGGGCTATTCGTCGACCGGCGGCCAATACAAGCTGCAGATCGACAAGAAGCCGGGCCGCCCGAGCTGCGCGCTGACCGATGCGCAGAGCTCCAGGATCTACCTCGCGCAGAGCAGTATCTCGGTCGCGGACGGGGAGTGGCACAGCCTGGAATGCCGTCGTACGGAAACCGCGCTGAGCATCGTGGTCGACGACGTGGTGCAGAAGTCGATCGAGGTCCCCGCGACCCTGTCGGTGACCAACGCCGCGCCGCTGGTGCTCGGCGGTAAGGGACTGGCCGAGAATGCCGACCAGTTCCAGGGTGCTCTCGACGACGTCTGGGTGACCATCGGATAAGGGAACACAAAACGGGGGTGGCGCTGGGGAAGCGCCACCCCCGTCACCGATTGCGTCAGTCCTTGAGCGGCCCGCCGGACTGGACCTCCACCAGCGCGTGCTCGCCCACCGAGGGCTCGTCCACCCACAGTGCCCGCAACTGCGTCTGCATGAACGATGCCAGCCGCGTCCGGTATTCGCGATCGAAGACCTCGAGGCTCTCGATCTGCGTCTGCAACGCCTCGCGCTTGGTGCCGAGGCTGCCCACCACGTCGTCGTACCGCTGCTGGGCCTGGGCCTTGAGCTGGCCGGCCTGGTCACGGGCGTCCCCGGTGATGGTCCGGGCCTGCGCTCGCGCCTCCGCCACGATCTTGTCGGCGGTGCGGCGGGCCTCCTCGGTCTTCTCACGTGCCTCGCGGGTCGTCTTCTCGGCGGCCTTGCGGGCGTCGGCGAGCACCTTCTCGGCCTGGCCGCGTACGTTGCGGGAATGCTCCTGGGCGTCCTCGCCGATCTTCTCCGCGGTGGCCTGCGCGTCGGTGCGGATCTTGTCCGCCTGCCGGTTGGCGATGCCGATGTGTTCCTCGGCCGTGCGCTGGGCCAGGGTGAGGACCTGCAGTGCCTGGTTCGGCGGCATGACCACCGGCTGTTCCGTCGTCGCGCTGTCCGGGGAACGGCCCTGCATGATGATCTTGAGTCGTTCCGCCGCCTGGTTCTCGCCCACGGTGACCTCCATCTGATAACGCGCCGGGATTGACGGATTCAGGTAGATAACGGTCCGGAGCAGTTCCGCGGTATGGCCGATGGACAATGTCGATAATAAGTCCCTTTTGTGGCATTTCCCGATCAATAGCCGCGCAGTTGATCCCCACGTGAAGCTCTGGATCGGGTGGGGACTGCTCCTGTTGTCGCTGCTGATGGGCACCGCGCTGATCGGCCTGATCCGCACGGGCGCCGAGCTGCTGACCACTATTCATCCGGTGCCCGCCCAGCTCAACGAGGCTGTGGACGACGGCGACCTGCGTTTCGTCGTGCGGGGTGCGCATTGCGGAATCGATCAGGTCGGCACCGCGGACCTGGGTCAGCGCGCCCGCGGCGAATTCTGTTTCGTGGAGCTCTCGATCCTCAATTCCGGGACCGCCGCGCGGATATTCGACGCGACCGGGCAGAAAGCGTTCGACGCCGCGGGTGCCACATTCCTGGCGGACGGGGCGGCGGGACTCTATGCCGACGACCGCAACCGGTCGCTGCTGGAGACCATCGAGCCGGGCCGGCGCGTACGCGGAACGCTCGTCTTCGACGTCCCCGATGCCTCCCACCTGGATGCCGTCGTCCTGCACGGATCGGCGAGCAGCCCCGGGGTGCGGATCGCGCTGGGGTGGGTAGCGTCAGGGAATGGCTGAGCAACCGATGGTCGTCGTCCGCGGCGAGGCAGTGCGCGAGGTTCCCCCCGAGATCGCGCTCTTCTCCGTCACCGTGTCCGCACGCGACAAGGACCGCGAGGTCGCGATCACCCGGCTCGCCGAACGGGCCGCCGAGCTCCGTTCCGCGCTCGACGACTACCCGGACGCCATCGAGCGCCGCGAGACCGGCGGGGTGCAGATCCGGCCCGAGCTGAAGAAGGGCGGCGAGCGCGTCTCGGCGTACGCAGGGAGTATCAGCGTCACGGTGACCGTGACCGACTTCGCCAGCCTGGGGGACATGCTGCTGCGCCTGGCGAATCAGGACCTGACGTCGATCTCCGGGCCGTGGTGGCAGCTGCGTCCGGGCAGCAAGGCCGGCGCCGAGGTGCGCAGGGCCGCGATCGCCGACGCGCTCAGCCGCGCCCACGAGTACGCCGAGGCAGTCGGAGCCCAGGTCGACCGGCTCGTGGAGATCGGCGACGAGGGGACCGGCGGCGGGGGTGGCGGCATGATGCGCGCGATGGCGTTCAAGGGCGACATGGCCGAACCGGAGCTGGAGGTCGACCCTCAGCCGCAGACGGTGCACGCCTCGGTGACCGTCCGGGTGACGATCACCGAGCCGCACTCACTGAAGGTCACTTAGCGGGGACCCAGGCCATCGTCTCCGGGTGCGCGCCGGTGCGCCCCTTCTCGCCACGGTCGAGCGCGCTGATCGAGGCCACGTCGCCGCCGGAGAGCTCGAAGTCGAAGATCGCGAAATTCTCGCGTACGCGCTCAGGTGTCTTGGACTTCGGGAAGACGATGTCGCCGCGCTGGATGTGCCAGCGAAGCACCACCTGAGCCGGGGTCTTCCCGGCCCGCTCGGCGATCTCGGTGATCACCGGGTCGCCGAGCACCGCGCCCTGCGCGATCGGTGACCACGCCTCGGTCGCGATCTCGTTCTCCAGGTCGTAGGAGCGGATCTCCTCGTTCGTGAGGTACGGGTGGATCTCGACCTGGTTCACCGCCGGCCGGACCTCGGTCTCGGCGCGCAGCCGGCGCAGGTGGTGCGGCGTGAAGTTGGAGACGCCGATCGAGCGGGCCCGCCCCTGGTGGTAGAACTCCTCGAGCGCGCGCCAGGTCTGCACGAAGTCACCGCCGTAGAGCGTCGGCAGCGGCCAGTGGATCAGGAAGAGGTCCACGTAGTCGGTGCCCAGCTCCTTGAGCGTGGCGTCGAAGGCCAGCCGGGCGTCGTTGAGCAGGTGATCGCCGTTGTTCAGCTTGCTGGTGATGAAGAAGTCCTCGCGCGGCAGCCCGGAGCCGGCGATCGCCTCGCCGACGCCCTTCTCGTTGCGGTACATCTCGGCCGTGTCGATGTGCCGGTAGCCGACCTCGATCGCGGTCTCCACGGCGGCGCGGGTGTCCTCCGGCGGCACCTGGAAGACGCCAAAGCCGAGCTGGGGAATGGTGCGTCCGTCATTCAGCGTGATGGCGGGGATCTCTGTAGTCATGGTTCGGGTGTACCCCGATCCCGTCGTTTCCCCCGCGTCCCACGCTGTGATGGGCAAGACTCGCCTCATGCGTCGTTTGTTGCTCCGGATCGCCAACGTGAACCCGGACAGCGTGACCACGCACTCCGACCGGGTGCTCTACGGGTCCATCGGGGTCTTCATCCTGCTCTATTTCGTGTACGCCACAGCCGGCGGCGCCGCGTTCGTCGACGCCAGCGCCAACTACACCCACCCGTGGTGGCAGTGGCTGATCGGCCCGCTGGTGGCGTTCGGTGTCATCGCGTACGACCGGGCGGTCGTCGGCCGGGTCGCGATCAACTACAACCGTCTCGAGTCCGCGGACCCGGATGACCTGCTGCGCCACCCCACGCTCGGCCTCTACGCGGGCCGGGTCTGCATGGCCCTGCTCTTCGCGGTGATCATCACCGAGCCGCTGATGCTGGCCCGCTATCAGGGCGAGATCGACGCGCGGCTCAACGAGGTGCACAACCAGCAGATCAGCCAGATCGAGGAGAACGGTGCGATCGCCACGTACGACGCCCGCCTCCAGGAGTTGAAGAAGCAGTCCGAGTCCGAGGACGGCGCGGTCCAGGCCCTCAACAGGCGGGCCGCGGAGAAGCGCTCCGACGCCCGCAAGCTCTACGCGCAGGCGCTGGCCGACTCCGAGGGCGACGGCGTGTCCCGCAAGGCCGGCTGCCCGGCGGGCGGTTTCTGCGACACGCTGGTCGAACGCTCCCGCGGGCTCGACGTCGAGGCCGCCCGGCTGGACAAGCAGGCCGCGGCGCTGCAGAAGACGCAGGAAGCGGCCCGCACGGCCCGCACGGCGGAGGAGACGGACCTCACTGCCAAGATCAATGAGCAACGTACGGCGAACGCGAACGCGATCCGCGCGGACGCCGGGTTCGGGGCCCGTACGAAGGCCATGTGGTACCTCGTGAGCACCGACTTCTGGGGGATCGGCGTCTTCTACGTCGGGATCGCGTTGCTGCTCGTAGCCCTGGACTGTGCCGCGGTCGGGTTGAAGGTGGTGTCGCACGGGAACGCGTACGAGCGCACCGAGGCCCGCATCGCCCGCGGTCACGAGCACGAGGCCACCATCGGTTACGAGCAGGGCCTGCGCGACGCCCGCCGGTTCGTGGAGGCGACGTCGCGGGTGATGGCCGAGAGCATCGGGAAGGCTTCCCGCGATCACGACCTCAACGACATCGCCCTGGAGCGCGCCCGGACCCGGCTGTTCGAGACGGTGACGCACGCGCCCCTGCCACCGCTGCCGCCGATCCCGCTGATCGAACGGCACCCGGCCGCCACGCGTCGCGACACCTTACGCGCTGAGGTGGGCTCGCAGCGCTTCGAGTGACCGGGTGATCAGCCGCGAGACGTGCATCTGGGAGATGCCGACCCGCTCGGCGATCTGCGTCTGGGTGAGGTTGCCGAAGAACCGCAGGACCAGGATCGTGCGTTCGCGCTCGCCGAGGGCGGCCAGCGCCGGGCCGAGCGACATCCGTGCCTCGACCAGCGCGAACCCCTCGTCCTCGGCGCCCAGCATGTCGCTGAGCTCGGTGGTGTCCCCGGCGCCCACCGGTGTCGAGAGCGAGGTCGCGCGGTAGGCGCGGGCCCCTTCGAGCCCCTCGATCACGTCTTCCTCGCCGACCCCGAGGTGCTCGGCGACGTCCGCCACCGTCGGGGAGCGGCCGAGGGTGTGGGTCAGCGTGCTGGTAGCGCCGCTGATCGCCTGCCTCAGCTCCTGCAGGCGGCGTGGTACCCGTACCGACCAGGTCCGGTCCCGGAAGTGCCGCTTGATCTCGCCGATGATCGTCGGGATGGCGAACGCGCTGAACTCGGCCCCGCGCTGGGGTTCGTAACGGTCCATGGCCTTGATCAGCCCGACCACCGCGACCTGGACGAGGTCGTCGAGGGGTTCGCCGCGGCCGGCGTACCTGCGGGCCAGATGGCGGGTCATGGGCAGCCAGGCCTCGATGGCACGCTGCCGGGCGGCTGGGTCGGTGCGGGCGTCGTGAGCCTCGTCGAGCCGGGTCCTGTCGAGCATTTCCATCGTGCTGGGTGCCACGAATGCCTCCCTGCCTCTGGCGATCCGGTCTTTCGACGGTAGATGTCCGCCGTCGCGAAACGCCAGGGCACGGTCACGCCATTAGTTCGTCGGGGTGACGTGTCGCAGGTCATGGTTTACCGAATGCCGATCGATGTCAGCCGATCTCTCCATCGACCCGCACGGGAATGATGAATACCGCATTCACGCATCTCTGCCCGGAGCCATCGGCCATTCGCACACCGTCGTGAACGGTGAAGGCCGCGGCGTTGTTGCGGTCCACCTCCCAGTTCACCGGCATGGATCTGCTGGTCAGGCTCACCCCGGTGGCCCTGCAGCCGCGGTTCCGGCTCTCCTCGTCGGGCACTGTCCTGCCGTTTCCCGACCGGAGCGAGGTCAGCCGAATGGGAAAATTGTTCTCGTTCGTGACGGTCACGATGAGGTCGCCTGTTGTACCAGGACGCAGTGGCACATTGAGGCTCGACTGCGCGCGAAGCGTCATTTCGACAAAAGAGCCGGTGTCGGTTATTTTCCAGTACGCCCAGACCGCGCACGCGTTCACGATGACGGTGGCGGCGCAAGCGGCGATGAGAATGGTTCGCGTCCGTCCGCTGAGCGGGCGTCGTCGTGGCCCGGCGGGCTCGGGTTCCGCCGGTGCCACATCCGCGTATTCGTCATTGATCACCACCCGCTGCATGCGTCAAGCGTGCCGGATACCCCAGGCAAGTGAGATCGGCGATACGTACGCCATCGGCTCGCGAACGACCGTGCGCGTTTACCTTTCCGGCCTAATTCCTCCGGAGTACACCGTCACTCCTGATCCCTGGCCCGCCGTCGGCGCCGGCCATTACCGCCCTGCGCGGGATCGGCGAAGATCTGGCGTCGCGCATGCCCGACGAGGTGCGAGCGCCGCGATTTGGCCGGCGGTTCGGCCACCGGCGTGTCCTCGGCGGGGGCCGGGGCGGCACCGGGGTTCTGCCGCCGTTTCCGGATCGCCATGTCGAACATGGAGTGCGACGCCCGGTCGTACCCGGTGCGATAGGCGCGATCGCGATCGAGGCCCTGCTTGTACCACTGGTGTATGCGACCGGCCGCGTATCCGCTGGCGATGACGAAGGCGAGCGCGAAGACGGCCTGGATGAGGTTGTTACCGGGCACGGTCATGGGGAGTGGACCTTTCCGTGGTGCTTGGTTCCAGGCCTACTGCCGCATGAGGCGGATGTGGTCGAACTCGGCCGACCCGGCCCGCGCCGCGGCGGTGGGCGGGTCGTTGCGGTGCCGCGTGGGGGCCACCGAACGGACGTGGTTCTCCACCTCCGGGCTGGGCGGCAGCGCCGGGTGGCCCCGCAGCGCCGGTTCGGTGCCGGTGGGCAGCGCCGGGTGGGTGCGCACGGCCAGCTGGAAGAGCGTCTGCGAGGCCTGGTCGTAGCCCTCGCGGTACGCGACGTCGCGCTCGAAACCGTGCCGGTACCACTGATGCACGCGGCCCGCGACGTACGACGTGAAAATGACCATGACAACGGAGAGCGCGAGCTGGAGTGCGATGGAACCGGACGGTGTCATGCCTCTGATCCTAAGTTTTGCCGCACGACAAATAACCCATCCGTGACGGCGGTTGTGACAAACGCACGTCGTTCGCGAATTGGCTGTTTGTTCACGGAGTTTCTACTCGACAAAAAGTTATTCAAATCCCGCTTTCGGCGATCGCAGTTTCACATCGTGCCGGCACCACCGGTTTCCGTCGGCGCAGGTGCCGGTGGTGAAGCGCTGGGCCCGCTCGGCGGCGGGGTGGGCACCGGCGTCGTCGCAGGAGGCTCGATCGCGAGTGCCGAGGGCGGCGGTGGTGATTGCGGCGCACTGCCGGGGGCCGGAGTCGACGCTGCCCGCCCCGGAAGAGGCGGCGGCACCGGGACGCTCGTCTCGCTCGGTGTGCCGACCCAGTGCCTGCCGTAGGCCGCGGCGACCGTGTAGCTGACCGGAAATCCCTTCGGCGCCCGCAGATCTACACAGGTACGCTGCCCGGCCGCCACGGTACAGGCGACCTCGCTGCCTTGTCCGGCGTGCCGGGTCACGACGTAGCCGGAGGCGGGTTCGACCGGTGTCCAGCGGATGCGCAGCCCCGTGCGGGTCATCTCGGCGAGTGGCCGCGGCACCCGGGGGAGTTGGACGGCGTGCACCGTGAAAGTCGGGGAGGTCGCCGTGATGCGCCAGCTCGCGTACGCGGCGACTCCGCTGCCCACGGTCAGGGCCGCAGCCGTGCCGGCCAGCAGGACCTGCCATCGATACAGGGCGGGCACGGCGTCAGGATTCGCTGCTCTGGCCGTCGGCCCGGACCGGGATCGTGAAGGTCGCGCCCTGGCAGGCGCTGTCGGAGTCGTTCGTCATCCGTAGCCCGTTCGGCACGGTGAATACACCGATCGTGTTCTTCGGCACCTGCCACGACACATTGAGCACGTCTGCACTAACGACGACACCCGTCGTCAGACACCCGTTCTCCCGGTGATCCGTATCGGCCATGATCTCCGCCGGGTCCGGAGTGATCGCGGTGATCCTGATCGGGAAGTCGTTCTGGTTGGCCACGGTGACCGTCAGGTTCGCCGTCCCGCCCGGATAGAGCGGCCTGCTGTCGTCGGAGTGCGCCTCCAGCTTGAGCGCCACCGCCGACCCGGCCACGACCACGCCGCTGCCGGCTCCCTCCAGCGACCAGTACGCCCAGGCGACGCCCGCGTTGGCGAGCACAGCGGCGGCGGCGGCGATACCGAGGATCACCTTGCCGCGACGGTCGAGCTTGCGCATGCCCATCCTTTTCGGTTTGCAGTCGGTCGGCGCGGGCGAGGCGAGGACGCTCACGAGGCCGCGCTCACGGCGTCGAGGTGGACGCTGAAGGTGAACGCCGCGCCCTGGCACGCATCGGCGGGGTCCGTCACCATCCGCAGCGGGCCGTCCCACGCGATCCGCGTGCTGACCGGTCGTTCCGCGCTACCGGCCGGCACTGTCACCGCGTCGGCGCCGGCGGGCAGGGGCGCCGCGTTGAGCACTTCCACATTGGCCGCGGCGTCACAGCCGCGTGCGGGCGAGTTCAGGCCGGTCAGTTCGATATCGGTCACGCGTACGGGAAACGCGTTGCTGTTCTCCACGGTCAGCAGCACGGTGCTCGCATTCCCCGGCGTCAGCCCGCCCCCGCCCAGCCCCGCCTCGGTGATCGTGAGCATCACCCCGGTACCGGCCTTCGCCTCGGCGTTCCCGGAGCCGGTGATATGCCAGGCCGCCCAGGCCACCCCACCGGCCCCGAGCACGACGAGTCCGGTGACGCCGGCGGCAGCCGACCGCTTGCTGAGCATGCGCACGCGGATTTCCTCCTGAGAAGGGCGAAAGGGGAACAGCTCCACATTCCCTGACCGGGGGCGTGGGCGTGATCGGGCGTCCGTGCGGCATTACGACCGGGTGAAGGCCGAGGTCCGCGCCCGCCGGACTACCCCGGCAGGGGGATCGCCGGCGGCATGCTGCATCGCTCGTCGATGCCCGCCCGGGCGACAGCGCCCGAGACACCGCCATCCACCAGGCAAGACATCCGTTCAGCACCTTCCTAGCGCAAACCCCAGACCAGTGCTGCGGGGTTCCCGCTGCCGGGGAGTGGCAGCGGGAACCCCGAGCCCGCCGGTCACCACGGCGGACCCGCCGCGCGCCGCACCCGGGGGCAGGAGGGAGGCGGCAGCGGCGGCGAGTTCGGTATCTCGTGAAGAGAAACGCGCCGCACCGGTCCGCGGAGATCGGGTTTCCGTTCGGCGATTCCGCGTTTTGATCATCTAGCGGCGTCCGACCGGATGAGCCCGGAAGAGTGAGCGGGTGCTCACGATCTCGGCAGCCAGCCCATGAACCGGGTCCACAGGTCCGGCGGCATCGCCTCCAGGGTCGGCGAATCGTGCAACGCCTGGCTGTAACAGTGCGCCATGTAGATCGCGAATGACGTCGGGAAGCGTGCGAAGTCCGCAGTGAGCTCGCGTCTCGCCTGCTCGCAGGGCCACTCGAGCCCGCACTCCCGGCAATTCCACTTCGGTCGAACCGGCTCGTGACCGCTCTGCACCGCTCGCCCCTTCCGATTCCTGTCTTGCGCAAATCGATGTCGGTAGCGATACTCTCTAGAGGGTAGTCATGAGTCAACCCCTAAAAAGCAAAAGATGCAAACGTCCTGCAGGCACCTGCAAGGTGCGCACCGCGCCGGGAGAAAGAGGGGGGTCGAACATCTTGCCGGAACGCAAACAGGCTCCGACCGCTCGTCTGCGCCGATTGGCCGCAGAGCTTCGGCAGTTGCGCGCCGCGTCCGGACTGACCCGCGAGACGATCGAGGAGAAAACCGGTGTCAACACGGCCACCCTCTACCGTCTCGAAAGCGCCAGGGCGCGTCCGCAGAAGCGGACGCTCATCACTTTGCTGAACCTTTACGGCGTGGCTGACAAAGGCGACCGCGCGCGGCTTCTGGAGCTGACCCGCGACTCCGGGCAGCTCGACTGGCTCCAGCCTTACGGGCCGGGGCTGTCGGTGGGCTACCAGTCGTACATCAACTTCGAATCGGAGGCCGACCGCCTGCGGAATTTCGAATGCCTGTACGTGCCGGGCCTGCTCCAGGTCGAGGCCTACGCGAGGGCCGTCATCCACGGCGTGCTGCCGGCGCTGAGCGACAACGAGGTCGAGCAGCGGGTGCGTGTGCGGATGCAGCGCCAGAACGCGCTGCTGAGAGAGAGGAGGACCGAACTCTGGGTCGTCATGGACGAACCCGCCGTCCGGCGGTCGATCGGCACGGCTGAGGTGATGCGTGAGCAGCTGCTCTTCCTCGGCAGGGCCGGCGAGTCCCCCAACATCACCATCCAGGTTCTGCCCTACAGCGCGGGTGCGCACCCGGGGATGCAGGGCTCCTTCATGGTCATGGAGTTTCCCAACGACGACCCCGCTCTGATCTACACCGAAACCATCGGCGGCGGTCTCATTCTCGAGGCCGAAACGGACCTCATCCGCCACAGCGGCATCTACCGGCACCTGGTGGCGCAGGCGCTGAGTCCGGCCGAAACCCTCCGATTCATCAATGCGGCGGCGCAGGCCGCCTGACGAAAGGAGAAGGTCCCATGGACCTCACCCGTGCGATCTGGAAGAAGAGCACCCGCAGCGGACCCGAGGGCAATTGTGTGGAGGTGGCCACCAACCTCCTGCCCGAAGGAATCGCGGTCCGCGACTCCAAGAACCCGGCCGGCCCGGCCCTGACCTTCACCCGCGCCGAGTGGGACGCGTTCATCGCCGGTGCCAAGGACTGCGAGTTCGACCTGACCGCCTGACGAACCCCGACGGCGGATAACCGCCGGCCCGTGGCTTCGCAAACTCGCGAGGCCGCGGGCCGGTCGCGTAAAAGCCAATAATCGGCCGACGTCATTGACGCCGGCCCGCCGTCCCGTGCTTTCGGCTTAATCCGCAGGAGTGAACGGCGGCGAACGCGTCGCAAAACCCGGCCGTGACGACACCAGCCGGAATATTCACGAGCAATATTCGCGTCCTATCGCGTTCCAGCGCCGCATAGGGTCACAAGCTGCCGCATTCATCGATCATGAGTCGATGCCCGGCGGTTCCGGTTGCGCCGGTGTGATGATCATCACGCGAATGCATTCTGTTTCGATTTCGTTTCCAGTTCGGCTGTGCAATTGCCACGCCGGACCGTTGATGGCTGCCCTGTCTCCGCATTTAGGCCCGTGCGGGGTCTGCGAGGGTCGTTCTGGCGCGGTGCGGTTACGCGATTGCCGGCTAAATGGCACGGTGGCCCCGGCTGCTTTGCCGGGTTGCGGCCGGGGGTTGCGAAACGGTGCTTTGTTTCCACCCGATCGGTGGAACCCGCACGTGGCTAGCGGCCTGTCGCGCCTCGACGCTAGCGTTCCGCCCGATACCGGCCATATGCAAGCAATTGGGTGGTTTGCCCCAGTCGTTCTCCCCGGAAGGCTCTTCGGTGGCACTTGCAGAGATTCAGCGCGGCGGCGTAACTCGCCTCGGGCCGGGGCCGTCCGGCGCCGTCGACTATGTGCCACTTCCGCCGACCGATGAGGAGAAGTACCTCTACTACGGCCGGCAGGGACGATGGATCTTCGTCGTCTTCCTGCTCGCATTTGTCGGCGTGATGTACGGGATGATGCGCATGGCACTCAACTCGATGTGGACGAGCCTGCTCTATGAGCTCATCGCGCTGCAGATCGCCGCCGTCTTCATCAGCCTGCTGTCGAGCACCCGTCGCCGCCGCAGCAACCGGGTCCAGCACGATCTGAAGGTGCGCGCCTACGCCCCGGCCGGGCACCCGTCCGTGGACGTGTTCCTGCCGTCCGCCGGTGAGCCGCTCTTCATCCTGGAGAACACCTACCGCCACGTCGCCCAGCTCGACTGGCCCGGCCGGCTCACCGTCTATGTGCTCGACGACTCCGCCCGCGAATCGGTGGAGGGCCTGGCCCATCACTTCGGCTTCGAGTACCGCAGCCGGCCCAACCGGGGAGAGCTGAAGAAGGCCGGCAACCTGCGGTACGGATACGAGAACTCGGACGGCGACCTCATCCACGTCTTCGACGCCGACTTCGCACCGCGTCCCGACATGACCCGGGAACTGGCGCCCTACTTCGACGACCCGGGGATCGGGATCGTGCAGTCGCCCCAGTTCTTCGACATCCAGCAGGACCACTTCAACTGGCTGCAACGCGCGGCGGGCGCGACCCAGGAGATGTTCTACCGCTGGATCCAGCCGGCCCGGGACGCGGTCGACGCCGCGATCTGCGTGGGCACGAACGCGATGTACCGCCGCACGGCGCTGGTGAAGGCCGGGGGATTCGCGCAGATCGGGCACAGCGAGGACGTCCACACCGGAGTGAACCTGGCGAAGGTCGGCTTCCGGACCCGCTACGTCCCGGTCAACCTGGCCAAGGGGGTGTGCCCGGACAACTTCGACGGCTTCGCGAACCAGCAGTACCGCTGGTGCACCGGCAGCATGAGCCTGCTGGCGGACAACGCCTTCCACCGGTCCGCGCTGACCATCAAGCAGAAACTGTGCTTCTGGACCGGGTTCCTCTACTACATCACCACGGCGATCGCGGCGTTCGCCGGTCCCGTACCGGGCATCCTGATGCTGTGGTTCTTCCCCGACCAGATCCGGCCGATGAACTACGTGCCGCTGATCGGGACCATCTTCGTGTGGTCGACGCTGATGCCCCGGGTCACCGACTACCGGTGGTCCCCGATCGTCGTACGCGTCCAGATGCTGATCGGTTTCTGCCACGCGCTGGCGCTGTTCGACTTCCTCCGCGGGCGCACAGCGGCGTGGGTGCCCACCGGCGCCGCCAAGCGCACCCCGACGGCGAAACGCGTACTGCGGGTCCTGCGGGTCTGGCTCATCTCGGCCCAGGTCCTCACCTGGACGGGGATCGTCATGGGGGTCATGCGTTTCGGGCCGGAGCTGTTCTGGGCCACGGTCATGTTCGCGCTCCCCATGCTGTACTTCGTCTTCCCCCTGCTCATGGGCAATCGTTCAACACCGGAGCGGCGCCCGGCCGGCCCTGCGCACCCGACCGTGCTGCCGACGATCCCCGGCTCGCGTAACGCCTCCACGACCGCGGCCGCGCTGTCATGATCAAGCTGAAGTCCTACGAGGCCCCGGTCAGCATCCCCGCGCAGCCGCCCGAGGCTGCGAAAGCCCCGGCACCGAAGCGGCGCAGACGACGCCCGTCGCCCCGGCCCCTCGTGCGGGCCATCGGGTTCCGGGCCGACATCCAGGGCCTGCGGGCCGTGGCCGTCCTGCTGGTCGTCGGCTATCACGCCGGCATCGGGGCGATCGGCGGCGGCTATGTCGGCGTCGACATCTTCTTCGTGATCTCCGGGTTCCTGATCACCGGCCTGCTGTTCCGCGAGCTCGAGACGACCGGGCGCATCTCGCTGAGCCGGTTCTACTCCCGGCGGATGACCCGGCTGCTGCCCGCCTCGACCGTCGTGGTGCTGGGCACCCTCGCGGCAGCCTGGCACTGGATGCCGCCGCTGAGCCTGCGGGCGATCGCGGAGGACGCGCTCTCCTCGGCGACGTACTCGTTGAACTACCGGCTGGCCATCCAGAACACCGACTACCTGGGTGCGCTGCGGGAGCCGTCACCGTTGCAGCACTTCTGGTCGCTCGCGGTGGAGGAGCAGTTCTACCTCGTCTGGCCGCTGCTGCTGATCGTCTTCTCGCTGGCGTGGGCCCGCCGCGGCAAGCCGAGCGTCGCGGCGGTCGTGACGGGCCTGGTGCTGCTCAGCGGGGTCTCGCTCGCGCTGTGCGTCTGGCAGTCGACCCGGAACCTGCCCTGGGCCTACTTCGGCATCCACACCCGCGCGTGGGAGCTCGGCGTCGGGGCGCTCATCGCGCTGGGCGCACACGGACTGGTCCGGCTCTGGAAGTCTTTCGCAGCGGTCCTGACCTGGGCGGGCCTGGCCGGGATCGCCGCGGCCGCGCTGCTGTACACCGACAACACCGTGTTCCCGGGCTATGCGGCGCTGCTACCGGTCGCCGCCGCCGGCCTGGTGATCGCGGGTGGCTGCGCGCATCCGTCCTGGGGCGCGCAGCGGCTGCTCGGTCTCAAGCCGATGCAGGAGCTGGGCCGGCTCTCCTACAGCTGGTACCTGTGGCACTGGCCGGTCCTGATCATCGCGCCGTACGTGCTCGGTCACCAGCCGGACGTGCTGACCAAGCTGGGGCTCATGGTCGCGACCCTGGTGCCGGCGTCGATGTCGCTGGCGGCGGTGGAGAACCAGATCCGCTTCCACCGGGTCTTCCGGGTACGCCCGAGCCTCGGTCTCGCGCTCGGCTTCTCGCTGACCGCGGGCGCGGTGACCATCGCGCTGGTCGCTCAGGTGATGCCGCTGCCCGTGGTCAAGGGGGTCCGGACCGCGACGGTCACCTCGACCGTGCTCAAGTCACGCACCGTTTCCGCGGACCAGCTCGTCCGGCTCGTGCGCACCAGCGCGGCTGCCACGAAACTGCCGTCCAACCTGGAGCCGTCCCTCACCGCCTCGGAGTCCGACTTCCCGAACGACGGCAACTGCATCGCCGAGTCCGAGGTCCGGTCGATCTCGTACAACATCGGCGCCGGCTGCGAGAAACGCGGGTTCGCCGCGGGCACGGCCCAGGTGGTGCTGTTCGGTGACTCGCACGCCCAGCACTGGTACGACGCGCTGAACGTCGTCGCGCAGGCACGCCACTGGCGACTTGTCGTCTACACCAAGGCGGGCTGCACCCCGGCCGAGGCCGAGTTCATGAAGGGCGACAGCCGCACGCCGTACGCCGAATGCGAGCAATGGCGTGCGGACGCGCTACGCCGGATCGGGAAACTCCGCCCGGAAATGGTGGTGATGTCGACGATCCAGCGCTCGGACAACCCGCTGGGGGCCACCGGGGATCCGGAGACCGCCTGGGCGAACGCGTGGCTCAGCACCGCGAAGAAGCTCAAGCGGTCCGGGGCCGTCCCGGTCATCATCCAGGACACGCCGGTGCCGAAGGACAACGTGCCCGAGTGCCTCTCCGGGCATCCCGCGCGCATCCGCCTGTGCAACCTGAAGCCGGCCGACGCGTTGAGCGTCACCAGGCAGCGCGCCATCCGGACGATGGCGAAACGCAACGGTGTGCGCGTCGTGGAGACCACCCCGTGGTTCTGCACCGCGACCGTCTGCCCGGCGATCATCGGCAACACCGTCGTCTATCGCGACAAGAGCCACATCACCGCCACCTATTCGACGCTGCTCGGTGGCTTGCTCGGCAAATCGCTGGCCGGCTGAGGCCGGGCCTCGCCGCCCGCGTACGTAGGAGGAAGTGATGGCAGAAATCCAAGTATTGTCGCCGCCGTTGGACGTGGACGTGGACGAGCCGCGCAGCGTCGCCGCCGTTCCCACCGACAGCCTGGACGGCGGCCGGCTGCCCCGATGGTCGGCCGTGCTCGTCGCGGTGCCGGCAGCGCTGCTGACGCTGGTGATGACGCTGCTGGGGATCGGCTCCCGGGCGATGTGGAACGACGAGTACGCGACCTGGTACGCCTCGACACTCACCTTCAGCGACCTCGGCCGGCTCCTGCAGCACGTCGACACGGTCGTGGCGCCGTACTACCTGTTCATGCACGGCTGGATCGCGCTGTTCGGCGACTCCGAGCTGTCCCTGCGGCTCCCGTCGGCGCTGTTCATGGCGGCTGCGGCGGCCCTGGTCGCGCTGCTGGGCCGGCGGATGTTCGACACCGGCTCCGGCGCCGTGGCCGGGCTGCTGTTCGCCGGCATCCCCTCGGTCACGCGGTACGGCCAGGAGGCCCGCCCGTACGCCTTCGCGATCACGTTCGCCGTACTGTCCACGCTGCTGCTGTTGCGGGCGGTGGACCGGCCGTCCTGGCTGCGGTGGATCGGCTACGGCCTGGTCCTCGTCGGCGCCGCCATGGTGCACATCGTGACCCTGACGATCCTGCTGGCGCACGCCGTCTACATGTGGCGGGTGTTCCGCGCGAAGGACGACTTCCGTCAGCTGCGCTGGATCGCCGGCGTGGTCATCGGCATCACCGGCGGGCTGCCGCTGGCGGCGAAGGGCTCGCAGCAGTCGGGTGCCATCGCGTGGATCCGGGCGGACGGCTCGGCGGTCGCCAACATGCCGGACAAGGTGTTCGGGTCATGGCAGGTGGCGCTGCTGATGGCCGGCGTCGCGGTGCTCGCCGCCGCGTTCCTGTGGAAACGGCACCGGAGCCTGGTCCTGCTGTTGCTGACCTGGGCGATCGCGCCGCCGCTGTTCTGCTACCTGACCTTCCCGATCCTGCACCTCTTCCTGCACCGCTATCTGCTGTTCACCCTGCCGGCCTGGGCGTTGCTGGCCGGCGCCGCCGGGTACGCCCTGATCCGCTTCACCCGCGAGGGCACCTCGATCGCCCTCTCGCTCAGCGCCCTGACCGTCGTTGCCGGCGTCTTCTACGTCGGGCTTCCCGCCCTGCAGGAGGCCCGGCGCAGTCCGGTGCTCGGCGAACCCGACTTCCGCGGTGCCGCAGCAGCCGTCCTCGCCCGGACCCATCCCGGCGACGGCGTCGTCTACACGGGTACCGGGCGTAACGGCCGCCGTGCCTTCGGCTTCGAGGGGCGTGACGCGAAGCTGCCGAAGGACGTCCTGGTCCTGAAGACGTCGCAGCAGCTCGGCGGGTTCGGCGCGCAGGAGTGCACCGAACCGGTCACCTGCGTCGGCGAGACCCGGCGGCTGTGGCTGGTCTCTGCCACCGAGTTCTACATGGACCCGATGATCGGCCTGCCCGAAACCACGCAGGCGTTCCTGACCTCGGCCTACACGCTCACCGAATTCAAGAACTTCGAACACGTCCGGGTCTTCGTTCTCAATCGCAAGGATCAACTGTGAAGTACGAACGCGTGACCCGCCGAGTGACCGGACTCAAGCGGTACTCCGTCCGCATCGTCGCGGCGACCCTGGCGGT
This sequence comes from Winogradskya humida, assembly GCF_016862215.1. Taxonomy (GTDB): domain Bacteria; phylum Actinomycetota; class Actinomycetes; order Mycobacteriales; family Micromonosporaceae; genus Actinoplanes; species Actinoplanes humidus. The sequence goes on from NZ_BOMN01000056.1 coordinate 77,150, forward strand.
CGTGGTGGCCGGGGTCGCGGTGTTCAACGCCGTGACCGCCCTGCCTTACAAGCGTGGCCTGACCGCGGTGGCACTGCCCTCGTCCGACGCTGTGTTCGGCGCCTACCTCGGTCCCGCCGCCAAGGGCGCGAACGGCCTGCTCGCGTGGCAGCAGTTCTCGCTCACGGCGGCGCCCTACGCGCTCGACTTCTCCGCCGGCGACTCGTGGGAGAGCATCACCGGCCCGGAATGGATGCTGAAGCCGTGGCAACGTTCGGGCCGGCGGCTCATCTATTCGCTGGCGATGTTTCCGCACCAGCCCGCGGACGCGCCGGCGGTGTCGGAGCTGCGGCTGTCGCAGTGCGCGACCGGCGCGTTCGACCTGCGCTGGGTCGAGCTGGGACGCAACCTCATGGGCCGGGGGATGGCCCGCACGATCCTGCGGCCGGGCTGGGAGTTCGACGGCTCGTGGTACCCGTGGGCGGCGCACGGACGCAAGCAGAACTACGTCAACTGCTTCCGCCGGATCGTCACCGCGATGCGCTCGATCCCGGGCCAGAAGTTCCAGTTCCTGTGGAACCCGGCGGGCGGCGTGAACCAGTTCGCGGCCGAGGAGGCGTACCCAGGGGATGGGTATGTGAATTTTGTCGGGGTGGATGTCTATGACGTGTCGTGGGCGTCGAACACCTATCCCGTGCCGGCGGGGGCCAGCGAGGCCGATCGGCAGGCCCGGTCCGCCGCGGTCTGGTCCAACAAACTGAACGGGAAGAGCGGCCTGCGCTTCTGGTCCGATTTCGCCGCCGCGCACGGCAAGCGACTCGTCATCCCGGAGTGGGGCCTGTCGAAGCGGCTCGACGGACGCGGCGGCGGCGACAACCCGGAGTTCGTCGCCAACATGATCCAGTTCATCCAGGACCCGCGTAACGGGGTGGCGTTCGCCCTCTACTTCGACGCGGACTCGGCGCACGGGGACCTGCACCGCCTCTCGTCGACCACCTCGCCCTTCCCGAAGAGCCGGGACAGGTTCCGCCGAATGATGGAGCGCGTGCTGTGACCATCCCCTATCCGCCGGGATCCACCATGCCGGCCGTGACCGCGATCGCGCCGCCCTCCGGTGCCGCCCGCCCGCGCCTGACGTTCCTCGGCACCGGATACCTCGGTGCGACGTACGCGATCTGCTTCGCCGAACTCGGCTACGAGGTGCTGGGGCTCGACGTCGACGCCGTCAAGATCGCGACGCTGGCCGGTGGGACCGTCCCGTTCCACGAGCCGGGGCTGGACGAACTGCTGCGCAAGAACCTCGCCTCCGGGCGGCTGCGGTTCACCACGTCGTACCAGGAGGCCGCCGACTTCGGGGATGTGCACTTCATCTGCGTCGGCACCCCGCAACGCCACGACGGGCTCGGCGCCGACCTCGGCTACGTCGAAGCCGCGGTGACCGGGCTCGCGCCGTACCTGACCCGCAAGGCCCTGATCGTCGGCAAGTCCACCGTCCCGGTCGGCACCGCGGACTGGGTGGAGCGGATCGTCCACCGGCACTGCGACCCCGCGCTGGGGGTGGAGGTCGCCTGGTCACCGGAGTTCCTGCAGGAGGGCTACGCGGTCGAGGACGTGCTCCGGCCCAGCCGGGTCGTGGTCGGCGTACGCAGCGACTGGGCCTCGCGGATGGTCTACTCCGCACACAAGGGCCTCTTCGACCTCGCCGCGGCCGAGGACCGCGAGGTGCCCGTGGTCGTCACCGACTACGCCACCGCCGAGCTGGTCAAGGTCGCCGCGAACGCCTATCTCGCGACCAAGATCAGCTTCATCAACGCGATGGCCGAGGTCTGCGAGGCGGCGGACGCCGACGTCACCCAGCTCTCCCAGGCCATCGGGTACGACCCCCGCATCGGCCACCGTTTCCTGCAGGCGGGCATCGGGTTCGGCGGGGGCTGCCTGCCGAAGGACATCCGGGCGTTCCAGGCCCGGGCCCAGGAGATCGGCGCCGGCGAGGCACTGCGTTTCCTGCACGAGGTGGACCTGATCAACCAGCGCCGCCGGTCCCGCGTGGTCAGCCTGGCCGCCGAGGAACTGGGCTGCCCCGCCGGCCCGGCCGGTCCCGACTTCGCGGGCGCGCGCATCGCGGTGCTCGGGGCCACGTTCAAGCCGAACTCCGACGACATCCGCGACGCCCCGGCACTCGCCGCCGCGGTCTCGTTGTCCCGGGCCGGCGCGGACGTGCACGTCTACGACCCCGAGGGCATGGCCAATGCGAAAACGGCCCACCCCGAGCTGTCGTACGCGGCATCGCTCGACGAAGCGGTCCAGGACTCCGTTCTGACCTGTGTCCTCACGGAATGGGCCGAGTTCCGCACCGCCGACCCGGCGCGGCTCGGGGCCCTCGTGCGGGAGCGCCGGGTCATCGACGGCCGGAACTGCCTCGACGGCGGGGCCTGGGCGGCGGCGGGGTGGCGCTACCGGGGCATGGGGCGTACGGCGATGACACCCGTCCTTCCTCCCGCCGAGAGCCGTCGCCAGCTGATCCCCCGCCCCTGGGTTCCCGACTATGCAATGTGATGATTCGGGTGCACGTGGTTGCGGTGGGGTTTTAGCGCCGAAGTGATCCCGGGGTGGTGCCGAACATCGAGGCGTGACGCTCTCACCCGCAACATCCCGGATCACCCGCCGCCGAGTCGTCGGTGGCACCGCCGCCGTCGGTGCCGCCCTCGTCGTACCCGCCGTGGTGTCATCGTCGGCGGCCTCGGCCGCAGCGGCGATCGAGCTCGTGCCGGCCGACGCCGACCTGCACCTGCTGCGCCGTGCCACGTACGGGCTGACCGCGGCCTCCGTCGCGGAGATCCGCCGGATCGGGCGGTCGGCGTGGCTGGACCGCCAGCTCGACCCGGCCTCGATCCGGGACGACCGCGGCGCGGACATCGCCACCCGCTTCCCCCTCGCCGGGGCGTCGAACGACACCCTCAAGGCCCGGGTCAAGGCGGGAACCCTCAAGCAGTACGCCTGGGACGCGATGTACCAGACCGGGTACGCCGCGATGAGCCGGGCGATCTGGAGCGAGCGCCAGCTGTTCGAGGTGATGGTCGACTTCTGGTCGAACCACCTCAACGTCACCTGCCCGTCGAGCGACGTCTGGGACAGCCGCCCGGACTACGACCGTACGGTGATCCGTGCCTACGCGTTCGGCCGGTTCGCGGACATGCTCAAGGCGAGCGCGAAACACCCCGCCATGCTGACGTACCTCGACAACCGCTTCTCCACGAAGACGGCGCCGAACGAGAACTACGGCCGTGAGCTGCTCGAACTCCACACCGTCGGCCTGGTCTACAGCGAGTCGGACGTCAAGAACGCGGCCCGCCTGCTGACCGGCCTCACCGTCGACTGGAACACCGGCAACTACAAGTACGCCGCCACCACCCACGCCACCGGCCCCGTCAGCATCATGGGCTTCTCGCACCCCAACGCGACCACCGCCGACGGCGAACCCGGGTCGCTCCAGCTGCTCGACTATCTCGCCCTGCACCCGGCGACAGCCCGCAGGATCGCGACCAAACTATGCGTACGCTTCGTCAGCGACACGCCGCCCGACACGCTCGTCACCCGGCTCGCAAAGGTCTATCTCGACAACGGCTCCGCGATCGTGCCGGTGCTCCGCGCGCTGTTCACCTCCACGGAATTCGCCGCCTCCCGGGGCCAGAAGGCGCGCACGCCGTACGAAGACCTCGTCGCCTCCGTCCGGGCCCTCGCCCTGACCCCCGACGCCTCCGGCACCAAGGGCATGGAAGCGCTCTACTACTACGCGAGCAACGCGGGCCAGGGCCCCATGGCCTGGGCCACCCCCGACGGATACCCCGACGTGGAATCCGCCTGGTCCTCCCCGTCGGGCCTGCTGACCCGCTGGAACGCCCACCTGAACCTCGCCGCCGGCTACTGGCCGACCGAGCTCACCCGCCCGGCCAGCCTGTTCACCGAGCTCATCGGCCCACTACCCGCAACGTACGGCGCCCTGGTCGACACCCTGGCCCAGCGCCTCTTCGGCCAGAACCTCTCCACCGCCCACCGCGCGACAGCCACCGCCTACTTCAGCAAGACCCCGGCCGACCCGCTGAAATCCACGGACAGCGCCGTCGGCTGGGCGTTCCCGTACCTCGTCGCTTGCCTGCTGAACTCTCCCTACTTCGGAATCCGGTGATGACCATGACCGACGCGTCCTGCTGCACCACCAGCCGCCGCCGCTTCTTGGGAACCGCAGCCGCAGCCGGCGCGCTGATCGGCTTCGGCGCCGACCAGATCTCCACCCAGCTCGCGTACGCCGCCGGCCCGTACTCCGGCGACGTCTTCGTCCTGCTCTCCCTGCGCGGCGGCTTCGACGGCCTCTCCGCGATCGTCCCCGCCTTCGACGCCGACTACTACGCCGCCCGCCCCACCATCGCCGTCCCCAGATCCCAGCTCCTCGGCGACGACCCCCGCTTCGGCCTCCACCCTGCCCTCAAGCCGTTGCTGCCCCTCTGGAACGCCGGAACCTTCGGCGCCATCCACGCAGCCGGCCAGCCCACCCCGAACCGCTCCCACTTCGCCGCGATGGAGGAACTGGAACGAGCAGCCCCCGGCACGTCCGTGCGTACGGGCTGGCTGAACCGTGTCCTCGGCGGCCTGGGCGCCACCACCCCGATGAACGGCATGGCCGTGGGCAGCTTCATGCCCGCCCGCGTCATGGCCGGCCCCAGCCCCGAGCTGGACCTGAGCTCGATCGACGGCTTCACCCTCGCGGGCGAGGCCAAATACCAGCCGATGACCGCCACCATGACCGGCCTCTACGCGGGAGTCCCCGGCATCATGGGCGACACCGCCACCCGCCTGACCAGCGCCCTCGGCACCATGAAGACCGCCACCGCAGCCCAGCCCGCATCCTCGACGCAGTACCCGACGACCCCGCTGGGCAAGGCCCTGCGCGACGTCGCCCGCCTGGTCAAATCCGACGTGGGCCTCATGTCGGCCTGCGTCGACTCCGGCGACTGGGACATGCACGAAAACCTGGGCACAGCCGCCCCCGGCAAGAAGATGTACGACAACCTCACCCAGCTGGCCGCCGCCCTCGCCGCCTTCGCTGCCGACCTCGGCCCCGACACCATGAAGCGCGTAACCCTGGTCACGGTCTCCGAATTCGGCCGCCGAGTAGCCGAGAACGGCTCAGCGGGCCTCGACCACGGCTACGGCAACGCGATGCTCATGCTGGGCGGCTCCATCAACGGCGGCCAGGTCCACGGCACCTGGCCCGGCCTGGGCGACCGGTCCCTGGTCGACGGAGACCTGAAGGTCACCACCGACTACCGCGCGGTCATCGCCGAAATCCTGCAGAAGCGCTGCGGCCTCACCAACGTCGGCTCGGTCTTCCCGAACGTCACCCCGACCACCCTGGGGGTCGTGAAGGCGCGGTAGTTGACCGCCTCGCCGGCGAGATCACCAGCCGGTGAGCCGAAATCATGAAGTCTCACCCGGCAAGCGGTGATGGACGGGCCTGAGGGGCCTCTGTCCATCATCGCCTTCCCGGAATCCACGCACCATCATTGTGCGGTTATCCGAATTCTCGCCATCCGCCATTCAAATCCGTGTGATCCCCCTCAACCTGACAATGGCACACCCATCCTTCCGATCATGGAACTCCCTGAGAAGAATCAAGGAGTGAAATACGCTCAGCTAGAAATTTTCACCACGGTCGAATTGGCGTGGATGCGTGACCCGACACGACGCCGGAGCTATTCCGCGGCGATCGAAGTGTTCAGGCGTGAGCACCGGGTCCGGCGCGCTTTCGGAAAAGCCCTCGGCCACACCGCCCGGCTACGCCGCGACTCTCCCACGGCCCGGACACCGGACGGCAAGGTCGAGTGGATCGAGGCCGCACGCGCATTGTTCCGTGACGCGAACACCAGCCGGGCGCAGGCCGATGCCGAATACGAGCGTGACCGCAAGCGTGCCGCCGGTGACCTGTTCGACTGGTCCCGGTTCGCCCACCGCTGGCGCGTGAAGTACGCCGCCGCCTGCTAGCCAGCCACCACAACCATGACGCGACACGCGTTCACATCCGATCCTCTGCGGAATCGGCCGCCTCACACCACACGGCCACAACTCTCACCGTCGGTTACCGGTGAACCCCGGCGGCGATGCAGGCGTTTCTTGACGATCTGCGGCTCGCAACTGCCAGCGTATTCAGTCGGTAAGT
>NZ_BOMN01000057.1 GCF_016862215.1 Winogradskya humida
GGGGGGGGTCGGCGAATGGCGGGAACCGCGTCGTAGGCCGCAGGTGGGTCGGCGGCGGCGAGACCGTGCTGGAGACCGCGGGCGGGTCGGCTTCACCAGCGCCTAGCGGGGCCGTGCTGAGACGGGCTGTCGCGTGGGTCCCGTTTCTGGAAATTCTTATCTGTCGCTTTGGGGGCCATTCGACTTACAGGGGCAATATGGGCCCAACTCGCAAATGGGTGGCTAGCTCACGGGTGTCAGGCCGATGAGGCGCCGCCGTTGTGGCCTTGAGTCATGAGCCGACGCGCGGAGTCATGAGCGAGGCGCGGAGTCATGAGCTGAGGCGCGGAGTCATGAGCCGAGGCGCGGCACTCGGCGTGCGGTAGGCGTGGGGTAGCCAGTCGGGGCGGCCGGAAGCTGGTCGCCGTGCCGGGTCGCGTCGTGGGTCTCGGCCACGCCCGCATGCGCGTACCTATGGCGGCTTTCTGGGCTGCTTCTCCCGGAAGTGGGCGTCCGCGGCTGGTCCGCCGGCCTGCGCTGGTGGCCTGCGGCGTGGTGGTGGCGGGGTCAGGTGTCCTCGGGTTTTTCCAGGTCTCGTTCCCACTGGGCGAGGAGTTCGCGGTCGCGGCGGGATTGTTCGGTGTCGACCTGGCGGAGGAAGTCGGGGTCGTCGTCGGGGGAGGACGGTGCCGGTTTGGGGCGGCGGACTGTTTCTGTGGGGGCGGGGAGGGGGCGGCCCCAGAGGTAGTAGGCGATCGGGCCTAGGAGGGGGATGAGGAGGATTACCAGAACCCATAGGGCGCGCGGCAGGTTGCGGACTCGGTCGGCTGACAAGGAGCCGATGAGGGCGAGTACCAGGAGGACTAGTTGCACCGCCGCCAGGAAGACGAACATCCGGACCATGAGGCAATGATGACGCGCGTCTTGCCGTTCGGCGACGATCAGAGCGTGACAAGCGCCGCGCCGAGGGCGGCGAGGAGCACGGTGGTGAGTGCGTAGACGCTCACCGTGCGTCGGCCGGGGTGGGGTGGCCAGGTGCTGAGGCCTCGGGTGCGGCGGTAGGCGAGGGCTACCAGCAGGGTCCAGGCGGCCATGGTTGTTGCCGCTATGACGATGGTCGCTGGGGTGGCGTCCGGGGCGAATGCGGGGCGGACGCTCAGCAGGGCCACCGCTGTCGCTGAGAGACCGGTTCGGCGCCAGGCCAGTCTTGTGCGTTCCGCCGAGGCGCCTGGGTCCCGGGCGCCCGGGACGCGGGCGCCTGGGTCGCGGGCGCCCGGGTCGCGGGCGCCTGGATCGGTCATGTGACGGCCTTGATGAGGACCGCCAGGACCAGGAGGGCGGCGCCCAGGGCCACCAGGAGGGCGAGAATGGCGGGGAAGCGGGATTTGGGGAGGTCTGTGCCCATCCGCATTGCTTTTTCCGTACGCGCCCAGTGGTCGACTGCTCGGATCGCGACGACTCCGCCCAGCAGGAGCAGGGTCACGGCGATGATTTCGCGTAGGTGGGCGATCGGTAGCGGGGGCAGGAACTGGGCGCAGGCCAGGCCGCCTGCCAGGAGGGCCAGGGCCGTGCGGATCCAGGCCAGGAAGGTGCGTTCGTTGGCCAGTGAGAAGCGATAGTCGGGCTTCTCTCCGGCCATCGGGGTCTTCTGCGGGTTGAACCACTGGTCAAGCACGTGTCGATTATTGACCGTGCAGGTCAAGAAGGCCGAGCGGGACGTGGTGTGACGGGCGCTGTATGCGGTGGGGGAGTATGGATCTGGCCGGGTTCGGGGGCGGTGGGCGAGCGGGTGAGGTGAGTCACTCCTGGTCGCGGGAGACTGCATTAGCTACCCGTGGGTAACATCTGGTAGGAAACGCGAAACCCGGCTGCAGGCGTGCGTCTAACACATAGGCCATATTCAGGAGGGTCGTCGAAGCGCGATGAACATCGTCGTACTGGTCAAGCAGGTGCCCGACTCCGGTGCTGAGCGCACCCTGAGCGCGAGCGACAACACCGTCGAGCGTGGCTCGGCTAACAACGTCATCAACGAGATGGACGAATACGCCATCGAGGAAGCGCTGAAGATCAAAGAGGCGCACGGTGGCGAGGTGACCGTGCTGACGATGGGTCCCGAGCGCGCCACCGAGTCGATCCGTAAGGCTCTTTCGATGGGCCCGGACAAGGCTGTGCACGTGCAGGACGACGCGCTGCACGGGTCCTGTGCCGTGGCCACCTCCAAGGTGCTGGCCACCGCGCTGGGCACGCTCAACGCCGACCTGATCATCTGCGGCGCCGAGTCGACCGACGGCCGGGTGCAGGTCATGCCGCACATGATCGCTGAGCGGCTGGGCATCGCCGCGCTGACCGGTGCGCGCAAGCTCACCGTGGACGGCGCGCAGCTGACCGCCGAGCGGCAGACCGACGAGGGCTACGAGGTCGTCACCGCGGCCACGCCGGCCGTCGTCAGCGTCTGGGACACGATCAACGAGCCGCGCTACCCCTCCTTCAAGGGGATCATGGCCGCGAAGAAGAAGCCCGTGCAGACCCTGTCGCTCGCCGACCTGGGTGTGGCGGCCGACGAGGTCGGCGCCGCGGGAGCGACGTCCGCCGTGGTCGAGTTCGCCAAGCGGCCGGTGCGCACTGCCGGCACCAAGGTCGTCGATGAGGGCGAGGGCGGCGTTCAGCTCGTCCAGTACCTCGTCACCGAGAAGTTCGTCTGAGCGGGGAGTGGGGACAGCAATGGCTGAAGTACTGGTCGTCGTCGAGGCCTCGCAGGCTGCCGGCGTCAAGAAGGTCACGCTCGAGATGCTGACGATCGCCCGTGGTCTGGGCGAGGTGTCGGCCGTCGTGCTCGGTGGCGAGGGCGCTGCTGCGCAGTTCGCCGAGAAGCTCGGTGAGTACGGCGCCACCAAGATCTACGCGGGTGAGGGCGAGGAGGTCGACGGTTACCTCGTGGCTCCGAAGGCCACCGCCGTCGCCGAGCTGGTCAAGCTGGTCCAGCCCGCCGCCGTGCTGATCGCCTCCAGCCAGGAGGGCAAGGAGATCGCCGGCCGGCTCGCCGTCAAGCTGGACAACGGGCTGCTCACCGACGCGGTCGAGGTGGCCGCCGACGGCACCGCCACCCAGGTCGTCTTCGCGGGTGCCGCGATCGTCAAGTCCAAGGTCACCAAGGGCCTGCCGATCGTCACCATCCGGCCCAACTCGATCACCCCGGAGCCGGCCCCGGCCAGCCCGACCGTCGAGCAGCTGACGGTGGTGGCGACCGACGCGGACAAGCTCACCAAGGTTGTCGAGCGGGTCGCCGAGCAGAAGGGCTCGCGCCCCGAGCTCACCGAGGCGTCGATCGTCGTCTCCGGCGGTCGTGGTGTGGCCAGTGCCGACAACTTCAAGGTGGTCGAGGAGATCGCCGACCTGCTCGGCGGCGCCGTGGGTGCGTCCCGTGCGGCAGTCGACTCGGGCTACTACCCCCACCAGTTCCAGGTGGGCCAGACCGGTAAGACGGTCTCCCCGCAGCTCTACCTGGCGATCGGCATCTCCGGCGCGATCCAGCACCGCGCGGGCATGCAGACCTCGAAGACGATCGTCGCGGTCAACAAGGACGCGGAAGCCCCGATCTTCGAGCTCGCGGACTACGGCGTGGTCGGCGACCTCAACAAGGTCGTCCCCCAGGCCGCCGAAGAGATCCGCAAGCGCAAGTAACAAGATCCGCAAGCGCAATTAACACAGTGACGTTGAGCACCACCTGAACGGCCCGGCCCTGTGCCGGGCCGTTTGGTTCCTGGTCGGTGTTCTTCCGGGTCGGGCAATTGATCTTTTGTGGTGAGCCCGGCCATTTGTGCAGCTGGCAGGGGGTGTGCGGCCGTTTTGGCGCCGCCAGGCGCCTGGTCGTGCGGCCCCGGTCTCTCGCGGGAGGAGCGGTCCGGACCACGACGGACCCGAGTCAGCACGATTTTGACCTTCGATGTTCCGGCCGCCGGGATGAGTTTGATCTCCGTGGTTCTTCCCGGGAGGCGGACGGGGCGCGTTGGTTGACGCCTCAAGGCATAAGCTCTGAGGCGATGGCTTACCTGGATCACGCGGCGACCACGCCGATGCTTCCCGAGTCGCTCGATGCCTATGTGGCGGCGGCGCGGGAGATCGGCAATCCGTCGTCCCTGCACGCAGCCGGCCGGCATGCCCGCCGGCTGGTCGAGGAGTCCCGCGAGCGGATCGCCGCGGTGCTCGGAGCGCGGCCCTCCGAGGTGATCTTCACCAGCGGCGGCACCGAGAGCGACAATCTGGCTACCAAGGGTGTTTTCTTTGCCCGCAGGGATGCCGATTCCCGGCGGGACCGCGTCGTGGCCTCGGCCGTCGAGCATCACGCCGTGCTCGATTCGGTCGACTGGCTGGCCGCGCACGAGTCCGCCGTCGCCGACTGGCTCCCCGTCGACGCTGCCTGCCGGGTCGACCCCGCGGCGCTCGCGGCGCTGATCGACGAGCACGGCGACGAGCTCACCGTGATCAGCGTGCAGTGGGCCAACAACGAGGTCGGCACCGTGCAGCCGATCGCCGAGCTCGCGGCGCTGGCAGCCCGGGCAGGCATCCCGTTCCACACCGACGCCGTGCAGGCGGTCGGGCAGGTTCCGGTCGACTTCGCCGCCAGCGGTGCGTCCGCCCTCACGGTCACCGGTCACAAGCTGGGCGGCCCGGTCGGGGTCGGTGCCCTGCTGCTGGGCCGGGATGTGGGCGCCACGCCGCTGCTGCACGGTGGCGGCCAGGAGCGTGACGTGCGGTCCGGCACCCTGGACACCCCGGGTGTGGTGGCTTTCGCGGTGGCTGTCGAGGCCGCGGTCAAAACCCAGCCGGAATATTCGGCGCGGGTCAGCGACCTTCGCGACGGCCTCGTGGCCCGGGTCCGTGCGGCGATCCCCGACGCCATCTACAACGGTGACCCGGTGCACCGGCTGCCGGGCAACGCCCACTTCTCCTTCCCCGGGTGCGAGGGTGACGCGCTGCTGCTGCTCCTCGATGCTCAGGGGATCGCCTGCTCAACGGGGTCGGCGTGCTCGGCGGGCGTGGCCCAGCCGTCGCACGTGCTGGTCGCGATGGGCGCCGACGCCGACCGGGCGCGGTCGTCGCTGCGGTTCACGCTCGGGCACACCTCGACCGGGGCCGAGATCGACGCGCTGATGGCCGCGCTGCCCGGTGCGGTCGAGCGGGCCCGTCGCGCCACCGCGTGGAAGACACCCAGGGGATAGGCTTTTATCGTGCGAGTGCTTGCAGCTATGTCCGGTGGGGTCGACTCCGCCGTTGCCGCCGCGCGCGCCCGGGAGGCCGGTCACGATGTGACCGGCGTGCACTTGGCGCTGTCGCGAAACCCTCAGACCTTCCGGACCGGTGCGCGAGGGTGCTGCACCCTGGAAGATTCCCGTGACGCCCGCCGCGCCGCCGATGTGATCGGCATCCCGTTCTACGTGTGGGACATGGCCGAGCAGTTCCACGAGAGCGTCGTCGACGACTTCGTCAGCGAATACGCCGCCGGCCGCACCCCCAACCCGTGCCTGCGCTGCAACGAGAAGATCAAGTTCGAGGCGGTGCTGGACCGCGCGATCGCGCTCGGCTTCGACGCCGTCGTCACCGGTCACCACGCGCGGCTCGGCGCCGACGGGCTGCTGCGGCGCAGCGTCGACATCGCCAAGGATCAGTCCTACGTGCTCGCCGTGCTGACCCGCGAGAAGCTCGACCGGGCCATGTTCCCGCTCGGCGACTCGACGAAGACCCAGGTCCGCGAGGAGGCCGCCGCCCGCGGGCTGGCCGTCGCCGACAAGCCCGACTCGCACGACATCTGTTTCATCGCCGACGGTGACACCAAGGGCTTCCTCGCCGGCCGCCTCGGCGAGTCCCCCGGGGACATCGTCGACGGCCGCACCGGCACCGTCCTCGGGCAGCACGACGGCGCCTACGCCTACACGATCGGTCAGCGCAAGGGCCTCGACCTGCGGGTTCCCGCCCCGGACGGCAAGCCCCGCTACGTGCTGTCGATCACGCCGGTGACCAACACCGTCACGGTCGGCCCGCGCGAGGACCTCGCCGTCGACACGGTGACCGCCGACCGGCCGATCTGGCACGGCTCGTCCACACCGGTCGAGTGTGAGGTGCAGCTGCGCGCGCACGGCGAGGTCGTGACGGCCGACGTGACAGTGGACAGCGACGGGCTCACCGCCCGGCTGCACAGCCCGGCTCGCGGGGTCGCCGCCGGCCAGGCGATCGTGGCCTACCGGCCCGACCCGGCCGGCGACATCGTGCTGGGCTCGGCGACCATCACCGCCGGGTCCCGCGCCGCCGAAACCGTGGCCGCCGAAACCGTGGCCGCGGGTGTCTGACTTCCCCTGGTCACCCGGTTCCGCCACCGGGATCGGTTCGCTGCCCGGCACCGATGTCGACGAGGCTCAGCGGCTGATCTTCGGTGAGCTGCCGGCGCTGCCGCACCTCGCCGAGCTCCCGGCCCGTGGGCCCGGAGCCGATATGATCGGGCGCAGCGCGGGGTTCCTGGCGGACCTCCCGGTGCAGGTCTACGCGGGCCGCTGGCAGATCGCGCCCCGCCCCGGCAAGGACCTGCGCCGCACGGCCGACCTGCTCGAACGGGACCTCGACCAGCTCACCGAGCAGGGCGAGAAATACGCCGGAACGGTCAAGATCCAGTCGGCCGGGCCGTGGACGCTCGCGTCGAGCCTGGAGCTGCCGATCGGCGGCCTCATGCTGCGCGACCCCGGGGCTGTCCGCGACCTCACCGGGTCGCTCGCCGAGGGGCTGCGCCGGCACGTGCTCGACGTGCAGAAACGGCTGCCCCGCGCACAGGTCCTGCTCCAGCTCGACGAGCCGTCACTGTCCACGGTCATCGCGGGGCACGTGCCGACCGAGAGCGGGTTCAGCGTCTACAAGGCCGTCGACGGGCCCGACGCAGCGACCGGGCTGCGGACGGTGGTCGAGGCGGTGGGTGTGCCGGTGGTGGTGCACAGCTGCGCTCCGGGCGTACCCATGCAGGTCATCAGGGATTCCGGAGCCGCAGCCGTCGCGCTCGACCTCTCGCTTCTCAAAGATCTCGACCCGCTGGGTGAGGCTCTGGAAGCCGGTCTCGGCCTTTTCGCCGGTGCCGTGCGGAGCCTGCCCGTCCCGGGGGCCAAGCCGCCCACGTCGGCACAGATCGCCGAGCGGGTCCGCGCACTGTGGAGCAAACTCAGCTTCCCCGCTGCCCGGTTGAGCGAGCAGGTGGTGATCACTCCGGCGTGCGGTCTTGCCGGGGCGTCGCCCGCCTACGTGCGCACGGTGCTCAAGGCCTGCCACGACGCGGCCCGGCGGTTGTCAGAAGTCTAGGTCTGCGTTTTTGTCAGAGGGGGCGACTAACGTGCCACCTGAAGACAAGACGCGGAGGTCGTGGTGGCGGAGAAGACAGCTGATGAGCTGGTGGTCGGGCAGCCGACGGCCGAGCAGGTGGCGGCGGCCGGGGCCGAGCCGACCTCGCAGGCGAGCACCCGTCATGCCGAGCTGAGCGACGAGCTCCGCGGGCATCAGTATCGCTACTACGTGCTCGACTCGCCGACCATCACGGATGCCGAGTTCGACAAGCTGCTGCGCGAGCTGGAGGCGCTGGAGGAGCAGTTCCCCGCGCTCCGCACGCCGGATTCGCCCACGCAGAACGTCGGTGGCACGTTCTCGACGCTGTTCACCCCGGTCGACCATGCCGAGCGGATGCTGTCGCTCGACAACGTCTTCGACGACGACGAGCTGGACGCGTGGGCCGAGCGCACCATCCGGGACGCCGGCGGTCCCGCCGAGTTCATCTGCGAGCTCAAGGTCGACGGCCTGGCCATCAACCTGACCTATGAGAACGGCCGGCTCGTCCGCGCCGCGACCCGGGGTGACGGGCGCACCGGCGAGGACGTCACCTCCAACGTGCGCACGATCCGCGAGATCCCGGACCGGCTCGACGACGAGGATCCGCCGGAGCTGCTGGAGGTGCGCGGCGAGATCTACTTCCCGGCTTCCGCGTTCGCCGACCTCAACGCGTCGCTGGTCGAGCAGGGCAAGGCGCCGTTCGCCAACCCGCGCAACGCCGCCGCCGGCAGCCTGCGGCAGAAGGATCCGCGGATCACCGCATCCCGGGGGCTGCGGATGGTCGTGCACGGCATCGGCGCGCGCAAGGGCTTCACCCCCGACTCGCAGTCGCACGCCTACGAGGCGCTGAAGTCATGGGGGCTGCCGACCAGCACGCGCTGGAAGCTCGTCGAGGACATGACCGGCGTCCGCGAGTTCATCGCCTACTACGCCGAGCACCGGCACGACGTCGAGCACGAGATCGACGGCGTGGTGATCAAGATCAACGCCGTGGCGATCCAGGGGCGGCTCGGGTCGACCAGCCGGGCGCCGCGCTGGGCGATCGCGTGGAAATACCCGCCCGAGGAGGTCACCACCAAGCTGCTCGACATCGAGGTCAACGTCGGCCGCACGGGCCGGGTGACCCCGTTCGCCGTCCTCGAGCCGGTGCACGTCGCGGGTTCGACGGTGGCCCTGGCGACCCTGCACAACGCCCGCGAGGTCGAGCGCAAGGGCGTGTGGATCGGCGACACCGTCGTGCTGCGCAAGGCCGGTGACGTCATCCCCGAGGTGCTCGGCCCGGTCATCGACCTGCGGCCGGCCAACGCGCGCGCGTTCGTGATGCCCACCGAGTGCCCGTCGTGCGGCACCACGCTCGCTCCCGCCAAGGAGAGCGACATCGACATCCGCTGCCCCAACCAGCGCACCTGCCCGGCGCAGCTGCGCGAGCGGGTCTTCCACCTCGCCGGGCGGGGCGCGTTCGACATCGAGGTGCTCGGTTACAAGGCGTCACAGGCGCTGCTCGACTCCGGCATCATCACCGACGAGGGCGACCTCTTCGGGATCACCGCCGACGACCTGCTGCGCTCGCCGTTCTTCGTCAACAAGGACGGCAGCCTCGGCAGCAACGCGACCAAGCTGCTCGACAACCTCGAAGAGGTCAAGGCGCGGCCGTTGTGGCGGGTGCTGGTCGCGCTCTCGATCCGGCACGTCGGCCCGACCGCGTCCCAGGCGCTGGCCCGCGAGTTCGGGTCGATGGAGGCCATCGAGGCGGCGACCGGCGAGGAGCTGGCCGCGGTGGAGGGCGTCGGCCCGACCATCGCCGAGAGCCTGCGGGAGTGGCTGACCGTCGACTGGCACCGCGACATCGTCACCAAGTGGCGCGCGGCCGGCGTGAAGATGGTGGACGAGCGCACCGACGACGGGCCGAAGCCGCTGGCCGGGCTGAGCGTCGTGGTCACCGGCACGCTGACGTCGTATTCACGGGATGCCGCGACCGAGGCGGTGACCTCGCGCGGCGGCAAGGTGAGCGGCTCGGTCTCCAAGAAGACGGCGTTCGTGGTGGTCGGCGAGAATCCGGGCAGCAAGTACGACAAGGCTCTGCAGCTCAAGGTGCCGGTGCTCGACGATGCGGGGTTCGCGGTGCTGCTCGCCGATGGGCCGGAAGCCGCACGCGAAGTTGCCGAGATGGCCCCGGAGCCGGCAGCGGAGGCCGACCCCAACGGGTGATCTTCGGGTGGTTGCCCGTGGTGAGCTATATGGCGATTTGATAACGCCAAACCCGTTTCGATGCATTTTGTCTATGTGGATCTATGGTGAGGAGGATCTTTCGGTCGACGCCATCGTGGAGGTCGCATGGGTGACGCACATTCGCGCTGCTCCATGCCGGGCGACCGGCAGGTTCAGCGGGCCCGGCGTGCCGCTGGCATCTCGGTCTGTGCCGCTCTCCTGACCGATGCGGGGCTGTGGCTCGTCTTCCCGGGTTCGTTCACCGATCTGCACGCCGAGTTCTGGGTCATGGCCGTGCTCGCGCTGGCCGTCGACGCCCGGCCCTACGTGCTCACCAACCGGCGGGCCAGCTCGGTCGTCCTCCCGTCGATCTGCTTCACCTTCGCCATCGCACTGTCCTGGGGATTTGTCGCGGCGCTGGCCGTTCAGCTGGCGGGACTCGCCGTCGCAGGGGTGCGGATGCGGCACACCGGGCGGCGGGCGCTCTACCTGGCGGTCCAGCACGGTCTCGCCCTCGGTGCGGCGGCGCTGGTCGCCACCCCGATCGACGCCGGGCCCGGCTGGGACGACGCGCTGCGCACCGTCGCGGCCGCCGCGGCGTGGATCGGCACCCGCTACGGGCTCGACGCCATCGTGGGACGACACCGTCTGCGCCGCGGGCCGGAGCTCATCGCGACCACGGCGTTGCTGCTGCTCGGGCCGGTCGTGCTCGCCGCCGCGCAGCTCGGGCTGACGGTCGTGCCGCTGGTGCTGCTCGCCCTGCACGCCGTGCACCGGATGGTCCGCTCGGCCGGGGAGTTCGAGCGGGCCTCGCGTACCGATGCGCTCACCGGGCTGCCCAACCGGCGGGCACTGCAGGCCACAGCGATGGGTACGGGCGGGGCGCTGCTGCTGCTCGACCTCGACCGGTTCCGGACGGTCAACGACGCTCTCGGGCATGCGCTCGGGGACAGGCTGCTGGTGGAGGTGGGGCGGCGGCTCGCGGAGTGCGTACCGTCGCATGATCTTCTGGTCCGGCTCGGGGGTGACGAATTCGCCGTGCTGGCCACCCGGGTCGACGGGCCGGCCTCGGCCCGGCGGATCGCGGCGCACCTGGCCGACGCGCTCGGCGCCCCGTTCGCCCTCGACGGCCTGCCCGTCGACGTCAGCGCGTCCATCGGCATCGCGATGCAGCCCGAACGCGGCGGCGACGGCGCCACCCTGCTGCGCCAGGCCGAGACCGCCATGTACGACGCCAAGCAGCGCGGCGCCCAGGTAGCCGTCTACACCCGCGACGCCGAGCACCCCGCCCCAGACCTTGCCCTGCTGGCGGATCTGCGCGCGGCACTGCAGACCGGCGAGTCGGGGATCGTCCTCTACTACCAGCCGCAGATCGCCATCGCGACCGGCGAGGTCGTCGGCGTCGAGGCATTGCTGCGCTGGCGGCACCCCGACCGCGGCATGGTCGGGCCCGAGGAACTGCTGCGCGTCGCCGAACAGACCCCCGTCATGCGCCGCCTCACCAGCCGGGTGCTGCACGAGGTGGTCGCTCAGGTCGCGGTCTGGCAGGCCGCCGGCCGGCCGCTGCGCGCCTCGGTCAACGTCAGCGTCCGGGATCTGCACGCGCCCGGCATCGTCGGTGAGATCCAGGACCTCCTTCATCGGTACGCCGTCCCGCCCGAACTTTTGCAGCTGGAGATCACCGAGAGCGCGCTGATGGCCGACCCGCACCGCGTCCTCGACACGATCACCCGGCTGGACCGCGCCGGCGTGGCCATCTCGCTGGACGACTTCGGCACGGGGTATTCCTCGCTGCAGCACCTGCGCCGGTTGCCGCTGTCCGAGGTGAAGATCGACCGCTCGTTCGTGCTGGGGATGGCGGGGGAGCGGGGGGACGCGGCGATCGTACGGTCGGTGGTGGACCTGGCCGGCTCGCTCGGCCTGCGCGTCGTCGCCGAAGGGGTGGAGGACGAGCGGACCTGGCGGCTGCTCGCGGCGGACGGGTGCCACGCGGCGCAGGGCTGGTTCCACGCCCGCCCGATGCCCGCCGGTGATTTCGACGACTGGCTGCTGCGATACCGCCCGCTGCCCGGCTGCCAAGGCCAAATACACTCGGGTGTGTAAGCATCATCAACCAACCAGGGGGCACGATGGCCGCCATCTCCCGCGAAGAGGTAGCGCATCTCGCGCACCTGTCGCGGCTCGCCGTGACCGAGGATGAGCTCGACATGTTCGCCGGACAGCTCGACGTGATCCTGCAGTCGGTCGCCCGGATCGGTGATGTGGCGGCCGACGACATCCCGCCCACGTCGCATTCCGTGCCGCTGACCAACGTCTACCGCGACGACGTCGTGACGCCGAGTCTCACGCAGGAAGAAGTGCTGGCAGGCGCCCCCGACGTCGCCGAGAGCCGGTTCCGGGTGCCCCGGATCCTGAGCGAGGAAGAGTGAGTGCCGTGAGTGACGTCACCCGGATGACCGCGGCCCAGATCGCCGGTCTCATCTCCTCCGGCGAAGCCTCCGCCGTCGAGGTCACCACCGCGCACCTCGACCGGATCACCGCCGTCGACGAGCGCGTCCACGCCTTCCTGCACGTCGACCGTGAGGGCGCACTCGCCGCCGCGGCCGCCGTCGACATCCGCCGCGGCAAGGGCGAAGAGCTCGGCCCGCTCGCCGGAGTGCCGATCGCGGTCAAGGACGTGGTCACCACCAAGGGCGTGCCCACCACGGCCGCCTCCAAGATCCTCGAGGGCTGGAAGCCGCCCTACGACGCCACCATCGTCTCGCGTCTGCGCGAAGCCGGCATGGTGATGCTCGGCAAGACCAACATGGACGAGTTCGCGATGGGCTCCTCCACCGAATACTCCGCCTACGGCCCCACGAACAACCCGTGGGATCTCGGGCGCATCCCCGGCGGCTCCGGCGGCGGCAGCGCGGCGTCGCTCGCGGCCTACGAGGCACCGCTCGCCATCGGCACCGACACGGGCGGCTCCATCCGCCAGCCCGGCGCGGTCACCGGCACGGTCGGCGCCAAGCCCACCTACGGCGGCACCTCGCGCTACGGGCTCATCGCCTTCTCGTCGTCACTGGACACGCCCGGGCCGTGTGCTCGCACGGTCGAGGACACCGCCCTGCTCCACGCGGTGATCGCCGGTCACGACCCGCGCGACTCCACCTCCATCCCGCAGCCCGTCCCGGACGTGGTCGCCGCCGCCCGCCTGGGCGCCACCGGTGACCTGACCGGCGTCAAGCTCGGCGTGGTCAAGGAGTTCGCGGGCGAGGGCGCCGAGCCGGGCGTCATGGCGGCGTTCCACGAGTCGGTCGAAGCCCTCGTCAAGCTGGGTGCCGAGATCGTCGAGATCTCCTGCCCCCACTTCGAGTACGCCCTCCCGGCCTACTACCTGATCGCCCCCAGCGAAGCCTCCTCCAACCTGGCCCGCTTCGACGGCGTCCGCTACGGCGTGCGCGTCGGCGACGACGGCAACCGCTCCCTCGAAGAGGTCATGTCGCTCACCCGCGACAGCGGGTTCGGCCCCGAGGTCAAGCGCCGCATCATCCTCGGCACCTACGCCCTGTCCAGCGGCTACTACGACGCCTACTACGGCCAGGCCCAGAAGGTCCGCACCCTCATCACGCGCGACTTCACCAAGGCCTTCGACCAGGTCGATGTCCTCATCTCCCCGACCACGCCGTTCGTCGCCTTCCCGTTCGGATCGCGCACCTCGGACCCGTACCAGATGTATCTCGCCGACCTCTACACCATCCCGACCAACCTCTACGGCGGCCCGGCGATCTCCGTCCCGTGCGGCCTCTCCGAAGGCCTCCCGGTCGGCTTCCAGATCATGGCCCCCACCATGGCCGACGACCGCATGTACAGGGTCGCCGCCGCCCTGGAGTCAGCAGTCGGCACGTTCACCCCGCCCGAGCTGTAGGCAGCGGCCGATGCTGACCAGGATCGAGATCGACGGATTCAAGTCGTTCCGGGACTTCCACTTGGATCTCCCGCCGTTCCTGGTCATCATCGGCCGGAACGCCGCCGGCAAGTCCAACCTGTTCGACGCCATCCAGTTCATCGGACAGCTTGCCGGGCAGCCGGTGCTGGAGGCCGCGCAGCAATCGCGTGGGGACATCACCGATCTGTTCCATCGTCACGTCGACGGCACCCCGATGAAGGTCATGACCTTCGCGGTCGAGGTGTTGCTGGACGGGTCGGTCACCGATGCCTTCGGGGACTCGGTCCGCGTGAATCATTCACGATTACGGTATGAGCTCGTAATCGAACTGCGCGAGGTAGGGCATACCGGAGCGCTGAGACCCTTTGTCATCCACGAGTCAGCGTTCAAGATCCGTCGGGTCGACGATCGTTGGATTCAGCAGTTTGATCCTGCTGACCGCAAAGCCCTTGCCGTCTATTCGAATGGCGCTGCGGATTTGCTTGACACCGAAGTGGATGACCAAGGGCGGCCGAGGTTCAGCATCCGTCAGCAAGGGAACCAAGGGCGTAAGAGACACCTGCCAGCTACAGCCGCGACCGCCAGCGTGCTGTCGACGCTGACAACAGCCACCGACTTCCCACTGCTTTACGCGTTAAAGCGGGAATTGCAGTCATGGCGGCTGCTCTACCTCGACCCGAGCGCGCTGCGGCGCCCGGACTCGTTCGATGACCCGGACACCCTGGCTGCCAATGGCGCCCATCTCGCCAACACGCTTCGGCGTATCGCGGAGGAGAGCGGTGACGCGGACCGGCCAGCCGGTGTCCTCAACGACTTGTCCGCCGATGTCGCCACCATTGTCCCTGGCATCGTCCAGGTGCAGGTGAGCGATGACGCCGTCCGGCGGCAGCGCCAAGTAGAAGTGGTTACGCAGGACGAGGCGCCGTACTCGGCGAGGGTCGCCTCTGACGGGACGCTTCGGACGATTGCTCTCCTCGCCGCGCTCTACGATCCAGCGGGTGCGGGATTGATCTGCTTCGAGGAGCCTGAGAATGGCCTCTTCCCTGGTCGTCTTGCGCAGTTTGTAAGCTCTCTGAGGGAATTGGTCAAGCGAGGGATACAGGCACGGGGGGCGGGCCGCGGTGAGAAGCTGACCCAGCTCGTGTTGAGCAGTCACTCACCGGCCATCCTTCGGGCACTTGACCCATCCGGGGACGGCACGCGACGAGATGCCATCTATATGGACGTCGCGACATTGGTCGGTGGTGGACGGGGGCGTAGCCGAATCAGCAAGTATCGGGACCTGACTGGACCGCAGTTGTCGGTCGATACCGAGCTCCAGCCCGGAGCTGTGGTCAGTCCCAGCGAAATAGCTGAGTTCGAGGTGTCCGAGGCCCTGGAACGCTGATGAGGTATCTCACGACTGCTCTCATCTCGGAAGGCACCACCGACGACCGCTTTCTGCCGCCTCTGCTCGGACGGATGTTGCAGGAGATCTGCGCGGATTACCAGGATTCTGTGGAAGTCGCCGACGTGCGGCCCGTACGGGAGAAGAAAGGCCCGCGCAGCCTCGAAGAAGTGCTCGACCTCGTCGACCGGAACCGCGGAAGCTTCCTCGTGGTGTTCTTCCACCACGATCGCGGAGCCCGGCCCGGCAGGACCGAGACTGAATGGCTGGAGCCATTGCGTGCCGCGTGGGGATCCCGCAGCGAGCAACTGGTGACGGTGGTGCCGGTCCGCGAGACAGAAGCGTGGCTGCTGGCGGACGGGGCTGCGCTCCGGCGCGCGTTCGGGGTGCAGTGGCCCGACTCCCAACTGGGCGTGCCTGCCCAGCCCAAGGACGTAGAGGGTCTGATTGACCCGAAGCAGGTCCTTGACCGGTCGATCGGCAGGTTGAGCCGATCGACCGCAGATCATTACAGCCAACTGGGTGCGATGGTGTCCCTGGAACGGCTCTGTCAGGTGCCGGCTTTTACCCAGCTCTGGCGCGAGACCCAGCAGGCTCTGGAGAAACTCGGATTTCGTTGACCGGCGGCGCTTGACCCTCACACCGTGTCAGGCGATGAAGTCGGAGACATCATGTTCACCATTGGAGAGTTCGCCAGGCACGGGCGGGTGTCGGTCCGGATGCTGCGTCACTATGACGCGACCGGGCTGTTGCGTCCCGCTCACACCGATCCGGCTACCGGTTACCGGCACTACACGGCTGCTCAGCTTGCCCGGCTGAATCGGGTGATCGCGCTCAAGGAGCTGGGGTTCACGCTCCAGCAGGTGCGCGACATCATCGATGATGCGGTGACCACCGAGGAGTTGCGGGGGATGCTGCGGCTGCGCCGGGCCGAGTTGGAGACCGTCATGGCTGCTTCGGCGGGGCGGTTGGTGCAGGTCGAGGCGAGGCTCCGAGCCATTGAGGGCGAGGGACGAATGTCGAGCGACGAAGTCATCATCAAGAGCATTCCTGGGGTACGGGTGGCGGAGCTGACCGCGATCTCGGCGAGCTACGAGCCGGAGGACATCAGCCCGGTGATCGGGCCGCTGTTCGAGGAGCTGTGCGGGCGACTCGATCCGGCTGTTTTCGCGGGACCCGCCGTGGCCTACTACGAGGACGCGGAGGACGGCCGGATCATTGTCCACGCCGCGATGCCCGTCAACATGCCGCTGCAGGAGGGCGACCTGCGGGTCGTTGACCTGCCGGCGATCGAGCGGGCGGCGACCATCGTGCACCGTGGGTCGATGGACGCCGTGGTCCCGACCGAGCAGACGCTGGCCCGGTGGATCGACGAGAGCGGCTTCCAGCCCGCCGGCTACGCCCGTGAGGTCACCCTCGAGTTCCCGCCGAACCGCGACGAGTGGGTCACCGAGCTTCAAGCGCCATTGAGCTGAGCAGCGCCAGGGCGTCGGCGGTGGGGGTGCCGGGCTTTGCGTGCAGGAGCAGAGCCTCGAGACCGTCACTGCCGACGACGGCGAACTTTTCGACCAGTAGGTCCAGGTCGCCGACCTTCGGGTGGCGGACGCGGACGTTGCCGCCGGTGGACAGGCGTACGTCGTGGCGGGCCCACAGTTGCCGGAACCTGTCGCTCTTGAGGGACATCTCCTCGATCAGGGCGTGCAGCCGGTCGTCCCGGGTCTCCGTGCCGGCCTGGGCGCGCAGGTGGGCCACGGCGGCGACGGTGATCTTCTCCCAGTCGGGGTGGTAGCCGGGTGCCGCCGGGTCGAGGAACAGTGACCGGAGCCGGTTCACGCCGGGGGTGTTGTCCGGGGACAGCTCCTGGGCCAGGGCGTTGGCCGCCACGACGTCGTTGTATTTGTTGATCACCATCGCGGGCACGTTGATCGTCCGGAGCAGCAGGGCAAGACCCGCGGGCACCCGGTCCTCACTGCGGGCGGGGCGGCGGCGCGACTTTGGCTGGGCCAGTGCCAGGAGGTACGCCGTACCCTCCGCATCCAGCCGCAACACCGCGGCGATCGCGTCGATCACCTGGGCCGACGGGCTCCGGTCGCGGCCCTGTTCGAGGCGCAGGTAGTACTCGGCGCTGATCCCGGCGAGCAGCGCCACCTCCTCGCGGCGCAGCCCCGGCACCCGGCGCAGGGTGTTGCCGGGCGGCAGACCCACCTCGGCGGGTGTGACCAGCTCCCGCCGGGCGCGCAGGAAATCCCCGAGGGCGTTGTCCATGGGTGTCCCTCCTACTACCAGGAACAGCGGGGGCTGCCGCGCGGCGGTCGCTGCTCCGACGATCGTAGGCATGACAACTCGTACCTGGTTCATCACCGGCGTCAACAGCGGGTTCGGCCGCGAACTCGCCGAGCAGCTCCTCTCCCGCGGCGACCGGGTCGCCGGAACCGTCCGCCGGCCGGATTCGGTCAAAGACCTGCAGGAAACGTACGCGGAAAGCTTCTGGGCCGGTCACCTCGATGTCACCGACGTGCCGAGGATCCGCGAGGTCGTGGATGCCGCTTTCGCCGATCTGGGGCGGATCGACGTCGTCGTGATCAACGCCGGCTACGGCCTGTTCGGCGCGGCGGAGGAGGTGAGCGACGAGCAGGTCCAGCACCAGATCGCCACGAACCTGATCGGTGCCATCCAGACGGCCAGGGCCGCGCTTCCCCATCTGCGTACGCAGGGCAGCGGCCGCATCATCCAAATGTCCTCGGTAGCCGGGCTCGCCGCGCACCCGGGCGCCTCGCTCTACCACGCCGGGAAGTGGGGCGTCGAAGGCTTCATGGAGGCACTGGCCCAGGAGGTCGCCCCGTTCAACATCGGGGTGACGCTGGTCGAGCCGGGCGGCGCGCGCACGGCGTTCGCCAACGGCAGCCTGCAGCTCGGCGAACCGCTCGCGGCCTACGACGGCACCCCGGCCGCGATGGTGCGCGCCTTCCGGAACGGCCCTCCCGCGCTCCCCGGCGACCCGGCGAAGATCGCTGCCCGGGTGATCGACAGCGTCGATGAGGAGCCCGCCCCGCTGCGGCTCGTGCTGGGCAGCGACTCCTACGCGGCCGTCACAGCGGCCCTCCGCGCCCGCCTCGCCCAGGTCGAGCCGCAGCGGGTCACCGCTGCGGAGACCAGCTCCTGACCGGGGTCACGCCGGGGTGGTCGGTGAGTCCAGCCAGGTGTTGATCAGCTTGCTGTAGTCCTTTCCGGTCTGCTTCTTCACGAAGGCGATGAACGTCGCCCGGTCCTGCTGGGTGTTCTTCTGCTTCTGCACCCAGGCCGTGCCCAGGGCGAAGAACGCCTTGTCGCCGAGCTTCTCGTGCAGCTGCTGCAGCATCGCCGCCGGGCAGATGTACACGTTGCTCTCGGCGAAGTTCGCCGCCAGCGGGCTCCCGGGCGGCCCGAGCTTCTTGCGCAGCTCAGCGTCGCGGGCCCGGAAGAAGGTCTCCAGCTGGGCGTCGGTGAGGTTGTAGACCTTCTTCTCCCAGAGGAACTGTGCGTACGTCGCCCAGCCCTCGTTGAGCCACAGGTCCTTCCACGTGGTCGGGGTGACCGAGTCGCCGAACCACTGGTGGGCGTACTCATGGAGGAGGTCTTCCTCGAAGCCTGACTGAGCGTCCTTGTCCCATTTCCCGTGCTTGCCGCCCATGGTGATCATCTGCTGGGTCTCCATGCCCGACGCGGAGTCGACCATCACGATGCCGCCGCTCGGGAACGGGTAGGGGCCGAAACGCTCCTCCAGGAACTTCACGTAATCCGGGGACTTCTTCAGCGACGCCACGACGTCGTCATCGGTGCCGGGGCGATACCAGTAGGTCAGCGGCAGGTCGTGCGGGCCCTTGGCGGTGACCTTCGTGTACTTGCCCACGGCCAGCGTGGTCAGGTAGGTCGCCACCGGGTCTGTGCTGCGGTACTTGAACGTGGTGCCGTCCTGCCCGGCCGGGGTGCCACCGGCGATCGCGGACCAGCCCTCGGGGACGGTCACCGCGATGTCGTAGAGCGCCTCGTCGGAGGGCTGGTCATTCGCCGGGTACCAGGTGAACGCGCCGAACGGCTCCTGCATCGTCCAGAGGCCGCCGTCCTTGGTGACCGTGAGGCCGAGCGGCTCGGTGTCCGAGCGGTGTGACGGCATCGGGGTCGTCTTCGGCTCGCCGTGATATTTGACGACCATCGTGATCGGCTTGTCGGCGGTGAGGGCCGTGGGGAAAGTCAGTTTCTCGTCCGTCACAGTCGCTGTGACCGGCGCCTCGTCCACGGTGACCGAGTCGAGCTCGTACGGCATGAAGTCGAGCGACAGCTGCTTCGCGTCAGCTGTCGGGCGTACCTGAAGAGTTGCCGTGCCTGTCAGGTTTTTGCTTTTCGGATCCCAGGTCAGGTCGAGGGCGTAGTGCAGGACATCGAGCTTGTCCGTGCCGCGTTTGGGATAGAGCGGGTCCGCCTTGGGCTTCGAACGCCCCGCTGACCAGGCCGCATAGTCGACGGTGACGGCAGGACTCGCCGAGGCTTCCGCCGAGGCTGTGGGCTTTGCAGACGGGGTGGACGTGCAGCCGGCAACGAGGGCTGCCACGGCCAGGACGGACAGGAGAGGGACGCGACGCATGCGGTAGACCGTACCGAAATGGTCTTTTCTCGTGGGGGCAGGCGAAACCCGCCTGATTCTTGTCGGTGGGGCCCATTAGGCTTGTGTTCGTCGGATCCCGCAGTCACCTGGAGTCCACCGCATGAGTACGACCGTGCTTCCCACCTACGACGACGCCGTCGCGCGCTACGAGCCGGTGATCGGCCTGGAGACGCACGTCGAGCTCGGCACGAACACCAAGATGTTCTGCGGATGTCCCACCGAGTTCGGCGCGGAGCCCAACACCCAGGTCTGCCCGGTCTGCCTCGGTCTGCCCGGCGCGCTGCCGGTCGCCAACCGGGCCGGCATCGAGGCGACCATCCGCATCGGTCTCGCGCTCAACTGCGACATCGCGTCCTGGTGCCGGATGGCCCGGAAGAACTACTTCTACCCGGACATGCCGAAGAACTTCCAGACCTCGCAGTACGACGAGCCGCTGTGCGTCGACGGTTACGTCG
The DNA here is from genome assembly GCF_016862215.1 of Winogradskya humida. Classification (GTDB taxonomy): domain Bacteria; phylum Actinomycetota; class Actinomycetes; order Mycobacteriales; family Micromonosporaceae; genus Actinoplanes; species Actinoplanes humidus. The sequence continues at coordinate 19,959 of NZ_BOMN01000057.1, forward strand.
ATGTCGAGATCGAGGGCGAGACGTTCCGCATCGAGATCGAGCGGGTCCACCTCGAGGAGGACACCGGCAAGTCCCTGCACGTCGGCGGTGCCACCGGGCGCATCCACGGCGCCACCGAGTCGCTGGTCGACTACAACCGTGCCGGCATCCCGCTCGTCGAGATCGTCACCAAGCCCGTCACCGGCCTCGGCTCGCGCGCGCCCGAGATCGCCCGTGCCTACGTCACCGAGCTGCGCGACATCATCCGCTCGCTCGGCGTCTCCGACGTGCGCATGGAGCAGGGCTCGCTGCGCTGCGACGTCAACACCTCGCTCAACAAGCCCGGCGACGAGTGGGGCACCCGCACCGAGGCCAAGAACGTCAACTCGCTGCGCTCGGTCGAGCGCGCGGTCCGCTCCGAGATCATCCGCCAGGCGGGCGTCCTCGACGGCGGCGGCCGCATCCACCAGGAGACCCGCCACTTCCAGGAGGACACCGGCAACACCCGCCCGGGCCGCTCCAAGGAAACGGCGACCGACTACCGCTACTTCCCCGAGCCCGACCTGGTCCCGATCGCCCCCGACACCGCCTGGGTCGCCGAGCTCAAGGCCGCTCTCCCCGAGCGCCCCAGCAGCAAGCGCGCCCGCCTCCGCGTCGACTGGGGCATCAGCGAGTCCGACATGCAGTCGGTGGCCAACGCCGGCGCGGTCGAGCTGATCGAGGAGACCATCCTCGCCGGCGCCACCGCCGCGGGCGCCCGCAAGTGGTGGATGGGAGAGCTCGCCCGCCGCGCCAACGAGACCGGCGTCGAGCTCTCGCTGGTCGGTGCCACCCCCGCCCAGGTCGCCCAGCTCCAGACCCTGGTCGACGAGGGCAAGATCAACGACAAGCTCGCCCGCCAGGTCCTCGAAGGCGTCGTCGCCGGCGAGGGCGACCCCGCGGTCGTCATGAAGACCCGCGGCCTCGAGGTCGTCTCCGACACCGGCGCCCTGCAGACCGCAGTCGACGAGGCGATCGCCGCCAACCCCGACGTCGCCGCCAAGATCCGCGACGGCAAGCTCGCCGCCGCGGGCGCCCTGGTCGGCGCGGTCATGAAGACCACCCGCGGCCAGGCCGACGCCAAGACGGTCCGCGAGCTGATCCTCGCCCGCCTGAGCTGACCCTCCTCGCAGCACCCCGCACGGTCCCGGCCGTGCGGGGTAGTCCTAGCCTGCGGGCATGGCGATGACACCCGAAGAGTTCTACAACCGTGCGGTTGCTGCCGCGGACGACGAGCAGCGACTTCCGCTGGCGCGCATGACGGGCTGGGACATCAGCCCGTTCGATCAGGACGGCCTGCGCGTGGCCCGGTTGCGTCCGCCGGTGCTGCCCGAGCCACCCCGGCACGGTGAGGACCCGTCGGACTGCAGCTCGTGCCGGGACCGCGACAAGGGCATCTGGTTCGACGACCGCTGGCGCCTGACCCGGATCGCGAAGGTCGGCGTGCCGCTGGTGCTCATGCTGCACCCCCGCGACCACTACGACCTGGCTGACCTGCCCGACGACCTCGCAGCCGAGCTCGGCGTCCTGAGCACCCACATCGCCCGCCACGTGCAGGCCCTGCCGCACATCTCCCGTGCGCACCTCTACCGCGTCGGTGACGGCGGCGCGCATCTGCACCTCTGGTTCTTCGCCCGCCCCGAAGGACAGTCCCAGTTGTACGGATCCTGGCTCGTCATCTGGGACGACCTCCTCCCCGAATACCCAGCCGACCTGGCCGACACGGACGCGAACGCCGTCGCCGATGCCCTGGTTGCCTCCTACGGGGGCCGGCGCTCCTAGAACATGCCGTGCGGGTTCAACGAGGTCTCGGGGACGGGCTGCATGACGTCCCAGTGCTCGACGATCTTGCCCTCGTCGAGCCGGAAGATGTCGACGATCGCCGTCCCGCGCTGACCGGGCACCCGGATGCCGTGGACATGGGCCACCACGTAGTCGCCGTCGGCGAAGAGGCGCTTGACCTCGGCCCGCAGGTCGGGGAACTCCTCGGCCAGCCCCGCGACGAAGTCCCGGAAACCGTCCACGCCGTCCGCGATCCGCGGGTTGTGCTGCGTGTGGGTGCTGCCGAGCAGCTCCGACGCGGCGGTGAAGTCCTTGTTGTTGAGCCCGGCCTCATAGAACGCGACCCGTGGTCGCAACCAGCGTGGGCGGGGCAACCTGCTGAGGGATGACATCGTCTCGGCCACCCTGCGGCTCCTGGACGCGGCGGCCGAGGATGAGACCCTCTCGCTGCATGCGGTCGCCCGGGAGCTCGGCATCGCCACCAAGGTCCTGCACGAGTGCGCCCTGAACCGGCGAGCGGACATGTCCTTCAAGCTGGTCATGGCGGAGCGCTCGGTCGCCGCTGTGCAGCGCTGCATCGACGCCGGTCTGCTCGCCGTGGATGACGACGCCGAAGTGATCGCGCTGGACCTGCGGGCGGCTGTGCATGGTGCCGTCTCGCTGCGGCTCAACGAGCCGGGGGTGGCCGGCTTGTCCATCGAGCGGCAGGTTGACCGGTTTCGCGCCAAGCTTGTCGGGGTCGGGCGCGACCTCAAGTAGCCGGCGGCTGTTGGATCCTCGTCACATTGACTGGGCTTCCGCCGGGCACCGAGTTGTACGATCGTACTTGTACTTTTGTACTACACGGGATCTGGGGCGTACGTCGTGGCTTATCTGTATCTGGTGGGGGCCATCGCGGCCGAGGTGTTCGGGACCAGCCTGTTGAAGGCGACCGACGGGTTCACGCGGCTGTGGCCCACGGTGGCCTGCCTGGCCGGTTATGTGTTGTCATTCGTGCTGCTGTCGCAGGCGATCAAGGGCGTGCAGGTCGGGGTGGCGTACGCGATCTGGTCCGGGCTGGGGACTGCGGCGATTGTCACCATCGGTGCGGCCTTCCTGAACGAGCCGATCACCGTTGTCAAGGTCGTGGGAGTGAGCCTGATCGTGGCGGGAGTGGTGACGCTGAACGTCGGTGGGGCGGCACAGCACTGATGGGTGCGCAGCAGAAGCGGACGCGTGATCCCGAGGCGCGGCGGCGGGCACTGGCCGAGGCCGCGCTCGAAGTCATCGCCGAGGTGGGCATCGGGCGGACCACGCATCGGGCGGTCGCTCTGCGGGCCGAGTTACCGCTGGGGACCACGACGTATTACTTTCCGACGTTGGACGATCTCATCGGCGCCGCCCTGCAGCATGCGGCTGAGGAGTTGCGGGTCGAGCTGGACGGCTGGGCTGAGCGGCTGGGCGGTGCCGGCGATGTGCCGGCCGAGCTGACCGGGCTGGTCCAGGGGTATCTCGGCGATCGGCGCCGGGTGCAGGTCGAGTACGAGCTCTACGTCGCCGCTGCCCGCGATCCCCGGTTGCGGCCGCTCGCCCGGGGGTGGCTGGACGGGATGAGCCGGATGCTCGAACCGTACGCGGGCGGGGCCGCCGGGGATGTTGTCGCCCTGGTCGACGGGGTGATCCTGCAGGCGATGGTCACGGGATCCGACCTCGACGGCGATCGGCTCACCGCGGTGGTCCGGCGACTGATCGCCGACGAGGCGTGAGGCATCGGCCAAATATGCGATGGCGGCCAGGGCGGGGGTAGGAGCGCCGGCTGTCTACCTTGGATGGCGTGCGGCGGGCCGGGTTGATTGTCGGGCGGGTGGCGGGGTGTTTCGCTCTGCTGCTCGGTATTTCGGGCTTGGCGGCCGTGACGGCGGGGGCCTGGATCCGGCCTGATCTGGCGGCTGCGCTGGGGGCACTGCTCTGGAGCCTGGTGCTGATAGCGCTGTATGCCGCTGCGGCGGGAGCGCGTTCCCCGGTTCGGTTCGGGTGGCTCTATGCGGTCTGGGTGCTGAGTGCGCTCCTGATGGGGCAGGTCACCACGGGGGTGTGGGCCGCGGTGCTGAGCGCGCGAGGTGAGGAGGTGGTTGCCACCTCGGCGGTGAAGCATGTGAGCAGGACCGGCGACACCTACACGCTCGAGGCCGGGGGCGAGCTGATCCCGGGGCGGCTCACGACCTGGCCCGAGGGTAAGAGTGAGGTCGAGGCCGTGGTCGTCGTGCGGGATCCGGCGGGGCTGGTCGATCCGCGGTTGCCGGAGGAACTGGCCGAGGCACGGGAGGCTTTCTGGCCGTTGTTGCTGATCCTGCTGGCCGTGATCGGGGCTTTGACGGCGCCGGCCTACTGGGTCACCCGGGATGACTATCGGGAGTTTCACGGTCCGCGGGGCACGAGGCGGGCCCGAGCGGCGGCGATGAATGCGCGGCTCGAAGACATCCGGCGGAGTCGCAGAAGATCAGCGGCTGGGAGTGACTCCATTGACCACTGAGGGGTTGGTGGTCGGGCGGGCTTCTTCCGCGCCGACGACGTTGCGCTGGACCGTGACGTTGGATTGGCCGGTGCCGCCGAGCTGGATGTCGTCGTAGGCCTTGAGGGACTGGTTCTCGTCGAAGTAGAGGACCGACATCTGCAGCGGGGTCGGTTCCTCCTTCTCCAGGCCACGCAGGCCGGCGCCGCCCGTCGAACCCTCCACCAGCAGCCGGGTCTCGACCGGGGCGGTGGCCGGAGCGGGTGACGCGGCCGGGGCCGCGGAGGGGTCGGCCGTGGGCGCTCCGAGGATGCTCACCTCGCGTTTGTGGGTGTGACCGGCCAGGACCAGCGGGACGGTTCCGGACAGCGGGGGTGCCATCGCCGGGTCGTGGACCAGGGCCACGCCGACGCGGGTCTTGGCGGCCCGGATGGTGTCCGCGAGCTGGTCACCGGCCGCGAGCAGGGGGTTCGTCGCCGGATCGTCGGAGTTCGCCGGGGCTTCGGTTTCGCTCTTGTCAGGAGTGAATTCCGGGTCGCCGATGCCCGCGATGGTCAGGCCGTTGATCGTGATGATCGTGTTGTCCAGGACCTTGGCGTTCTTCTGCCGGGCCACCGCTGCCTGGATGGCCGAGGAGTCGTGGTTGCCGCGGACATAGATGTACGGGACGCCGACCGTGGCGATGTTGTTCACATAGGTCGTTTCCGCGCTGCTTCCCCAGTCGACGATGTCGCCCGTGTCGATGATCGCGTCGATGTCCCACTGCTTGACCACCGTCTTGATCACGCTCCAGGACGCCGGGTTCAGGTGCAGGTCGGAGACGTGCAGGATGCGGGTGGTGTTGCCGGCCGGCTGTACGGGCAGCGTCGACACCGTGGTGTAGATGCGGCTCACGTTGCTGACGAGCTCGGCGAGCTGGTCGGCGTACCGGCCGTAGTTGTCGGCGATCTTGCGGGCGTCACCGACCACGGCGGGCGCGTTGACCAGCAGCCCCTCGTAGCGCGGTTCGCTGATCGAGTCGGGGCGGACGGTGCCCGCTGCCAGGCCGAGGCTGCCGCCCGTGACGACCAGCGCGAGCACGCCGGCGGCGGCGACCTTGCGGATGTTGCGGAAGATCAGCGCGGAGAGGATCAGCGAGCAGACGATCGCCGCGCCGAGCGCGCGCAGGCCCAGCTGCATGACGCCCTTGGTCACGTCGTCGACCGCGGACTGGCCGGCCGCGCTGATCGCCGTCGGATCGTCGATCAGCGCCGCGGTGCGTTCCTGGTCGAGCGAGCCGAGGTCCACCTTGAGGTGGATGGGGCCGTCGTGGCTGTCCAGGTGCAGCGAGCCCAGCGGTGGGATGTCGATCTCCGTGCCGCCCTGGATCGACGGGGTGATCGACATGTCGGCGCGGAACGGGCCTACGCCGATCTGCGTGTGGGCGAGCAGCATCACGCCCACGACGACGCCGGTCAGGCCGACGAGCAGGACCGCGGCCCATCGACCGAGACGTCGGGTCCAGGCGTGCCGCCAGACCCGGTTTGCTGCGGCATTCGCTCGCGAGATTGTCATATTCATGGTCAACGGCTCACCTGCCCCCGCGTGTGTGTCGTCAAACTAGCTCCGCCCGGCTCCTCCGCCGGACAGAACCAGGCGCAGGATGCGGTCGTCCTCGGGATCCGGGGTGGCGCCTTCCTCCTGGTTGGAGGTGGCGACCCAGAGTGAGCCGTCCGGGGCGGCGGCCAGCGCGCGCAACCGCCCGAACTCGCCCTTGAGCAGGGCCTGCGGCTGTCCGAGCAGCGTGCCGTTGCCGGTCACGTTGAGCATCCAGAGCTGCTGGCCGTCCCGGCAGGCGGTCGCGATAATGCGTTCCATGACGGCCACGCCGGAGCAGTTGGACTCGGCGTTCGGCCAGCTGACCAGGGGATTGGTGTATTTGGTGTCGCTGCCGGCGCCCTCGACGGCGGCCCAGCCGTAATTCTTGCCCTTGACGATGACGTTGAGCTCGCTGGTCCTGCTCTGGTCGGACTCGCTCGCATAGAGGCGCTTTCCGGAGTCCCAGGCGAGTCCCTGCACGTCACGGTGCCCCGACGACCACACCGGCGAGGTCTTGACCGGGTTACCCGTCGCCGGCTTGCCGTCCGCGGTGATCCGGAGAATCTTGCCGCCGAGGCTCTTCGGGTCCTGCGCCTGCACACCGTTGGTAGCGTCGCCCGTCGTCACGTAGAGGAACCCGTCCGGCCCGAACGCGAGCTGGCCGCCGTTGACGTCGGTCGCGTGCGGGATGCCGGTCAGGATCGGCTGCGGCTTGCCCTTGAGCGTCAGCTTCGCGACCCGGTTGTCCTTCGTCGTCGAGTAGTAGACGAAGACGGTCTTGTCGGTCGCGTACTTCGGGGAGACCGCGATGCCCAGCAGGCCGCCGTCGCCACCCGCGGTGACCTCGGAGAGTCGCTGCACTTCCGTCACCTTGAGGCTGTCGCCGTCGGTCTCCGGCCCCACCTGCAGGATGCGGGCCGTGTCGCGCTCGGTGACCAGCGCCGAGCCGTCGGGCAGGAAGGCCATGCCCCACGGCACCTCGAGGCCCTTGGCCAGCACGGTGACCGCCACCTCCTGCTGCTCCTGCGCGGAAGCGGTGGCGGCGGCGGAGGGCTTCGGCAGATTGGGTGGCTCGCCCGCCACATCGGGGTCCGGCGGGCCGAAGCTGCACGCGGTGGTCAGGAACAGCACGGAGCCGAGAGCAACGGCACACGTGCGGGCGCGGCGACTGCGCACGATCACACGACCTCCTCGTTCACCAGACCAGGGTAGCCGCGCCCGCTGGGAAGCCCTGGCCGGACTACTTTGTAAGGCGTGAAGGTGTGGATCGCACATGAGAAGGGCCGCGGGCTGCTCGGCGAGCTGCCCGCCGGCGTCGAGGTCGAGGTCTGCGAGGACGCCGGCACCTGGCCCTCCGATCCGGCGGAGGTCGACTTCTGGGTGCCGCCCTTCCTCTCGACGGCACGGGCGGCGGACCAGCTGCCCAAATTCGGGGCGCTCAAGGTCGTCCAGCTGCTGTCCGCGGGTGCGGACGCCTGGGTCGGGCAGGTGCCCCCGGGAGTAACACTGTGCGATGCCCGCGGCGTGCATGACAAACCCGTCGCTGAGTGGGTGGTCGGTGCAGCGATCGCTGCTCTGCGTCAATTCCCTGATTTTGTACGAGCACAGCAGCGCGAAGAGTGGTCATTCAGCTCCTTCACCCCGACGCGCGAACTCACCGGCAAACGGGTCCTGATCGTCGGCGCGGGGTCCATCGGCCGGGCCGTCGAGGAGCACCTGGCGCCGTTCGGCGTGACGATCACCCGCGTCGCCCGGACAGCGCGGCCCGCCGAGGGTGTGCACAGCGTCGACGAGCTGCCCGCCCTGCTCCCGGACGCCGAGGTCGTGGTGCTCCTGGTGCCGCTGACCGAGCAGACCCGGGGCATGGTCGACGCCGCGTTCCTGGCCGCGATGGCCGACGGGGCGCTGCTGATCAACGCCGCCCGGGGCCCGGTCGCCGACACCGCCGCCCTGCTCACCGAGGTCGCCACGGGCCGCATCTCCGCCGCGCTCGACGTGACCGACCCGGAGCCGCTGCCCGAGGGCCACCCGCTCTGGCAGCTGCCGAACGTCTTCATCACGCCGCACACCGGCGGCTCGGTGGTCGGGCTGCTGCCGAGGGCTTATGCGCTGGCCGGCGATCAGGTGCGCCGCTTCGCTGCCGGGGAGCCGTTGATCAATCAGGTGTCGGGGGGCTACTGACTTCCTGGTTCTCGGCGTTCAGTTCCTGGCCGCCCGTCAGCTCCTGGCCACCCGCCGCCAGGACCTCGGAGAGGTTACCTTCGGTGACCCCGGTCAGCGCCAGGACCTTACCGTCGGTGAGCAGCGCTGAGATCCGGCCGCGCTTGTCGGGCCCGAGCTCGGCGACGCGTGACCAGGGCACCTCGGTGCTGCCGAAGAGCGCCCGCACCCGCAGCCCCTCGGTGGTGACATCGGTGCCGGCCCGGAACGCCCAGATCAGCACGAGAAGCGGGATCAGCAGTAACGGCGCCAGCACCCACCTGCCCCCGGCGAACGGCACGGCACTGACGAACGCGATGAAGGCGGCGAGGACCAGGGCGCCGGATCGGCGTACGCGGAAAACGGGCTTCTTGCTGCTCACGTTCCCCATCCTCCCATCGGGTATCAGCCGGATTTTTGTCGGACCCCGGGCGGATACTCCGAGCCATGACCGCGACGCTCGCCATCGGCACCCGCAAGGGCCTGTTCCTGGCCTCCAGCGACGACGACCGGCGGAGCTGGCGACTCAGCTCCGCGCATTTCCCGGGCACGGCTGTCTACGCCGTGGCCTTCGACACCAGCAGACCCGTGCCGCGCCTCCTGGCCGGCATCGACAGCTCCCACTTCGGCCCGACGGTGACCGTCAGCGACGACTACGGCGCGACCTGGCAGGAGCCCGATCACGCGCCGCTGGCCTTCCCGACTGACACGGGCGTGGCGGTCGAGCGCGTGTGGCAGATCACCCCTGCCGGGCCCGTCGTGTGGGCGGGCACCCAGCCCTCGGCGCTGTGGCGCTCCACGGATGGCGGGCTCACCTACGAGCTGGTCCGGGGGCTGTGGGACCACCCGCACCGGCCCGACTGGGGAGCCGGCTTCGGCGGCCAGGCGATCCACACGATCCTCCCGCACCCCGACGACGCCCGGAAGGTCCTGGTCGCGATGTCCACGGGCGGGGTCTACCGCACCTCGGACGGCGGCGAGACCTGGGCGCCCGCCAACCGGGGCATCAAGGCCTACTTCCTGCCCGACCCGTGGCCCGAGTTCGGCCAGTGCGTGCACAAGGTCGCCCGTGACGCCGCCGACCCGGACAGCTACTACGCGCAGAACCACCACGGCGTCTACCGCACCACGGACGGCGGTGACTCGTGGCAGTCCATCGCCGCCACGCTGCCCGCCGACTTCGGCTTCACCATGGTCACCCATCCGGCCCGCGGCGGCACGATCTGGAGCTTCCCCCTGGTCAGCGATGGCCGACGCGAGCCGGTCGACCTGCGCTGCCGGGTCTTCCGCTCCACCGACGCCGGCGACACCTGGCAACCCCAGCACCAAGGCCTCCCCGACGACCCGTATTACCCGGTGGTGCTGCGCGACGCCATGTGCACCGACAACGCGACGACGGCCGGGGTCTACTTCGGCAGCCGCGCCGGCGAGGTCTACGCGAGCCGCGACGAGGGCGAGACCTGGTCCACCGTGGCCGCCCACCTGCCGGATGTGCTCTGCGTGCGCGCGGTGATCTCATGACGTCGGAAGGGGGTCACTGATGCCGGTTGTGCTGGTTCCGGGTGCGCTGCGGGCCGAGGCCGGGGGCGAGGGACGGCTGATCGTCGGGGCGGACGGGTCGCTGCGGGCGGTGCTGGACGAGATCGGGCAGCGGTGGCCGCGGCTGGAGCGCCGGTTGCGTGACGAGACCGGCGTGCTCCGGCGGTATGTGAACGTCTATGTGGACGGTGAGGACTGCCGGCGGTCGGGTGGGCTGGACACCCCGGTGCCCGCCGCGGCCGAGATCCAGGTGCTGCCCTCGGTCGCCGGCGGCTGAGCGCTGAGGTCTGAGGGCTGCGGGCTGCCTGCTGCGGGCTGCCGGGTGCAACGCCTGGTCAGGTGGGCCGCGCGGAGGGCGTACCGAGAAAAGCAGGATGATCGGCTTGTCCATAACAGACGTTCCGCGAGTGCGAAGGGGGTTGTGCCGCACGTAACCTGTCCGGGGGATGGTCGTTACCCGCAGTGGGAGCCTTCCCTCAAGCGCCCGTAAGCCCCTCGAGCTTTCAAGGATCCCGACCACCGTGGCAGTGTCGCCCCTCGCGCGCCCCACCTCGCGGGTCAGCACCCGTGTGGCGTTTTTGCTCGCCCCCGTCGTGGCCACCGGTGTGCTCGTCGCCGGGATGGCCGGGGTGCTGCCCGTGCTCGTCTCGCTGGCCGTCGGTGTCGGCATCGCCGCGGTCTTCGCGACCGGGGTGCTGTGGCACACCGCGCTGGCCATCCATCACGATGAGCAGGTTTTCGCGGCCTGCCGGGGCGCGGGGATGATCGGGGTCGCCGCGTTGCTGACGGCCGTGACCTGCGGTGTGCTGGCGCTCGACGATCCCGCCGCCGACTGGTTCGTCTCGGCGGGCGTCGCGGGCGTGGCGACGTTCTTCGTGCTGGGCACCATGCTGCTGCCCGGTGCCGCCTCGACCGTCGCCGTGCGGTTGCGGCGGATGTTCGACGGGCTGGGGCTGGGCATCAGCCTGGGGTTCGCCGCATACCTCGTCACGACGATGCGGGAGACCCCGTATGCCGCGCTGGCCTGCACATTGTGCGCCGCTACCGGCATCTCGATGGTCACCGTGATCGTGTTGCGGGCGCGGCTCCACCGGCCGGCGGCGTTGCGGTGTGGTGCCGGAGCGATCGTGCTGATGATCGCGCTCAGCACCGTCGCGAACTTTGTGCTGTCCGACATCGGCGGGTGGGGAATCTCGCTGTGCGGGCTGGTGATCGTGGCCGGTCTGACGCTGACCGCCGAGGGTGGTTCGCGGCGGCACCTGCCCGAGCGGATCACGCCGCGCGAGCCCGACCAGTATCTGTCGAGCTATCCGTTGCTCGCCGTCCCGGCAGGGGTCGGCGTGGTCGCCGCGCTCTACCACCTCATCTTCGTGGGGGACTTCGACACCGTCGGGGTGGTCCTCGGCATTCTGATGGTCGCGGTGCTGACCATGCGGGAGCTGCTGGTCGTCAGCGACATCCGGTCCTACACCGGGCAGCTGGCCACCAAGGAAGCCCACTTCCGGTCCCTGGTCGCCGGTGCGACCGACCTCACCCTGGTGCTCGACGACAAGCTGACCGTCCGCTGGCAGTCGCCGGCGGCCGCGCGGCTGTTCGGGCTCGCCGACTCCGAGGTGATCGGGCGGACCTTCCTCGACCTGATCCATCCCGAGGACGTTCGCGGGGCACAGGCCGGCATCGAGGCACTGCTCGCCGGGGAACACGGCGACGGCCCGCCCGCGCTGCTCACCGCCCGGCTCTGCGACGGGCACGGCGTCTGGCGCGACACCGAGTCCACCGTGGCCGATCAGCGGTCCGTGCCCGAGGTCGCGGCGCTCGTCGTTCACGTGCGGGACGTCGGGGAGCGGCGACATCTGGAACGTACGCTGCACAAGCTCTCCTACACCGATCAGCTCACGGGCCTCGCGAACCGCCGCGCCCTGATGCGGGACCTCCTGGAGTTCCGTCGCCGCGCGGGCCAGCAGGGCACCCTGCTCGTCATCGATCTGCACGGCCTCGCCGAGATCAACGACACCCGGGGCCGCGAAACCGGGGACGCCGTCCTCATCGAGGTCGCCCGGCGCGTCCGAGCGCTGATCGGCCCGGACGACGTCCCGGCACGGCTCGGCGGCGACGAGTTCGCGGTGCTGACCACCGACGGGGCAGTCCTCGCGTACGCCCTGGCCACCCGCATCGTCACCGCCGTGGTCGAGCCCTACCAGCTCCCCGGCACGATCGTCGAGCTGCACACCAGCATCGGCCTCGCGGAACTCTCCGGCGGCAAGGACTCCGACGAGGTCGTCCGGCACGCCGACCTGGCCCGCAGCCGCGCCTTCCAGCTCGGCAAGGACCGCGTCGAGTGGTACGACACCGACGTCGAGATCCAGCTCCACCGCCGCATGGACCTCGAACGAGAACTCCTCGGCGCCCCCGACCGCGGCGAACTCGACCTCGTCTTCCAACCGGTCCTCAACCTCACCGACGACCAGCCGGTCGGCGTCGAAGCACTCCTCCGCTGGCGCCACCCCACCCTCGGCACCATCCTCCCCGCCGAACTCCTCCCCATCGCCCGTGCCGTGGGCTGCGCCGCCGAACTCGACGAATGGGTCCTCGAAGCCGCCTGCCGCCACCTGGCAAGCTGGTCAACCGGCGACACCGACTTCTGGCTCTCGGTCAACATCGCCCCCCGCGAGCTCCTCACCGCCCGCTTCCCCGACCACGTCGCCGAAATCCTCACCCGCTACGGAATCGCCCCCGACCGCCTCGTCATCGACGTCCAGGAAACCTGGATCGCCGAAGACGTCCCCGCCATCGTCGCGGCCCTCTCCGGCCTGCGAAAACTGGGCGTCCGAGCCGCCCTCGACGACTTCGGCGCCGGCCAGGCATCCCTGGCCCACCTCCGCCGCCTCCCGGTCGACATCCTCAAACTCGACCAGTCCCTCATCAGCCAGCAACTCCCGCACCCCACCACCCCCGCGGTCATCGACGTCGTGGTCAGCCTCGGCCGCCGCCTCGGCCTCCAGATCGTCGCCAAGGGCCTCGAAACCTCCGACCAGATCGACCGCGCCCGCCGGGCCGGCTGCCACTTCGGCCAGGGCTTCAAACTCGGCCGCCCCGCCCCGGCCGAGCGCATGGAAGCCTATTTGGAAACCCACCGCGGATAGGCACGCCCGAAGCGCGCGCGCTCAGTCGGTGTAGCGGAGGCCGGGGGTGTCGATGACGCAGCAGGTGCCGTTCAGGATTTCGAGGAGTTCGTCGCGGGTCCGGGCGATCTCTTCCTCCGGGACGTCGAGCTGCAGTTCGTGCAGGGTGGGGAAGCCCAGTTCCGTCGCCGCCCGCTCGCCGTACTCGAAGGTGAGATCGTTGCCTCGGAGCGTCCACGATCGGATCGGGCCGAAGACCACGGCCCCGGCGCCGTTGACCACCTCTTCCGCGCCGCGGGCCTCGAGCCAGCGGACCTGCAGGATGGGTACGCCGGCCGCGGAGAGGGCGACCAGGGAATCCTGGACGTGTACGCCGTCGATCTGAATCACGTGCCGATTCTCCTCGTGATCCGGGCGTTTTCCAGGCGCGGTAGCGTGGGAGTCTGTGCTTTGGGAGGCCCGCAGTGAAACGCCCCACTATCGCCGATATCGCGCGGCGTGCCGGCGTGTCCAAGGGTGCGGTCTCGTACGCGCTCAATGGGCAGCCCGGTGTTTCCGATGCCACGCGGGAGCGCATCGTCGCCATCGCCCGGGAGATCGGCTTCAATCCGAACAGTGCGGCGCGGGCACTGTCCGGTGCCAGTTCGCGGGCGATCGGGCTCACGCTGTGCCGGCCGGCGCGGATGCTCAGTATCGAGCCGTTCTTCATGGGCCTGATCAGCGGGTTCGAGCAGGTGCTGGCCGCCCGGTCGTACGCGCTGATGCTGCAGGTCGTTCCCGACCCGGAGACCGAGATCGAGGTCTACCGCCGCTGGTGGGGTGAGCGCCGCGTCGACGGCGTGCTCGTCACGGATCTGCGCGAGAACGACATTCGCATCCCCGTCCTCGACGAGCTGCAGCTGCCCGCGGTGGTCATAGGGGGTCCGGGTGACACGGGCCGCCTGACGCAGGTCCGCTCCGATGACGCCGGCCCGATCCGGGAGGCGATGGCACACCTGATCGGGCTCGGTCACCGCCGGATCGCCCGGGTGGGTGGGCCTCCGGAAATGCTGCACACGCGTACGCGTACCCGCGCATTCGACGAGGCCTGCCAGACGCTCGGCCTGCCCGAAGCAGTGACGGTCTCCTCCGACTACACGGGTGAGGAGGGCAGCCGCGCCACCCGCGACCTGCTCGCCCGCCCGGACCGCCCCACCGCGATCATCTATGACAACGACGTCATGGCGGTCGCGGGTCTCGCAGTCGCCCAGGAGATCGGCCTCTCCGTCCCCGCGGACCTCTCCATCGTGGCCTGGGACGACTCGCCCCTCTGCTCACTGGTCCACCCGCCCCTGACCGCCCTGACCCGCGACGTCCCGGCCTACGGAGCCCACGCCGCCCGCCAGCTCCTGGCCGCCATCGCCGGCGAACCGGTCTCCGACGCGGAAGAACAGTCCGCCCACCTCACCCCGCGAGGAAGCACGGCCTCACCCGCTGCACGCGTGTAGTCCGGCGCAGGAGGCGTCGGACCTGGGCGTCAGGCGCCGCTGAGGTCAAGGTGGTCCCGGATGCGGTGGGCGAGTTGCATGGGCGGGGCGGATTCCTTGAGCGTGCGGAGCTGGTAGAAGGCGCGTAGCGGGGCTGTGCGAGCCCGATGTTCGGCGAGGATCTGCGGGAGCTGGTGACGTTTGTCTGCCAGCCGGGGGTCTTGTTCGAGGCGGCCTTCGTCGAAGGTCACCTGCATGTGGGCATCGAATCGGCGGCCCCAATCTGTGCCGTTCTTGACTGCGGCATGGCAGAGGTCGCCGATGTTGATCGGTGGCAGACCCCTGTCCTCTGCGAGGAGTTTCGTGGCGTGCCAGGCATCGAGGACGCCGGGTTCCGTCAGGACGGCCAGGTGAGTCATTCGGGTTCCGATCAAGCGGTGGGCGTCGTGGCTGGCTAATGTCGGTTGGTGACTGGTGAGGGGTGGCTTTCGGATCGGGCTACGGCTGCTGAGCTGGAGACCGGGACGACGTTCGACCTGGCGGAGTGTGTCCGGGAGCCTATTCATCGGCTCGGGGGTGTGCAGTCGTACGGTGCGCTGGTTGCTCTGGCCGGGGATCGGGTGGTGGTGGCGAGTGCGAATGCCGCGGGGATGCTCGGGGTGGGGTCGCTCGTCGGGGCGCCTGTGGGGTTGTTGCTGAGCACTGAGCAGGTGGAGGCGCTGACCGGGCTCGCTGACGCGGATACCGGGCAGACGGCGATGATGCCGATCGAGCTGGTGAGCGGCGACGGGCCCCGCCGGTTCGATGTGACCGTGCATCGTTCGGACGGGATGCTGGTGCTGGAGTTCGAGCCGCCGGCTCGGGAGCTGGCCAACGAGTTCATGGCGTTCTATGCGCCGATCCGGGCGGCGCTGGTGCGGCTGCAGCGGGCCGTGACCGTCACCGAGGCGTGTCAGGCCGCTGTTCAGGAGATCCGGGCGATCACGGGGTACGACAGGGTGGTCGCCTATCGCTTCGAGTCCTCCGACGGGCCGGGTGAGGTGATCGCGGAGGAGGTCGTGGGGGACTGGGAGCCGTGGCGGGGGCTGTGGTTCCCGGCGACCGACATCCCGCCGCAGGCCCGGCTGCTCTACGAGCGGAACTGGATCCGGGTCATCGCGGACGTCGAGGACGCCACCGCGCAGCTGGTGCCGCCGATCCTGCCGGGGACCGGTGAGCCGTTGGACCTGTCGCTGTCGGTTCTGCGTACGGTGTCGCCGTTTCATCTCGAGTATCTGCGAAACATCGGGGTCACCTCGTCGATGTCGGTGTCGTTGCTGGCCAACGGCCGGTTGTGGGGCCTGATCGCGTGTCATGGCCGGGGTGTGCAGCAGCTGAGCCCGCAGCTCCGGGCGGCGTGCGAGTTCTTCGGGGTGGCGCTGTCACTGCACCTGGCCGCGCTGCGGGAACGCGACGACACGGCCGCCCGCGAGCGGTCCCGCACGGTAATCGCGCGGCTGATGGAGCGTGTCGCCGCGGACCTGCCGACCGGGTGGGCGAGCGGGCCGGGTGGGCTCGAGCAGGTGGTGGAGAACGAGGCGGTTGTCGTACGCACGAACGGCCGCACGATCGTGCACGGCACCGACCCGGGCCCGGAGGCGATCGCCGCGCTGCTCGCCGAGCTTCCGGAGCTGGCTGCCGGGCAGCTCTGGCACAGCGATCGGCTGGCGGAGGAGGTGCCCGCGCTCGCCGCGTTCTCGGGCGTTCTCGACGGCGCTCTGGTGCTGCCGCTCAGTGCCACAGGCGATTGCATTATCTGGGTACGCCGTGAGCGTACGGTGCAAAGACGCTGGGCTATCGATCCCAGCGCACCCGTCGTCCTGGGCCCGCACGGCACCCGGCTGACCCCACGCGGCTCGACGGCCGTCTTCCTCGCCTCGGTGCGCGGCCGCAGCATGCCGTGGTCGCCGACCGACCTTGCCATGGTTGCCGAACTGGGCCGCGCGATCATGGAGATCGCGGTGGCGCACGCCCGCCAGCTGGCCGCCCTCAACGCCGAGCTGACCCGCAGCAACGTCGACCTGGACTCGTTCGCCCACGCCGCCGCGCACGACCTCAAAGAGCCGTTGCGCGGCATTGCGAACACCGCGACGTTCATCGCGGAGGACGCCGCCGACACCCTGGACCCGCAGACCACGCAGCGCCTCGAATCGATCCAGCGCCTCGCCGTACGCATGGACGAGCTGCTCAACGCCCTGCTCTACTACTCCCGCCTCGGACGCACCGACCTGCGCCGCGAACCGGTCAACCTGCGCGCGGCGACCCTGCGCGCCCTGGAGGTGGCCGGCCCGCGTCTGGAAGCAGCCGAGGTCGAGGTGGAGCTGCCCGACCCGTCGGCCACGCTCGCCGCGGACCCGGTGCTCTTCGAAGAGATCCTGGTCAACCTCCTGGTCAACGCCGCGAAGTACGCCCACCCGACCGGCCCGCGCGGGGTGAGCGTCTTCGCGGGGCCGGCCGGCACTCTCAACGTCCGCGACAACGGCGTCGGCATGCCGCCCCACCTGCGCGAACAGGCCTTCCAGCTGTTCCGCCGCCTGCACCCCAAATCCGCACCCCACGACGGCTCCGGAGCGGGCCTGGCCATCGTGCGCCGCATCGTCGAACGCCACGGCGGCCAGGTCTGGGCCGAGGACGCCCCCGGTGGCGGCACGACGATGCGGGCAACTTTTCCTAGTTGACGTCCGGGAAATCGGGCTGCTCCGGGCCATGGGGAATGTCGATGCGGGCCTCGCCCGTGCGCAGGGCGCGGAGGATGACGCGGCCGACGTACTCAGAGGACTGCGGGACCAGGCCGCCCGGCCGGACCACCGTGCGGTCCTGGAACATGCCACCGCCGAACTCGGTCGCGGTGATCGACGGCAGCAGCAGCGTCACCTGGATGTTGTCGTCGGCGAGCTCGAGGCGGGCCACGTCGCTGAGCATGTTGACCGCGCATTTGGTCGCGGCGTAGCTCCCGACGCCCGGAGTGACCGCGCGGGTGCTGCCCGAGCTGACGTTGACGATCCGCCCGCCCCCGGCCGCGCGCAGATGCGGCAGGACGGCCTGGATGCCGTTGACCACGCTCACGACGTTCAGGTTGAGCAGGCCGAGGTATTCCGCCGGGTCGATCTCCTCGATCCGCCGGTGGTAGCCCGCACCGGCGTTGTTGACCAGCGCGTCCACGTGGCCGTGCCGATCGGCTGCGGCGGTCGCCAGCGCGTGCACCTGGGCCGGGTCGGTGACATCGGTCGTCACCGCGAGGGCGCCGCCCAGCTCCTTGCTCAGTGCCTCGAGGCGATCGGTCCGGCGGGCGGCCAGCACCGGATGGGCACCGGCGTCGTGCAGCAGCCGGGCGGTGGCCTCGCCGATCCCCGACGATGCCCCGGTGACGATGACGACCTTGCCGGTCAGTGAATAGGTCATTCGTGGCTCCTGAACCAGTCGAGCATGGGATCGGGGCGGCGCTGGAATTCAACGTAGCCGTCCCAGCGCGCGGTGCTGCCCTCGATCCACTGCAGCTTCTTGTCGGTGAGGGGGATCGCGTCGTACATGGCCTGGACGTCCGACGGGTCGGTCAGCACGTCGTCGCGTACCTGATAGAGGAAGGTCGGGACGCGGACGTGCCGGGCCCATTCCACGGGTACGCGCCGGGCGATGCCGAGGCCCGCTCCGGCCCTCTCGACGACGAGCTCCTCGAGCCGCCCGAAGTGCTCGCCGAGCTCCAGCGCGGCCAGCCGCCGGCCCATGATGACGCTCGCGGTCACCGGCTGCGGCGCGACCAGTGCGGACACCCCGTCGAACACCTCGGGGAACTGCGCCATCGCCGCGAATGTGGAACTCGCCCCCATGCACCGGCTGAACAATCCGATCGTCATGTCCCGGGTGTCAGGGCGGTGCCGCGCGTACGCCAGCGCCCCGGCCACGTCCCGCGCCTCGAGGATGCCCCCGGACACCACGCCGCCGTGGGCCGCGCCGCTGAGTCCGTGATTGCGCAGGTCGTAGGCGAGCACCGCGTACCCGGCGTCGTGCAGGATCCGGTAGTCCGGGATGAAGTCGACCTCGAAACCGTTGCCGCTCGCCGCCCACGCCGAGTGCCACGGCTCCAGGTGCGTCGGCATCCCGGAGCGGGTGAAGCCCATCGGATGGTTCGCGATGATCAGCCTGTCGGCGCCCGGCGCGGGGATGAACCACCCTTCGAGGGGTACGCCGTCCCGGGCCGCGAACGTCACGTCCTCGTACTCGAGTCCCGCCTCGGACGGCAGGTGCAGAACCGGTGAGCGCGGCGTGAACACGAACCCGTCGGCGAACCTGGAAAGCGTCTGCTCAACCATGAATCCAGTCAACGTCCGTCGCGCCGGGAACAGAAAGACCGGCTCCCTCCTGATCGATACCGCGCGGATATGAATGACGTCTAGGCGAGCCGGAGAAGCCCCGCCGCTGTCGGCGTGAAGCCGCACCGCTCCAGGTAGAAATGCTCGAGGTGGGGCTCGTAGTCGACGTGCAGCCATTCACACCCCGCTGCGCGCGCCTCCTCCGCGGCCCTCGCGACCAGCGCTGCCCCGATGCCCTGATGCTGCCGGCCGGGGTCGACCGCGGTGTCGAGCAGGAACGCGTGGACCCCGCCGTCCCAGCAGACCTGGATGAACCCGGCCAGCTCCCCGCCGTCGAAAGCGCCGACCCACGTGAGCGCATGCCGTTCCAGTTGCCGCGCCCATCCCGTGATCCGGCCCGGCTCCTTCCCGAAGGCCCGCGCGTGCAGGGCGCTCAGCACAACGTCATCAACCTCGAACCGGGTCCGCAGCTCAAGCATCACCCCGACACGCTATCTGTCACCTTTGCCGCGGCCGGCTCGTCAGGTTTCGTGACGGAGTTCGCTCGGGGAAGGTGGCGACATGACCGGGACGGCCTCGGAGCTGGCGGAGGCTTTTGAACTGCAGCGGGAGCGGCTGGTCGGGGTCGCATACCGGGTGCTCGGGTCTCGGGTGGACGCCGAGGACGCGGTGCAGGAGGCGTGGCTGCGGCTGGCTCGGCAGGACGCGGACGGCGTCGACAATCTGGCCGGGTGGCTGACGACCGTTGTCGGGCGGATCTGCATCGACATGCTGCGGTCGCGGAAGGCCAGACCCGAGGTTTCGTACGAGGACCGGCTGCCCGAGTTCGTGGTGACCGAGGATCGCGGCGCGGATCCCGAGGAGGAGTCGGTGCTCGCCGAGTCGGTGGGGCTGGCGCTGTTGGTGGTGCTCGACACGCTCAGCCCGGCCGAGCGGCTGGCGTTCGTGTTGCACGACATGTTCGCGGTGCCGTTCGACGAGATCGCAACGGTTCTCGGCAGGTCGACCGATGCCACGAAGATGCTGGCCAGCAGGGCCCGGCGCAAGGTGCAGGACCCGCATGGTCCCGCGGGGGAGCCGCGGCAGCAGCGTGCCGTGGTCGATGCGTTTCTCGCGGCTGCCCGGGGCGGGGATTTCGAGGCAATGGTGCGGATGCTGGATCCCGGGGTGACCTGGCGGTCGTACACCGCGCGCCGGACGATCTCGATGCGTGGAGCCGAGGAGGTGGCCGGTCGTGCCCTGCGGGGGGCCCGGGCCACCGCGACCTCCCGCCGGGTCCTGGTCGACGGCCGTCCCGGGGTCGTGTCGGTGAGCCGCAAGGGGAAGGTGCTGGGGGTGCTGGCGTGCACCGTGGTCGACGGCCGGATCGTCGAGATCGTGTCGACCACGGACCCGTCGCGGATCGCGATGTTACGTCCCTGATGGCCCGCTCGTCGTAGGAGAAACAGGCATCGGCCACGAAGGAGATCGTCATGCAGGCTCGGATCGACGCGTTCGGCACGGAACTCGCTCCGAAGATCGTGAAGTACTTCGTCTCGGCGAACAAGGTGCTGGTCGGCTCGACGCTGCCGGCGGCGACGCAGGAGCTCGTGAAGATCCGGGCCAGCCAGATCAACGGCTGTGGGTGGTGCCTCGACATGCACACCAAGGACGCCGCGGCGGCGGGTGAGACCTCGGTGCGGCTGAACCTGGTCGGGGCCTGGCGGGAGGCGACGGTCTTCACGGAGGCCGAGCGGGCCGCCCTGGAACTCGCCGAGCAGGGCACCCGGATCGCCGACAGTGCCGGCGTCACCGACGACGTGTGGGCGAACGCCGCCAAGCACTACGACGAGGAGCAGCTGATGGCCCTCGTCGCCACGATCGCCCTGATCAACGCGTTCAACCGGATGAACGTCATCACCCGGCAGCCGGCGGGTGGCTACCAGCCGGGTCAGTACGCATGACGAGCAGGTCCAGGTGGTCGATGACCGGGCCGGTCGCGGTCTCGGCCGCTGTGCGCAGGCGTTCGAGGCCGGCGGCGTACTCCTCGTCGGTGATCAGTTGAAGTGGGGTGTGCGCCTCGCGGCGTAGCGTCGCGACGATCTCCTGCAGCGAGGACGCGGTGTGCTGCGGGACCTTGGAGAGTTTGACGGTACGGAACCCCGTGAACGCTTGCTCGATGTCGGCGACGCTGGGGTAGGTGTCCAGCACCCGCACAGCCTCGGTGAAGTACCGGAACTGCGTGATCCCCTCGGGCCGGCCCGCGAACGCCGACCGGATCAGCACCACAGCGCCGGGCCGCAGCACCCGGCGCAGCTCGGCGGCGGCCGCGGCCAGGTCAGGCACGTGGTGGATCACGGTGGAGATCCACACCGCGTCCACACTGGAATCCGGTAGCGGGATCGCGGCGGCCTCACCGGCCAGGACCGGCCGGAACACCGACAGGTCCCGCATCGCGGCCGACGGCTCGACGGCAAGCCTGGGCATCCGTGGGGTTGTATGCGATGCGCGCCATGCTGACAGAATTGCCGACGTGATCAACGTACGTCAATTTGAATGGACCGACTTCGATGCGGTGACGGCGGTGTGGGAAGCCACGGGCCGCGACGTCGTGACCCGCCCCGAGCTCGAGGCCAAACTGACCCGAGACCCCGAGCTCTTCCTGGTGGCAGCGTCCGATGACGAGGTGGCCGGGGTCGTGCTCGGCACCTACGACGGCCGCCGGGGCTGGATCCTCCGGCTGGCCGTCCACCCCGGACACCGCCGCAAGGGCATCGCGAGTCAGCTGGTGAAGGAGCTCGAGGACCGCTTCGAGCGCATCGGCTGCCCCCGGGTCAACCTCCTGGTCATGCCCGACAACGAGGCCGGCCTGCGGTTCTGGCGTGCCCTCGGCTACCTCCCCTACCCCGACGTGCTCTGCTCAAAGCCCCTGCGCTCCGGCGTCTAGGAAACCGCCGGACTGGCGGGCCCACAGCGTCGCGTAGAGGCCACCCTGATCGAGCAGCTCCCTATGGGTGCCCTGCGCGACGATCCGGCCCGCGTCCAGCACGACGATGCGGTCCATCCGCGCGATCGTGGAGAGCCGGTGCGCGACCGCGAGGACCGTCCGGCCCGCCATCACGCGGTCCAGCGATTCCTGGATCACCGCCTCGGCCTCGGAGTCGAGCGCTGATGTCGCTTCGTCCAGGACCAGGATCGGGGCGTCGCGGTGCAGGGCCCGGGCGAGTGCTATCCGTTGCCGCTGGCCGCCGGAGAGCCGTACGCCGCGTTCGCCGACCTGGGTTGCGTACCCGTGGTCAAGGTCGGTGATGAAGTCGTCGGCTGCTGCCGAGCGGGCGGCGGCCGCGATGGTCGCGTCGTCGCCGGAGCCGATGTTGTCCCGGATCGAGCGGTGCAGCAGCGTCGCCTCCTGACTGACCATGGCGATGCGGCGGCGCAGGCTCTGTTGGGTGACCCCGGTGATGTTCTGCCTATCGATCTCGATCGTGCCCGCCTCCGCGTCGTAGAAGCGCAGCAACAGGTTGACCAGAGTGGACTTTCCCGCCCCGGAGCGACCGACCAGACCGACCCGCTCGCCCGGCCCGATCCGCAGGGACAGCCGGTCGAGACCGCCGGCGCCGCGACCGTAATGGTGGCTGACCGCCGTGAACGTGATCGAGCCGCCGGACACTGCCAGCTCCTTGGCGTCCGGGCGGTCCGCGACGGCGAGCGGCTGGGCGATCGTGACGAGTGCGCGGCGCAGCGCACCGATCGAGCCGAACAATGCCGACACGGCGTCCAGCAGCCACTCCGCGAGCGAGGTGATCCGGAAGCTGAGCGCGAGCGCGGCGGCGACCAGGCCGATCGGGGCGGCGCCGGAACGCCACAGCACGATGCCGTACCCGACGAGACCCACGAGGAGAATCCCGCTGAGCGCGGTCATGGCGCCGTTCATGGTCACTTCCAGCCGCTGTACGCCGAGATGAGCCCGCCGTGCGTCAGCGAACACCCGGCGGTCGGTGCGTTCCTCGGCGTCCCGGTCGGCGAGCAGCGCCAGCGTGTCGGCGTTCGCATACGAGTCGACGAGCAGCCCGGTCAGCGCGGAATTCGCCTCCTGGTGCGTGGCGGACGCGCGCCGGTAGCGAGGAATCACGTACCCAGGTGGCGGTCCGTCCGGCCAGATCCCGGCGGAACCAGCCGACCGGTTGCAACGAGACGTACCGGTGGGCGCGCCACGTTGCCCGGGTCAGCGCGTTCGGCTTGAGGACGAGGTCGTCGATCGCCTCCCGGACCAGGTGGACCAGTGGCCGGGCGATCAGGACCAGCGCCGCGGCGCCGAGCAGCTCCCGGCCGTGGTCGCGCCACAGGCTGCCGGGGTCGGTCGCGCCGAGCAGATCGACGAGGAGGCCTGCGTACGCGATCAGCCAGACCTCGATGCCGGCACTGATCGCCGCGAGCACAACACTGGCTGCGATCACGCCGCGCAGGGGTTTGACCTCATGCCACAGGTACGCGCCGACGGCGGCCGGCGGGGTAGCTGTTACATCCTCGGGAAACGGGTCGATGTGGAACAGGGGAATCCTCCAGGCTGGATCGAAACGGGGGCCGGCGTCGCGATCTGCCTCATGATTCGATCTCCTTCGAGTCCCGGGTCAACGCCTGGACCGTAGCGCCTCCGGGGGTGGCACGAAACCGTGATTTCCGGGGGGCGGTGAGTCTCTAGATTTCTTCTCAGGAGCCGGGCCTTGGTGGTCCAGCCGGTCGAGGGGAACAGAACGATGCGCGTACGAGTGCTGGTTGTGACCGCGGTGGCGGTTGTGTCCGCGGTGGCCGGCAGTGCGCTTGCGCTGCACAACCCCGCGAAGGCCGAAGCTGCGACGCTGGGGCCCTGCGCCATCGAGAACCTGTCGACGACGGCCACCGACGAGGAGATGTTCGAGAAGGGCGGCGAGTTCTTCGAGAACGTGCGGCTCACCTACACGAACAAGTCCGCCACGTGCACCCTCTCGGGCAACCCGGTGGTCGCACTGACGGGCCCGACGACCGGTGGCTGGAAGCAGACCGTCAACCTGCCCGGCACCGGGACCGCGACGACGCTGACACTGGCGCGCGGTGAGTCGGCGCACTCGACGATCCGCGTGCGGCTGCTGCCCGAGGAGGAGCACATGTGGCAGCCGGCGGCGCTGCGGGTCCGGCTGCAGGGCACCGCGGCCGCGGCGAGTGTGGCGTGGCCCGAGGGGCTGACCATCCGTCAGGAGAACAGGACGCTGCCCGGCCTCGGCCTGCCGAACAGCATCGGGGCACCGGTCCTCGGCGCCTGATCCGCTGTCAACCGCGGGAGCGCCAGTAGTCCAGCGTCTGGTGCAGGACCGTACGGAACAGTGCGAAGTTGATCGGCTTGAAGATGTAGCTGTCCGCGCCGGCCGCGTAGCAGGCATCCGCCTCGGCCTGGTCCTCCGATGACGTGAACACGACGAGGGTCAGGGCGCTCACGGCGGGTTCTGCCCGGACCCGTTTGATCACGTCGAGTCCGCCCTCGCCGGGCATGTTCAGGTCGAGCAGGACCATGCCGGGCAGGGTTGCGCCGGCGGCGGTCAACCGGGGCATGACCTCGGCGCCGGAGCGCAGGAATTCCAGTCTCACCTGGGGGTGGGAGCGGCCGATGGCCCGGCCGATCGCCTCGACGTCCTCGTCCGAGTCCTCGACGACCAGCACCAGGTCCCGGTCGGGTTCACCCATCGTGATACTCCTCAGCGCGTACGGCCAGCACGGCGATGTCGTCGGCCACCGCGCCGCCGAAAATGGCGGAGGCCTGGCTCAACTCAAGGACGAGCGTCTCGACGGGGGCGTCGCGGAGCCGGTCGAGAGCCTGCCACAGGGCTTCATGGTCGAACATGACGCCGTCGGTGTCGCGGGCCTCGGTCAGCCCGTCGGTGAACATCAGCAGGGCGTCGCCCGGGGCGAGCAGCAGCCTGGACCGTCCGATGGTGGCCTGCGGGAGCACCCCGAGCGGGATGCCACCGCCCCGGGCCGCCTGCGCGGAACGGCCGCGGCGCAGCACGATCGGGGCGGGGTGACCGGCGGAATTCCACTGCACGGCGAGGCCTTTCGCGGCCGGGCGCAGCATGGCGACCCCGGCCGTGACGAACCGCCAGGAGCCGTCGCGGCGCAGGCCGGTGTTGAGCCGCCCGAGCGCCCGCGCGGGCGAGACGCCCTCGGTCAGCAGCGTGCCCAGGGTGTGCCGGGCCATGCCGGTCAGCGCCGCGGCCTCGGGGCCACGCCCGCAAACATCACCGACCAGGGCCGCAACCACACCGTCGGTACGCGTCACCACGTCGTAGAAGTCGCCGCCCACCTCGGTGACCCGGTCACCGACCGCATACGAGGCGGCGATCGCGATGCCCGGCACGACCGGCAGCCGGCTGGGGAGCAGATGCTGCTGCATGGTCACCACGTCGCGCCGCCGCTGCTCGTAGAGCTCGCCGTTGTCGATGGCCAGCGCCGCCCGGTAGGCGAGGTCGCGCAGGAAGTCCGGCGGCGGGATCCGGTCGTCACCGCGGTCGAAGAGGAAGAGCAGCACGCCGAGCACCCGCCCGCGGGCGCGAAGGACCTGCGGGTGAATGGTCCGGGTGCCGGTGGTGTCGGTGACGTCCGAGTGCACCCGTTCGGCGTTGCCCGTCACGGCCTTGCTCGCCATGGTGGCAAGACAGGCGGCGTACGCGGGGTTCGCCAGCGCGGTGTCGAGGCGGCGCATGTCGACGTGCACGGCGCTGCGCAGCACGAGCTTGCCCTCGTCGAGGACGTAGACGAGACAGCCCTCCGCGATGGCCGGCACCGCCATCCGGGCCGCCCGATGCATGGTCTGCGTGGTGTCCAGCACCGCGTCCATCTGCAGCGACGCCTCCGCGAGCAGCGCGTCACGCATCTGCTGCTCGTCCTCGGCGCGCCCGGCCAGCAGCCGGCGGATCGCCTCCCGCGTCACGTCGACGATCTGCGCCAGGCAGGCCCGCAACCGGGGCACGTCGGCATCGGCACCGACCACCACGAGCATGCTGCCGGCTTCCGTGCCGGGAACGTCGAGCCGGGCGGAGAGCACGTGGCGCGCGCCGTCGGCCCGCAGCCGCTCCAGCTCCGGACCGATGGAAACCACCGGCAGCCCCAGGGCGGCGATCTTCTCCGCCCCGGCGCGATCTTCCTGCCGCAACGGCAGACCAGCCCATCGGTACGCCGAGATGCCGCCGGCCAGATCGTGCCGCAGCCCCCACACGGCGAGCACCCCCGGCTCGCTGAGCAGCGGGGGTAACACCAGATCGGCCAGTTGATCACGCGCGGTGATCACGGTGACCGAGCTCCAGAGCCGATGCAGCGTCGCCGCCCACCCGAGTTCGACCCCGACCACATCCACCTCCCGAACGGCCACCTACGCAGCGTAACGAGGCTGCGGGCCGGGGCAAGTATTGCCTGATCGTTGCACTACGGCAAGTAATGACCCGCCGCATACTTCCTGACGTGCGCAAATCGATTCTCATCGTGCTCGCCGCGGGCCTCGCCGGGCTGGCGGTAGGGCTGATCGCTCCGGGGAACGGGCTCAGCGGCGGTGGGCAACTCGCTCTGCCGCGGCGGATCTCCACGCCCTACCCGTGGACGCCCAGCCTGGAGCAGGCGCCGCTGCGATCGGCCTCGGTGCTGATCGACATCGACGACACCGTAGGCGTCGTCGGCGACTCGTACCGGCGGCTGTCGCTCACCGGGCCGCCCGGTGAGGGAGTGCTGCTGTCGCCGGACGGCACCCGCGTCGCTTACCGGGTGCTCGGCGCCCTCGTCATCCGGGCGGTCGACGGCACCTCGACGCGGGTGTTCCCTGACGGCAGCGGGGGCGGCGCGCCCCGGGGTTGGTCCGCCGACGGCACGCTGCTCGCCGTTGCCCGCGGCGCCGAGCTGCGACTCCTTGAACCGGGCAGCGGTCAGGCCCGGACGGTGGGGACGGTGCCCGCGGAATGGGACGGGCCGGTCGCGTTCACCCGGGCCGGCGATCGGCTGGCGTACCAGGTCGGGCAGCGGATGGTGATCGCCGGCACCGATGGCGCTCAGGAGTCCGGGTTCGCTGTGCCGGCGGGGATGGTGCTCGCCGGGAAGGGCGCATGGACGCCGGACGGCGCATCGCTGCTGGTCGGCGCCGCTGTGGGGGATGGGTGGCAGTTCCGGACATTACGGGCGTCCGACGGGTCGGTGGATCCGGCTCCGGCTCTGGCCGTGTTGCGTCACGCCGGCGCTGGGCGGGCTCTGGGGTGGCGGCCTGACGGGACGCTGGTCGCTGTCGCCTACGAACCAGCCCCGGCGTCCTCCGGGGCGGCGCCGCTGGTCTCCGGGCCGGGCAGGGTGCCGTCCGGGACGGGGGCGGCGGAGGGTGCCCGGGTTCGGGTGGTCGGGCTGGTCCGTGGGGAGGTCGCGGAGCGCTCGTTGATGGAGGTGCCCGAGGGGGTCAGTGGCATCGACGTCGCGGGGCAGGCTGTGGTGCGGTCGGAGCCGGCCGTGGGGGTGGCGGTGTGGCCGGTCGCGGGGTGGTGGCTTGCCGGGGTTGTTTCTGTGGTGCTCGCGGTGGCCGGGTTGTGGCGGGTTCACGGGCGTGGCCTGCGGGAACGCCTACGGCGAGCTCTGGAGACGCGGGCGGCGCGGCGGGCCGGCAAGAAGCGGGGGCCGGGGGACGGCGGCGCGCCGGGGTGGGCTGGTAGGAAGCGGGGGCTGGGGGATGGCGGCGGGCTGGGGTGGGGCGAGGATGGGCGGCCGCTGGGGGATGGCGGGGAGGTGCGGGTGAGTGGCGGGGAGGTCCCGGCGGATGCGCGACCGGCCGGGCCACGCACGAAGATCCGCGAGTGACTCGGCCGGTTGGTGGTGCGGTTGTTGCGCGCTGTCGGGCGTAATTACAGCGATGTGAAGCAGATCGTTGCGAAAGTGGCTGACGGCCACCGGCACTGACCAGCTGGGTTTATTCGGGGACCTTGCGGTAGGCGCCGTCGCTGGCGCTGGTGGCCATGGAGGCGTAGGCGCGCAGGGCTGCGGAGACCGGGCGGGTGCGGTCGGCCGGGGTGTAGGGCTTGGGGCGGCGTTCCTGCTCGTGGCGACGCTGGGCGAGGTCTTCGTCGGTGACGTTGAGGGAGATGGTGCGGCCGGGGATGTCGATGGTGATCTCGTCGCCGGTTTCGACCAGGGCGATCAGGCCGCCTGAGGCTGCTTCGGGGGAGACGTGGCCGATGGAGAGGCCGCTGGTGCCGCCGGAGAAGCGGCCGTCGGTGATCAGGGCGCAGGCTTTGCCGAGGCCACGGCCCTTGAGGAAGCTCGTGGGGTAGAGCATTTCCTGCATGCCGGGGCCGCCGCGGGGGCCCTCGTAGCGGATGACCACGACGTCGCCGGCCACGACCTGTTTGCCGAGGATTCCGGTGACCGCGTCGTCCTGGCTCTCGAAGACGCGGGCGGGGCCGGTGAATTTCCACAGGGTCTCGTCGACGCCGGCGGTCTTGACCACGCAGCCGTCGGGGGCGAGGTTGCCGAAGAGGATCGCCAGGCCGCCGTCAGCGGTGTAGGCGTGCTCGACCGAGCGGATGCAGCCTGCCTCGGCGTCGGTGTCGAGCTTGGCCCACCTGTTCTCGGTGCTGAACGGGAGCACCGTGCGGACTCCGCCGGGCGCCGCGTGGAAGAGCTCCAGCGCCTGGTCGGTGGGCTGGCCGCTGCGGATGTCCCAGTCGTTGAGCCACGAGGTGAGGTCGGGGGAGTGGACCGAGCGCACGTTGGTCTTGAGGGCGCCGCCGCGGTTGAGCTCGCCGAGCAGGGCGGGGATGCCGCCGGCGCGGTGGACGTCCTCCATGTGGTACTTCGGGCTGTTGGGGGCGACCTTGGCCAGGCAGGGCACGCGGCGGGAGATGGCGTCGATGTCGGCGACGCTGAAGTCGAGCTCGGCCTCGCGGGCCGCGGCCAGCAGGTGGAGCACCGTGTTGGTGGAGCCGCCCATCGCGACGTCCAGGGCGACGGCGTTCTCGAAGGCGTCGCGGTTGGCGATGCTGCGCGGCAGGACGCTCTCGTCGTCGTTCTCGTAATACTGCTTCGCGATGTCGACGATCAGCGCGCCGGCCTTCTCGAAGAGCGCCTTGCGGGAGGCATGGGTGGCCAGCGTCGAGCCGTTGCCGGGCAGCGCCAGGCCGATCGCCTCGGTGAGGCAGTTCATCGAGTTGGCGGTGAACATGCCGGAACACGAGCCGCAGGTCGGGCACGCCGAGCGCTCGATCGTGTCGAGCTGCTCGTCGGTGACGTTCTCGTTGGCGCTGGCCGACATGGCGTCGACGAGGTCGAGCTTCTCGTGCACGACGCCCTCGATGGCGACCGTCTTGCCGGCCTCCATCGGGCCGCCGGAGACGAAGACCGTCGGGATGTTGAGCCGAAGCGCGGCGATCAGCATGCCGGGAGTGATCTTGTCGCAGTTCGAGATGCAGACCAGGGCGTCGGCGCAGTGCGCGTTGACCATGTATTCGACCGCGTCGGCGATCAGCTCGCGGCTGGGCAGCGAGTAGAGCATGCCGCCGTGGCCCATGGCGATGCCGTCGTCGACCGCGATCGTGTTGAACTCGCGGCCGATCCCGCCCGCCTCGAAGATGGAGTCGGCGACGAGGCCACCGAGATCCTTGAGGTGGACGTGACCCGGCACGAACTGGGTGAAACTGTTGGCAATCGCCACAATGGGCTTGCCGAAGTCGTCGTCGGTCATGCCGGTGGCGCGCCAGAGGGCGCGGGCGCCGGCCATCGTCCGACCGTGTGTAGAGGTCCGGGAACGCAGCTCAGGCATGAGCCCATACTGCCACCGCCGGTAAGGACCGGCTCCGTGTCAGGCGCCACTAAGTCCATAGGTCGGGACACCCCAACTCTCGATTAAAAGATCCGAATGCGGCAGAGTGTTCCCGTGCACTCACCGTCCGGCGTGGAGCTGGCCGGGCTGGCGAGCCTCGTGGTCGCGGTCCCGGCCGTCGCTCTGCTGGCCAATTCGGGGCGCAGACACACCGGTGCCGCCCGCCGGGCCCACCTCCTGCTCGCCGCCGGCGCCGCTGTCGCGACCGCGGCCGCGCTGGCCGGGGCGCTGAGCGCGATCTCGTACGGTTCCAGCCGCACCCTCGGCCAGGCGGTCGCCGCCGCGACGGCGCTGGGCACGTTCACCCTGCTGATCGGGACGCTGATGCTGCCGGGCGCCGCGGAGAACCGCCGCGCCGGGCTGCGTCACCTGCTCGACGGGCTGATCATCGCCGCGGCCCTGTGGTTCGTCGGCTGGGTGCTCGTCGCCGAGCCGACCCGGATCCTCGGCGGCCGTACCCCCGTGCAGTGCCTGTCGATCCTGCTCCCGGCCGGGGTCGTCGCCATCGCCGTCGGGCTGACCGCGATGCTCGCCATGCACGCGCACCGGCCCCGGCACGTCACGGTCCGGGTCGCCGCCGGGGTGACCGTCGTCGCGCTGGCGGCCACCGCTCTGTCCAGCGGCATCTGCCAGGGCAAAGCGGACGTCGTGCTGGTCGGCGCGTTGCTGCTGCCGGCCGGGCTGCTCGTGGTCGCCCACGCGGTGAAGATCGCCGACCGCCCGGTCACGGTCACCGGGGACATCATCCAGCGCGGCTCCGGGTACGCGTTCGTCCCGATGGCCGCCATGATCATCGCTGGGACGTACCACATCCTGGCCGGTGGCGAGTTCACCGGATTCGGCTTCCTCGGCGTCAGCGTGGAGGGATTCGCGCTGGTCAGCCGGCAGTATCTCGCGCTGGGCGACGTGCGCAACTACACGCTGCAGCTGCGGCACCGGGAGGCGCACTTCCGCGAGCTCGCGCACACCGACCCGCTGACCGGGCTCGCCAACCGCCGTGGCCTGGTCCGGGCGCTGCGCGAGCGGTCGACGACGAACCGCACCCTGGTCAGCCTCGACCTGGACGGCTTCAAGAACGTCAACGACATGCGCGGGCACGACGTCGGCGACGCGGTGCTGGCCGAGGTGGGCGAGCGGCTGCGCGCCAACCTGCGCGACGGCGACGTGGCCGCACGGCTGGGCGGTGACGAGTTCGCGGTGCTGATGGCCGCCTCACCCGAGGAGGCGCTCGCGGTCGGGCAGCGGTTGCTGACGAGGCTGTGCGAGCCGTACGAGACCGGCGACGGCCCCGTCTTCCTCTCCGCGAGCATCGGCGTCGCGGGATCACCCTCGCCCGGCGACACCGGCGAGCTGATGCGCGACGCCGACCTCGCCCTGCGCTACGCGAAGCAGCGCGGCAAGAACCGGGTCGAGAGCTACCAGAAGCGCTACGACGAGCTGCTGCGCCGGCACAGCGTGCTGGAGAACGAGCTGCGGCACGCCATCGACCGCGGTCAGCTGCGGCTGGTCTTCCAGCCGGTGGTGGCCCTTCCCTCGGTACGCCCGGTAGGTGCCGAGGCGCTGCTCCGCTGGACCCATCCGGAGCTCGGCGCGGTCCGCCCCGACGAGTTCATCCCGGTCGCCGAGGAGTCGGACCTCATCTGCGTGCTCGGCACCTGGGTGCTCGACCAGGCCTGCGCGCAGCTCGCCAAGTGGCTGATCGCGGGGCACGACGTGTGGGTGTCGGTGAACCTGTCACCCAAGGAGCTGCACGCCGCCGACTACGCGGGACGGGTCGCGGCGGTGCTGCGCAAGTACGGCGTACCGCCACAGCGGCTCGTGCTGGAGGTGACCGAGCACGCCGTCGCCACGGACATGGACGAGCTGATCCGCCGGCTGGTCGAGCTCCGGTCGACCGGGGTCCGGATCGCGCTGGACGACTTCGGCGCGGGTTATTCCTCGCTCGGGCAGCTCCGCAATCTCCCCGTGGACATCCTGAAGATCGACCGCGCGCTGGTGGCCGAGCCGGAGTCGCGGACCGGGATGGCCGCGCCGCTGGTCGACGTCGTGGCGCGGCTCGGGCACCGGCTCGGCCTGGAGGTGCTCGCCGAGGGCATCGGCACCCCGGCGCAGCGCGAGGTGGTCGAGGAGGCCGGGTGCCGGCTGGGGCAGGGTTCGCTGTTCGGCTGGGGTGTGCCGGCCGAACATCTGGAGACCCAGTTGCGCACGGCCCGGCAGTCCGGGGCCCGTCCGGTGCCCGCGGCGCGGAGCCGCCCCACGGTTACGAACAGCGCACCCGCGCGCAGCCAGATCATCATGCTCGGACCGGGGATGCGCCAGGTCAGAGCGGTTTTACCGACCGATCCCGCCTTTTCGAGTGACCAAGATGTGAGATCAGTTGACGCACCACGTGAGATGGGGCAGTCTTAGCCGCATGTGTTCGACGTTTCTCGTAGTACTTAGTTGAGCGCGCTGCCTCACCAGATTCTCTGAGGGCAGTGCGCTAGGTCCCGTGCGAAAGCACGCGGGCCTTTTTTGTTGCTCCGGGAACGCCACAGCTGATCCCACCCGCAGCGGAAAACTGAACACAAAACCTCGAAACGAAGGCCTGAACTGCCATGACGAAACCCACCCCCGAGACCCTCGCGAACCGCGCAAACCCGGCCACCGTCGCGGCGGCCACCGTCGCCCCAGCCGTAATCACGGTCCCGCCGACCCCCGCCACCGGGGCCGGCTCGCTCGTGCGGTCGCTCGAGGCGCTCGGCGTCGAGGTGGTCTTCGGCATCCCGGGCGGCACGATCCTGCCGGCCTACGACCCGCTCTACGACTCGTCCATCCGGCACATCCTCGTCCGCCACGAGCAGGGCGCGGGTCACGCCGCCACCGGATACGCCCAGGCCACCGGCAAGGTCGGCGTGTGTATCGCCACCTCCGGGCCGGGCGCCACCAACCTGGTCACCGCGATCGCCGACGCCTACATGGACTCGGTGCCGATCGTGGCGATCACCGGGCAGGTGTCGCGGCCCTCGATCGGCACCGACGCCTTCCAGGAGGCGGACATCCAGGGCATCACCCTGCCCATCACGAAGCACAACTTCCTGATCCAGACGCCTGAGGAGATCCCTGAGGTCCTGGCGGAAGCCTTCCACCTGGCGTCGACCGGACGCCCGGGTCCCGTGCTCGTGGACATCCCCAAGGACGTGCAGCAGGCGCAGACCACGTTCGCCTGGCCGCCGGTGCTCGACCTGCCGGGTTACCGCCCGACGCTGCACCCGCACGGCAAGCAGATCCGCGAGGCGGCCCGGCTGATCGCTGCCGCCAGGCGCCCGGTGCTCTACGTGGGCGGCGGCGTGCTCAAGGCCGGCGCCACCGACGGGCTGCGCAAGCTGGCCGAGCTCACCGGCATCCCGGTGGTCACCACGCTGATGGCGCTCGGCGCGTTCCCCGACTCGCACCCGCAGCACCTGGGCATGCCCGGCATGCACGGCACGGTCCCCGCGGTCTACGCGCTGCAGAAATCCGACCTGCTGATCGTGCTCGGCGCGCGCTTCGATGACCGGGTGACCGGCAAGCTCGACTCGTTCGCGCCGGACGCCAAGGTCGTGCACGCCGACATCGACCCGGCGGAGATCGGCAAGAACCGGCACGCCGACGTCCCGATCGTGGGCGACGCGCGGCACGTCATCGACGAGCTGATCGCCGCGATCGGTGGCACGGCGAGCGGTGCCTCCTCGTACGACCCGTGGTGGTCCACCCTCAACGACCTGCGCACCCGGTACCCGCTCGGCTACGACGAGCCGACCGACGGCACGCTCGCCCCGCAGTACGTGATCCAGCGGATCGGCGAGCTGGTCGGCCCGGACGCCGTCTACGTCGCCGGCGTCGGGCAGCACCAGATGTGGGCGTCGCAGTTCATCAAGTACGAGAAGCCGGGCACCTGGCTCAACTCGGGCGGCGCGGGGACCATGGGCTACGCGGTGCCCGCCGCGATGGGCGCCAAGGTCGGCCTGCCGGACACCGCGGTGTGGGCGATCGACGGCGACGGCTGTTTCCAGATGACCAACCAGGAGCTCGCCACCTGCGCGCTGGAGGGCATCCCGGTCAAGATCGCCGTCATCAACAACGGCAACCTCGGCATGGTCCGGCAGTGGCAGACCCTGTTCTACGAGGGCCGGTACTCCAACACCGAGCTGGGCACCCACAAGCACCGGATCCCCGACTTCGTGAAGCTGGCCGACGCACTGGGCTGTGTCGGGCTGCGCTGCGAGTCGAAGGACGACGTGGACGCCACCATCAAGGCGGCCATGGAGATCAACGACCGGCCGGTGGTCATCGACTTCACGGTCGGCAAGGACGCCATGGTGTGGCCGATGGTGGCGGCCGGCACCAGCAACGACGAGATCATGTTCGCCCGGGACGTGCGCCCCGCCTTCGAAGAGGACGACCTGTGAGCACCCAGAACAAGCACACGCTCTCCGTGCTGGTCGAGAACAAACCCGGCGTCCTCGCCCGGGTGAGCGGACTGTTCTCCCGGCGCAGCTTCAACATCGACAGCCTGGCGGTCGGCGAGACGGAGAACCCGGACGTCAGCCGCATCACGATCGTGGTCAACGCCGACTCCTCACCCCTGGAGCAGGTGACCAAACAGCTCAACAAGCTGGTGAACGTCCTGAAGATCGTCGAGCTGGACCCGCAGCAGTCGGTCCAGCGCGAGCTCCTGCTCGTCAAGGTGCGCGCCGAGCGCGCCGTGCGTGGCCAGGTGCTCGAGACCGTCGAGCTCTTCAGGGCCAAGGTGATCGACGTCGCACCGGACACCCTCACGATCGAGGCGACCGGCAACCCCGACAAGCTGGACGCGTTGCTGCGCGACCTCGAGCCGTTCGGCATCAAAGAAATGGTCCAGTCCGGCCTGGTGGCAATCGGCCGTGGCTCTCGATCTATTACCACCGGCCCCGCGCTTCGCGCAGCCTGAGCAAAATTCGTTTGAGAGGGAAAGTCATGACCGCGGAAACGTTCTACGACGACGACGCCGACCTGTCCATCATCCAGGGGCGCAAGGTCGCCGTCATCGGGTACGGCAGCCAGGGCCATGCCCACTCGCTGTCGCTGCGCGACTCGGGCGTCGACGTGGTGATCGGTCTGAAGGAGGGCTCCAAGAGCCGTGCCAAGGCCGAGGAGCAGGGCCTGAAGGTGCTCACCCCGGCCGAGGCCTCCGCCTGGGCCGACGTGATCATGGTGCTGGCGCCGGACACCGCGCAGCGCAAGATCTACACCGAGTCGATCGAGCCCAACCTGACCGCGGGTAAGGCGCTCTTCTTCGGGCACGGCCTGAACATCCGCTTCGAGCTGATCAAGCCCCCGGCGGACGTCGACGTGGCGATGGTCGCCCCCAAGGGCCCGGGTCACCTGGTCCGCCGCCAGTACGTCGACGGCAAGGGCGTGCCCGCCCTGA
Organism: Winogradskya humida; assembly: GCF_016862215.1. Classification (GTDB taxonomy): domain Bacteria; phylum Actinomycetota; class Actinomycetes; order Mycobacteriales; family Micromonosporaceae; genus Actinoplanes; species Actinoplanes humidus. The sequence goes on from NZ_BOMN01000057.1 coordinate 54,786, forward strand.
TCGCCGTGGAGCAGGACCCGACCGGTGGCGCCCAGGCGCTCGCCCTGTCGTACGCGAAGGCGATCGGCGGCACCCGCGCCGGCGTCATCAAGACGACGTTCAAGGAAGAGACCGAGACCGACCTCTTCGGCGAGCAGGCGGTGCTCTGCGGTGGCACGGCGGCGCTGGTGCAGACCGGCTTCGAGGTGCTCACCGAGGCCGGTTACGCCCCGGAGATCGCCTACTTCGAGTGTCTGCACGAGCTGAAGCTGATCGTCGACCTCATGTACGAGGGTGGCATTCAGCGGATGCGGTACAGCATCTCGGACACCGCGGAGTTCGGTGACTACACCCGCGGCCCGCGCGTGATCAACGCCGGGGTCAAGGAGGAGATGAAGAAGATTCTCTCCGAGATCCAGTCCGGCCAGTTCACCCGTGAGCTGATCGAGGACGACGAGAACGGTGGCCCGCTGCTCAAGAAGTACCGCGAGCAGGGTGCGGCGCACCCGATCGAGATCACCGGTAACAAGCTGCGCGGCATGATGAGTTGGGTGGACCGCCCGATCACCGAGACCGCCTGATTATCGATGACTACTACGGGTCATGAGGTCTCCGGACCTCATGACCCGTGATGTTAATCGGAAACGTGGCCGTTACGTGCTGCTTACCTGTCCGGCGTCGTCATCGAATTGTGCACTGTTCAAGCACTTGTGAGTGGCATTGAACAGGTAGCCTCGCCGCATGCGACTGGCTGATTCTTTCCGGAGTGAGCGCTTCGGCGCGGTCCGGATTCATGAGCTCCAGAGGGTGATCGAGCTCGACTCGGGCGCCGTGCACGACACCGGTCAGGCGAGTCTTTCGGCTGGTAGCCGCGTCGTCCCGCCGGATGCAATGCGCGCCGTCGAATCGCAAATGGTAATCGTCGTCCCCTGCATGAATGAGACACGAAGCGTCATCGAAGGCGTGCTCTCCGGAATTCCCCATGACTGTCTCATTGTGCTCGTCTCGAACAGCGACAGGCTCCCTGTCGACCGGTACGAGATCGAGGCGCAGACCCTCGAACAGTTCTGCCGGCTCGCCGGGAGATCCGCGATCTCGATCCACCAGAAGGACCCCGGGCTGGCCGCGGCATTCAAGGCCGCCGGCATGGAAGAACTCATCGGCGACGATGGACTGATCCGTAACGGCAAGGGCGAGGCCATGCTTGTCGGCATGGCGGTGGCGGCTATGTCCGGGCGTCGTTACCTCGGCTATGTCGACGCCGACAATTACGTCCCCGGCGCCGTCAACGAGTACTGCAAGGCGTATGCGGCGGGGCTCCACCTGGCCGACAGCCCGTACTCCATGGTCCGCATCTCGTGGCACTCCAAGCCCAAGCTGCGTGACGGCCGGCTGTTCTTCAGCCGCAAGGGCCGCAGCTCGCAGATCACCAACGAGTGGCTCAACAGGTTCCTGGCGGAGTATTCGGGCTTCGGCACCGAGGTGATCGCCACGGGCAACGCCGGTGAGCACGCGATGAGCCTCGATCTGGGTCTGCGGCTGCGCCTGGCGGGTGGTTTCGCGGTCGAGCCGTACGAATACATGGATCTGTTCGAGCAGTTCGGCGGGGTCCTCGAGAGCAGCGACCGGGACGTCATGGCCGGCTCGGTGCCGATCCTGCAGATCGAGACCCGCAATCCCCATTTCCACGACAACAAGGGCGAGGAGCACGTGCAGGGCATGCGCATGCAGGCCCTCAACGTCATCTACCACTCGCCGGTGACCCTGCCGTCCGTGAAGAAGGCCATCGTCGACTTCATGATCGCCCAGGGCGCGCTCGAGCCGGGCCAGGAGCCGCCGAAGGAGCGGGTCTACCCGCCCGTGGGCAGTCTTGACCTGGAGCTTCTCTACGACGGCCTGGACGCGGAGGCGCTGACCTTCCGCCAGTTCGACGGCCGGGCGTCAGCGGGCCTGCCGCCGTCGCCACCGATCGCGCGCGCCTCGATCCCGCGCCAGAAGGTCTGATCACTGCAACCGGTCGGCGTGGCGGCGCCCACCGGTTCTTTCATTTCTGCAGAGCTCACTTCTGCAGGGCCCGCAGATATCGCCCGGTCATGAAGTCCTGGACCAGGGTCGCCACCGGCCCGCCGACCTTGGTGAGCAGCGTCGCCGGCCGCGAGAACGCCCTGATCCTGGCGCGCACCGCACCCTCCGCGGTGCGGTAGACCTCGAAGGCTTCCTCACCCTGTTCGGGATGGCCCGCGAGCGTTCCGTACGCGAACCCGCGCCGGTCCGGCTCGTCGAGCACATAGATCACCCGGCACAGAATCCGCACCACGAGTAGGTGCAGCGTCACTTCCACACCGGGCGCCGCCCGATCGGCTCCCGCATCAACCCGCAGTCCGGCGTCCCGGTGCATCTGCCAGGTCATCAGTCGTTCCGCTGCCTGATCCAACGACCCCTCGACCGCCACGTCACGGTCGACATGGCGATATCCGGCCGGCATCTCGGCGTCACGGGTGGCACCGACATTGACGTACGTGAACGGCTGCATGCGATTTCGTTTCACCTATGAGTCGGCTGTAACCGTATGATGACATCCCGTAGTGCAGGTCCGGGATGGAGACGTATGGCTCCCGTCGTGCTGATCGCAGAGGAACTCGCCCCCGCCGCCCTCGATGTCCTGGCCTACGACTTCGACGTGCGCCACGTCGACGGCACCGATCGCGCCGCCCTGCTCGGTGCGCTGGTGGAAGCCGACGCCCTGATCGTACGCAGCGCCACGCACGTCGACGCCGAGGCGATCGCCGTCGCGCCCCGGCTCAAGGTGGTCGCCCGTGCCGGGGTCGGACTCGACAACGTGGACGTCGCCAGCGCCACCGCGCACGGCGTCATGGTCGTCAACGCGCCCACCTCCAACATCGTCTCCGCCGCCGAACAGGCCATCGCGCTGCTGCTCAGCGTCGCGCGCAACACCGCCAGCGCGAGCGCGGCACTGAAACGCGGCGAGTGGAAACGGTCGCGCTACACCGGCGTCGAGGTGCAGGGCAAGATCGTGGGCGTGGTCGGGCTCGGCCGCATCGGGGTGCTGTTCGCGCAGCGTATGGCGGCTTTCGGGACCCGGCTGATCGCGTACGACCCGTACATCCAGCCCGCTCGGGCGGCGCAGTTGGGCGTACGCCTGGTCGGCCTCGACGAGCTGCTGCGCGAGAGCGACTTCATCTCCGTGCACCTTCCGCGTACCCCGGAGACCCTGGGTCTGATCGGGGAGAAGGAGCTGGCGACCGTCAAGCCGGGCGTACGCATCATCAACGCCGCCCGCGGTGGCCTCGTCGACGAGCAGGCCCTCGCCGACGCCCTGGCCGAGGGCCGGGTGGCCGGGGCCGGGCTGGACGTCTTCGTCACCGAGCCCGCGACCTCCTCGCCGCTGTTCGGCTTCGACAACGTCGTGGTGACCCCGCACCTGGGTGCCTCGACGGGCGAGGCGCAGGACAAGGCCGGGCTCGCGGTGGCCCGCAGCGTCAAGCTGGCCCTGCAGGGTGAGTTCGTGCCCGACGCGGTGAACGTGCAGGCCGGCGGCGTGGTCGACGAGGACGTGCGGCCGCTGCTCGGGCTCACGGAACGGCTCGGCAAGGTCTTCACCGCGCTGGCGGGCGGGATCGCGGCCAACGTCACCGTCGAGGTGCGCGGCCGGATCGTGTCGCACGACGTGGCAGTGCTCAAGCTCGCCGCCACCAAGGGGCTCTTCGCCTCCGTGGTGGAGGAGCGGGTCACCTATGTGAACGCGCCGCAGCTCGCCGCGGACCGGGGTGTCGAGGTCGAGCTGCTGGTGAACCGCGAGGTGTCCGACCATGACAACCTGGTCACCGTACGAGGCGTGCTGCCGGACGGGCGCACCGTGAGCGTCGCCGGGTCGGTCGCCGTCGTACGCGGCCGCGAGCTGCGCAAACTCACCCGGCTCGACGAGTTCGAGCTGGAGCTCGACGCCGGCGGGGTGCTGTTGTTCTTCCGCTACTCCGACCGGCCCGGCGTGGTCGGCCGGATCGGCTCGATCCTTGGCGAGGCCGGCGTCAACATCGCAGCGATGCAGGTGGCTCGCCGGGAGGCCGGGGGTGAGGCGCTGATGGCGCTGACCGTGGACTCGTCGGTCGACGCGGATCTGCTGTCCACGGTCGCCGCGGAGATCGGTTCCGCGCGGGGCAGCATCGTCGATCTGCGCGAGGAATGATCAGCGGGCCTTCACCGGCGGGGGGTAGACGGTGCCGTCCTGCAGATCCAGCAGATCCAGGTTGAGCTCACCGGCGAGTCGCTCGATCGTCTCCAGCACCGCGTCGGGGCAGCTCTCGTCCAGCCGCATCGTGATGTGGTCCGCGGCCGCGTGCAGCGGCGCGGTGGCCCAGGGGGAACCGGTCATCGTCGCGCGCGGCCCGCGATCCGGGTAAGTGCTGGTCAGGGAGTTGTAGAAGGCGACTACGCGGGGGTCTGCGGGGCGTTGCGCGTGCTCGCCACGGGCACAACGCGCATTAGCGGCCCGCACGTCGTCCGGCCGGTCGGCGTTGTCCATGGCCCACACCACGAGGTCGAAACTCACCGGCGCATGGTGCCATAAAGGTGGCCGCTACATCCCATTGTCGCGCCGACACGCGGGGGATGCGTCTTGCGCGACATTAGTCCGCATCGCTAGCGTTGGTCCTTGCCACGCGGGCGTGGCGGATTTGTCTTCGGGTGACGACTCCGTCGCTGTCCCGTGTGGTGGTTGCACCCCCGGCGGGCGCGAAGCCACGCGTTTTCGTCGTGACGGCCCCCGTGAGATCGTTGCCGCGATCCCGCGGGGGCTGTTCGCTGTCCGAACGCTTCCAATCCACAATCTGAGACCGCCGTACCGAAGATCGGGACAGCGAGATACGGTGGGCCTGGTCTTGTCTAGGTGAGGGAGTGCTCGTGAGCGTGGCGCGGATCGCGGTGGTGGCCGGCGACGGCATCGGGACCGAAGTGACCGCACAGGCTCGCAAGGTCATTGAGGCCGTCCTCCCCGGCGCTGAGTACAACGAGTACGACCTCGGCGCCCGGCTCTACAACCGCACCGGTGAAGTCCTCCCGCAGGCGGTCAAGGACGAGCTGGCCGGTCACGACGCCATCCTGCTCGGTGCCATCGGCGACCCCAGCGTGCCGCCGGGCGTGCTCGAGCGCGGCCTGCTGCTCAAGCTGCGCTTCGACTTCGACCAGTATGTGAACCTGCGCCCCTCGCGCCTCTGGCCCGGGACGGTCAGCCCGCTCGCCGGCATCAAGCCCGGTGAGATCGACATGGTGGTCGTCCGCGAGGGCACCGAGGGCCTCTACGTCGGCGCCGGCGGCGTCCTGCACAAGGATACCCCCGCCGAGATCGCCACCGAGGAGAGCCTCAACACCCGCTACGGCGTCGAGCGGGTCATCCGTGACGCCTTCGCGCGGGCGCAGAGCCGTGAGCGCCGCCACCTGACGCTCGTGCACAAGACCAATGTGCTCACCCACGCGGGCGGGCTCTGGGCGCGCACCTTCAAGGCCGTCGCCGCCGAGTTCCCGCAGGTCACCACGGAATATCAGCACATCGACGCGGCGAGCATGTTCATGGTGAGCAACCCGCAGCGCTACGACGTCGTGGTGACCGACAACCTCTTCGGTGACATCCTCACCGACATCGCCGCTGCCGTCACCGGCGGCATCGGCATGGCAGCCAGCGGCTCCGTCAACCCGGAGCGCCAATACCCGTCGACGTTCGAGCCGGTGCACGGCTCCGCGCCCGACATCGCAGGTCAGGGCATCGCCGACCCCGCCGCCGCCATCCTCTCCGCCGCGCTGCTCCTCGAGCACCTCGGCCACCCGGACGAGGCCCGCCGAGTATCCGAGGCGGTCGCGGCCGAGGTCGCTTCCCGTGCCCCGGGAGCCTCGCTGCGCACCGCCGAAGTCGGGGACCGGGTCGCCGCCACCGCGGCCGCCTGATCCACTCGTCGCCCTATCGGGCGTTCTCTCCACCCCGAGTCCCCTCGCCTGAGCGGGGGGACGGTCAAGCCTGACATCGGCTTTGAACGACCGTTCGGGGTAAGTTCATGGGGCCCTACGGGTGCTACCGCATGTCTTGAATCAGTCTTTTCGACAGAAAGCAGGTCTCTGCCATGAGTGGTGGTGACAACCTCGATTTCGAGATCCGTCCGCACACCGCGCCCGTAGGCGACGCGGACCGGTCGGCACTGCTGACCAACCCCGGCTTCGGCAAGATCTTCACCGACCACATGGTCACCATCCGGTACGCGGAGGGTAAGGGCTGGTACGAGCCCCGTGTCGAGGCCCGCGCCCCGATCCCGATGGACCCGGCCGCCGCTGTTCTGCACTACGCCCAGGAGATCTTCGAGGGGCTGAAGGCCTACACGCTGCCCGACGGCGGCGTCGCGATGTTCCGCCCGGATGCCAACGCCACGAGGTTCGCCCAGTCGGCGCAGCGGATGGCGATGCCGGCGCTGCCCGTCGACACGTTCATCGAGTCGCTGCACCAGATGATCAAGATCGACCGGTCGTGGATCCCGCAGAGCGAGGACGGCTCGCTCTACCTGCGCCCGTTCGCGTATGCGAGCGAGGTCTTCCTCGGGGTGCGCCCCGCCATGGAATACCTCTACCTGGTCATCGCGTCCCCGGCCGGCGCGTACTTCAGCGGCGGCGTCAAGCCGGTGACGGTGTGGGTGACCCCGGACTACACGCGGGCCGCGCCCGGTGGCACCGGCGCCGCGAAGTGCGGCGGCAACTACGCCGCCGGTCTCTCGGCGCAGGCCGAGGCGATCGAGCACGGCTGCGACCAGGTCGTCTATCTCGACGCGGTCGAGCGTAAGTACATCGACGAGCTCGGCGGCATGAACATCATCTTCGTGATGGACGACGGCAGCCTGGTCACGCCGCCGCTGACCGGCACGATCCTGCCGGGCATCACCCGCGACTCGGTGCTCAAGCTGGCCGAGCGGGCCGGTCGCAAGGTCGAGGAGCGCCCGGTCAGCATCGACGAGTGGCGCGAGGGCGCGGGCTCCGGCCGCATCCGGGAGACTTTCGCGTGCGGCACGGCCGCGGTGATCACCCCGATCGGCACGGTCCGCTCGACCGAGGGCGAGTTCACCGTGGCCGACGGCGGCTCCGGCGAGGTCACCATGGGCCTGCGCGAGGAGCTCACCGCCATCCAGCGGGGCCGCGCCGAGGACCCGTTCGGCTGGGTCCATAGGGTTCTGTAGCGCTTATTCGAGCAGGTGGTCGCGCATTGCGGCCACCTGCTCGCCGGTCACCCCGAGCTCCTTCACGTACGCCTCGACCGAGCCGTGCCGCGCCCGCAGGTCGTCGAGGAACAGCAGCATGGCGTCCCTCGGGCAATTGAACATGTGGTACTTGTCGTTGATCACGTGCGGCCTGGTCCTGGTCAGGTATTCGGTCAGCGATGCCATGGACGCCTCGGTGAGCGCGTAGTCCTCGGCGATGTCGGTGTCCGAGACCCCGAGCAGCTCGAGGGTCAGCGCGCAGACCACGCCGGTGCGGTCCTTGCCGGCCATGCAGTGCACGACCATCGGGGCGGCCTCGGGGCTCGCGATCAATGACAGTGCCGCAGCCAGCCCGTCCCGGCCGTCCTCCGCGAAGTTCAGGTAGCGATCGGCCAGCCACCGCTCGTGCGGCGTGCCCGCGGGCTCCGGCACGGTCGCCCAGTCCACGTGCTCGATCACCAGGTTGTGATAGTCGAGCCCCTCCGACTCCGGCACCCGGCCGATCTCCTCGACCTCGTGCGCGCGGCGCAGGTCGATCACGCTGCGGATCCCCAGCGCGTCCCAGGTGACCAGGTCGTCACCCTTGAGCCGGTGCAGCGAGTCGGAGCGGAACAGCCGCCGCCAGCGGACCGTCCGGCCATCGAGCCCGGCGTATCCGCCGACGTCCCGGAAGTTGTAGTTCGTGGTGAATGCAAGACTCCGCGAGGTCATGGACCCAACCTAATGTCTGCCGGCTCGCGTCCCGGAGTCTGGACTTCTGTCCCACAAAGCGGCAAGCAGTGGCATGCTTCCGTACGTGACCCACCACTACGTGCTGATTATTCGCACCTTGCGCGCCGGCTGACGCTCCCCGCCGACGCGCAGACCTCCCGCATCCGCGGGGGGTCTTTTGTTTTGGGTCTAAACAGTCCTCCGAAAGGAAGCTCGGCATGGTCTACCAGGTGTTCGACACGACGCTGCGAGACGGCGGTCAACGCGAGGGCATCAGCTACTCGGTCGTCGACAAACTGGCCGTCGCGCGGCTGCTGGACGAGTTCGGCGTGGGCTTCATCGAGGGCGGCTGGCCGGGTGCGATGCCCAAGGACACCGAGTTCTTCGAGCGGGCCAAGACCGAGCTGGACCTCAAGAACGCGCTGCTCGTCGCGTTCGGCGCCACCCGCAAGGCCGGCGTCGACGTCGCCACCGACCCGCAGGTCAAGGCACTGCTCGACGCCGAGACCCCGGTGGTCTGCGTGGTCGCCAAGTCCGACATCCGGCACGTCGAGCGGGCCCTGCGCACGACCGGCGAGGAAAATCTCGCCATGGTCCGCGACACCGTCGCCCACCTGGTCGCCAACGGCCGCCGCGCGTTCGTCGACTGCGAACACTTCTTCGACGGCTTCCGCTACGACCCCGATTACGCCGCCTCCGTGGTCCGCGCGGCCTTCGACGCCGGCGCTGAGCGCGTTGTCATGTGCGACACCAACGGCGGCATGCTCCCGTCGATGATCACCGCGGCGATCAACGACGTGGTCGAGCGCGCCGGGGTCAGCCCCGACCAGCTCGGCATCCACTGCCAGAACGACACGTCCTGCGCGGTGGCGAACACCATCGCCGCCGTCGAGGCGGGCGTCGAGCACTTCCAGTGCACGGCCAACGGCTACGGCGAGCGTCCCGGCAACGCCGACCTCTTCGCCGTCGTCAGCAACCTGCAACTCAAGCTCGGGCTGAAGGTCCTACCGGACGGATGCCTCGAGAAGGCGACGCGGGTGTCCACCGCGCTCGCCGAGATCGCCAACATCGCCCCCGACACCCACCAGGCCTATGTCGGGGCCGCTGCCTTCGCTCACAAGGCGGGGCTGCACGCGAGCGCGATCAAGGTGGATCCGCTGCTCTACAACCACGTCGACCCGTCGGTTGTCGGCAATGACATGCGGATCCTGGTGACCGAGATGGCCGGCCGCGCCAGCATCGAGCTCAAGAGCCGCGAGCTCGGGCTGGACCTGGCCGGCCATCCGGAAACCCTCACCGAGGTGACCCGCAAGGTCAAGGATCTCGAGGCGGGCGGGTGGTCCTTCGAGGCCGCCGACGCCTCCTTCGAGCTGCTGGTCCGCGACGTCCTGCCGGGCGCGGCCCTGGTGCGGCCGTTCACCCTGGAGTCCTACCGGGCGCAGGTCGAGCACCGCGAGGACGGCACGGTCGTGTCAGAGGCAACGGTCAAGGTACGCGTACGAGGCGAGCGCGTGATCGCCACCGCCGAGGGCAACGGCCCGGTCAACGCCCTCGACGAGGCCCTGCGCGTAGCCCTCTCCCAGCACTACCCGGAGCTCAAGGACTTCCAGCTCGCCGATTACAAGGTGCGCATCCTCGAAGGCTCCCACGGCTCCAACGCCATCACCCGCGTCCTCGTCGAGACCAGCGACGGCGCGCGCGACTGGACCACGGTGGGCGTACACGAGAATGTCGTCGAAGCCAGCTGGCGCGCCCTCACCGACGCCCTCACCTACGGCCTCGCCCCCGCGCGAGCGAAGGTCTGACCGTCAGTCCCGCCTGGTCATCACTCGCAGGGTGATGGCCAGGCCGGCGACGCACCACACGCCGAGCACGGCGAAGGACAGTGCGGGAGCGCCCCCGGCCGGCGAGGTCAGGGTGTCGCGGACGGCGTTGGCCATGTGCTCGAAGGGCAGGAAGTGGTGTATCGCCTGGAGCCAGCCCGGCAGGCGGTCGGCCGGGAAGTTGATCGGTGAGAACATCAGCGAGATGAAGATGAGAGCCTGGCTGACCAGGTTGGTGATGGCCGGGGGCAGCGCGTAGGCCAGGGCGAAGCCGACCGTCGTCGACGTGAGCGCGACGAGCAGCATCGCGGGAACCACGAGCCAGCTGACGTGCAGGTGCAGGTCGAAGCGGAACACCGCCGTCACCAGCCCGAGGACCAGACCGGGCAGGCCCGTGACCAGCCACGTCGTCAGGTCGGCGGCGAGCACCGCGGTCCGGGGCACCGGCAGCGTCCGGTTGTAGGCGAACGTACCCTCGGACTTGGCCTCCGCCACGAGCTGCGGGGCCATGACCATCCCGATGGTGATGAGGCCGAGGGTGGGTGCGCCGGTGGAGAGGTACAGCGCGGTCGCCGGGTCCACCTCGGGCATCAGGTAGGCGAAGCCGATGACTATGCCCACGGCGAGGAACGTCTGGATGATCAGGAAGAGCGGGAGCAGGAAGCGCATGCGCAGCGCGGTCCAGCGTACGAGCAGCAGGTAGCTACGGAACCAGGACCGCATCGTGATTCCCTTCGGTGAGGCCGACGTAGACGTCTTCGAGGCTTGCGGGGTTGAGCGAATAGCGGTCGGTGTGCTGCCCGGCCCAGGTCACGGCCGCCGCGGCGTCGGCGGCGGCGAGGGTGACGGTCAGCCGATCGCCTTCGCGCCGCGGGGTGTGCGCCCAGCCGGGGAGCGCCGGATCGGCCGGCGTGGACAGCGAGAGGTGCATCTCGCGCCCGGCGGCCAGCGCGGCCGGGGTGCCGGTGGCCACCACCCTGCCGTGGTCGAGGACGACGACGTGGTCGATGGTGCGTTCGGCCTCGGCGATGTTGTGGGTGACCAGGACAACCGCGTGCCCGGTCGCGGACAGTGCGCGGACCTGCTCCCACAGCAGACGGCGGCGCACCGGGTCGACGTCGTTGGTCGGCTCGTCGAGCATCACGAGCCGGCCCGGGACGACCACCGCCATGCAGAACGCCGTCAGCCGGCGGACCCCACCGGAGAGGCGCTCGGCGGGGGAGTCCGCCCACTCCTCGATGTCGAGAGCCGCGAGCAACTCCTTCGTGCGCCCGCGGACCTGTTTGCGGCCGCCCCCGCGCAACCGCCCGACGATCTCGATGGCCTGTCGCGCGGTGACGCCGGTCAGGGGTGCCTGGGCCTGGGGCTGGAACGAGCACACGGTCCGGGCCCAGGCGGCCTCGGCCACCGGGTCGCGACCGAGCAGCGTGATGCGCCCGGAGGTCGGGCGGACCAGGCCGACAACCTGGCTGAGCAGCGTGGTCTTGCCCGCGCCGTTGTGCCCGAGCAGCCCGATCACCTGTCCCTCGCCGACGTCGAAACCGATGCCGTCGTTGGCCCGTACGCCCCGCCGGTAGGTCTTGGTCAGGTTCTCGATCGTCAGCATTCACATACTCCTCGGTATTCGAATACCACTCAGTATCTGGATACTCGGAAGAATGTCAACGGGTACGCTGGCCACGTGACAGAGCGACTGACCCGGGCCGAGCAGCAGGCGCGGACACGCGAGAAGCTGCTGGACAGCGCGGAGACGCTCTTCGGCGACAAGGGGATCCACCAGACGACGCTCGACGAGATCGCCGCGGCGGCCGGGCTCACCAAGGGCGCGATCTACGCGAACTTCGGCGGCAAGAAGGACCTGATCGCCGGGATCATGGCGCGCAAACTCGCCGAGGACGTGCCGATGCGGCCGCCGGCCTCGACGCAGGAGTGGATCCGCCGGCTCGGCGACGACTGGGAGACCAACGCGCCCACGCCGGAGGTCCGCCGGTTCGCGATGGCGTTCCTGGAGCTGCTGCTGCACGGCCTGCGTGACCAGGACAGCCAGGACACCCTGCAAAAATGGCTACAGACCGTCCGCGACTTCCACGTGCGTGACCTCGCGAGCTTCGACCTGCCGCTGCCGCCCGAGCAGATCGCCGCGCTGCTGGTGGCCCTCGACATCGGCGTCGCCGTGCAACACCTCGTCGACCCGGACAAGGTTCCGGTGCAGACCTACACCCGCGGCGTCGAAGCGGTGCTGCGAGAGGTCAAGCTGCGGGAATGACGATCGAGGCGATGACCGCGCGGTGATCGCTGTGCCGGGTGGTGTGCACGGAGACGTCGCTCACGCCGAGCCGCTTGTCGACAAGGACGTGGTCGATGGTCACCGGCGGGATCGGATCGCCGTCGTACGGTCCCCACGTCCCGATCAGCCCCTCGCCGGTCGCCGCCGCCGCGTCGCGGTAGCCGTCCCCGATCAGGTCACGCAGCGGCTTGTGGTCCAGCGTCGAGTTGAAGTCACCGAGCACGATGCGCGCCGTGCCGTTCGCGTCAGGCCGCGGCTCGGCGGCCAGATCGGCACGCCAGTTGTTCTCCGCGGAGAGCGCGGACGGCGCTGCCGGGTGCGCGGACTCGACGATGAACGCGCGGCCGCCGGGCGGCTGGACGGTGCCGTGCGCCTGGTTGAAGCCACCGGCCACGTTGCGCTTGACGCCCGGGTCGGTGATCGGGAACCGCGAGTAGAGCCCCGACCCGCTCGCACCCCACTCAGCACCGAGCACGGAGTAGGGCAGCAGGTCGCCGAGCCCGGCTTTGGCCAGCGAGTCCACCGCCCCCGGGCTGAACTCCTGCAGCGCCAGCACGGACACGTCGTTGTCCCGGACGTAGGACACGATCTCCGCCGCGTCCGCCGTACCGAAAAGCATGTTCTGTGTCATGACCTGCAGCTTCACGCCGCTCTGCGGCCCGCGGTCATTGTCGGCGATCGCCCGTGGCAGCACGGAAAGCGCAAACAAAGCCGCCGTCACGACAGCTACGGCCCCCACCAGCCACCGCCGGGTCGCCAGCGCAAGCACCGCCGGCAACACCGACCAAGCCGCTATGTACGGCGTGAACGCGAACAGCTGCACCAGCGGCCCCCGCTCCCACCCACCCAGCCGGACCGCCGCCCAGCCGGCCCCGGGCAGCACCAGCACCCAGAGCACCACGAGCCAGAGGGTCCGCCGAACCCGCGCCGGCCTGGCCACAGGATCCGAACTGGTGATGGTCATGGCGGCGACGGTATCCGCCCAGGGCCACCGTCACCGAGTAATCACGGCACAGGTCACATCAACCGGTACGGGTTGAAGTCCTGGGCCGCCATCAGGAACCAGGCCGTCGTGCCGACGTGCTGGCGGGGGAAATAGCCGAAGGCGAAGCCGGTGTCGAGGGGGCTCGTGGCCGCGACGATTCCGCCGTTGGTGGGCAGCGGGGTGCCGGTCCAGGAGCCGCCCTCGCCCGGCTGGGAGAGCTTGCCGTCCTGGGGGTCGCTGGTCCGGCCGACCGTCTGCCCCGCGCCGAGGGACTCCTGGGCCCGGACGGTATCGCGCAGCAGGTTGCGGGCACGGGCGGCGTCTCCCGGCTTGTCGCGCTGTCGCAGGGCAAGGGCGGTGTGGGCGTTTCCCTCCAGCCAGACCGCGTCGGTCTCGCCGCGGGCGTGGCTGCTGTAGGTGACGCCTGATACGTCGCGGTCGGTGGTCGAGAGGTTGGTGATCGCCCAGTCGACGGCCGTGTCGAAGCGTGGGTCGCCGAGGCCGAGAAGCTCCCAGGCCTGGACGTCCTCGGGGACGTTGCCGGTGTTGACCTCGTTCGGGTCCTCGTCGTCGAGGCCGCCGAGCGTGCCGGACCAGAAGTGGCCGGCGCTGCGGTTCCACATGGTGCGGACGAAGGTGGCGGCGACCTCACGGCGTACGGCCCAGGTCTTGTCCTTGGTGAGCTTCAGGAGCAGGTCGAAGAGGGCGTACGCGTCGATGTTGTGCTCGGTCGACGCCCAGCGCTGCACCGTCTCGCCGTCGGCCTGCACCCCGCCGTGGTAGCCGCCGCAGCGGTACGGCGAGCGCTGCTCCGCGATCCACCGGCCCAGGGCGATCGCGCCGTCGAGGTACTTGGCGATCCGGGTGTCGACGTAGAGCTGCGCGAGCGCCAGCCCGGCCCAGGCCTGGTCGCCCGTGGACGAGCCGCTGAAGCCGAACGGCCACAGGTGTGCCGCCTTGCCGTCCGCGCGTTTGAGGCCGGGGAAGTACGCGCCGTCGTCGCCGTAGAAACGCATCGGGCCGGCGGCGTACGCCTGGCGCAGCCGCCCGTCCTCGTACGTTTCATCATGGTCCTGGGCCCACAGCAGTGCGTCGCCGACCAGCCGGGCCCGGCGAACGTTGGCGACCGTCGGGTTGGCCAGGTAGGCGAGCACCGTCAGCGCGTTGTCGTAGACGAACGCGGTGGTCAGCAGCTCGGATTCGTTGTTGTAGCTCTGCAGCAGCCGCGGTTCGCCACCCGTGACGTACGCGTCCTGCACGACGTCGAGGTAGTGGTAGGCCCGCCCGACCGGCTCGGTGAGCACGGCGTCGGTGACGTTGCGGGGGGCGTACGCGTTGAGCGCCGCGGCCTCCGGGGCCAGCCTGGGTGCCGCCGCGGTCCGGGGCGCGGGAAGTGCGCGGCGGTCGAACGTGGCGGCGGAGGCGGTGAGATTCGTGGGCATGAGGCCGTCCCAAAACTGCGGGGGCCACCGCCGATCCCGACGGTGGCCCCGCAGCTTAACCCACCTTCTTCTACACCTCGGAGGTGATGATCTCGCCCAGCTTCGCGGCGGCGAGCTCGTCGCGGATCAATGCGGCGTCGCCCTCGACGACCAGCGTCAGGGCGTCCGGGTGCAGGTGCTGCGCGGCCGCGGCCGACACCTCCTCGGCCGTCGTCTCCAGCAGCCGCTTGCGCAGCGTCGGGTAGTAGTCGTCGGGCAGCCCATGGATGACCAGGGTGGCGAGCGCCCCGGCGATCGAGCCCGGCGTCTGCATGTCGACCGAGAGCGAACCCGCCCGCCAGGTACGCGCGACCGACAGCTCCTCCTCGGTGACCCCGTCGAGCCGGGTCCGGGCGATCTCGCCGATGGTGTCGGTCAGCGCCGGGGCGGTCACCGCGGTCTGCACCGAGGAGCTGACCCCGAACCGGCCGAACCGGCGGGTCATCGCGAAGTCCGCGCGGATGCCGTACGTGTAGCCCTTGACCTCGCGGATCAGGTGGTTGAGCCGGGACGTGAAGGCCCCGCCCAGCACCGTCGCCGCCAGCGTGATCGGCACGTAGTCGGGGTGGGCGCGTTCCGGTGCCCGGTGCCCGAGCCGCAGCGTCGACTGCACCGAGCCGGGCCGGTCGACGAGCAGCAAGCGGCGCGCGCCCGCGATCGGCACGCCGAGCGGACCCTCGACCGGCAGCGGGTCGCCGCCGGAGCCCGCGAATGCGGCCGCGCCGAGCTCCTCGAGGTCGAGCCGGTCGAGGTCACCCGCGACCAGCAGCACCCCGGGGCGCTTGAGCCAGGACTCGTGGAACGTCGTCACGTCCTCGACGGTCACCGCCGCGGTGGACGCCGGGTCGCCGTTCAGCGGGCGGCCGTAACGCTCCCCGGCACCGAACAGGTCGGCGCGCAGGGCGGCATCCGCTCGCGGGCCGGGCTGCGCCCAGTCCATCCGCAGCGCGGTCGCCTCGTCGTCGCGGACCCGTTCGACGTCGGCCGGGTCGAGCCGCGGTGCCCGGGCAGCCTCAGCCATCAGGGCGACCGCGCGGGACAGGACCCCGACGGGCACCGACAGGCCGACCCGGAACGAGTCCCAGTCGACCGAGGTGCTCAGTTCGGCGCCCAGACCCTCGAGCGCCAGCGCGTACGCCGCGGAGTCCCGGGTCGTCGTGCCCTCCTCCAGGCACTTGGCGAGCACACCGGCCGTGCCCTCGCGGCCGGCGGTCTCCCGGGAGGCACCCGCGTCGAGCAGCAGCGACGCGGAGGCGAGCAGGTGCCCGGGCATATGCGCGGCGACGATCTCGCCCCCGGCCACACTCGCGCGGCGGATCTCCGGGAACGCGTACGGCCGGGCTTCGCCGGTTTCGGGCCGCGTAGCGACGAGGCTCATGCTTCGGTCCCTTCCGGGAGGTACGTGAGAGTGACTCGGGATTCCGGGTTCAAAGTGCGAGCAGCGTCGGCGATGTCCTCCGACGTGACGGACTGCCACTGCGGCAGGCGGTACGCCGCGCTCGCCGGGTCGCCGAACTGGGTCGCGTAGCGGCTCAGCGTGTCGGCGCGGCCGGCGACCGTGGACATCTGCCGCCACCACGCGGTGGTCAGCAGCGCCTTGGCCCGTTCCAGCTCGGCCTCGGTGACGGGTTCGGTGGCCATCGACGCGACCACCTCGGCGACACCCTCGGTCAGCGTGGCGATGTCGACGCCGTCCTTGGCCGTGGCGGTGACGATCAGCGGCGCGGGTGCGTGCGCCAGGTCGACGCCGTACGAGCCGATGTAGTCCGGCTGCGCGATCCGGGCACCGTCGGCGAGCCGCTGGTAGAGCCGCGAACCACGGCCGCTGCCCAGCACCGTGGCAAGCACGGTGATCGCGTCGTACCCGGCTGTGCCGAACGGGTGCGTGCGGTGCGCGAGGTAGACGCGCGGCGCGGGCACGGTGCCGGTGACGGTCTCACTGACCGGGCTGGTCGCCGGGCCGGGAAGGTGTCCCGAGGGCGCGGCCGGGATGTTGGCGACCGTCTCGATCGCCCCGAAGTACTTCTCCGCGAGCGCGAAGACCTCGACCGGGGTCACGTCGCCGGCCACGGTCAGCACCGCGTTGTTGGGCGCGTAGTACTTCGCGTGGAACGCCTGGAACGTCTCGAGCCCCGCGGCGTTCAGGTCCTCCATCGACCCGATCGTCGCGTGGTGGTACGGATGCCCCGCCGGGTACAGCAGCTCCAGCATCCGCAGCCAGGCATCGCCGTACGGCACGTTGTCGTACCGCTGCCGGCGCTCGTTCTTCACCACCTCGCGCTGGTTGTCCAGCGTCTCCTGGGTGAGCGCGGGCACCAGGCCACCCATCCGGTCCGCCTCGAGCCAGAGCGCGAGCTCGAGGTGCTCGGCGGGCAGCGTCTCGAAATAGTTGGTCCGGTCGGGGTTGGTGGTCGCGTTGAGGGAACCACCGGCGCCCTGCACGTACCGCATGTGCTCGGTCTTGGCGACGTTCTGCGAGCCCTCGAACATCAGATGCTCGAAGAGGTGCGCGAATCCGGTCTGACCGGCCGGTTCGTGCCTTGATCCGACGTCGTACCAAAGGTTGACCGCCACCACCGGAGCGGTGCGGTCCTCACTGACGACGACCCGTAGCCCGTTGTCCAGGCGTGCGGTTTCGATTGGCCACGGATAACCGGTCTCGGCGACCGGCGCGGGCTGAGCAGACACGCAACCTCCCTTGTCGGATTCCAGTATCCCGTCTCACGCACCTTCGGCAGGTTTTCGGTGCGGGTTGCATAGTCGAAGGATGCGGTTGCTGGTGGTGGAGGACGAGGAAGACCTGGCCGAGGGGCTGCGGGTCGGGCTTTCCCGAGGGGGGTACGCCGTGGACGTCGCGGGCACCTGCGCGCGGGCCGGTGACCTGCTGGCGGTCAACGAGTACGACCTGATGCTGCTCGACATCAACCTGCCGGACGGTGACGGCTTCGCGCTGTGCCGTGCTCTGCGTGACGGGTCGCTCGTGACGCCGGGTGACAACGACGTGCGGGTCCTGATGCTCACCGCCCGGGGCCGGGTGGACGACCGGGTCCGCGGTCTCGACGAGGGCGCCGACGACTACCTGGTCAAGCCGTTCGCGCTCGCCGAGCTCCAGGCCCGGATCAGGGCGTTGCTGCGCCGCGACACCAACGGCGGGTCGGCCGTCCTGCGCGTCGGTGACCTCGTGCTCGACCAGCCCCGGCACACCGCCACCCGGGCCGGGACCCGGCTCCCCCTGACGCCGAAGGAGTTCGGCGTCCTGGAATATCTGATGCTGCGGCCCGAGCACGTCGTGTCGAGCGAGGAGCTGCTCGAACACGTCTGGGACGCCAACGCCGACCCGTTCACCCAGACCGTACGCGTCACGGTGGGCACGCTGCGCCGCAAGCTCGGCGAGGGCTCGATCGAGACCGTGGTCGGCCGCGGATACCGCTTGCGGGTGCCGGCGTGAAGCCGCCGCGGGTGCTGCGGTCGATCCGGTTCCGGCTCACGGTGCTCTACTCGACGCTGCTCTTCGCCCTGGCCGGGGCAGCGCTTGCAATCACGTACTTCGCGGTCGCCCAGACCACCGAGGCGCGGCCGTTGACCACCCGGGACGCGAAGCTCTACGAGGGGCACTCGTTCGTCCGCCGGGTCAGCTACGCCGATATCTCGGACATCGAGGCGGCGGTCAACTACGACACGCTGCAGTATCTGCGTACCTACTCGTTGATCGCGCTCGGCGGGCTCTTCGTCGCCAGTCTCGGCATCGGCTGGGTGCTCTCCGGGCGCGCCTTGCGGCCGGTCGGTGCGATCGCGCGGACCGCACGGGAGATCCAGGCGACCGACCTCACCCGGCGGATCCGGCTCGAGGGACCCCGCGACGAGCTGCGCGACCTGGCGGACACCATCGACTCGATGCTGGACCGTCTCGACCGCGCTTTCCAGGGGCAGCGGCAGCTCATCGACGACGCGTCGCACGAGCTGCGGAGTCCGCTCGCGATCATCCGTACCAATATCGACGCGTCCTTGAATGCTCCTGAGGCCACGATCGAGGAGCGCGAGCGGGCGGTCGCCGTGGTCGATCGGGCCACCACGCGGATGTCGCGGCTGGTGGAGGATCTGCTCGCTACGGCCCGCCGGGATGCCAGCGAGCTGACCGACGCCGATGTGGACCTGTCGGAGCTGGCCCGTGAGGCCGGTGAGGAGTCGTTCCTGCCGGACAGGCCGCTGCACCTGCGGTTTGTCACGGCCGAGGACCTGCAGCTCATCGGGGATGCGGACGCGTTGCGGCGGGCGGTGGGCAATTTGCTGTCCAACGCCGTACGCCTCGCGCCCGTGTCCTCGACCGTGACCGTCGCGACCGGCCGGACCGGATCATGGTTGTGGCTGGCGGTCGCCGACGAGGGCCCCGGCATCGCACCGGACGACCTGCCCCGGGTCTTCGACCGCTTCTGGCGCGGGTCGTCCCCGTCGAAGGAACGCCGCACGGGGCTGGGGCTGGCCATCGTGCGCCAGATCGTTGAGTCGCACGGGGGACAGGTCGCCGCATACTCCGAACTGGGCGTCGGCAGCACCTTCGTGCTGTGGCTGCCGGCGCTGGACCGCTCCGACGACAGCTCGCCGCCCGCGGACGACCCCTACCCGCGCACCTGATCCTGCAACGCTTTCCGGAACGCGCGGATGGCGGGCTGCTCGGCCGAACCGCTGCGCACCGCGGTGAAGAGCCGCCGTCGCGGTCGTCCCGGCAGCGGATGCAGCTCCACCCTGCCGTGGGCACGGTCGGTCCAGAGCAAGTCGGGTAGGAACGCCACGGCGTGCCCGGTCTCCACGAGCCGCACCTGGAGCAGCAGGTCACCGCTCACGAACCGCACGTCGGGCTCGAAGCCGGCGGAACGGCACTGGGTCCGCGCCCACTGGCCGGGCTCGATGTCGCCGGGATCGAAGACGAACGGCGCCCCGTTCATCTCGGCGAGGTCGCTCTGGTGCCACGGCCCGTCGACGGGCACGGCCATCCGGATCTCGTCGTGGACCAGGTCCTCCTCGTCCACACCGGGATTGCGGGGCTGGGCGAGACCGGGGTATTCCTCGCCGAGCACCACGTCGAACTCGTGCGCGAGCAGTCCCGCGAACGCGGGCCCGGCCTCCAGCTGGGTCACGCGGATCCGCAGCCCGGGATGCGCCGCGACGAGGCCGGACAGCACGCCGGGGACGAGCGCCAGCAGCACCGACTGGAACGACGCGACCCGGATCGTGCCGGTGACTTCCGTCATGCTCGTCGCCAGTTCCGCCTCGGCGAGCTCCAGCCGCTCCAGGATCGCGTCAGCGTGGCGTACCAGAATCCTGGCCTGCGGGGTGAGCCGGACCCCGCGCCCCACATGCTCGAGCAGAGTCGCCCCGGTCTCCGACTCCAGCAGGCTGAGCTGCTGCGATATGGCCGAAGGGCTGTAGTTGAGGGCCTTCGCGACGGCGGCCAGGGTGCCGCGTCGATCGAGCTCACGCAGCAGTCGCAAACGGTGAACGTCCAACATCGCTAATGATTATTGCTCAGAAACGTTCGCTGGACGAAATGATCGCCGGTCGGCGATGGTCAAGCCATGAACCGCCCCGCCGTCTTCATGGTCCTCGGCTCCTGCGCATCCCTGCAGGTCGGCGCCGCCCTCGCCGCCGGGCTCTTCCCCGTCGCGGGCAGCTCGGGCGCGACAGCGCTACGCCTCGGCCTGGCAGCGATCATCCTGGTCCTGCTCGCCCGCCCCGCGCTGCGCACCTGGACCGGCGGCCAGTGGCGAGCGGCCGCCCTGCTCGGCCTGGCGATGGCGGGCATGAACTCCTTCTTCTACGCCGCGATCGCCCGCATCCCGCTCGGCCCGGCCGTCACGATCGAATTCCTCGGCCCGCTCGTGCTCGCCGCCGTCCTCTCCCGGCGCCTCCGCGACATCGCCTGGGTGCTGCTCGCCGGCCTGGGCGTCGCGATCCTCGGCTTCGGCGACGGCGCCACCGCCCTCGACCCGCTCGGTGTCCTGTTCGTCCTGGTGGCGGCGGCGTTCTGGGCGCTCTACATCCTGGCGGGCAAGCGGGCCGGCGCGGCCATCCCCGGTCTCGGCGGCCTGGCGGTGGCGCTTTCGGTGGCCGCGCTGGCCGTGCTGCCGTTCGGTATCACCGGCGCCGCCAAGGTGGTCGTGTCGCCGCACCTGCTGCTCGTCGCAGTGGGCACGGCCGTGCTGGCCTCGGTGATTCCGTACTCGCTGGAGCTCTCCGCCCTGCGCCGCCTCCCGCACGGCGTCTTCAGCATCCTGCTCAGCCTTGAACCAGCGGTCGCAGCCATCGCCGGCTGGCTCCTGCTGTCCCAGGCCCTCTCCTGGACCACCGCGCTGGCCATCGTCGTGGTCATCCTGGCCAGCATCGGCTCAACCACCACGGCTCCCGCCCCGGCCGCTGAGGATGCCGTGTCGATCACAACTGGATAGCGACGAGGCGCCGGTGATGGAATGCTGTCGTCCGTGGCCGAAAGGGGGATCTCATGGCCGATGTAGTCGTCCGGCCGGGGATGGTCATCCCGGAAGCCGAACTGACCTGGCGTTTCTCGCGCTCCAGTGGCCCCGGCGGGCAGGGCGTCAACACGACCGACTCACGGGTTGAGCTGTCGTGGAACCTGCTCGCGTCGAGCCTGCTTTCGCCCGCGTTGAAGGAACGAGCGGTCGAGCGGCTCGGCAGCCGGCTGATCGACGGCGTCATCACCATCGCGGCCTCCGAGCACCGTTCCCAGCTCCGCAACCGCGAGGCTGCCGAAGCCCGCCTCGCCATGCGGGTCGGCGAGGCCATCGCCGCCCCACCCCGCCAGCGCCGCGCGACCAAACCGACCCGCGGCTCGGTCGAACGCCGCATCGGCGAAAAGAAGCGCCGGGCCCAGATCAAACGCAACCGCCGCAGCGACGAAGACTGACCACCCGACCAGGCGGCCCCGGCGACTAACGCTCCAACGGAATGGCGATCGCGCCCGGGTAGGTCGGGTTTTCGGCCTCGTCGAGCATGGCTGCGGCGACCGTTGCCCGGCTGACGCGGGCGGGGAAGAACCGTGCCGGTGCGTCGTTGAGGCCGACTGTGCGGCGGGTTTCGCTGAGCGGGCCGGTCGACAAGGGGCCCGCGTGGAAGACGGTGCCGCCGGCCGCGAGGATGGCGGCGTCCGAGGCGACCTTGTCGGTCAGTTTGTCGCCCATCAGTTTCAGCAGGGTGCGGGTAGCGGGGCCGGCCGCGTGGGCGGACGGGCCCGTGCCGAATGCGCCGAGCCAGATGATGCGCTGCGGTAGGGCGGCGACGACCGATCGGGCTCCGGCGGTGAGGGCACCCGGCTTGTCGCCGCTGGCGATGCCGAGGCCGGAGAGCACGATCTTCTGGCCGTCCAGAGCCGCCGCGATCGACTCCGGGTCGCGTACGTCGGCGGTCAACCGGATCAGCCGCGGCGAATCCGCGACGGTGATGTTGGCGGGGGTGCGGGCGATCGCCGTGACCGTGTGGCCGCGCAGCAGCGCCTGGCGGGTGAGTTCAAGACCGGTCGCGCCGGAGGCGGCGAGGATGGTGAGTTCCATGTCAGTGCACATCTCCCGCTTGCAGCAGAGCCAACAATTCTTTGTGTACGCCCGGAGCACCGGCAACGATGTCGCAGTGCCCCGGCCGCCAGGGTTCTCCCCGTAGATCGGTGACCACGCCGCCTGCCTCGCTGACGAGCAGGGCGCCCGCGGCCACGCCGACCAGGTCGCACTCGTACTGCCAGTAGGCGTCGGCGTGACCCGCGGCCACGTCCAGTTGCGGGAACGTGCTCGGCACCGTGGACCGGACGAACAGCACCTTGTCGAGCAGGGTCGCCACGGCGTCACCGAAGCGGCGGTTCGAAGTGCGGGGCTGGGTCATGGTGACGATCGCCGCGCCCAGCTCCGTCTTCGCTGACACGGTCAGTGGTTTGCCGTTGAGGAAGGCGCCGCCACCGCGCACCGCGGTCCAGGTGCGGTTGCCGACCGGCTGGTGGACGACGGTCAGGACCGGGACGTTGTCGCTGATCAGGGCCACGGTCACCGCCCATTCGTCCATGCCGTGCACGTAGTTGACGGCGCCCTCGGTCGGGTCGACGGCCCACCACTCGCCCGGGGGCAGGGCCGTCATCTCCTGGTCGTCGCCGGCCCAGCGGGCTTCGGGCCGGAGGTCGGCGAGGGCGGGTTGCAGGATGGCGGTGACGAGCTCGTCCAGGCGTCTGCCGGCTCGAGCCATGTCCGCTTTGGTCGCTGGTCGCGCCGTGGTGGCGTACCCGTCGAGCAGTTTCTCGCCGGCCTGGATGACAACGGCCCTGACCTGCTCCAGAAGCTGTTCCATCGGGATTTCCTTTCAGCTCGCGAGGCGGAGGATGACGAGCGCGGCCGCGTGGAGTCCCGGGGCGGCGGCGAGGTAACCGGCGCTGGAGATCTCCCACGGCTTGCCGTCGAGGTCGGTGACGGTCGCGCCGGCCTCCCGCGCGATGAGCACGGGGGCGATGTGCGAGCGCAGGTTCTCGAACTGCCAGTGCAGATCCATGCGGCCCGCGGCGACCTGGGTGAGCTGGTGACCGACCGGCACCGACGCGCGTACGTAGAGGGCGTGGCGCATCATCGCCGCGATGGCGGCACCGACCCGTTGCACGTGCGCCGGGTCGCGGTTGGGCTGGGCCTGGCCGGTGCCGGTCAGCGCCACGGACAGGTCGGTCTTCCCGGAGACGTGGATCGGCTCGCCGTTGAGGAACGCCCCCTCGCCGGCGAACGCGGTGAACGTCTCACCAACCGCCGGTGCGTGCAGGACCGCCAGCACGGGCCGGCCGTCGCGCACCAGGCTGACGCCGATGTTCCAGTCGGGCATGCCGTAGATGGCGTTGAGGTTGCCGCCGACCGGGTCGACGACCCACCAGTCGCCGCCGGGCATCGGGCCGGAGCCGTGCTCGTCGGTGTTCCAGCCGGAGCCGGGCAGCGCCGCGGTCAGAGCGGGTCGGAGCACCTCGGTGACGGCGTCGTCGTTGGCCTTGAGCGCGGCCATCAGGGCCTCGGAGTTCACGGGCCTGGAGTTGATGAAGCGCAGGTGTTGCCCGGCTTCCTGGACGGCTGTTGTTGCTGCTTCGAGCAGTTCGTGTGGCATGCATCAACCATCGAGCCCGCCGACGATTAAGTCCAGTGCACTCTCGTTACGCTAAGATTTACCACCATGCAATTGGATCTGAATCTGCTGACGGTGCTCGACGCGCTCCTGGAAGAGGGCAGCGTGCTCGGCGCCGCCGACCGGTTGCGGCTGTCCTCGCCGGCGGTCAGCCGTTCGCTGGGGCGGATCCGGCGGCTGACCGGCGACGACATTCTTGTGCGAACCGGCCGCACGATGACCCCGACGCCGTACGCGCTGGGTGTCCGCGAGCAGGTCGGCGATCTCGTGCGGCAGGCGCGGGACGTGCTCGCCCCCAGCCGGGAATTCGACCCCGCGGAGCTCGACCGCACGTTCACGCTGCAGTGCCACGACGCCCTCGCCACCTCGCTGGCGCCGCCGCTGCTGGACGCCATCGCCCGGCTCGCGCCCGGTGTGCGGCTGCGCTTCCTGGCGGAGCCCGCTTCCGACAACGACGATCTGCGTCACGGCCGCATCGACCTGGCGATCGGTTCGGCCGCCCCCGACCTGCCCGAGTTCCGCTCCGACAACCTGGGTCACGATCGGGTCGTCGCGATCCTGCGCCGCGATCATCCGTACGCGGGGAGGCTCGACCTGGCCGCCTACGCCGCGCAGCCGCACATCCTGGTCTCCCGCCGCGGCCGCCTCACCGACCCGATCGACGAGATGCTCGCCACGCACGGCCTGCGCCGCCGCGTCCTCGCCTCGGTCGGCACCGCCGCGAGCGCCCTGCTCGTCGTCAGCCGCAGCGACGCCGTCCTGACCGCCCCCGAAGCGACCTGGCTTCCCCTGATCGAGACGTTCGGCCTGAGGACCGAGCCGCTCCCGCTGCCCGTGCCGCCCCCGCCGATGATCTGCAGCTGGCACCAGCGCTATGACACCGACCCCGCCCACGCCTGGCTCCGCGCCCAGGTGCGCACAGCCCTCGGTTAGGCGTTGTTGGGGGCGACGGCTTCCCTGTTCTCGGCGGCCAGAGCAGGGCCGAGGAGCTCTTCGCAGACGCGGATCAGGCGGGCGCGCAGGGCTGACGCGCGCCGGGCGAACTCGCGCTGGCGGGCTACGTACTCCTGCTTGCCCTCCGGGGTTTCGATCTTTACCGCGGGCTCGTCGTAGGAGGTGAGGTCGTAGGGGCTGGCCTGCATGTCGAGCAGGCGGATGTCGCCGGCCAGGGCGAAGCAGTCCAGGGCGAGGGCGCCCGGGACCGCGGGGCCGAGCTTGGTCGCCCACTTGTGGCAGTCCATGGCCGCGTGCAGGCAGCCCGGTTGGTCCAGGTCGACCTGGGTGGCGCGGGTGGGCTGCAGCCGGTTGAGGCCGACCGCCTCCGGGGTGAAGAAGCGGAACGCGTCGAAGTGGGTGCAGCGGATCGGGTGCTGCTCGACGACCTTGTCCGTCTCGGCCTGTCCCAGCCGCAGCGGCAGCTGGTGGCGGCGGTGCTCCGGCTGGCGGTAGACCATCGCCCACTCGTGCAGGCCGAAGCAGCCCGAGAACGCCGGGCGGGACTCGGTCGCCGTGAGCAGGCCGTGGATGTAGCGGACGCTCTCGCCGCGGACCTGCATGTAGGCCTCGACGTTGAGCGTGACCACGCCGTCGGGCAGCGTCGCGTAGAACTTCCACGCCGCCTGCTCGGCCAGGCCGTCGGGTGCCTGGCCCAGCCCGGTGCCGACGCCGGGGTGCCAGCGGCGCAGCTGAGCCGGGCGGGTGCCGTAGTAGTCGTAGAGGAAATCCTCTATGGCGTGCTTCTCGCCGACCGATTTGCGCGCGCGATGACCTGCCGTCATCTCGTCAGCACGGTCCGCATGGGCGTGGGCCAGCGGGATCCAGCTGACGCTGGGCAGCACGGTAGCCAGCGCCTGCCTCTCGCTGATCCCCATCGCACCAGCGTATCCAGCAAGTCCAGTCCTATCGAGCCCTGGCGCCGCCGGTTGTGAGGAACGCCCGAACGAGGTCCGCCACCGCCGCGGGCGCCTTCTCGTCCGGCGCGTTGTGGTCGAGCCCCGGCGAGACCGTGTACGCCGCCTTGGGAATGAGCGCGGCCAGCTCCGACTGCACCTCACGAAGCCACTGCGGGCTCCGGCCACCGGCCAGGATCAGCGTGGGCGCGGTTATGGCGGCGTACTCGCCGCCGTTCGAGTCCAGGGCGAGGACTTCCCGCAGCTCGGAGGGGAGGGTGCCGAGCAGGGCGCGGGTCTCCCGGCCGTCCGCCGTGTGCAGCATGAGCCACGCGAACGCGGTGAACACCGGCATGGGCAGCAGCCCGATCGGCGCCAGGCCCAGACCGCTGATGAACGTCGTCATCGCCCTCGCCTCGCGCCCGGCGGCCAGCTTGCGCTCCATGTCGGACAGGATCACGGGGTTGATCCGGCCGTCGAGATTGAGGCCGGCCTCATAGATCACGAGCTTGTCCAGCCGGCGGCCGAGGGCGAGCCGCAACGCGATCAGCCCGCCGTAGCTGTGCCCGAAGACCTCGGCGGCACCGGTGGCGTCGAGCACGGCCGCGGCATCCTCGACCTCACGATCCATCGAGTACGCGGGACCTTGCGGCCCGCTGTCCCCGCGCCCGCGACGGTTGACGAGGTGGACCGTGCGCACCTCGGCGAGTGCCGCCGCGAACCGCGTGTAGTGGTGCGCCATTCTCAGCCCGCCCGGGATCAGGACCAGCCCCGGGCCGGTGCCGGTGGTTGTCACGGAGATCGGGGTGCCGTCCCTGCTTTGGATAGTTGGCATGCTGAGGAATGTAGTACATCTGCTACATAGTTGATAAGGTGCTGGACATGACGACAGTGACGGGGGCGCTCGAGACCGGCATGCCGATACCGGTTGACGAGCGCGTGCTGGACGTCCGTGACCTGCGGATGCGTTACGGCACGACAGACGTGCTCCACGGCGTGACATTCTCGGCCCGGCGCGGCGAGGTCATCGCCCTGCTCGGCCCGAACGGCGCCGGCAAGACCACGACCATCGAGATCCTCGAGGGTTTCCGGCGGCGCTCCGCCGGCGACGTGTCCGTGCTCGGCGAGGATCCGGGGGTCGCGGGGGAGAAGTGGCGGGCCCGGCTCGGTGTCGTGCTGCAGTCCTGGCGTGACCACGGGAAGTGGCGTGTCCGCGAGCTGCTCCACCATCTCGGCACCTACTACGCCGACTACTCGACGCCGGCGATCCCGCGGCCGTGGCCGGTCGACGACCTGATCGAGGCGGTCGGGCTGACCGCTCAGGCCCGCCAGCGGGTCGGCAGGCTCTCCGGTGGCCAGCGCCGGCGGCTCGACGTCGCCATCGGCATCGTCGGGCGCCCCGAGCTGCTCTTCCTCGACGAGCCCACGGTCGGCTTCGACCCCGCCGCGCGCCGCGAGTTCCACGACCTCGTGCACCGGCTGGCCGATGTGGACGACACCACGATCCTGCTCACCACGCACGACCTCGACGAGGCCGAGAAGCTCGCCGACCGGATCCTCATCCTCGCCGGCGGCCGGATCATCGCCGACGGCTCGGCCGACCAGCTCTCGCTGCTGGTGGCGGGGGAGTCGGAGATCCGCTGGACCCGCGACGGCTCGCGCTACGTGCATGCGGCCGCCGACGCCACCGCGTTCGTGCGCGAGCTGTTCCGGCAGTACGGCGACGGCATCGCCGACCTGGAAGTGCGCCGCGCCAGCCTGGAGGAGACCTACATGACCCTCGTCCGCGAGTCCGAGGCCGGCCGCGCCGCCGCGGCGGCCAGCACCTTCGAGGAGGCGTTGTGAGCAGCATCTCCACGGCCGCGCGCACGGGTTTCGCCCGCGGTGGTTACGAGTTCCGGCACACCCTGACAACCCCCGCCGACCTCTGGCAGTACATCTTCCCGACCATCGCGCTCTACGCCACGGTGTTCTTCATGCGCGGCGCGACCGTGCCCGGCACGGACATCGCGCTCGGCGCCCGCACCCTGCCCAGCGCGTTCGGCATGGGGATCGCGTTCACCGGGCTGATGACGGTGGCGATGCTGCTGGTGACCGATCGCGAGGACGGCACGCTGCTGCGGGCCAAGGCCACCCCCAACGGCATGTCCGGATATCTGGTCGGCAAGATCGTGCTGGTCGGCGGGATGACCGCGATCAGCTTCCTGCTCCAGCTCCTGCCGGGGTTGTTCCTCATCGACGGGCTGCACGTCGACGCGGTCGGCTGGTTCACGCTGCTCTGGCTCGTGCCGCTCGGGTTCGTCGCGACCATGCCGATCGGCGCGGTGCTCGGGTCACTGTTCGACGGGCCGCGCAACATCGGGCTGCTGATGCTCCCACTGGTCGGCCTCGTCGCCATCTCCGGCATCTTCTACCCGATCATGTCTCTGCCCGGGTGGGTGCAGGGCGTTGCACAGGTCTTCCCGATCTACTGGCTAGGGTTGGGTATGCGCTCCGTCTTCCTGCCCGACGCCCTCACGGCGGCCGAGCTGGGCCACTCCTGGCGGCACCTGGAGACCGTCGGGATGCTGGGCCTCTGGGCCGTCGCCGGGCTGGTCGTCGCGCCGATGATCCTGCGCCGGATGGCCCGCCGCGAGTCGGGCAGCGCGGTCGCCGCCCGGCGCGAGAAGGCCATGCAGCGGATCAGCTGAGAGACGGCACATGAGCTCCGAGATCACGTACAACCGCATCGCCATGCTGCGCGCCGAGCGGGGCATCTCCCGGCGGCAGCTGGCCGATGCCCTGGGTGTGCACTACCAGACCGTCGGTTATCTGGAGCGCGGCGAGTTCAGCCCGTCGCTGCACCTCGCGCTCCGGATCTCCACGTATTTCGAGGTGCCGGTCGAGATCGTCTTCGCGCTGGAGCCCTTCCCCCGGCTCGGGACGGATCCGGTGTCCCGCAGCGCGTAGCCTCGTCCCTGCGTACAAGCAAGTTCAAGGGATGGGGTTCACCCGTGCGTTTCGCTCGTTTTGTTCATGCCGGTGGCGTCTCCTTCGGGATCGTCGAGGGAGAGGCGCAGTCGGGTCTCACGATCGCCGAGATCGACAGCATCCCGTTCCAGAACGTCCGCCCGACCGGGAACCGCTGGGCCCTGGCCGACGTGCGGCTGCTCGCGCCGATCTTCTCCAGCAAGGTGATCGGCATCGGCCGCAACTACGCCGACCACGCCGCGGAGCTCGGCAACGAGCTGCCCAAGGAGCCGCTGATCTTCATCAAGCCGTCCACCTCGGTGATCGGCCCCAACGACGCGATCCGGATCCCCTCGGTCGCCAAGCAGGTCGAGCACGAGGCCGAGCTCGCGGTCGTGATCGGCGCCAGCGGTGCCCGCCGGGTCGACCGCGCCGGCGCCCAGAAGGCCATCTTCGGCTACACGGTCGGCAACGACGTGACCGCCCGTGACCTGCAGCGCAGCGACCCGCAGTGGACCCGGGCCAAGGGCTTCGACTCGTTCTGCCCGCTCGGCCCGTGGATCGAGACGGACCTCGACGTCAGCGATCTCGAGGTGCGCTGCGAGGTGGGCCGCAACCCCGACGCGATGGAGGTCCGTCAGCTCGGCCGCACCAAGGACATGGTCTTCGACGTCGCGACCCTGGTCTCCTACGTCTCCCACGTCATGACGCTGCTGCCCGGCGACGTCATCCTCACCGGCACCCCCGCCGGGGTCAGCCAGATCGTCCCGGGCGAGACCGTCTCGGTCAGCGTCCAGGGCATCGGCGAGCTGCGCAACCCGGTCGTCTCGCTCGACTAGTCCGTTGCACCAGGGCCCTCACTCCTTGCCGCAGGAGTGGGGGCCATCAATTTCTCCAGTGCCGTTCGATCACCGTCGGCGGCGGGGCGGAAGATCAGCAACCACTGGTCCGGGTCGTGCGCCGGCGTGAGCACCTCGAAGTTCAGGGTGATCTCCCCCACGTCGGGATGACGCATCACCTTGCAGCCCCGCCCGTTGATCGTGACGTCCGGCTCGGCCCACAGCCGCGCGAAATCGGCGTCGCGGGCGAGAAACTCGGCGATGAGCTCGTTGAGCGCCTGATCCTCGGGGTGCGCGGCCCAGGCGGTGCGCAGGTGGGCGATCCCGTCCCGGACAACGCTTTCGCGGTCGACGTAGTGCGCCCGGACCTGCGGATGCAGCAGGCACAGCCACACCAGGTTGCGCTGCGCCGGCGGCAGCGCGCCAAAATCCACCAGCAGCGCTGCCATGCCGTCGTTCCAGGCGAGGATGTCGAAGCGGTGGTTGAGCAGCATGGCCGGCATCGGCGACAGATCAGCGACGAGCCGGGCCAGGGGTGGCGACGCGGTGGCGGCGGGCTTGTCCGCGGTGCGGGGGCGTTGCTGGGCCAGGTCGAAGAGGTAGGCGCGTTCGTTGGGGGCCAGACGCAGGGCCCCTGCCAGGGCTTCCACCACGTCCGCTGACGGGCGCAGGCCACGGGCCTGCTCAAGCCGTACGACGTAATCGGTGCTGACCCCGGCCAGTTCGGCGACCTCCTCGCGGCGCAGGCCGGGGGTTCGCCTGGATTGCCGGCGCAGGGGCAGGTCGTCGAAGTCGCGCGGGTCCAGGCGTTCGCGCCGGGACCGCAGGAACGTGGCCAGCTCCCGCGTCCTGTTCGTCATGTCCGGTCCAACCGGAGGGTAGGACCGGTATTCCCAGGAACTTTCTTCCCTGACCCCGGCCGCCCCGCGATCGCAGACTCGAGTCCGCAAGGTTCTGCGACCACAGGAGGACACGATGGCACTCACCCTCGACACCTACCGGCTGCTGGGGCGCTCCGGGCTGCGGGTCTCGCCGCTGGCGCTGGGGGCCGCCACCTTCGGCACCGACTGGGGCTGGGGCGCCGACCGGGACGAGGCACGCAAGCTGTTCGACCTCTACGTCGGGCGCGGCGGCAACTTCATCGACACCGCCACCACGTACACCAACGGCAGTTCTGAGCGGTTGCTGGGCGAATTCAGCAAAGAGAACCGCGACAGCCTCGTGCTGGCGACGAAATACACGACACTGCGCCGGCCCGGGGACCCGAACTCCGGCGGCAGCCAGCGCAAGAGCCTGACCGGCTCGGTGGAAACCAGCCTGCGCCAGCTCAACACGGACTACCTCGACCTGCTCTACCTGCACGTGTGGGACTTCCGGACCCCGGTCGAGGAGATCCTGCGCGGCCTGGACGACCTGGTCCGGCAGGGCAAGGTGCTCTATGTCGCGATCTCCAACACACCCGCCTGGGAGGTGTCGCGGATGCAGGCGATCGCGGACCTGCGTGGGTGGTCACCGTTGGTCGCACTGCAGATGGAATACAACCTCATTGAGCGTACGGGCGAACGCGACCTGATCCCGATGGCACGCGAGATGGGCCTCGGGGTGGTCCCGTGGTCACCGCTGGCAGGCGGGGTGCTCACGGGCAAGTACAGCCGCGAGGACCTGACGGCGTCCCACGACGGCACCCGCAGAGGTTTCACCATCGCCAACGGCGGCCTCACCGAACGCAACTTCGCCATCGCGGACGTCGTGAAGCAGGTCGCCGCGGAACTCGGGCACACCCCCGCCCAGGTCGGGCTGGCGTGGGTACTGCAGCAGCCGGGCGTGACGGCTCCGATCATCGGCGCCCGTACGCCCGCGCAGCTGGAGGACAACCTCGGCGCCCTGGACGTCGAATTCACCGCCGCCCAGCTCGCCCGGCTCGACGAGGCCAGCGCGATCGACCTCGGCTTCCCGCACGCCATGCTCGCCGGCGACCACATCCGCGCGGTGACCCTGGGCGACCTGAAAGTCGGGACCCGCTAAGCCCCGGCCTCGGCCGCGATGCCGTTCAGGAGCAACCGCAGACCGTACGCGAAAGCCGCCGCAGCCTGCTCCTCGGTGCCCCCGCCATACCCGTTTGCGTGCCACAGGCGGGTCATGGTGGGGTGCTCCTCCGCGTCGAACCACTCCTCCCAGAAACCGCTGCGCGCCAGCCACCACGCGTCGTTGGAGAGCCCGCTCTCGCGGCGCAGGATCTCGTTCTCGCCCTCCTGCCGGGCCGCCGACGTGACGAACATCGCGATCGCGTTCGCCGCCTCGTTGACGCGGGCCA
Source organism: Winogradskya humida (assembly GCF_016862215.1). Classification (GTDB taxonomy): domain Bacteria; phylum Actinomycetota; class Actinomycetes; order Mycobacteriales; family Micromonosporaceae; genus Actinoplanes; species Actinoplanes humidus. The sequence continues at coordinate 86,440 of NZ_BOMN01000057.1, forward strand.
GGGGCAGGCCGGTGCTCGCCACCGCGGCGAGGACGAACTCCTTGCTCCGGAACGTGCCCGGGCCCAGCGGAGGGCGGACCGCCGGGACCTGGCTCAGCCAGGGGTGCGTCCGGTACGTCGTCAGGGTGCTCCGGGCGTACCCGAGAATGCGGTCCTGCCAGGATCCTTCGCCGGACAGCTCGGGGCTTCGCAGGACCTGGTCGACCATGAGATCCACGAGCTCGGTGCGGGACGGCACATAGGTGTAGAGCGTCATCGTGCCCACACCGAGCCGGGCCGCGACCTTCGCCATCGAGGCCGCTGCCAGGCCCTCGGCGTCAGCGATCGCGATGCCGGCCTGGATCACCGCGTCCACGCTCAGGCCCGGGCGGCGGCCCGTGCGTGCGGTGTCCGGCGGGCGGCTGTCCCGCCACAGCAGCGGCAGGATCCGATCCGGGTCCATGGTTCTCCCCTCAGTTCTCGTATACCCTACGGGAATGAAGATCCTGGTCACCGGGGCGACGGGTGGGGTCGGGCGGCTCGTTGTCGACGAGCTGGTAGCGCTCGGCGCGCAGGACATCCGGGCGCTGACCGTTGATCCGTCGAAGGCCCTGCTGCCCGACGGGGTCGAGGCCGTGCGGGGCTACCTCGGTCGTCCTTCGACGTTGCCCGCCGCGCTCGACGGGGTCGACCGGATGTATCTCGCACCGCTGATCAAAACGAACGCGGAGGTCTGCCGGATGGCGGCTGCCGCCGGGGTGCGGCGCATCGTCGACCTGGCCGGCGCCAAAGGCGGTCACTGGCAGCCGATCGAGGACGGCGTCGAGGCCTGCGGTGTGCCGTACGTGCATCTCGAGCCGGGCGAGTTCATGAGCAACGCCGAGATGTGGGCACCGCAGATCCGGGCGGGAGACGTCGTGCGCGACGGCTACGGGAAGTCGGGTGACGCACCCATCGCGCATGAGGACATCGCCACGGTGGCGGCTCGCTGCCTGGTCGAGGAGGGTCACGAAGGCTTGTCGTACGAGCTGAGCGGCCCCGAAACCCTCACCCGCCAGGAACGCGTCGCGCAGCTCGGAGCAGCGCTGGGTCGCGACCTCACCTTCATCGACCTGCCCCACGACGAGTTCGTCGCCCACCTCGCGCAGACCATGGGCGACTTCGCCACCTGGTACGCAGGCGGCATGGCCGCGATGATCGACCACCCGCAACGCCCCGTCCCCGCGATGAGTTCACTCCTTGGCAGGTCAGGGACGACGTTCGCCTCGTGGGCCCGCGACCACGTCGACGCCTTTCGGTGACGCCTTTCGGTAGTCGCGAGGTTACGAAAACGCGGGGTGGTGACCCGATTTGGTGGGCACCATGGGCTCAGGTAGAGTTTGTTCTCGGCGAGGCAAGCGCAAGCGGGCCTCACCAAATGGGGTATGGGGTAATTGGCAGCCCGACTGGTTCTGGTCCAGTTAGTCTAGGTTCGAGTCCTGGTACCCCAGCGCTACGATCTCCCAGGAGATCGAGGCGCTGGACTTCTGATAGAGTTCGGCACCGTTGCTCAAGCGGGAAGATCGCGCAAGAGCAACAAAGCAACAAAGCACCAAGCATCACCGGCAACAAACTGGGTCCCGTCGTCTAGCGGCCTAGGACGCCGCCCTCTCAAGGCGGTAGCGAGGGTTCGAATCCCTTCGGGACTACCAGATTAAAACGGCTCGCCTCTTCGGAGGCGGGCCGTTTTGCTGTAGGCAGAGTGGTGCGTCCCCCGCTGGGTCCCGTGAGCCGTGACACTGTCAGTGTGACGGATCACTTCGTGCGCCGCGTGGATTTTGGGTATTTCGTGCGGCCCGCTGAGGAGACGGAGACGGGGTCTCCGCGGGTGGAGCCCTGTCTCGGGTATCTCATCGGGCATCCGGAGGGGCTTGTGCTGGTGGATACCGGCATGGGGGTGCATCCCGGCGTTGATGCGCATTACCGGCCGCAGCGGGTTGGGTTGAACGAGGCGCTTGCGGCTGCCGGGACCCGGGTCGATGAGATTCGGTACGTGGTCAACTGCCATCTGCATTTCGATCACTGTGGCGGGAACGGGGAACTGCCCGGGCGGCCGAATTTCGCGCAGCGGGTGGAGTTGGAGCTGGCGCGGAGCAGTGATCAGTATCTGCCGGAGTTCGTCGACGTTCCCGGGGTCACCTATGAGGAGCTCGACGGGGAGACGGAGATTCTGCCCGGGGTGGTGATCGTGCCCACCCCAGGCCACACCGCGGGGCACCAGTCGGTGGTGGTACGGCGTACGGATGGCGCGGTCATCGTTGCCGGCCAGAGCCATGACCATGCGGTCGGATTCACCGGTGATGTGCTGGCGCATCGGGCCGTGGGCGAGAAGCTGGCGGAGCCGCTACCCGTCGCTCCCGCGTGGATCCCGCGGCTTCTGCAGTTCGATCCTGCGCGCGTGGTTTTCGCGCACGACAACGCGGTCTGGGAGCCGGCTGATACTCGGTGCTGAGGGAGCGCCATGAGTAACCGGCTGAGCCTTTGTTTCCAGGCGTCGCGGCTTGTTACGGGCCGCGACGCTTACAGGCCGCTGAGGCGCTGGCCGGCGCGGACGACGGCCATGGCGTGGCGTTCGCCGGGGCGGCGGCCGAGGCGTTCGATCGGACCGCTTATTGAGATGGCGGCGATGACCCGGCCCGTCCGGTCGCGGATCGGAGCGGAGACGCTGGCCACGCCGGGCTCGCGTTCGGCCACGCTCTGGGCCCAGCCGCGGCGGCGGACCTCGGCCAGGGTGCGGCCGGTGAACTTGCAGCGGGGGAGTAGGGGCATGACGGCTTCCGGGGGCTCCCACGCGAGCAGGATCTGGGCCGCGGAGCCGGCGACCATCGGCAGGACCGAGCCGACCGGCACGGTGTCGCGCAGGCCGCTGGCCCGCTCTGCCGCTGCCACGCAGATGCGCTCGTCGGCACGCCGGAGGTAGAGCTGGGCGCTCTCGCCTGTCGCGTCGCGCAACGCCGACAGCAACGGCTCTGCCGCGGTCAGCAGGACGTCGGGTGCTGCGTTCGCCAGCTCGCCCAGCCGGGGCCCGGGGCGCCAGCGGCCCTGGGTGTCCCGTACCAGCATTCGGTGGATCTCCAATGCCTGTGCGAGACGGTGTGCGGTCGCCCGGGGAAGCTTCGTCCGGTCGACCAATTCGGCCAGGCTCGCGCCGTCGACGCAGGCCGCGAGGATGACTACCGCCTTGTCGAGAACGCCTACGCCGCTCATACTGTGTCCCACAAGCCGAAACATACCTCCCAGAATTTAGGATGTCCAGATGGTGGGAGTCACTCCGAATCCCAAATCAGAGGAGCCCAGGACCCTGGCCCAAAAGGTGTGGTCCGACCACGAGGTGCGGACTGCCGAGGGCGAGCCTGATCTGCTCTACATCGACCTGCACCTGCTCCACGAGGTGACCAGCCCGCAGGCCTTCGACGGTCTGCGCGTGGCCGGCCGCCCGGTGCGGCGCACCGATCTCACGCTCGCGACCGAGGACCACAACACCCCCACGGGGTACGAGGACCCGTCGTTCAACACCCGGCGCGGCGACCTCTTCACGATCGCCGACACGACCTCGCGCACGCAGATCGAGACGCTGCGCAAGAACTGCGCCGAGTTCGGGGTGCAGATCCGCTCGCTCGGTGACGCGCAGCAGGGCATCGTCCACGTGATCGGCCCGCAGCTCGGTCTCACCCAGCCCGGCATGACGATCGTCTGCGGCGACTCGCACACCGCGACCCACGGCGCGTTCGGCGCGCTGGCCTTCGGCATCGGCACCAGCGAGGTCGAGCACGTGCTCGCCACCCAGACGCTGCCGCAGTCCAAGCCGAAGACGATGGCGGTCACGGTCGTCGGCGACCTGCGCCCCGGCGTCAGCGCCAAGGACCTGATCCTGGCCCTCATCACGCAGGTCGGCACCGGCGGCGGCAACGGCCACATCGTGGAGTATCGCGGCGAGGCCATCCGCAAGCTCTCCATGGAGGGCCGGATGACCATCTGCAACATGTCCATCGAGTGGGGTGCCAAGGCCGGCATGATCGCGCCCGACGAGACCACGTTCGCCTACCTGAAGGGCCGCGAGCACGCGCCCAAGGGCGCGGAGTGGGACGCGGCCGTCGATTACTGGCGTTCGCTCGCGACCGACGAGGGCGCGGAATACGACACCGAGGTCATCCTCGACGCCGCCGCGATCAGCCCGTTCGTCACCTGGGGCACCAACCCGGGCCAGGGCGCCCCGCTGAACGCGGCCGTGCCGGACCCGGAGGAGTTCATCGACGAGTCGGAGCGCAACGCCGCCCGCCGTGCGCTGGACTACATGGGTCTCGAGGCGGGGACCCCGCTCAAGGACGTGCCGGTCGACGTGGTGTTCGTGGGTTCCTGTACCAACGGGCGGCTCGAGGACCTGCGCGCCGCCGCCGAGGTGATCCGTGGTCACAAGGTGCACCAGGACGTCCGCATGATGATCGTGCCGGGGTCCTACCAGGTGCGCGAGGCCGCCGAGCTGGAAGGCCTGGACAAGATCTTCGTCGACGCGGGGGCCGAGTGGCGCTTCGCGGGCTGCTCCATGTGCCTGGGCATGAACCCCGACACGCTCAGCCCCGGCCAGCGGGCCGCCTCCACGTCGAACCGTAACTTCGAGGGCCGGCAGGGCCGTGGTGGGCGTACCCATCTGGTCTCGCCCGAGGTCGCCGCCGCCACCGCCGTGGTCGGCAAGCTGGCCGCGCCCGCCGACCTGTAAAGACGGAGCCATCGCCATGGACAAGTTCACCACCCACAGCGGCACCGTGATGCCGCTGCGCCGTTCCGATGTGGACACGGACCAGATCATCCCGGCCGTCTATCTGAAGCGGGTCACCCGGACCGGTTTCGAGGACGGGCTCTTCAGCGCCTGGCGCGACGACCCGTCGTTCGTGCTCAACAACCCCGCGCACAACGGTGCCACCATCCTGGTCGCCGGGCCCAATTTCGGCACCGGCTCCTCGCGCCAGCACGCCGTCTGGGCGCTGCGCGACTGGGGTTTCAAGGTGGTCATCGCCGCGCGATTCGGCGACATCTTCCGCGGCAATGCCCTCAAGGAGGGTCTGCTGCCGGTCCAGCTCGACCAGAAAGCTGTAGAAGCGCTGTGGGATCTGGCCGACAGCGAGCCGGACAAGCAGATCACCGTGGACCTCGCGGAGCGCCAGGTGCGTCTGGACGACGCCGTCTGGCACTTCCCGATCGACGACTTCAGCCGCTGGCGCCTCATGGAGGGCCTCGACGACATCGGACTCACCTTGCGCCATGAGAGTGACATCACCTCGTACGAGGAAAGGCGTCCCGGCTTCAAGCCGGCCGTGATCTGAGCGCAAAACCCTTCTAGCACAACGAATTTCGCCCTCGCCGGTTCTCCGGCGGGGGCGAATTCCGTTGCGACACAACGATTTTTTTTGAGGGAATGTTTGTGTCTGCTGGTCAGAGGGCATACGGTGCGCGCAGAATGGCTCGCATTGGGCCAGTTCTCACGTCCGGGAGGAAAACCGTGAACAAGGCCGAGCTCATTGAGGCGCTCGCCGCCCGACTGGGGGACCGGAAGACGGCGACAGCGGCGCTGGATGCGGTCATCAGTGAGGTGCAGACCGCCGTCACCAAGGGCGACCGTGTTGCCATTACCGGTTTCGGTGTCTTCGAGAAGCGGGCGCGAAATGCGCGCACCGCTCGGAATCCACGCACCGGCGAACCAGTCAAGGTGAAGAAGACGTCCGTCCCCGCATTCAAGCCCGGTACGGGCTTCCGGGAGATGGTCGCGAGCGGCAAGGTCGCGAAGGCGACAACCGCCAAGAAGACCACCGCGGCGGCGAAATCCACTACGGCGACCAAGGCCACTCCGGCCAAGGCGACCGCGACAAAGACAGCGGCGGCAAAGAAGACCACCGCTACCAAGGCAGCGCCGGCGGCCACCAAGGCCACCGCTACCAAGGCGACTGCCACCAAGGCGACGGCGACCAAGACCGCCACCGCCACGAAGGCCGCGCCTGCGAAGACGACGGCCACCAAGGCGACGGCAACGAAGGCGACCGCCACCAAGGCCACCGCGGCGAAGTCCACTGCGGCAAAGAAGACCACGGCGACCAAGGCCACGGCCGCCACCAGCACGCCGGCGAAGTCGGCCGCCACCAAGACGGCGCCGGCCAAGAAGACTGCGACGGCTACGAAGACGGCGGCGGCCACCAAGACCGCCCCCGCCAAGAAGGCGACCGCCACCAAGACGGCGGCCACCAAGGCGGCTCCGGCCACCAAGGCGGCTCCGGCGAAGAAGGCGACCGCCACCAAGACCGCGGCGGCCACCAAGGCCACTCCGGCCACGAAGGCCACCACGGCACGCACCAGCGCGGCTCGTAAGACCCGCTGAGGCACGCTCAACGGCTCGTAGCAGCGAAGAAAGGCGTCCACCCTAAAGGTGGACGCCTTTCGCGTGTTCCGGCGCTGTGCGGGCCGCTGAGCCTACGGTCCGCAGCATGGAGCGTTATCGCGGCCGCAGTTTCCGGGCAAGGCCGCGCGGGCTCGTCGCGCGGGCGCTTATCGCCGCCGCCGTCTTCGCCGCCACCGTGGTGCCGAGCTGGACCCTGGGCGACGCGGCCGAACGCTGGACCGGCTGGGCGTTGCTGGACTGGGTGGTGACCTGTGCGCTGTCCGGCCTGGTCGTCTTCGCGCTCGCGCCCTACGGCTCCTATCGCCGCCGTGACGCGGTGCTCGGGCTCGTACCGTTCTACGGCTGGTATCTGACCAGCGTGCTGTCGTGGCGGGTGGCTCTGCTGCCGTTGCGTGACTGGGAGCCCCGTGAGGACGAGCTGTGGCGGGCCCGCTGGCTCACCGGCGACCTCATCGGTTTCTGGCGGATGGACCCGCTGCCGCCGCCGTCGCCGCGGCGGCAGGGGGTCAGATCCGGCTCAGCGCCACGAGTTCCACGCCCGACCAGGTGAGGACCCAGCCGTCGCCCTTGGCCGTCTTGTAGGGCTGGTCGTCGCCTGCGTTCTCGAGGAGCGCGAGCAGCCCCGGGATCACCTTGCCCTGACTGCAGACCGCCACGGCCGGACCGTCGCGCAGCTCTGCCAGCCGGGCCGCCGCCAGCTTCACCCGGGCCGGCACCTGATCGGTGTCGTCGGTCTCGGCGAAGGAATTCTCCGTGACGATCGGCAGGCCGAGCCGTTCCGCGAGCGGTTCGAGGGTCTGCCGGCACCGAAGCGGGGTGGCCGCGACGAGCGACTCGGGATGGAACAGCTCGGCGACCGTGGCCATCGTCTCCGCCTGGGCCCGGCCCTTCTCGTCGACCGGGCGCAGCGCGTCGTCACCGGAGAAATGCTTGCGCTTGCCCGCGTTCGCGTGGCGGATCAGCAACGTCACCGCGGTGACCGGCGGCAGGGCCGCGGCGTGCTCGACCAGCTGCCGGTCGTCCGGGTAGCTCAGCTTGGCCACCGCGTCGGGCGGCGACAACCACACCACCTCGTCGACCTCGGTGGGGTCCTGGGGATCGGCCGCCGGACCGTCGCCGGCCCGCATCAACCAGAAATCCACGGTCTTGGGTACGCCGTTGGCCATCGTGTAGGCGATACCGGGCAGCCGTAACTGCGGCTCGGCACGCACCCCGGTCTCCTCGTGGACCTCCCGGACGGCGGCGACGAGCGTGTGCTCGGAACCGTCGAGCTTGCCCTTGGGCAGACTCCAGTCGGAGAGGTACGGCCGGTGCACGACGCAGATCTCGATGCCGTCGCTGCCGGGGCGCCAGACGACTCCACCGGCGGCGCGAACTGTCTTCGGCACCGGGGTCAGCCCGCCTTGCCGATGATGCGGCGCAGCAGCGCCTCCTGCAGGTGGACATGGGGGCTGGCGGGCGTCGACGCGCGCCGGTGCCAGGTGCCGTCGCCGGCGAGATCCCAGCCCTCGCTCTGCTCGCTCATCGACAGCTCGAAGACGTTCCGCAGATCCTGCTGCGCCGACGGCAGGGTCACGCGGACCAGCGCCTCGACGCGGCGGTCGAGGTTGCGGTGCATGAGGTCGGCCGAGCCGATCCAATACTCCGCGGTGTCGCCGACGCCGAATCGGAAGACCCGCGAGTGCTCCAGGAAACGGCCCACGATCGAGCGGACCCGGATGTTCTCCGAGAGCCCGGCGACCCCGGGACGCAGCGCGCACATGCCCCGGATCACCAGGTCGACCTGCACACCGTCGTGCGAGGCGCGGTAGAGCGCGTCGATGGTCTCCTCGTCGACCAGGGAGTTCACCTTGAACTGCACCAGGGCCTCGCCGCCCTCCCGGGCGATCTGCGCCTGCTCCTCGATGCGTTCGATCAACCCTTTGCGTACGCCGTGCGGCGCGACCAGCAGCCGCCGGAACGCGGTCTGGCGGCTGTAGCCGGTGAGCACGTTGAACAGGTCGGTGACGTCGGCACCCACCTCGGGGTCGGCCGTCAGCATGCCGAAGTCCTCGTACAGCCGGGCGGTCTTGGGGTGGTAGTTGCCCGTCCCGATGTGGCAGTAGCGGCGGATCTGATTGCCCTCCTGGCGTACGACGAGGGCGGTCTTGCAGTGGGTCTTGAGCCCGACCAGGCCGTAGACGACGTGGCAGCCGGCCCGTTCCAGGGTGCGCGCCCAGCCGATGTTGGCGACCTCGTCGAAGCGGGCCTTGACCTCGACCAGCACCACGACCTGCTTGCCGGCGGCGGCCGCGTCGACCAGCGCGTCGACTATCGGGGAGTCGCCGCTGGTGCGATAGAGGGTCTGCTTGATGGCCAGCACGTTGGGGTCCGCGGCGGCCTGCTCGATGAAGCGCTGCACGCTCGTCGAGAACGAGTGGTAGGGGTGGTGCACGAGGATGTCGGCCTCACGCAGCCGGTTGAAGACGCTGCGCGGGACCTCGCCGTCGGCCAGCTGCGGGTGTGTCGCCGGGACGAACGGGCGGTCCTTGAGATCGTCGCGGTCGCACTCGCCGAAGACCTGCCACAGCGAGGACAGGTCGAGCAGGCCCGGCACGCGCAGGACGTCCTCGTCGTACATGTCGAGCTCGCGGGCGAGCAGGTCGAGGACGTGATCGCTGATGGAGGCGGCGACCTCGAGACGCACGGGCGGACCGAACCGGCGCTGCGCCAGCTCGCGCTCCAGGGCCTGCAGCAGGTCCTCGTCGCGGTCCTCGTCGACCTCGACCTCGGCGTTGCGGGTGACCCGGAACAGGTGCCACTCGAGGATCTGCATCCCCGGGAAGAGCTGGTCCAGCTGCTCGGCGATGAGCTCCTCGACCGGCAGGAAGCGCGCGCCCCGGCTGTCGTTCTGCACCGTCACGTAACGCGGGACGTTGTTGGGGACCTTTATCCGGGCGAAGAGCTCGCCGCTGCTGTCCTGCGGGTCACGCAGCACCACGGCCAGGTTGAGCGACCGGCTCGAGATGTAGGGGAACGGGTGCGCCGGGTCGACCGCCAGCGGCGTGAGGACCGGGAAGACCTGCTCCCGGAAGTACGTGCGGAGCCGCTCGCGCTCCGGGGCGTTCAGATCCGTCCAGCTGACCAGCTCGATGCTCTCGGCCGACAGCTTGGGCCGGACCTCGTCGGCGAAGCACGCGGCGTGCCGGGTGACCAGGTCCGCGGCGCGTTCGGTGATCATCTCGAGCTGGTTGCGCAGCGAGCTGCGGTCACCGCCGCGCATCGGCAGGCCGGCCTTGAGCCGCCGCTTCAGGCCGGCGACCCGGACCATGTAGAACTCGTCGAGGTTGCTGGCGAAGATCGCGAGAAACTTGGCCCGTTCCAGCAGGGGTGTGCCGGGGTCCTCGGCCAGGGCGAGCACCCGGGCGTTGAAGTCCAGCCAGGAGAGCTCGCGGTTCAGGAAGCGGTCGTCGGGCAGTTCGAGCACGTCGTCCTCCTCCTCGTTATCGATGGTCGGGGTTGTCTCATCGATGATGGGTGCCACCTCCGCGGTGCCGGAGCTCTCCCCACGACGGAGGAATCGCCCGTTGGGGCCGCGTCGGCGAGAGGCCGCCGCGGGCACGGTTGTCTCGGGTGTCCGGTGCGGGGTGGTCATGAGTCCATCATTGCCCGTCGTAGGTGAACGGGAAATGAATGTGGCTCATGAGATTCCAGGAATTTGGACCTTGGTCACACCGCCGTCGTCACCGGTGGCGATGTCGACGCGCTGACCGAGGCGGAGCAGGCGCAACCCCGAGGCCCGGAAGGCCTCGGCGGGGAACGCCAGCTCGCTGCCGTCATCGAGCAGCAACGTGCCGGAATGGGCCTGGGGGTCGAAGGTCGCGACGGTGCCCTGCATGACCCAGACGCTACCGGGGCCGTCCGGCCGTCATGCGCGAAGCATCACACTCCGCTGTGAGTCCGACGTCACGCAGTAGCCTGCAGGTGTGGTCGCCGGGACCGAGGATCAACACGGCTCGCAGGTCGGCGGCCGTGTCGACGTCCTGCCGCAGGCCCGGCCATCCGCCGGGAAGTGCGGCGGCGCCCGAGGCGGCGTGTGCGGCCGCCGACCCGACACCGAAATGCGGGGCGAGCGCGATGCCCGGAGCGGCTGCGAGCAGGACCGTCCCCGAACCGGCCTCGTCCGCGACGAAGTGGCGGCCCCGCCCGGCGGCGAGCAGCGCGGCTCCCAGCTCGTCCGGCCGCAGCGCCGGTAGATCACCGGTCAGCACCGCCCGCGGCCGGCTCAGCCCCGCGACCGTGTCCGCGCCGAACCGCATCGCGGCGTTCAGGCCGCCACCCGGATCGGGCACCACCCGGGCGCCGAGCCCGGTCATCGCCGAGGTCACGCCGGGGTCGTCGGTGACCACCATCACGTCGGCGACCTGCTCACACGCGCCGATCGCGGTCACCGTGTCCCGCAACATAGCCAGGACGAGCTCCTGGTGGCGGGCATCGGCCACCGCGCCGCGCAGCCGGCTCTTCGCCGTGCTGAGCTGCTTGACGGGCACGACCGCCGTCCAGTCCGCTGCTGACACGCGGACAATCCTGCCACCGACCCGGCGCGCCGGACCCGCCCTGGCTCCCGGGACCGGGAGCAGGCATGATTTCGTCGCAGGCGTGGGGAAGAAGGGGTAACCGTGGCTCAGCGCAAGCTCGGGTTCTGGCGGCGGGTGGCGGTCGTGCTGGTCGTGTCGACGATGCGTGTCTGGACGAAGCGCACCTGGACGGGGATGGAGAACATGCCGCCCGGCGGTGGCTTCATCGTCACGCCCAATCACATGTCGCAGTCGGACCCGCTGGTGGTGGCCCACTACCTCTACGCGTCGGGACGCTGGCCGCGCTTCCTCGCCAAGGCGAGCATCTGGAAGATCCCGGTGCTCGGCTTCCTGCTCACGAAGACCCTGCAGATCCCGGTCGTACGGGGCAGCGTCGAGGCGGCCCGGTCGCTGGACACCCTGGTGCACGCCATCCAGCAGGGCGCGGTGGTGGTGATCTACCCGGAGGGCACCACGACCCGCGAGCCCGACCTGTGGCCGATGCGCGGCAAGACCGGCGCCGCCCGCCTGGCCCTGGTGACCGGCGCGCCCGTCGTGCCGATGGCGACCTGGGGCACCCAGGGCCTGCACGACGTGCGTACCAACAAGGTCTCGCTGAAGCCCCGCCGCGAGATCAGCGTGACCGTGGGCAAGCCGGTCGACCTGGCCCGTTTTTCGGGTGAGGCGCCTACCCGCTCGGTCCTGGAGCAGATGACCGAGCAGATCCAGCTCGCGACCCAGGACCTGCTCGCCGACCTGCGCCACGAGCCGGCTCCGACGGGGATCTACAACGCGCCGGCCGCACGCCGCCACGACAACGGAACGACGGGAAACCCCTTATGAGCAAGGCCGCGATGCTGGGGGCCGGGGCGTGGGGGACGGCGTTCGCCAAGATCCTCGCCGAGGCCGGCGCCGATGTCACGATGTGGGCGCGCCGCGAACCCGTGGCGGCCGCGATCCGGGAGTCCCACGTCAACGAGGCCTCGCTGCCCGGTGTGAAGCTGCCCGCCCGGGTGACCGCGACCAGCGACCTAGCCGCGGCCGTCGCCGACGCCGAGCTGGTGTTTCTCGCCGTGCCGTCGCAGACGTTGCGCGGCAACCTCGCCGACTGGGCCCCGCACCTGCCGCCCGACTCGACGCTCATCTCACTGATGAAGGGCATCGAGCTGGGTACGACCAAGCGGATGAGCCAGGTCATCGTGGAGACCGCGCGCGTCGACCCGAGCCGGGTGGTGGTCGTCTCCGGGCCCAACCTGGCCCCCGAGATCGCCGCCGAGCAGCCCGCGGCGACCGTGATCGCCGGCACCGACCCGGGCCGCGCCCAGCAGGTCCAGCAGGCGGTGGCGCTGCCCTATCTGCGGCCCTACACGAGCGACGACGTGATCGGGTGCGAGATCGGCGGCGCGGTCAAGAACGTGATCGCCCTCGCGTACGGCATGGCTTCCGCGATGGGCATGGGTGACAACACCAAGGCGTCGCTGATCACCCGGGGGCTCGCCGAGACCACCCGGCTGGGCGTGGCGCTGGGCGCCGACCCGATGACCTTCGCCGGGCTCGCGGGCCTGGGCGACCTGGTGGCGACCTGCTCGTCGCCGCTGTCGCGCAACCACACGTTCGGCGAGCACCTGGGCCGCGGCGAGTCGCTGGAGGAAGCGCAGCGCGCCACCAAGCAGACCGCCGAGGGCGTGAAGAGCTGCCTCGCGATCCGGGACCTCGCCCGGGCGCACGGCGTCGAGATGCCGATCACCGAGCAGGTCGAGCGGGTGTGCCACGAGGGTGTGGACCCGCGGGTCGCGGTGAAACTGCTGATGGGCCGGGAGATGAAGCCGGAATGAGCATCAACAAGGGTGACGGCACGCTAGTCGTGCACGCGGGACTGCCGGCGCCGGTGCCGGGGGAGCCGTTCTTGCCGGGGCCGGTCTTCGCGGCGCCCTACCACCTCGACCCGGTGACGGGACCGACCGAGAACGGCTACGGCCGCCCGGACAACCCGACCCGGCGCGCGCTGGAAGGCGCCATCGGCGAGCTCGAAGGCGGTTCGGTCCGCGCCTTCGCCACCGGTCAGGCCGCCATCACCGCGCTGCTGCTGTCGGTGCTGCGCAGCGGCGACACGGTGGCGCTGCCCTCGGACGGCTACTTCACCGTCCGCGCGTTCGCCGAGGGCACGCTGCGCGACCTCGGGGTCAAGACGATCCTGGTGCCGACGGCGGGGCCCTACCCGTCGTTCGAGGGCGTACGCCTCGTCCTGCTCGAAACCCCGGCCAACCCCGGCCTGGACGTCTGCGACCTCGCCTCGGTCTCCGCCCTCGCGCACGCGGCCGGCGCCCTGGTGGCCGTGGACAACACCACGGCCACGCCGCTGGGCCAGCGCCCCCTGTCGCTCGGCGCGGACCTCGTCGTCGCTTCCGGCACGAAGGCCCTGACCGGGCACTCCGACGTCCTGCTCGGCTATGTCGCCGGCAACGACGACGACCTGCTCGCCAAGGTCACCACCTGGCGGGCCCAGACCGGCGGCGTCCCCGGAGCGTTCGACTGCTGGCTCGCCCACCGCTCGCTGGCCACCCTGGACCTGCGCCTCGCCCGCCAGACCACCAATGCCGCCGCGGTCGCCGGCTTCCTGGCCACCCGCGCCGACGTGACCGGGCTGCGCTGGCCCGGCCTGCCCACGGATCCCTCCTACGCCGTGGCGACCGCCCAGATGCGCCGCATCCCCGGCGTCGTGTCGTTCGACCTGGGCAGCGCCGAACGGGTCGCCCGCTTCCTCGCCGCCTCCGAGCTGGTCTTCGCGGCCACGTCCTTCGGCGGGCTGCACACCACGGCCGACCGGCGCGCACAGTGGGGCGACGACACCCCGCCCGGCTTCCTGCGTCTCTCCTGCGGCATCGAGGACACCCCCGACCTCCTCGCCGACCTGACAGCGGCCCTCGACGCGGCCTGACCGGCCGGACCACGACCCGGCCGGCGGCGCTCGATGCGGCCTGATCGGCCGGACTGCGATCCGGCCGGCGGTGCTCGATGCGGCCTCACCGGCCGGGCCGCGACCTGACGATCGCCTTCAGCGCCGCCTGATCTACGTTTTTGGCATGGAGTGGAGCAGTTTCACCGGCAACGAGGTCACCGCGCTCGCGCAGGGGGAGAGCTTCTTCCTCGCCCCGGGGGAACGGGAGTGCCCCGCGTGCGGTAGTCGCAGCGTCCGGGCGTACGTGAATGCTCCGGAGAACGCCCGCCGCCCCACCCTGGTGAGCTACGTCTGGTGCTCGGCCTGCCACAGGTTCGTCGGCACGCGGGCCAAGCACCCCGAGGGCCTGGTCTTCTCCGACCCGCTGGCCATGCTGGACGCGACGCAGCGCCGTGAGCTGGAGCGCAGCCTCGTGGGGTTCCTCGACCACCTGGACCAGCTGTGGAACGACGGCGTCCTTCCGCAGTCCTTCGCGGCCGCGTAGAGCACTGACCGCTTGCGATCATGGCAGCATTGGCTCTATGGTTCGTTACATGAGTAATGAACCACTGAAGTAGGGAGGCGGAGAGGTGTTCGACGACCGCAGCCCGATCTATCAGCAGATCGCCGAGAGCATCAAGGACGACGTCCTGCGCGGGACGCTCAAGGAGGACGACCAGGTCATGTCCACCAATCAGTACGCCGCCTTCTTCCAGATCAACCCGGCGACCGCGGCGAAGGGGTTCGCCCAGCTGGTCGAGGAGGGCGTGCTCTACAAGAAGCGGGGCATCGGGATGTTCGTCAGCCCCGATGCGCGGGCCAGGCTGCGCGGTCAGCGGCAGGAGCGGTTCTTCACCGACGTGGTGGACCGGATGCTCGACGAGGCCCGGGTCATCGGGGTCTCGGTGGAGGAGATCAAGAAGCACATCGACGGGGGCAACCGATGATCTCGCTGCGTGACCTGACCGTGCGGTACGGCGCGACGACCGCCGTCGAATCGATCAGCGTGGACCTGGCGCCCGGCAAGATCTACGGGTTGCTGGGGCGGAACGGGTCGGGCAAGACGAGCCTGCTCAGCGTGCTTTCCGCGTACCGTAAGCCCTCCTCGGGAAGCGTGACCATCGACGGCTCGGACCCTTTCGAGAACCGTGCGCTGATGCGGGACATCGTTTTTGTCCGTGACGCCCTGGACGCGGTCGAGGGTGACCGGGCCGGCACGCTGCTCGACCTGCACGCCCGGATGCGGCCCTGCTGGGACGCGGAGCTCGCGGCGAAGCTGGTCGCGACGTTCGAGCTCGACCCGCGCAAGCGCATCGGAGCGCTGTCACGGGGGCAGCGCTCCAGCCTTGGCGTGGTCATCGGGCTCGCCTCCCGGGCGCCGCTGACCATCCTGGACGAGGCCTACCTCGGCATGGACGCGGCCGCCCGCATGGCCTTCTACCGCGAGATGCTCGCCGACTACCTGGAGCACCCGCGCACGATCATTCTCTCCACCCACCTCATCCAGGAGGTGGCCGACCTGCTCGAAGAGGTCGTCATCATCGACCGCGGGCGGCTGGTCGTGCACGAGGACACCGACACGTTCCGCTCGCGTGGTGTGGCGGTGACCGGGGCCGCCGAGACGGTGGACGCGTTCGCCGCCGGGCGTGCTGTGCTCGCCGAGCAGAGCCTTGGTGGCACCCGCCAGGTCACCCTCTACGGCGCTCTGGACGCCGATGAGCGGCGGCAGGCCGAGTCCGCGGGGCTGAGCCTCTCCCCGGTCGGCATCCAGGATCTCTTCGTCCACCTCACCTCGCCCGAGCGCACCCTGGAGGCAGCCCGATGAATGCCCGACGTCAGGTGACCGAGCATCTGCTGCGGACGTACCGGCCGGTCCTGATCTGGTTCACCGGCATCTTCGTCGTCGGCGTCGTGATCGCCGACATCGTCGCCGCCCGGGTCGCGGATCCGGCACCCGGGATCTGGATGTACGTCGCCATCGCGTTCCGCTACTGGATCGGGATCATCGCCGTCATCTTCATCGCCAACAACCTGCGCCAGTTCGTCGCCGTCGGCGTGACCCGGCGCGACTTCATGGCCGGCGCGCTGGTCGTCGGCGTCCTCGCGTCGGTGGCGTTCGCGGTGCTCGTGCCGCTGGGTCACGGCATCGAGTACGCGATCCACGGCGGCTCCGGCTTTTCGGCGGCGACGGGCTTCCGGGAGTTCGCGGTGACCCTGGTGGCCTGTCTCGCGTCCTTCATCGCGGGGTCGGCGGCCTGCTCGGGCATCTATCGTTTCGGGGCCTGGGGCGGTCTCGCGCTGATCATCCCGGCGCTGCTGCCGGCGGCGGCCACCACGATTTTCCTGCCCACGGACAGCGACGGTCAGCTCATCGCCCAGTACCTGCCGCTGTCCCTGGCGCTGACGGTCAGCCTCGTGGCGACGGCGGCTGTCACGGTGCTCAGCCACTGGGAGCTCAAGGACGCGACGATCCGGCGCTCGGCGCTTGGTTAGCTATCGCAAACTTCATGAGCCAGACCCGCTGGGCCTCGTTGTCGGGCACGGGTAGCCCCCGTGCCTCGGCGACGAGCTCCAGCGAACGTTCCGGACCCACCCCGAGCAGCAGCAGCGTCACGCAGGCCAGCAGCGTCGACCGGCCGATCCCCGCGAAGCACTGCGTCACCACGAAGCGGCCCGCCCGGATGTGCGCGGACAGCCGTATGCCCAGCTCCAGGACGTCGCCCGGGACACCCCGGTCGGGAATCGGCACCGAGAGGTATTCGATCCCGGCCGCAGCGGCTGCGTCCGCGACCCCGATGAGGCCGAGCCGGAGCTCCTCGCCCGGCGTCAGCGCGGAGACCAGGACGTCGACGCCCGCCTCGGCCAGGCCGGCCATCTCATCCTTCAGCCGGTCGCCGCCACGGGGGTGCGCCATGGTCGCGAGCCGGCCCGGCCCACCCCAAGCGACTACATGCAGTGCTGGTTTCATCGACTCCCTGTCTCGTTACCCCGTGCTGGCGCCTGCCGCCACCGCAAACTTGTCTACGGAGAGTAGGGTCACCCCCGTCGCGAACCGCGGCCCTGCAGAAGTCCGGCAACGAGAGGCCATTTCCATGACGACCCCTCGCAAAACCCGTGTGGCGATCGTGTTCGGCGGCCGCAGCACCGAACACGCCATCTCGGCGGTCAGTGCCGGCAGCCTCATCGCCGCCCTCGACCCCGACGAGTACGAGGTGGTGCCGGTCGGCATCACGCGTGACGGCGCCTGGGTCCTGGCGGACGGCGACCAGCAGAACCTCGCCATCGAGGGCGGCAAGCTCCCCGAGATCACCAGCGCGTCCGGGAAGTCCGTGGTGCTTCCGGCCGACCCGACCGCCAACGGCCTGATGGTCGTCGACCCGGCCGGCGGGGTTGCCGCACTCTCCGGCGTGGACGTCGTCTTCCCGGTGCTGCACGGTGCGTACGGCGAGGACGGCACGATCCAGGGCATGCTCGAGATGGCCGGGATCCCGTACGTCGGCGCCAACGTCTTCGCCTCCGCGGCCGGCATGGACAAGGAGTTCACCAAGAAGCTCGCCGCCGCCGAGGGCATCCCCACCGGGCCCTATGTGGTGCTGCGGGCCGGTGTCTCGCTGAGCGAGGCAGACAAGGAGCGGCTCGGCCTGCCGGTCTTCGTGAAGCCGTCCCGGGCCGGCTCGTCCTACGGCATCAGCAAGGTCTCCGACTGGGCCGACCTGGACGACGCGATCGCCGAGGCCCGTCAGATCGACCCCAAGGTGCTCGTCGAGGCCGCCGTCGTGGGCCGCGAGATCGAGTGCGGCGTGCTCGAGGGCGAAGCCGGTGGTGCCCCCGAGGCGTCCCTGGTCGCCGAGATCCTGGTCAACGCGACCGGCGACGACTTCTACGACTTCGAGGCCAAGTATCTCGGCGCGGGCACGCCCTACCAGCTCCCCGCCGACCTCAAGCCCGAGGTCGCGGACAAGGTCCGGGAGTACGCCTGCCGCACCTTCACCGCGCTCGACTGCGCCGGCCTGGCCCGCGTCGACTTCTTCGTCACGGCCGACGACGAGATCTACCTGAACGAGATCAACACGATGCCCGGCTTCACGCCGACCTCGATGTTCCCGCTGATGTGGGCCGCGACCGGCCTGGAATACCCCAAGGTCGTCGACCGGCTGATCCGCAACGCGCTGCGTCGCGGCGTCGGCCTGCACTAGGCGCTAGACGCACCCGTTAGGGACGCCCTGGGCGAGCGACTTGTCCGTCTCCACGACGATGTCGGAGAACTCGTTCGCCCACTGGGCCGCCTGGTCGTACTGCTTCGGCACCGTCACGGTCACCGGGACCTCGCGGTCCATGGTGGTGAATGCGGTGACCTCGGCCCGCTGATCGGCGTACCAGCAGACCCTGTTCATGTTCATCAGCTCGGAGTCCATCGGCACGCAGCCGGAACCCGCCGCGTCCATGGTCTCGCACGTCTTCGGCTGCGTGCCGCCGCAGGCGACGGTGATCGCCGGCTCGCCGTAGGCGGCGTTCTGCTCCGGCCCGGCGCTGACCTTGCGGCTTACCAGGTCGCGCACCTTCGCCGGCAGCTGCGAGGTCACCGCGAGACAGACCTCCGCCTGCCGGGCCGAGAGTTTGGGCGCGGCCATTTCAACAGCAGCACTGGGTACGACGGCGGGCTGCGACGCCACCGGATCGGCAGCCTTCTTCGCATCCGGAACGAGCTGCGAGAAGATTCCGAACGCGACAAGAGCCGCCACCGGCACGGCGACGACCGTGGCCCAGAGCGCGGCCTTTTTCGTCGTCCTGTCCTCTGCGGGGCTTTCCTCGGTGCGGGACTCCACGTCGACCATGGGTCAGAGATTTACCACGGAGCAGGTCACCGTCCGGGTGATACCCGGCACCAACTGGATGTTGCTCACAATCATCCGGCCGAGCTCGTCGACCGTGTGCCCCTCGGCGAGCACCACGACGTCATAGGGACCCGTCACCGCGTCCACCCGGACGACACCCTGAATTTTGTCGATCGCGGCGGCCACGTCACGGGCCTTTCCGACCTCCGTCTGGATGAGGATGTATGCCTGGACCACGATTCGACTCCTATCCGCCACACCGGCGACTCGAACGTGAAACTACAGTACGGAGCGCGGTCCTTGCGGGGCGCATCGCTGGCACCGCTCACCTGAGCACCTGATCACGAAGGGGACGGTAGACAGTTGAGCATCGCGGAGGCCGGAGAATTCGGACTCATCGCCCGGATAACCGCGCGCCTGGAGTCCGGCCCGGCGAGCCTGCTCGGGCCCGGTGACGACGCGGCCGTGGTCGCCTCGCCCGACGGCCGGACGGTGGCGTCCACCGACGTTCTGGTCGAGGGCCGGCACTTCCGCCGCGACTGGTGCAGCGCCGCCGACGTGGGACACCGCGCCGCCGCCGCCAACCTCGCCGACATCGCCGCGATGGGCGCGCGTCCCACAGCGCTGCTGGTCGCGCTCTGCGTGCCGCCGGATCTGGACGTCGCCTGGGCCGAGGACCTCGCCGGTGGGCTGTCGGCCGAGGCCGCCCGGGTCGGCGCGAGCGTGGTCGGCGGGGACATGTCGTCGAGCCCCACCCTGACGATCGCGGTCACGGCGCTCGGCGACCTCGGTGGTCAGGCCCCGGTGGTCCGCAGCGGCGCCCAGCCGGGAGACGTGGTGGCGCTGGCGGGGCGTACGGGCTACGGCGCGGCCGGCTACACGGTGCTCTCGCGCGGGTTCCGTACGCCCAAGGTGCTGGTCGAGGCCTACCGCCGCCCGGAAGTCCCGTATGCGGCCGGCCCCGAGGCGGCCCGGCTCGGCGCGACGTCGCTGATCGACATCTCGGACGGCCTCCTGCAGGACCTCGGCCACGTGGCGACCGCCAGCGTGGTCGGCATCGACATCAACCGCGACGCGTTCGAGGTGCCCGGGCAGATGCGGGACGCGGCGTCGGCGCTCGGCGTGGACCCGTACGTCTGGCTGCTCGCCGGTGGTGATGATCATGCTCTGGCCGCGACCTTCCCACCCGGGGTGACCCTGCCCGACACCTGGCGGATCATCGGCAGCGTGCACGAGGGCACCGGCGTCACCGTCGACCGTAAGCCCTGGCAGGGCGGCATGGGATGGGATCACTTCCGCTGAGATAGTTTTTCCCCGTGGAAGAGATGGAGATCCGCGAGGCTCGCTTCGACGAGCCCGCGGTGCAGGCGCTCATCGCCCTGGCGATGGCAGAGCTCAGCAAAAGGTACGGCGGCAGCGGCGACGACACCCCGGTGGCACCCTCGGACTTCGCGCCGCCGAACGGGTCGTTCTGGGTGGCGGCGGCGTCCGGGCGGCTGGTCGGGTGCGCGGGGTGGCGTTCGCACGAGGACGACGCGGAGCTCAAGCGGATGTTCACGATCGCCGCGGCCCGGGGTCAGGGCGTCGCGCGACGGGTGCTCACGGCGATCGAGGAATCGGCACGGGCTCAGGGGCGTAAGCGGGTGATCCTCGAGACCGGGGACAAGCAGCCCGAGGCGATCGCGCTCTACGAGAAGTGCGGGTATGTCCGGATCGAGGACTTCGGGTTCTACAAGGGCGAAGAGGGCGTGCTGTCGTACGCGAAAGTCCTGTAACGCACTTAACCCCCGGGTCGTGGTGACCCGGGGGTTAGGAAAGTGCGGAACTTAGGCGCGGACGACCTTGCCGGCCTTGATGCACGAGGTGCAAACCTTGAGCTTCTTGGTGTTGCCACCACCGGCAGGGGTGCGCACCGACTGGATGTTCGGGTTCCAGCGGCGGTTGGTCCGCCGGTGCGAGTGGGACACGTTGTGGCCGAAGCCCGGTCCCTTGCCACAGACGTCGCACACGCTAGCCACGGGGTACTCCAAGGATTGATACGCCAGCATCGAAATTTCACACCGGCTGCGAACTGAGGGTGCTACGAATCAAAGGTGCCTGGGACAGATTGCGCCCGGGCAACCCAGCCAGGCTACCTGATGTCCCGGGCTCGCTGCCAATCGGCCCTTGTCAGCAGCGCGACCCGGCAAATGTCAGAGGTGGTTAGTAGGCTTTTCGCGTGCTGGAGACGCTGGATGCCGCCGCCGTACGCCGCTGGTGCGGCGCTGGGCTGGCCGCGCTCCGGGCCCACCAGCACGAGATCGACGAGCTGAACGTCTACCCGGTCCCGGACGGCGACACCGGCACCAACCTCGTCCTGACGCTCGCCTCCGCCGAGCAGGCCCTCTCCGAGCCCGACTCCCTGGCCCTCACTTCGGACGCCGGCCGCGAGACGCTGGTGGGGCGGATGATGCGGCGGATGGCCCGCGGGGCGCTGCTGGGTGCCCGCGGGAATTCCGGGGTGATCGTCTCGCAGATCCTGCGGGGGATGGCCGACGCGTTCTCGACCACGGTCTCGGTTCGCGGCAGCGAGCTGGCGCGGGCGTTGAAGACGGCGAGTGAGGCGGCTTATGCGGCGGTTGCCCGGCCGGTGGAGGGGACTGTTCTCTCTGTCGTGGCCGCGGCGGCCGAGGGGGCCGGGCGGCTCAAGTCCGACGACCTGCTCGCTGTCGCCCGCGAGGCAGCCCGGTCGGCGGCCGAGGCGCTCGCCCGCACCCCTCAGCAACTACCGATCCTGGCCCGCGCCGGCGTGGTCGACGCGGGTGGCCGCGGCCTCGTCGTCCTGCTCGACGCCCTGGTCGAGTCGCTCGGCGGCTCCCCCGACACCCCACCCTCCCGGCCCGCGATCACCGCCGGCCCCTCCGCTACGCCTGGCTCGCCCGGGGTTTCGAGTGAGCGGGGGGCCGCGCTCGATTTGGCGGGGCCGGGAGAGGCGCCAGGGCCGCAGGGGGTGGCGCTGGACTTTGTCGGGCCTGCTGTGGGGTCGGACGCCACCTTTACCTATGGGCCGTCCGCCGGGCCTGCGGTGGAGCCGCCGGATCTGGGCTTCGGGTATGAGGTGCAGTATCTGCTGGATGCCGAGGCGGAGGCGGTGGACCGGCTTCGGGTGACGCTTGACGAGCTGGGGGATTCGCTGGTCGTGGTGGGGGCCGGTGAGGGTGACCCGCCGACCTGGAACGTCCACGTCCACGTCGACGACATCGGTGCGGCGCTGGAGGCGGGCGTGGTCGCCGGGCGGCCGCACCGCATCACCGTGACCCGGCTGGCCGACCAGCTCCACGCGCATGAGCCGCCGCCCGCGTCGTCCGAGCGCGGCACGGTGGTCGTCGCGGCGGGGGAGGGGCTTGCCGAGTTGTTCGCCGCGGAGGGCGCGGTGGTCGTCGGGCGTAATCCGTCGATCGCCGAGATGCTCGCCGCGATCAGGAGTGCCCGGGCGCGGGAGGTTGTGCTGCTGCCCAATGACGCGAACACGCTGGCGGTGGCCGGGACGGCTGCTCAGGAGGCGGCTTCCGGGGGTGTGCGGGTGAGTGTCGTGCCCACCCGTTCGCCGGTGCAGGCGCTGGCGGCGCTGGCGGTGCGGGATCCGCGGCGGCGGTTCGACGACGAGGTCATCGGTATGGCCGAGGCGGCCGGGGCATGCCGTTACGGCGAGGTGACGACCGCCGCCCGAGAGGCGCTGACCGTTGCCGGGTGGTGCCGGCCCGGTGAGTTGATCGGGCTGGTGGACGGCGAGGTCAATGTGATCGGCGGGGTGCTCGACGAGGTGTGCCGGCGGCTGCTCGACCGGATGCTCGGCGGCGGCGGGGAGCTGGTGACCCTGGTGCTGGGTGCCGACGCCCCCACCGATCTGGAAGAAGCGTTGCGCGGCCACCTCGCCCAGACGTGGCCGTTTGTCGAGTTGCAGTGTTATGCGGGCGGACAGCCTCGTTACCACCTGCTGGTTGGAGTGGAATGACCGACACGACCACCGAAGCCGGGCCAACCGAAGCGGCGCCCACCGTGACGACGACCAGCACGCCGCTGGCCAAGGTGCTCGGGGCGCGGGCTGCGAAGGCACTCGATACCCACCTCGACCTGAAAACGGCCGGGGATCTGATTTACCACTTCCCGCGCCGTTACGACGAGCGGGGCGAACACACCGATCTGCGGGAGCTCCAGGTGGGCGAGCAGGTCACCCTCCTGGCCCAGGTGAAGAGCCTTACCGTACGACCCATGCGTCAGCGCCGTGGCACCATGCTGGAGATCACCATCGGGGACGGTTCCGGGGCGACGCTGACCTGCACGTTCTTCAACCAGGCGTGGCGGGAGCGGGAGCTGCTGAAGGGCCGGTGGGGGCTGTTCGCGGGCAAGGTCACCGACTTCCGCGGCAAGCGTCAGCTCAACGGGCCCGCGTACCAGCTGCTCAAGGCCGACGCGACGCAGGACGAGGCGGCGGAGGAGATCGAGGAGTTCGCCGGGGCGCTGATCCCGGTCTACCCGGCGGCGGCCGCGATGCCGACGTGGACGATCGCCAAGCACGTGCGGACGGTGCTCGAGAATTTCCAGGCGCCCGATGATCCGCTGCCGGGCACGGTGCGGGCCAACCGCAACCTGGTCGGCATCGGTAAGGCGCTGCACGAGATCCACCGGCCGACGTCGCAGGAGGAGTTGTACAAGGCTAAATA
The DNA here is from genome assembly GCF_016862215.1 of Winogradskya humida. Taxonomy (GTDB): domain Bacteria; phylum Actinomycetota; class Actinomycetes; order Mycobacteriales; family Micromonosporaceae; genus Actinoplanes; species Actinoplanes humidus. The sequence continues at coordinate 109,878 of NZ_BOMN01000057.1, forward strand.
CCGGCTCAAGTGGGACGAGGCTTTCGCCGTACAGCTGACTCTGGTGCAGCGCAAGGCTCGCGCAGCCGAGTCTCCCGGACGGTCCCGGCCCCGCAGCGACACCGGGCTTCTGACGGCTTTTGACGCGTCGCTGCCCTACGAGCTGACCGAGGGCCAGGCGCGGGTGGGTGAGGAGATCGCCGCGGATCTGGCGCGCTCGCATCCCATGCACCGGCTGCTGCAGGGCGAGGTCGGTTCCGGCAAGACCCTCGTCGCGGTGCGGGCCATGCTCCAGGTTGTCGACGCGGGCGGGCAGGCGGCGCTGCTGGCACCGACCGAGGTGCTCGCCACCCAGCACCATCGCAGCATCGGCGCGCAGCTCGGGGCGCTCGGCCGGGCCGGGGAGATCGACGGCGACCCCGAAGGCACCCAGCTCACCCTGGTGACCGGGTCGCTCGGGGCTGCCGCTCGCCGGGCCGCGCTGGCCAAGGTCGCGGACGGCACCGCAGGGATCGTCGTCGGCACGCACGCGCTGCTCTACGAGGGTGTCGACTTCAAGGATCTCGGCCTGGTGGTCGTCGACGAGCAGCACCGGTTCGGCGTGGAGCAGCGGGACGCGTTGCGGGCCAAGGCCGCCCAGCCGCCGCATGTGCTGGTCATGACGGCTACGCCGATTCCGCGTACGGTCGCCATGACCGTCTACGGCGACCTGGAGACGTCCACCCTGTCGCAGCTGCCGCGGGGGCGGTCGCCGATCGCCTCGCACGTCGTGCCCCCCGAGCGGCCCGCGTTCCTCGACCGGGCCTGGAAACGGGTCCTGGAGGAGGTGAAGGCCGGCCATCAGGCCTACGTGGTGTGCCCGCGGATCGGGGACGCGGCCGGCACCGAGGAGGACGGCGAGCCACCGAGCGACAACGAGCCCGCCCGCCGCCCGCCGCTCGCGGTCATGGACGTGGCGCCCATCCTCGAGGAGGGGCCGCTGCACGGGCTGCGCATCGGGATCCTGCACGGCCGGCTGCCGGCTGACGAGAAGGACGCGGTGATGCGCCGGTTCGCTGCCGGTGACCTGGACGTGCTGGTGGCGACCACGGTCATCGAGGTCGGCGTGGACGTGCCGAACTCCACCGTCATGATCATCATGGACGCCGACCGGTTCGGGGTCTCCCAGCTGCACCAGCTCCGCGGCCGGGTCGGCCGGGGTTCGGCGCCGGGGATCTGCCTGCTCGTCACCGAGGCCATGGAGGGCACCCCGGCCCGCGAGCGGCTCGACGCGGTGGCCTCCACGACGGACGGCTTCAAGCTGGCCGAGCTCGACCTGGAGCAGCGCCGCGAGGGTGACGTGCTGGGCGCGTCGCAGTCCGGCAAGCTCAGCCACCTGCGCCTGCTGTCGCTGCTGCGGGACAGCAAACTGATCCACGAGGCCCGGGCGGAAGCGATGGAGCTGGTCGGCGACGACCCGGCCCTCGCCAGGTTCCCGGCGCTGGCAGCCTCGGTGGCCCTGCTGGTCAACGAGGAACGAGCCGAGTATTTGGAGAAGGGTTGATCCTGCACTTCTGCCCGCGCGCCGACTGGGAAGCGGCGCTCGAGACGGGCACATATCGCGCAGAGTCCCTGGAGACACAGGGATTCATCCACTGCTCGACCCCGCAGCAGGTGCACATCCCGGCGACGCTTCTCGCCCGGGGACGCACGGATCTGCAGCTGCTGGTGCTGGACGAGGCGCTGCTACCCGTACCCGTCGTCTGGGAAGACGGTGACCCACCGGATCCTGGCGGCATGCAGTTCCCGCACCTGTACGCCCCGATCCCGGTCGCGGCCGTGACCTCGGTGCACGAATGGCTTCCCGAACCGGACGGCAGCTTCGAGCCGCCGACCCACCTGGAGGCATAAAAAAGCGGGGGGCACGCGCCCCCCGCTTTTTCGATGCTGCCCTACGCGGTGAACTTCACCTTGCGGCGCCGGGCCACGAAGAAGAGCACCCCGCCCGCGACCAGCAGCGCGAGCGCGCCGGCCGCGATGCCACCGACTGCCGCACCGGTGACCGGAAGGCCGCCACCGTCGTCGTCGCCACCTCCGGTGCCGCCGTCGCCGTTGTCACCACCGTTGTCGCCGTTGTCGTCGCCACCGCTACCGCCGCCGTTCTCGTCGCATTCCTGCTTCGGGACGGACACGGTCACCGGCTCCTCGCCGTCGAACGCGACGGTCGCCTCGGTGGCGTCGTCAGCCGGGAAGGTGACCTTCTCGGACGACCCCGGAGCAACCTTCACGGTCTTGGTCTCGCCGTTGTAGGCCACGGTGGCCGTGGCCGGCGTGACGCCCTCGGGGTTGGTCACCGTGACGGTTACCGTCCGGCAGTCGTTCTCCACGGTCAGCGTCGGACGCGGGCAGTCGGCGGGCCGCTGCCACTCGTACTTCACGTCGTCCATGCCGTCCGCGGTGACCGTGATCGGGCCGGCACCAGCCGGGACCGTCACCGTGTCGCCCTTGCCCGGTGCGACGGTCACCGTCTTGCTGAAGTCACCGGCCTTGACCGTGAAGTCCACCGGGTACTTGCTCAGGTCGCCGGTGTTGCTCAGGTTGATGGTGACCGTGCCGTCGCAGCTGGACAGCGGTTCGACGGCCGGGGTCTGACAGGCCTTGCTGCCGCCGTTGTACCAGCCCTGCGGGCCCTTCGACCGGCTACCGGGCTTGCCGGCGCTGCCGAGCTTCTTGTCGTTGTAGCGGGCGCCACCCTCGGTGATCTCCGGGATGATGTCGCCCTCGTCGCCGAAGAAGAGGTCCACCTGGGCGTTACAGGCGGGCAGATCGGCGGTGAGCTCCACCGAGCGGTTCTCGTTGGTGATGGTGCCGCTCTCGTGGGCGAACGCGTACTGCGGGACCGAGAAGTTCGGCTTCGGCGCGAAGTAGGTGACCAGCGTGACCGGCTCGGCGTCACAGAGCTTGATGTCGTCGTCGAGCGTCACCGTCGCGGTCGACCTGCCGTCAGCGACAGCGAACGTGTGGTGGAACTTCGCGTCGTCGGCGCCGACACACGGCGTCTCGGCCGGCTTGCAGTCGCCGAGCTGCACGCTCGCCTTGTTGTCGGCGTCCTTGGTGTTGTCGGCCCAGATGCCGACGAAGGAGACCGTGGCCGCGGCGACTCCGCCGTCGACGGTCTGCTTGAAGATCTGCTTGCCGTCGACCCCACTGGGATTGCGGCGCGGGATCAGGGTGCCGTTGGTCAGCTCAGGAACCGGGACGGGCGAGGTCTGCAGCTTGTCGACCCGCGCGAGGGAGTCACCGCTGTTCGTGACCGTCCAGGTGACCAGCCACTGACCGGCCGCGGGGTTGCACTCGGCCGAGCCGGTGATCGTGATCTGGGGACCGGCGGCGCTGGCCGGCGCGGCGATCGCCACGAGGCCGGTCAGGCCGACAAGGGCGCCGGCGGCGATCGCCGCGACGCGATGGAGCAGCGTTTTCAACAGAGCCGCCTTCACGGACCGAAGAAGCAAGATTGAGCAGCAGGAGAAGCGACGTCGAGCCGATGGCGTCTCGTCGGCTCGCCGACCTTATCGAGACAGGGGAATCTGTGGAATCCCTCGGCGGTACCAAAGGTCGATGTTGCGAATTCGAGATCATCGACTGTGGAAAGCCGGAGGGCGCGCCGACCGATGGTCGACGCGCCCTCGTTGTTCAGGCGTTACGCGCTAGGCGCGGCCGGGTCAGGCGGTGAACTTGACCTTGCGGCGACGGGCGATGATGAAGAGCGCGATACCGGCACCGAGCAGGACAACCGCACCGGCGGCGATGCTGCCGGCAGCCGCACCGGTCAGCGGCAGCGAGCCACCGTCCTCGTCGCCACCGGCACCACCGGCGGAGCAACCGTCAGGGGCTTCCCAGGCGACGGTCTCGGAGTCGTCCTCGTAGCCCTGCAGGTAGATCTTGACCGAGAAGCCCTCGGACGCGTCGAACGTGTGGCTCTTCTTCTCGCCCGGCTTGACGTCGAGCGTGACCTTGTCGCCCTTGCTGGGCTCGAGGACCAGCGGGATCTCGACACCGTCGGCCGGGTTGTCCAGGCCGATCGTCATCGAGTCACAGGTGAGGTCGAAGATCGGCTGGGCCTCGCCGTAGCTGGGGGTCGGCTCCGGGGTGGGCTCGCCGGACGGCTCGGTCGACGGCGGGGTGCTCGGCTCGTCCGAGGGCGGGGTCGACGGCTCGTCCGACGGCGGGGTGCTGGGCTCGTCCGACGGCGGGGTCGACGGCTCGTCCGACGGCGGCGTGCTCGGCTCGTCCGACGGCGTCGGCTGGGTCGTCGGGGGCTCGGTCGTCGGCGGGACGACGACGCTGCACTCGCCCGGCTTCGCGATGGTCTTGGTGAGCCCACCGATGTAGTTGTCGGTCCACTTCAGCGTGACCTTGAGGCTGGCGGACTGGTCGCCGGCGCCGTAGGTGGTGCTGCCGAGCAGCGGGTTGCTGTAGTTCGGGGCGACCTGAGCGCCGTTCTTGATGGCGCCGATCTCGGTGGCGCCGTTCGAGGACTCGACGCCGCGGACGGTGGCCCACAGGCGGAAGTCGTTGGCGACCGACCAGTCGACCTTCCACTTGCCCCCTTCGACACAGGAGGTCGTGCCCTTGATTTCAGGCGCGTGCGCGCTGGCGGGACCGGTGATGGCCACAGTGCCGATCAGGCCGAGGAAGGCACCGGCCGCAATGGCCGTTGTGCGCCTAAGCGGGGACTTGAACAGGTTCACGCCAAAACTCCTGTGGTGAGGACCGAGGGGGACTACACAGGAAGGCGGTTCTGCAGACGATCGCGTCGTGACATGGGGTGTCCGCGAAGGCCTACGACGACACCTCCCCGCATCGTCGAGCCGACAGCGTTTCGTCGGCGGCGGACCGACCATAGCGACTGTGGCGAATCTGAAAAACATCTCAGCGCGCGCAAAGGTGACTGATGCATATCTGTGATCTTCGTTGAACGCAGAGCATCGATATCAATGCTCACGGTGGTTGATCCGGACGGAAGAGGAGGTAAAAGTTCACTCCGCAGTGGTCGGTCGGAGGTGTTGGCGTAGCGTCGGATCGTGCTACTTCGACAGCCGGACAGGGTCGGATGACCAGGATCATCGCCGGGGCGCACGGTGGACGGCGGTTGGCCGCTCCCCCGGGGGACAAGACGCGACCCACCTCGGATCGGGTGCGTGAGGCGTACTTCAGCGCGCTCGACACCATGATCGATCTGAGTGGCGCCCGATTCGCTGACCTTTATTCCGGTTCGGGCGCGGTCGGGCTCGAGGCACTGTCGCGCGGTGCCGCGTACACATTGCTCGTGGAGGCCGACGCCAAGGCGGCCCGGGCTATTCGTGACAACATCGTCACACTGCGGGTCGGAAATGCTGCGCGGTTGATCACCGGAAAAGTCGCTCAGGTGCTCGCCGCTCCACCCGAGGGCGGACCCTTCGACGTGATCTTCGCCGACCCGCCCTACGCCGTCACCGACGACGAGGTTGAGCAGGTCCAGCAGGCCCTGGTGGCCAACGGCTGGCTCGCCGGCGACGCGGTCGTGACCTTCGAGCGGTCGTCGCGCACGGCGGTGCGGGGCGAGCCGATGGGCTGGGTCGAAGGGATCACCGCGGATCGCAGCAGGCGTTACGGGGAGACCACTCTTTGGTACGGTCGCCGCTCATGAGGCGTGCGGTCTGTCCCGGTTCCTTCGATCCGGTCACCAATGGTCATCTCGACATCGTCGGGCGGGCCAGCCATCTCTTCGACGAGGTCATCGTCGGCGTGCTGATCAACAACTCGAAGACGGGGCTCTTCACGGTCGAAGAGCGCATCGAGATGCTGCGGCAGGCCACGGCCGTGTACGGCAACGTACGCGTCGAATCCTTCCACGGCCTGCTGGTCGACTTCTGCCGGGCCCAGGGCGCCGCGGTGGTGATCAAGGGTCTCCGGGCGGTCAGCGACTTCGACTACGAGCTGCAGATGGCGCAGATGAACATCGGGCTCTCCGGTGTGGAGACCCTGTTCATGCCCACGAACCCGACGTATTCGTTCCTCTCGTCCAGTCTCGTGAAGGACGTCGTGAAGTGGGGCGGCGACGCGTCGCCCTATGTGCCCGACTTCGTCCGGGAGCGGCTTGTTACGAGGTTGCGGCAAAACTGACGGCGTGGCCTATGCGGCTGCGCCGGGGGGCTCGGCAGTAACGTGATCGCACCACTCAGCGTGAGTGCGAGCTGTGACAGGAGTGAGGCGCCGGTGGATCCGCTCGACCGCATCGACGAGATCATCTCCCTGGTGGAGCAGGCACGGTCGGTCCCGATGTCCCGGACCAACTTCATGTTCGAGCGTGCCGAGATGGTCGCCCTCCTCGACGAGTTGCGCTCGGAGCTTCCGGGCGACCTGCGCCGGGCTGTCGCGCTCCTGGAGGAGCGCGACAAGATCATTGACGCCGGGAAGCGTGAGGCCGACCGGATCGTCAGTGAGGGTGAGACCGAGCATGCCCGGCTCGTGTCGGTGAACGAGATCACGGTCTCGGCCGAACACGAGGGGGCCCGGATCATCTCCGAGGCCCGGGCGGAGGCTCAGCGCCTGCGTGAGGAGGTCGACGATTACGTCGACACCGCGCTGGCCAACTTCGAGCAGTTCCTCACCAGGGCGCTATCGTCGATAGAGCGCGGCCGCGACAAGATGCACGCGCTGCGGGAAATTGGGACTTTCCAGGGCGAAGAGAACGAGCGACCCCTGCCGTTCTGACTGCCCCAGGCCCGATTCGACGCTACGCCCGCTGCTCAGGTAACCTTTCCTGTCGGCCTTCCCATGGCTGAGAGTTCATGATGCCCAAGATTTCGCAGAACCACCTCGATCCCAGGAAGCCGCTGGTCGTCGACACGACGAAGCTCCCGCGGCAGCCTGGTGCGACGCGTGCCCTGAAGCGGGTCATTCCGGCACCGAAGGACCTCGGCCTTGAGTTGATCTCGGTTCCTGAGGGTTCCGACGTCGAGCTCGATCTGAGCCTTACGTCGGTCTCCGAGGGCGTCTATGTCAACGGCAACGTGCGTGGCTCACTCACGGGTGAGTGCGGGCGCTGCCTCGACGAGATCGATCAGTCGTTCGACGTCACGATCGCGGAGCTGTTCGCCTACGAGGACAGCACCACGGAAGAGACGACGGACGAGGACGAGGTCGGCCGGATGCACGGCGACCTGTTCGACCTGGAACCGGCAGTGCGGGACGCAGTGGTCCTGACTCTGCCGACCAACCCGGTCTGCCGGCCGGACTGCCCAGGGTTGTGCCCCGACTGCGGGGTGCATCTCGACGATCTTCCGGCTGACCACAGCCACGAGGTCGTCGATGCTCGCTGGGCCGCTTTGCGCAACATTTCGAACACTGAGGAGTAGGTACCGTGGCTGTCCCCAAGCGCAAGATGTCGCGCAGCAACACCCGGTCCCGCCGGGCGAACTGGAAGGCGACCGTGGTGCAGACCGTGGCTTGCCCCCAGTGCAAGTCGCCGCACCTGCCGCACACTGCGTGCGGGGTCTGCGGCACCTACAACGGCCGTCAGGTCGTCGAGGTCTGAGCCTCGCGGAGTGACACGCCCGATTATCGGGCAGGTCGAGTCCGGGCAACGGCGATCGCCCGGTGCCCCGGATCCGGAGCGGAACGGCCAGCAGGCCGGCACCGCCCCGGTTCCGGGCACCGCGCGGATCGCCGTCGACCTCCTCGGCGGGGACCAAGCTCCCGCCGTCGTGGTTGACGGCGCTCTGCGCGCCTGTCAGACCGACCCTGCCCTTACGCTGCTGCTGGTCGGCCCGGTCGAGGCCGTCGGCACCGTTCTTGCTGCCCTGCCACCGGACGAGCATCACCGCGTGCGGTCGCTGCCGGGCCCATATCCGAGAGACACGACCCGCGCGGCAGTTCACGCCGTCGCCGAGGGCCTGGCCGATGCCGTCGTGTCCGCGGGTGACACCGGCGCCATCGTCACCTCAGCCGCGCTCGCCATGGGCCGCTGGCCCGGAGTGCGCCGCCCCCCTCTCGCCGCCGTGCTGCCGAGCGCGGCCGGCCGTCGCCTCCTGCTCGACGTGGGTTCCTCCGTCGACCCGGACGAGCGGACCCTCGCCATGCACGCCCACCTGGGCTCCGCGTACGCCGCCTCCGTGCACGGCGTCGCCGCCCCGCGAGTGGGCCTTCTCACCATCGGTACCGAGCCCGGCAAGGGTGACCGGCTGCGCCGTGCCGCGCCGGAGCTCCTCGCCGGGCTGGACCTGCCCGCGGGCGCCCGCTACGTCGGCCTGGTCGAGGGCGACGACGTCGTGTCCGGCGCGGTCGCCGACGTCGTGGTGACCGACGGCTTCAGCGGAAACATCCTGCTCAAAGCGCTCGAAATGGCGTACGCGACGATCGGCGCCCCCGGCCCCGGCGAGCCGCCCCCGCGGGCCGCCGTGCTGCTCGGGGTGGGCGGCACCGTAGTGGTCTGTCACGGCGCCGCCTCCGGCCGGGACATCGCCGCCGGAATCGGGCTGGCCGCTAACCTGCACCGCCGAGGGGCCATACCGGTCATCGCCGGGCTGATCCAGGGCAAAGAGATTCCCCGAACGCAAGAGGTGGTTCATGAGCAGTAGCAACATGCGGCGGTATCGGCCCTCGACCGAGCCACTCGAGGAGGCGTTCGGCGTCCCCTTCGAACCTGATCTGCTCGAGCGCGCGCTCACCCACCGGTCGTACGCGTACGAGAACGGCGGCCTCCCCACCAACGAGCGCCTGGAATTCCTGGGTGACTCCGTGCTCGGCGTCGTGATCACCTCGGCGCTGTTCCACAATCACCCCGACCTGCCCGAGGGCCAGCTCGCCAAGCTGCGCGCGAGCGTCGTCAACATGCACGCGCTGGCCGACGTGGCCCGCACGCTGGGCCCGCAGGGGCTCGGCCCGCACCTGCTGCTCGGCAAGGGCGAGGAGACGACGGGCGGCCGGGACAAGGCCAGCATCCTGGCGGACACCCTGGAGGCGCTGCTCGGGGCGATCTACCTGGAGCACGGCCTGGACATCGCGGGCGAGGTCATCCACCGGCTGTTCGACCCGCTGATGGCCGAGTCGGCGGGCCGCGGCGCGGCGCTGGACTGGAAGACGAGCCTGCAGGAGCTGACCGCCGCGCTGAGCCTTGGCGTGCCCGACTACGTGATCGACGACGCGGGCCCGGACCACGCCAAGACGTTCACCGCGTGGGTGGTCGTGGCCGGCGAGCGCTACGGCGGTTCCGACGGGCGCAGCAAGAAGCAGGCCGAGCAGCGCGCCGCCGCCGCGGCCTGGCGGATCCTCACCGATCGCGCGGAGGCCGCGACCCCGCCGCCCGCCGTTGCCGGTGGCGGGCACACGGACACCCCTGACGACGAGAAGCCGTCGGACGTCGAGTGAGTGCGACGGCGCAGGAGACGAAAGCCCCTGCCGTTCGTCTCTGGGATCTCGCCGGGCGCTGGGAGGGCGTGGGCACCGCGGTCGGGCTGCTCGCGCTCACGCGTACGGTGCAGATCCTGTTGCTCGTCGTTCTGGACCGGTCGATCCCGGAGCCGGCCGGTCTGCGCAGCAACCTGCTGATCTGGGACGGTGGCTGGTTCCAGCGGGTCGCCGCCGGCTACCCGCACGGCTACACGTACGGGCAGAGCGGCGCACTGGAAGGCAACGAGCTGGCCTTCTTCCCGCTCTACCCGATGCTGATCCGGCTGCTGTCCACGCTCGGGCTCGACCCGGGCACCGCGGCGCTCACGGTCAGCTGGGTCGCGTCGATCGGGGCGGCCGTGGCCCTGCACCTGCTCGGGACCAGCCTGTTCAGCAGCCGCCGGGCGGGCTGGGCGCTGGTGGCGATCTGCTGCAGCGCGCCGATGTCGGTGGTGCTGTCCATGGCGTATTCGGAGAGTCTCTTCCTGGCCCTGGTGGCGGGGATGTTCGTGGCCGCGCATCGCAGGGTGTGGTGGGCCGCCGGGCTGCTCGGCCTGGCGTGTTCACTGACCCGTCCCACGGGTGCCGCCGCCGCGGTGGGGCTCGCGGTCGCGGCGATCATGGCCGTCCGCGCGGACCGGTCCCGGATCTGGCCGCCGCTGGTCGCTGCGGTTGTGGCGCTGGCGGGCGTACCCGCGTATCTGGCCTGGGTCGGTCTGCGGGTCGGTGAGCCGGACGCCTGGTTCAAGATCCAGACGGCGGGGTGGGGTACGTCGTTCGACTACGGCAGCAGCACGATCAAGTTCCTCAAGGACACGCTGACCCTCGCGGACGGGTGGGTGCCGATGAGTGTGGCGCTCATCCTGCTCGCCGCGCTGGCCGCTGCCGGTGTGGCGCTGGCGGGCCGGCCCTGGCTGCCGATCGCCGTCTACGGGCTGGTCGCCATGGTGCTCGTGTATGGACAGGCGGGGTATTACCACTCCAAGCCGCGGCTGCTGCTGCCCGTACTCTTGACGCTGCTGCCCGCGGTTGCCGCCGCGGCGAAAGCCCGCCCTCGCGTAGCCATCCTCGCGATCAGCGCCTGGGCCGCGTTCGGCCTCTGGTACGGCGCGTATCTCGTGGCCGTGTGGCCGTACACAATCTAAGAGGGGTTTCTCGTGCCGGAGCTTCCCGAGGTCGAAACGGTCCGTCAGGGCCTGGCCAAATGGGTGACGGGCCGTCGCATCGAGGCGGTCGCCGTGCTGCACCCGCGGGCGATCCGCCGGCACCTGCCCGGTGACGTGCACTTCGCCGCGGTGCTGGCCGGTCGCACGATCACCGACGTCGCGCGCCGCGGCAAATACCTGTGGCTGCCGCTCGACTCCGGCGACGCGATCATCGGCCACCTCGGGATGAGCGGGCAGCTGCTGATGCAGCCCCCGGAGGCGCCCGACGAGACCCACCTGCGGGTCCGGTTCGAGTTCGCCGACGACGGACCCGAGCTGCGCTTCGTCGACCAGCGCACGTTCGGGGGCCTGTCCGTCTCCGAGGACGGTGCCGAGCTGCCGCACGAGATCGCGCACATCGCCCGTGACCCGATCGACCCGCTCTTCGACGACGAGCTCTTCGTCACCGCGATGCGGCGCAAACACACCGAGGTCAAGCGGGCCATCCTCGACCAGACCCTGATCTCCGGGGTGGGCAACATCTACGCGGACGAGGCGTTGTGGCGCGCTCAGCTGCACGGCACCAGGCCGACGGACGCGCTGACCAAGCCACAGGTACGCAGATTGCTCGCCGACATCCGCGATGTGCTCGGCGCGGCCATCGTGGCCGGTGGCACCAGCTTTGACGCGCTCTACGTCAACGTGAACGGGGAGAGCGGGTACTTCGACCGGTCGCTGGACGCGTACGGCCGGGAGGGCCAGCCCTGTCACCGATGCGGCACCGCGATCCGCCGTGAGCAGTTCATGAACCGCTCGTCCTTCAGCTGCCCGCGCTGCCAGCCACGCCCTCGGAAACCTTTGCGCTGACATACGGGCTGGTGTCGGTGGCCAGCCCGAACCCCGCGCCCCGCCGCCCCATCAGCCGGCGCGCGGCCGTCAGCATGTCCTGCGGCACGCCGTGCACCAGATGCCCGTCCCCCGCGACCACCCCGTCCCCGGCCCACCCCTGGTACGCCGACCACGGCCCGTCGAACGTGCAGATCCGCACGCCCAGCTCGCGGTAGAGCGGATGGGTCGGCACGCCCGGGTTCAGCACGATCCGGTGCAGACCCCGCCGCGCCGCCAGCCGGACTGTCAGCGCCACCGGCCCGACACCGCCCGACCCGGCCGGCGCCCGGTCGAGGAAGAGCCCCTCGACGCCCTCCTCCCGCCACAGGTCGACGTCGGCGAGCACATCGGCGAGGGAGCGCCCGCCCCAGTCCAGATCGACGCGGCCCAGGATCTGGTGCTCGGTGCGGCGCGGGCCGGGGCGTTCCTGCACGACCCAGGTGTCCTGGTCGGCGGGCAGGTCGGGCGACGGGCAGGCGTACGGCGGGAACAGGGTCCTCACGGCGTCCTCCAAAGGTCGGTGTGGGCCAGGGCCAGTTCGTAGGAGGGAGCGGGCGGTGGCGCGGACAGGTCCTGGTAGAGCGCGCCGTACGCGCGTACGACGTGATCGCTGGTGAAGTGGGCGAGTGCCCGGCGCCGTGCCGCGTCGCCCAGGGCGCGGCGGCGGGCGGGGGCCCTGAGCAGGGCGATGCAGGCGGCGGCGAGTGCTGCGGGGTCGTCCCGTGGCACGCACACCCCGCTGTCGCCCAGCGTCTCCGCGACCGGTCCGGTGTCGGCGCCGACCACCGCCCGGCCGGACATCATGGCCTCCACCAGCCGGGACGGCGGGTCGGACGGGCCGGGCAGGTGCACGACGAGGTGCCCCGGTGCGTACCGGTCGCGGGCGTCGGCGGGCAGCGGGTGCAGCCGGATCGCGTGGCCCAGCCCGTCCCCGGCCGTGTGCTCGTCGCCGAACAGGTGCAACACCGTCTTCGGGAGCTCCTCCAGGATCCGGCCGAACGCCTCCAGCAGGCACGTCAGCCCACTCTCCGGACCGCTGCCGCCGGCCCAGACAATCGCAGGAGGGGTACGCGCCTCAGGTGCCGCGGGAAAGTCCTGCGGATCAACACCGGCGGGTACGGGGACGAGCCGCTCCGGGGCAGCGCCGTGCCGCAGTGCCCAGGCGTGGTGGTAGTCGCTCAGCGGCGCGACCAGCCCGGCTTCTGCGTACCCGGTGCGGGCCACCGCGCGGCGGAATCTCCGCAGCACCGTGCGGACGGCCGGCGACAGCCGCTCCTCGCCGGCTCGTAGCCGCGCTATCGGCACCCGGGCCTCGGTCAGCAGCAGGGGAGTGCCGGTGCGCCGGCGGGTGGCGAGCGCGGTGAGCAACGGCGTGGTGCCACCGACGCAGTGCACGAGGTCGCTCGGCGGTAGCGGCACGGCGAGGGCGCGCATGGAGTGCCGGAGCAGCGTCGCCGCCGTGCGCGCATCCCGCAGGATCAGCCGCTTTTCTGCGCCGGCCCGCCATGCCTCCGAGAGGAGTTCGGCGAGCGGGACGGCGTTGAGCGGGGCTTCGGTCGTCGCGGTCAGCTTCACGAGTGCGCTGAGGCCCAGGGCGAAGTCGTCGCCGGTGTCGTCGATCAGCCCCTGGCAGAGCAGGACGGCCGCCAGCGTGGCCTGCTCGTCGCGGCCCTCACGCCGCGTGCTCTCCCGGGGCAGCGTGACGGCCTTCGCCGAGTCGACATGCTCAGGCAGCGGGTACGCGGGTCCGGACGCGGGTTCCCGGTCGCCGACCGCGACGAGCTCGAACCTGTGGGCGTCGAGGCCGTCGACGAGGGTGCGGCACCAGCCGCCGAGCGCGTCGCGCCGGAACGGGTAGCCGCCGCCGGTGAGCAGACAGATGCGCATGCGGTCAGCACCGCGGGTGCGGCGGGGGCGAAATCACGTTGGCTGCAACGACGCAGGCGCGGAGAGTAGCGGGACGGTGTCACCTAGGCGACATAACTTCGACCTATTTGCGCGCTTTGGTGGCATTTTTTAGGACACCGCCCGGCGCCGGGTGCCCCGCCACCGGCACCCGGCGCCGGGACGGCGGCCCATGGTCGCCCGCTCGACCGACGCATCGAGCGGCTTCGACGGGTCACGGTAAGCAGTCATGTGAATACGCGGCAAACCAGCTAAGCAAGACATAAGGCCCCGTTCAGGGAACCTGCCCCCGAACCCTGCGCTACGTGGTCGTTAGGTAGCCGGAAGTACGTAAGTGGGTATTCCTCGTCATCTCAAGAGGGAATTAGCTTGATCCAATGGCGGTCCGCGTGCCAGGGTGGCGTGATTCACTGGCTGACGGGGGTCGGCGCGGTGGCCCACGGCTTGACGGAGCCTGGACATCGGCGCACCATAGAAGTGTCGCCAGTCGCGCCCGTCTGTGCTCAGTCCAAGCTTCCAAGTCCCGAGCTTCTCTTAAGTTGCCTAGCTCGCTTTGGTTGCGTAGCTGAGTTCGGATAAATCTGCATCTCGTGCAAGACCTTGAGGTCAGATCTTTGTGCCTACGCGTGTCCGTGGGTGCAGGTGTGCCTACCGCTGCGCGCGCGTCTGGTCCGGCTAGTCCGGCAGCGCTTTACAAAGAGACCTGATGTCTCACAAGGAGAAGTCATGGCTAAGGCCCTCTATGGCCACGTAGGTGCAGCGCCCGATCGGCGGCTGCTCGACGAGGTCACCCGACTGCGTTCCAGGGTGCAGGCTCTGGAGTTCGAGATCACCCGTCTGCGGGCGGAGAACGATCGTCTCGCGGCTGCCGAAGCCGACGATCTTCTGCGGCTGACCGAGCCGGCGCTGACCTGAGCTTCACGCTGACCTGAGTCTCCCGCTGACCTGAGCTTTCCTTCCTGTTCTTCGGATCCGAGCGCTCGATATCCCCTCGCTTCCGACGTCTGGCACCGGAAGGCTCGGCACCAGAACGCCGCATCACCAAGCTCAGCACTGAAGACGATGCTCAGGATCACCACGCGCGCCTCCACGTAATCAGTGGTGGCGCGCATTTTTTTGTCGGCTTAGGCGGTGCAATGCCGGTTTTTGCAGACTGAGCGTGTCAATTCTTTCGCTTTTGTATTGCTTGAGTACGCCGCGTATTGCTGACGGCGCTCGGCGTGTTGTGAAACGCGTGCCACTCGATGCCGATCGCGAACAAAAGCCCCAGCAGGTAAAATACGGGTTGTAACGGGACGCGCGGCGTGCGCGGACATGGCGTGTGCGGACGGGTAACCTGCTGGCCAGAGCAAACCGCCGACCCTCGGAGATCCGTGCACCTCAAGAGCCTGACGGTCAAGGGCTTCAAGTCCTTCGCCTCCGCTACGACGCTGCGGCTGGAGCCGGGCATCACCTGTGTGGTGGGTCCGAACGGCTCCGGCAAGTCCAACGTCGTCGACGCCATCGCCTGGGTGCTCGGTGAGCAGGGAGCCAAGGCGCTGCGCGGCGGCAAGATGGAGGACGTCATCTTCGCCGGCACCGCCGGGCGGGCCCCGCTGGGTCGCGCCGAGGTGACCCTCACGATCGACAACGGCGACGGGGCTCTGCCCATCGACTACACCGAGGTGTCGATCACGCGCCGGATGTTCCGCGACGGCGCCAGCGAGTACGAGATCAACAACAACCAGTGCCGGCTGCTCGACATCCAGGAGCTGCTCTCCGACTCCGGCATCGGCCGCGAGATGCACATCATCGTCGGGCAGGGCCGGCTCGACGCGATGCTGCACGCGAAACCCGAGGACCGCCGCTCGTTCATCGAGGAGGCGGCCGGCGTACTCAAGCATCGCAAGCGCAAAGAGAAAGCCGTGCGCAAGCTCGACGCGATGCAGACCAACCTCAACCGGCTCAACGACCTCACCGCCGAGCTGCGCCGCCAGCTCAAGCCGCTCGGCAAGCAGGCCGAGGTCGCCCGGCGCGCCGCGGGCATCCAGTCCGACCTGCGCGACGCCCGGCTGCGGCTGCTCGCCGACGACCTCTACACGCTGCGCACCACGCTCGACAAGGAGATCGCCGACGAGTCGGCGATGCGGGACAGGCGCCAGCAGGTCGAAGCCGAGAACCGCGAGATCCAGCGGATGCTCGCCGACCTCGAGGCCCAGCACGCCGAGGACGCGCCGCTGCTGCAGGCCGCACAGGACACCTGGTACAAACTCTCCGCCCTGCAGGAGCGCTTCCGTTCCACCGAGCAACTCGCCTCCGAGCGGGCGCGGCACATGGCCGCCGCCCCCGAGGACGAGCGGCTCGGCCGCGACCCCGACCAGCTCGAAGCCGAGGCCGAGCGGGTCCGGGAGCAGGAAGAGGAGCTGCGCGAGGCCCTCACCGAGGACCAGATGCGTCTTGCCGAGGCCGTCGAGCACCGCCAGGAGCTGGAAAGGCAACTGCTTCAAGCCGAAGGCGCTCTGCGTACGGCGGCCAAGGCCATCGCCGACCGCCGCGAGGGCCTCGCCAAGCTGACCGGCAATGTGAACGCCGCCCGGGCACGCACGGGAAGCGCCGCCGAGGAGATCGAGCGCCTCGCCGCCGCCCACACCGACGCGCTGACCCGCGCCGAGGCAGCGCAGGCCGAGGTCGACGCGGTCTCCGCCGAGTCCACCGAGGCCGACCGCGACAACGTCGAGCTCGACGACCGGCACGCCGAAGCCGTCGCGCTGCACGACCAGGCCGCCGCCGTGGTCCGGGAGCTCTCCGACGCCGAGCGCACCGCGGAGAAGGACGCCGCCAGCTGGAAGGCCCGCGAGGAAGCACTCGCGATGGGTCTCAAGCGCAAGGACGGCGCCGGTGCGCTGCTCGGCAAGGCCGACCAGGTGCCCGGTCTGCTCGGCAGTCTCGCCTCGATGCTCACGGTCCGCCCCGGGCACGAGGCCGCGCTGGCCGCCGCGCTGGGCGCTCTTGCCGACTCGGTCGCCCTCAGCGGAGTGGACGAGGCCGTCGAGGCCATGCGTACGCTCAAGATCGCGGACGCCGGCCGGGCCGCCCTGGTCGTGGCGAGTCCCGCCGGGCCGGGCATGCAGGGGTCGCTGGACTCCCTGCGGCCGCAGCTGCCCGAGGGTGCTGTGTGGGCGCCCGACGTCATCGAGTGCCCCGACACGATCCGTCCCGCGCTCAACCGCGCGCTGCGCGACGTCGTACTCGTCCCGGATCTTGCCGCCGCCACCCAGCTCGTCGCGCACAACGCCGAGCTGCGCGCGGTCACCCCCGACGGCGATGTGCTGGGTTCGCACTCCGCAGCCGGTGGTTCGGGCAAGCAGACGAGTTACATCGAGGTCCAGGCCGCCGTCGACGAGGCCCGGGCCAACCGCGAAACCGCCGAGCAGGCGATCGGCGAGCTCAAGGCGCAGCTCGCCGACGCGCGTGCCGAGGTCGCCGAGCACAAGGAAGCGGTCAACGTCGCGGCCGCCGCCAAGCGAGCCGCCGAGGGCGAGCGCAACGCCGCCGCCCGCCGGCTCGCCGAGCTGGGTGCCGCCGCCCGATCCGCCAAGGCCGAGTCCGAGCGGCTCGGCGCCTCCCGGCAGAAGGCGGAGGGCAACCGCGACCGCGACCTCGCCGGGCTCCTCGAGCTGGAGGAGCGGCTGCGGCTCGCCGAAGCCACCCCGATCGACGAGGAGCCCTCCACGGAGGAGCGCGACACGCTCTCCGCGCTGGTCCCGCAGTCACGCCAGAACGAGATGGAGGTGCGGCTCGCGGTCCGCACGGCCGAGGAGCGGGTCTCCTCGATCTCCGGTCGCGCCGACTCGCTGCTACGCCAGGCCACCGCCGAACGCCAGGCCCGCGAACGAGCCGCTGCCCGGCGTGCAGCCCGGGTCCGCGGCGCCGAGATCGCCAAGGCTGTCGCGCTGGGTGCCGGCGCGGCGCTGGCCCGCGTCTCGGTCTCGCTGACCGCGGCCGTCGAGGTCCGCGACCAGCTGGCCCGGGCGCGTACGGGCCGGGAAGCCGAACTCTCCGAGGTCCGCGCGACCGCGAAGCGGCTGGTCTCCGAGCTGGAACGGCTGACCAGCGAGGTGCACCGCGACGAGGTGGCCCGCGCCGAGCAGCGGATGCGCATCGAACAGCTCGAGGCGAAGGCCGCCGAGGACTTCTCGCTCGACACCGACACCCTCGTCGCGGAGTACGGCCCCGAGCAGCTCGTGCCCCCGACCCAGGCCGAGGTGAACCTCGCCGAGAGCAACGGCAAGGAGCCCCCGGAGCCGGTCCCGTTCCACCGCCCCACGCAGGAGAAACGCGCCAACAAGGCCGAGCGCGACCTGGCCCTGCTCGGCAAGGTCAACCCGCTCGCGCTGGAGGAGTTCGCCGCTCTCGAAGAGCGCTTCAAATTCCTCTCCGACCAGCTCGAAGATCTCAAGGCGACCCGAAAGGACCTGCTCACCGTCGTCAAGGACGTCGACGAGCGCATCCTCGAGGTCTTCTCCTCCGCGTTCGAGGACACCGCCCGCGAGTTCCAGACCGTCTTCCAGGTGCTCTTCCCCGGCGGCGAGGGCAGGCTCGTCCTCACCGACCCGGAGGACATGCTCACCACCGGCGTCGAGGTCGAGGCCCGCCCGCCCGGCAAGAAGATCAAGCGCCTCTCACTGCTCTCCGGCGGCGAACGCTCGCTGACCGCGGTCGCGATGCTCTGCGCCATCTTCCGCGCCCGCCCCAGCCCCTTCTACATCATGGACGAGGTCGAGGCCGCCCTCGACGACGTCAACCTGGGCCGCCTGATCACGCTCTTCCAGCAGCTCCGCGAGAAGAGCCAGCTCCTGATCATCACCCACCAGAAGCGCACGATGGAGGTCGCCGACGCCCTGTACGGCGTCACCATGCGCGCCGGCGTGACCCAGGTGATCAGCCAGCGCCTCAACCGCGAGGAAGAAGCCTGACCGGCCCTCTTGAGGCCTTTTCGGCTCGTGGGGAAGAAGGGCTTAGCCTTGCAGCGTTCCCCCGAGCGCTGAGAAGCGTTCCCCCGAGCGCTGAGAGAGGACCGCGGACCGGATGCTGCGCCAACCCGCCAGGGCCATGCTGATCGACCTCGACGGCGTCGTACGCCGCTGGGACCCCACCGTCGCGGCAGGCGTCGAATCCACCTACGGGCTGGAGCCCGGCACGCTGATGAAGACCGCCTTCGCCTGGGAGCTCCTGCGCCCCGCGGTCGCCGGCGAGATGACCGACGCCGAATGGATGGGCCTGATCGCCCAGCGCCTCCCTCTCGACGAGGCCCAGGCCCGAGCGGCAGTCACCGAATGGCAGAAGCACCGAGGCACGGTCGACCCCGAGGTCCTCACCTTCATCCGCGAGGTCCGCGCCGCCGGCCGCCCGGTCGGCCTCGCCACCAACGCCACCGACCTCCTCCGCGGCGACCTCGAAACCCTCGGCCTCACCCACGAGTTCGACACGATCATCAGCTCCACCGAGTTGAAGATCCACAAGCCCGCCCCCGATTTCTTCGCCCGAGCCGCCGAAGCCCTCGACGAGCAACCGCCCTGGGTCCTCTTCGTGGACGACGACGACCGGGTCATCCGAGGCGCCCGCGCCGCGAAGCTCCCCGCCTTCCGCTGGACCGGCCCCCAGGACATCCTCTACCTGAAAAAGGCCCTCGGCATCAGCTAGCCCACGGCGGACCCCGGGCGCGGCCGGGTGAGATCAGGCCCCAGGCCGGGCGGGGTGAGGCTGGGGCCTGCACGGCCCGCACGGCCCGCACGAGGCCCGCACGGCCCGCGGCTCAAGGCCGCACGGGCCAACCCCACCGCAGCTCAGAAGTGGCCGGTCTCAGTCGCCGGTGACGCCGTCGATGCGTTCGCGGAGGAGGTCGGCGTGGCCGTTGTGGCGGGCGTACTCCTCGATCATGTGGAGGTAGACCCAGCGGAGGCTGATGGAGCCGCGGCGTTTGTTGGGGAATTCGTGGTCGAGGGGCAGGTCGGCGACGGTGGCTCGGACGGCGTCCAGCTCTGCCAGGTGGGTGGCGAAGTTGGCCTCCGCGTCGGCGTCCGCCACGTCGTCGAAGTCGCCGTCGAGGTTGGTGTCGTCGCAGTAGATGTCGGGGAGGTCCTGGCCGGCGGCGGCCTGGCGGAACCAGGCTCGTTCCACCTCGGACATGTGCCGGACCAGGCCGAGCAGCGTCAGGTTGGACGGCTCCACGGAGGCGACCTTGAGCTGCGGGGCGGTCAGGCCGGCGCATTTGCTCAGCAGGGTCTGTCTGTGCCAGTCGAGCCAGCCCTCGAGCATGGCTCGTTCGTCGCCGGTGAACGGTTCAGCGACGCGTTCGATTTTTGGTGCTGTCCATGTCGTCATCGGGCCATTATTTGTTAAGTGGGAGCTCGGCGACGGTGAATAAATCGCCGTCCTTGGTCGTGCCCTCGACTTTTACCTCGGCGCGGGGGCCTTCATGGTGCAGGGTGCTGATGGCGTTGCCGAAGTAGGGGCCCGCGAGGCGGCCCCAGGCGACGGTCGGGCGGCTGACTCCGGCGGAGCGGGCGACGCCTCGCATTGTCTTGGCGGCGGCGCGGGACCAGCTGAAACGCATCAGGGGGCGCATGAAGGCGGGGACCTGGTTGTGGATCGGGGAGCAGGTGAGCTGGTGGACCGGGGTGGTGACCGCGGGGCCGAGGTCGGCTGCTGCGACGTAGGAGTGATGGACGTCACCGGACAGCACGCTGATCGAGGCCGGCGCGGAGTAGGCGCCGCCCGCGCCGACGCGGTGGGCCGGGGCTGACGGACCGCCTTCGCCCAGGCGGCGGAAGAGCTCGGTGAGGGCGTCGAACGAGCGCATGAACGCGGCCCAGTGTTCAAGGTCGAAGGCGCGGCGGATCTTCTCGGCGAGGGCGGCGCGGCGGGGGCCGGCGGAGTCGGCCATGCGTTCGTTCCAGGCTTCGCCGTGGTGGATGGCCGGGGGCATCAGCCAGGGCAGGGACGAGCCGACCACCAGGTGGTCGTAGTCGCCGTGGGCCTGGTCGACGAACCATTTCCATTCCGTGGCGGGGAGCATCTCGCGGCGTCCGGGAGTGAGGACCCGGTTGCAGCGGTTGTCCAGCATCACCAGGCGGGTGCGGCCCACGTCGAGGGCGAAGCTCCACTGGAACGGGACGTCGGTGTTCTCCGCGGACTCGGGGGCGTCGACCGTGATGCCGAAGTCGTGCAGGATCCGGGTGGCGTCGGGCACCGCGGTGATCTGGGCGAGCAGGGGGTCGGTGGCCAGCTGGTCGGGGCTGAGGTTGCCGAGGTGCTGGTAGACCCAGTAGGAGGCCAGGCCGCTGGAGATGCGCTCGGGCCACCACGGCTGGGCTGACATGTCGCGGCGCCAGGAGGCCGAGGTGTTCCAGTCGTCGATGATCTCGTGGTCGTCGAAGATCATGACGCTCGGCACGGTGGCGAGCAGCCAGCGGACCTCCGGGTCGCGCCAGGACTCCAGATAGAGCTTGGTGTACTCGTCGAACGAGACGACCTCGTTCGCCGGCCCGTCGTGCCCGGCCGCCCGGCGGCGCTTGAGGAAGCGGCGCACCTTCGCCGAGGTGTTGTCGGCATAGACCTGATCACCCAGGAGGACCATCAGGTCCGGGCGTAGCTGCGGGTCGTGCGGGTCGGTCATCAATCGCCTCGCGTACGCGTCCAGCGCGTCAGGTGGCAATTTTCGTGAATTCGACTGCGGGGTCGCCTCGCGGCACGAGCCGAAGATGAAGCTGACCGGGTGCTCCTGGTCGTCCGCGGGCCGGGTGACGATCAGGCTCGGCGGGTAGGGCGACTCCGGGTCGGGCCAGGCCCGCTTGTCGTCGAGCCACACCTCGTACTCGCTGGCGGCGTCGAGGGGCAGCCCTTCGACCACCACGATCGCGTAGTGGTGGCCGTACGCGGAAAAGGTCTGTGCCGAGCCTGAGCCCCCGTCCCTCGCCTCGACCCGGACGGTCGTGGGTTCCGTGGTCTCGACCCAGACGGTCGCTTTGCCGGCCACGACGCGCCGGAGCACCGGGCCGATCAGGAGATAAGCGGTCAACGGATCACCACAGAGAGACGCATGATTCCATCGTCCCCACCGCTCCGGCATTACGCCAGGGCGGTTTCCGGCACGGCGGGATCACCCCGCGTGGTGTTGGACACGGCCGGGTGGCCCCGCACAGCCGCAGCGCATCTGTCAGGATTTCGTACATGGAATACGTCGTCGCCTCACTGATCCTGCTGGCGGTGCTGATCGTCGGGGCCGTCGGCCTCGTCGTCCCGCGCCTGCGCCGGCGCGAGCTGCCGCCGTCGGAGCAGACGGGGGCGGGCACGACGACCCTCGAGCGTCCGCCCGTGATTCCCCCGGTCGAGGAGCTTCCGCCGCTGGTCGAGCGGCCCGCCCCGGTCGAGGAGGAGCCCGCTGCTCCATCGCTCGAGACCCCGGAGCCCACGGCCGGGCGTCTGGTCCGGTTGCGGGCGCGGCTGAGCCGTTCGCAGAGCGTCTTCGGGCGCGGTCTGCTCAGCGTGCTCTCCCGTGACCACCTCGACGAGGACGCGTGGGAGGAGATCGAGGACAGCCTGATCTCCGCCGATGTCGGCGTCGAAGCGAGCCAGGTCCTGGTCGAGCGGCTGCGCGAGCGGGTCCGGGTGCTGGGCACCCGCACGGTTGCCGAGGTGCGGGCACAGCTCGCCGAGGAGCTCACCGCAGCCCTCGAGCCGGAGCTGGACCGCAGCCTCAAGACCTCCCCGCACGACGGGCGTCCCGCGGTGGTCCTGGTCGTCGGCGTCAACGGCGCCGGTAAGACCACCACCTGCGGCAAGATCGCCCGGGTGCTGGTGGCCGACGGCCGCACGGTGCTGCTGGGTGCCGCCGACACGTTCCGCGCCGCCGCCGCCGAGCAGTTGGCGACCTGGGGTGAGCGGGTCGGCGCCGAGACCGTGCGCGGCCCCGAGGGCGGAGATCCGGCCAGCGTGGCTTTCGACGCGGTCAAGCGGGGTATCGACGTCGGTGTGGACACGGTTCTGATCGACACCGCCGGCCGCCTGCAGAACAAGATCGGTCTGATGGACGAGCTGGGCAAGGTCAAGCGGGTGGTGGAGAAGCACGGCTCGGTCGACGAGACGCTGCTGATCCTCGACGCGACCACCGGGCAGAACGGCCTGGAGCAGGCGCGGGTCTTCACCGAGGCGGTCGAGGTGACCGGTGTGGTGCTCACCAAGCTCGACGGCACGGCCAAGGGCGGCATCGTCATCGCCGTGCAGCGCAAGCTGGGCATCCCGGTCAAGCTGGTCGGGCTGGGCGAGGGGCCGGACGACCTGGCGCCGTTCGAGCCGGCGGCCTTCGTCGAGGCCCTGCTTGGCAGCGATGCGTAATCTCAAGAGCAGGACATCGGCGGTAGTGATCACACTCGGGGGAGGTCGTGCGTGACGCAGGAGCCTCTGCGCGAGATTCCTCTGCACGGTGGGAACGTCAGCACGGTCTCGAAACTCGGCGACACGGTTCGCCGTAACGCCGGACCGTGGACGCCCGCCGTGCACTCGCTGCTCAACCATCTGCAGCGGGTCGGGTTCACCGGGTCGCCGCACGCCCTGGGCATGGACGACCGTGGCCGGGAGGTCCTGTCGTACCTCGACGGGGAGTGCGGGGAGTATCCGCTGGCCCCGCACTGGACCACCGAGGAAGCACTGGTCACGGTCGCGACGATGCTGCGCATGTTCCACGACGCGCAGTACGGCTTCCAGCCCCCGCCCAACGCGGTGTGGCGCAGTTTCGGCCCGCCGCCGCCGGACACCGAGGTGATCTGTCACCACGACGCCGCCCCGCACAACGTGGTCTGGCGGCCCGACGGCACCCTCGCGCTGATCGACTTCGATCTCGCCTCGCCGGGTGCGCGTATTTACGACGTGGCTTATGCGGCCTGGACCTGGGTGCCTTTGTTCAGCGACCGGGATTCCTACACGCTCGGCTGGAAGCGCCCCAATCGGCCGCGCCGGCTCCGGCTCTTCGCCGACGCCTACGGCCTTATTCCGCGCGACCGTCATCGCCTGGTCCGCACTATTCGTAAGCGGATCGTGGACCACGTCGAGGGCATCCGGCGGATGGCGGCCGCCGGTGACCCGGCGTTCGTGCGAATCGTGCACAAGGGGCATCTGCGTCGTCCGATGCGCGATCTGCGTCTGCTCGATTACGAACGTCACACCCTCGAGTACGCACTTCGTTAACTGGCCGTCGACCTTCTGGTCTCGCTCGGTCGGTGCTTACTTAGGCGTTTTGTGGAGGTTCGTGGCGATTTTTCTACACGGCTGTGAGAGTTTCTTCACACGTACGAAACAAGCGGTCACGTGTTGGAAATCGCGCGTAGACCCTGCTCGAAACAGCAGGCCGGAAGGCTTCCGCCCTACACCGGCCGACTGGAGCGATGCTGCCCTCTCGGTCGTTTGGGAGGACACTAACCGAGAGGAGGCAGCGTGGAGATCAACACCGGCAATACCGCCTGGTTGCTCCTGTCGTCTGCGCTCGTATTGCTCATGACCCCGGGTCTGGCGCTGTTCTACGGTGGCCTCAACCGGTCCAAGGGCGCCCTGAACATGATGATGATGAGCTTCTCGTCAATCGGGCTCATCTCCGTGCTCTGGGTGCTGTATGGGTTCACTTTGGCATTTGGTAGCAACGATTCCGAGGGCGTCAACAAGTTCCTCGGCAGCTTCACGCAGTACTGGGGCACCGGCACCAGCTGGATCCCCGAGATGTGGCTCGAGACCGGCATCCCGACCTACGTCTTCATGGTCTTCCAGATGATGTTCGCCATCATCACCGTCGCGCTGATCAGCGGTTCCCTCTCGGACCGCTTCAAGTTCGGCGGCTGGGTGCTCTTCGGCTTCGGCTGGTTCACCCTGGTCTACGTCCCCGTCGCCCACTGGGTCTGGGGCGGTGGCTGGATCGGTGTCAACCTCGGCGCGCTCGACTTCGCCGGTGGCACCGCGGTCCACATCAACGCCGGTGCTGCCGCGCTCGGTGTCGCCGTGGTCCTCGGCAAGCGCATCGGCTGGCCGCGGGAGAACATGCGCCCGCACAACGTGCCGTTCGTCGCCCTCGGCGCCGGTCTGCTCTGGTTCGGCTGGTTCGGCTTCAACGCCGGCTCCGAGCTGACCGTCGACGGCGTCACCGCGGTCGCGTTCGTCAACACCCAGGTCGCGACGGCCGCCGCACTGCTCGGCTGGATCATTGTCGAGTGGCTCCGCGACGGTAAGCCGACCCTGGTCGGCGCGTCCTCCGGTGCGGTCGCCGGTCTGGTCGCCATCACCCCGGCCTGTGGCTTCATCGCCCCGCTGCCCGCGGCTCTGCTCGGCATCATCGCCGGTGTCCTCTGCGCCCTGGCGGTCGGCCTGAAGTACAAGCTCGGCTATGACGACTCGCTCGACGTGGTCGGCGTGCACTTCGTCGGTGGCTGGATCGGCTCGCTGGGCATCGGCTTCTTCGCCACCACCCAGGTGAACGCGCTCGCCTCGCGCGAGAGCCTCTTCTACGGCGGCGGCGTCGACCAGCTCTGGCGTCAGTTCGTCGGCAGCGCCGCGGTCACCGTCTACTCGTTCGCGATCGCCGCGGTCCTCGCTCTCGTCCTCAAGGCCGTCAAGCTCGGCCGGGTCAGCGACGAGGCCGAGGTCGAGGGCATCGACATCTCCGACCACGGCGAGACCGCGTACGACTTCACGCCCTCGGGCGGCTCCGGTGGCGGCGGGTTCGCACTCGCCGGCCTGAAGCCAGGGGTCGACGCTGACGGTAAGGCCGACGCGAGCCAAAAGGTCGCCGGTTAAGTTCTCATGGCTGCTCCGATGGAGGGACTAAGCATGAAGCTGGTGACCGCGGTCATCAAGCCGTACCAGCTCGACGCGGTGAAGGAGGCGCTGCACGCACTGGGCGTCGCCGGCCTCACCGTGAGCGAGGTGCAGGGGTACGGACGTCAGAAGGGCCACACCGAGGTGTACCGGGGAGCCGAGTACACGGTGGAGTTCCTGCCGAAGATCAAGGTCGAGGTGCTGACCGACGAGATCGACGTCGAGAAGGTCGTCGACGCGGTGATCACCTCGGCGCGTACGGGCAAGATCGGTGACGGCAAGGTCTGGGTCACCGGCGTGGACGACGTGATCCGGGTACGTACCGGTGAGCGCGGACTCGACGCGCTGTAATAATCACCTATGAGCTACGTGGTCAGTGAGCCGTCAGCAGCACCTCGTGTGCCCAAGGACGGCTCACCGGCCGCGCTCAGATCGCACATCGGCGCCGCCGCCCGGTCAGACCGGGCGGCGGCGCTTGATGCGTGGCTGGCGGCGATGTTCCCCGGTCACCTCCCCGGGGTCAGCCTGGTGGCGGTCGGTGGCCTGGGTCGCCGCGACTGCGCGCCCTACAGCGACCTCGACCTCGTCCTGCTGCACAACGGCACTGCCGGCATCGACCGGATCGCCTCCGCACTCTGGTACCCGATCTGGGACGCCCGGCTCGGCCTCGACCACTCCGTGCGTACGCTTCCCGAGGCCCTGTCCGTGGCAGTCGACGACGTGAAGGTCGCGCTCGGCCTGCTCGACGCCCGCCACGTCGCGGGCGATGCGGCACTCTCCGCTGAACTCATCGCGGCCACCGGCGACCAGTGGCGGCGCACCGCGGTGCGGATGCTGCCCCAGCTCCGGGAGATCACCGAGAGCCGCTGGGCCACCCACGGCGAGCTCGCGTTCCTGCTCGAAGGCGACCTCAAGGAAGCCGCCGGCGGCCTGCGTGACCTGACCATCCTGCGCGGCCTGGGCCGGGCCGGGATCGCCGACACCATGCGCCCTGCGGTCCGCGCCGCCAACCTGCGCCTGCTCGACACCCGCGACGCCCTGCACCTCGCCGTCGGCCGCCGCGTCGACCGCCTCGTCGCCCAGGAACGCGGCACCGTCGCCACCCTGCTCGACCTCGACGACGGCGACACCCTGCTGCGCCGCGTCGCCGGAGACGCCCGGACCATCGCCCACGCCCTCGACGACGCATTCCGCGCCGCCGACCGCCTCCGCAACGGCCGCCGCCGCGGCACCCCTCCGGGCACCCCCAAACGCCGCCCGGTAGCGCGGGACGTCGTCGAACAGGACGGCGAGCTCGTCCTCGCCCGCACGGCGATCGGCCCGGTCCCCGACCCCACCCTCTCCCTGCGCGTCGCCGCGGCCGCCGCAACCGTGCGCCTGCCCATCGCCCGCGCGACCTGCGAATGGCTCGCCGCCTTCTGCCCGCCGCTGCCGACACCCTGGCCGGACGCCGCCCGCGCCGCCCTGGTCTCGCTGCTCGGCTCCGGCCAGGGACTGCTCCCCACCTGGGAAACCTGCGACAGGTACGGCCTCATCGACGCCTGGCTCCCCGAGTGGGCCCGGATGCGCAGCCTGCCCCAGCACCACCCCGTACACCGCTTCACCCTCGACCGGCACCTCGTGCAGGCGGCGTACGAGGCAACCGCGTACACCCGTGAGGTCGACCGCCCCGACCTGCTGCTGATCGCGGCCTTCCTGCACGACGTCGGCAAGGGCCTCCCCGGCGACCACAGCACCGTGGGCGCCCCGATCGCGCGCGAGATCGCCACCCGCATCGGCCTCTCACCCACCGACGCGGCCACCATCGACAAACTCGTCCGGCTCCACCTGCTCCTCCCGGACATGGCAACCCGCCGCGACCTCAGCGACCCGATCACCATCTCCACCGTCGCCGAAACCGTCGGCGACATCACCACCCTCGACCTCCTGCACGCCCTCGCCCGCGCCGACTCCCACGCCACCGGCCCGGCCGCCTGGTCGGACTGGAAGGGCCGCCTGATCGCCGAACTCGTCCACCGCGTCCACA
This sequence comes from Winogradskya humida, assembly GCF_016862215.1. Lineage (GTDB taxonomy): Bacteria > Actinomycetota > Actinomycetes > Mycobacteriales > Micromonosporaceae > Actinoplanes > Actinoplanes humidus. The sequence continues at coordinate 137,070 of NZ_BOMN01000057.1, forward strand.
CCGCCCTGGACACCGGTGCCCTCCCCGCCGCCCCCGAGCCCGACCCGCTGCTGCTGGAAGGCGACCTGCCCGCCGTACACCTGGATGGAGACCGGGTGTCGGTTGCCGCAGCCGACCGCCGGGGGTTGCTCGGCTCGGTGGCCGCGGTCCTGGCCCTGCACCGCCTCGACGTGCTCGCTGCGGACGCTTCCACGGTGGACGGGCGAGCGATCGTCGAGTTCCTGACCCAGCCCCGCTACGGCTCCCCGGCCGAACCCGTCGCACTGACCGCCGACCTGCGCCGAGTCGCGGCCGGAGACGTCTCTGTCACCCAGCGGCTGCGCGCCCGAGCCGGCAACTCCCGCGAAGGGGCGGCACCGCGCGTCGTCTGGCTCCGCTCGGTCGCCACCGACGCAGTGGTCCTCGAGCTCCGCGCGCCCGACTCATCCGGCCTGCTGTACCGAGTCTCCGCCGCCCTCGACGAAGCCGGCGCCGAGGTCCGCGCCGCCCGCATCTCCACCCTCGGCGGCGACGTCGTCGACGCGTTCTACCTCGTCGGAGCCTGGGCCGACGAAGCCGACCGCGACCGGGTCGAAGCCCTGGTGCTCGCAGCGGTCTGAAACGTCAGGGCCTCTGATAGATCTCGTGGCGGCCGATCCGTCGCCACCTGACTGCGGTGTGCCCATCGAGCTGGAAGAACTCGAATGTCGCACGGCCGTCAGGGCCCGAGAACGGCCAGGTCATCTCCCAGATCCCCGCTGAATGGGCCATCGGCTTGACCCGTAGGTTCGCGGGCCACGGCTGCCCAGGATTGTCGATATACGCCTGGCACGCCGTGTTGAAGGCGGGCATGAGGGATCGAAAAATGCGCCGATGGTCGATCGGCATGGACTTCCAGTCGGCGGCGAACTCGTCGGTCTTGTCGAACTTCACTCGTCGATGTCCAGGCTGTCCATGAAGTCATCGACATTGTCATAGGTAGTGGTTCGGCCGGCAACGACATCGGCGTCTGCGCGCCGTTCGCCCTCCTGCCAACCCTCGGTCCAGAACCATGCCTGGCTCGCGGGCACTGAAATAGCCGGGCGAAGCGTCGCTTTCGTCGCCTCATGTCCGGTTTGGGCATCGCCGACGTTACGGACAGTCCTGCGAACAGTTCTGCTGCCGCTCCGGCCGGTGACGACGGCCTTAGTGGCTCGCAACCGTCGGCTCGCTGCAGTGCTGCGGGGGCTCTCCTCCATGGTTCGAGAATGCAGCGCCTGAGTCGTACCGCCAAGCGGTATTACTGCAATGCAGCAATACCGCTCACGTCTGAGTCCTGCCACTTCCGTCACAGCGCCGCACCAACGCTGCCCGCTTCGCTCCGTTGGATGGGGAACTACAGTGCCGGACGTGGTCGAATTTGATGCCTTCGGCGTTGCTCGCGACGCCTACGACGAAGCTGCTTCTGCCTACGCGGACCTCTTTCGCGACTCGTTGCGGGAGAGCCCGCTGGACCGGGCGATCCTGGGCGCTTTCGCCGAGTTCGTGGGGGTCGGGCGGGTTGCGGATCTGGGGTGCGGGCCTGGGCACGTCACTGCGTACCTGGATGGGCTTGGGGTCGAGGCGTTTGGGGTGGATGCTTCGCCGGTGATGGTGGGGTTGGCTCGGGAGGCCTACCCGGGGCTGCGGTTCGAGGTGGGGTCGATGGCCGCGCTGGATATCGCGGACGGGGTGCTGGGCGGTGTGCTTTCACGGTGGTCGATCATTCACACGCCGCCACCGGACGTTCCCGCGATAGTGGGGGAGTTCCACCGGGTTCTGGTGCCCGGCGGTCACCTGTTGATGTGCTTCTCGGCAACCGATGACGCGTCTCACCCGACGCAGATTTACGACCACGCGGTCGCGCCGGCGTATCGCTGGTGGCCCGACCATCTAACTGCGCTGCTGCGTGAGTGCGGGCTGGCCGAGGTGGCCCGGATGGTCAGCGAGCCCGCGCCCACGGACAAGCGGCAGTTCAAGGGCGTCCAGTTGCTCGCCCGTAAAGGCTGACCCGTCACCGCGACTTCGCCTAGTGTCGGAGGGCATGACGCGTGTGGCAATCGTCGGGGCGGGACCCACCGGGCTGTTCACCGCGACCGTGCTCGCCCGGCGCGGCCATCGGGTCACCCTTGTGGACCGTGACCCCGGGCCGGCGGCGGACGGCAGCTGGGCGCGCAGTGGCGTCATGCAGTTCCATCATCCGCACGGGATCCGTCAGCCGATTGTGGACGTGCTCGGCTCCGACCTGCCTGACGTCGGCGCCGCGCTGGTGGCCGCCGGGGCGGAACCCATCCTGGTGAAGGGGTATCCGGGCGGTCTCAGGTCGCGGCGGATCACGTTCGAGCGGGTCCTGCGGGCGGCCGCGGTCACCGAGCCCGGTGTCACGGTGGTGACCGGGCACGCCGACGAGGTGCTCAGCGACCGGGGCCGGGCTGCCGGGGTGCGGATCGACGGAGCTGTCCTCGAGGCCGACCTGGTGATCAACGCCTCCGGGCGGTCCGGGCGGCTCGCCGAGGGGCTGCGGGCGCCGGAGACGAGCGGCGACTGCGGGGTCTCGTACGTCTCCCGGCAGTATCAGCTCCGGCCCGGCGCGCAGCCGGGCCCGTCGAGCTCGCCGGTCGGTCTGATCAGCCGATTCGCGGGTTACCTCGGTGTGGTCTTCGTGCAGGACGCCGGCACGGTGTCGGTGTCGCTCACCCGCCGCGACACCGACGAGGAACTGGCGGACTGGCGCTTCCCCGAGGTGTACGAAGCTGTGGTCCGGGTCGTGCCCGGGCTCGCCGAGTGGACCGATCCCGCGCGCAGCCGGCCGATCACCCGGGTCCTGCCCGGCGTGCACCTGCGCAACACCTACCGCGGGCAGCTCGACGATCGGGGCCGGGTCGCGCTACCCGGCCTCATCCACCTCGGCGACGTCGTCTGCACCACCAACCCGACCGCGGGCCGGGGCATCGCCACCTCGCTCGCCCAGGCCCAGAGCCTGACAGGACTCCTCGCCGAGCACCCCAGCGACGTGCTGACGGCAACCCTGGCGTTCGACGACTACTGCACCACATCGATCAAGCCCTGGTTCGACGACCACCAGACCTCAGACCCAGCCGCCGTACGCCTGCTGGCAGGCGAAAAAATTGACCTGACCCGCCCCCTGACCTCGATCCACATCACCGCAGCAGCCGACGCGAACCCCCAACTCACCCCCATGGTCGCCCCCTACCTGGGAATGAACGCCCTCCCCTCCACACTCGCCGCAGCCGAACCCGCAGCCCGCCAGGTCTACGCAACAGGCTGGCACCCGGCCCCCCTCCCCGGCCCCACCCGCGAAGACCTGATCACCCTGATCCACCAAACAAAAACCACCCCCGCCTGACACCACTGACCCCCAGGTGGCACCGACCGACCGCAGATCGCTGACAACGCCTCCGCCTGTCAGGTAGTGGCAAGAACGGGTTGCGGCCGGGACTTCCCTTCGCCGAGCTCGCGCTGCTAGTAAGCACCGCCGAGACCCGGACGCTGAGCTTGGACCACGATGATGTGCAGGGCCATGGTGAGCCGGCGGTTGCCGCGGGCGTTGAGACGGCGGCGTTGGCGGGGTCCGCTGGGTGAGACCCCCACACCTTCGTCGCGCTGTCGGAATCGGTCCACGCCAGAAGCTGTTTCCCCAACCGCAACCGGCGAGGTGCGTCGCGAAACCACCCACTCACGCCGGCCTGCTGAGCCCTCGCTGAAACCGCGCCCACAGCGCGGCAGCCAGACCACCTGCAAGAGGTGGGCGCTGAGCCCGGCCATGCACCCAGCGGCGGGCGACCACCGATGACCGGCATCATCTCGCACGCAAGGGTGAGGGCCGGGGTGGCCGGGACAGGCATAAAAACGCTCTTCAAGCCTGTCTCGGTCACCCCGGCCCTCACCCGTCCAAGAGTGAGAAAGCCTATGCAGTCCCAGCACAGGTCAGAGCAGGAACGCTATTGGTCCCGCTCCACGACCCAAGGAACCCGAACGTCGTGGACGCCCCGGCAGCAAGAGCACCGTTGTAACTGACATTACGAGCGGTGACCGCAGACCCACTAGAGGACACGGTTGCATTCCACGCTTGGGACACGCTCTGCCCGTTGGCATACGTCATGGTGACAGTCCAGGTCTTGATGGCCGTGCTGCCCGCCGTGACCTTGACCTCGCCCTGGAATCCGCCCTGCCACTGCCCGGTGACCGAGTACGCCGGCGTGCAGCTGACCCCGGCCGGCGGCGGCGTGGTGGTGGGAGGCGTGGTCGTGGGCGGTGTCGTCGTGGGGGGAGTGGTGGGCGACGTGCCGTAGATGGTGGCCTGCTTGGCGGTGGCCTTGATGCCGTGGGGGCCGTTGATGATGCGCTGACCCCAGGTGGTGAGCTGGGCGGGGTCGAAGTTGACGGTCATGTCGAGGATGGGGTCGGTGTTGCCGGCCCAGGACCAGCCGATGTATCCGAGCCCTCGGGCGTCGGCTTCGGCCATGAGGGTCTGGTCGTCGACCTCGCCGGAGGCGAATTGCCAGCCGAATTCGCCGATGACCAGCGGCCAGCCTTTGGCTTTGAACGTGTCCAGGTAGGAGACGATCGAGGCGGCGGTGTTGAAGACGGCGTACATGTGGATCGAGAGCACGGTGTTGTGCTGGGTGTCGGCGTCGAGGATGGTCTGGCCGTTGTCGCGCATGACGTAGTTCCAGTCCTGGCCCCAGTTGGGGGCGTCGATCATGAGCAGGTGCTGGAAGCCGTTGGTGCGCATCTTCTGGATCGCGGCGGTGGTTGCGGCTGTCCACTGGGACGGGTTGGTGTTGCCGATCGGCTCGTTGCCGATGTTGATGGCGATGTAGTCCTCCTGGCCGACCAGCACGCTCTTGAGGCCGATCCAGTAGTTGGCGGCCTGGTCGAGGGTGTACGCCGCGCTGTCCTCGCCGTACCCGGTGGTGTCGTGGTTCTCGAGGACGCAGATGAGCTTGTTGGCCTTGCACAGGGCGATGACGTTCGCCACGTCGGTGGCCGTGTTGGCGGTCCAGCGGCCGCCGCTGAGGACGACGCGGACGGTGTTGGCGCCGGTGGCCTTGATGTTGGCGAACGATGAGGTCTGGTTGGTGTACCAGGTGTGGGCGTGGTTGATGCCGCGCATGATGAATGGCTGGCCGTTCGCCTCGACGATGTTCGTGCCGCTGACGTGCAGGCCGGCGGCGGCGTATGCCGGATTCACCACGAACAGGACGGAAGCGACGGCTGCGAGCGCCGCTGCGGCCAGGGTGGCTAGTCGTCTCTTCATGCCCATCTCCTTTTGTAACGGGGTGGTAACACGTTAGAACGATGAACGTCGATGCACAATGGGAGCGCTTCCATGAAGATGCGACCGGTTCCACGTCACCTCGCCACGAGCAGGGGCGTTGCCTATAGCGACATAGCGGCCGTAGCGAAGAGGTCAGTTGCACCATGGGGGAACCAGCAGGTCTGCTCGACGACTACCTGAGGGTCGCCCGGTACCACGTTCAGCGGGCTATGCCGGCCACCGCGGTCCGGCTCCGGTCGCTGGAGATGCGACGGCTCATCGCGTACACGGCGCTGCGGGGGTCCGGGGCGACGTACGAACAGTTGATCATTGCCGCGCGTAACAAGGACGTGCGCTGGTTCAAGGGGATCGCGGGGGGCGTCCGGCCCTCGGTGGTGGCCGGGCTCGCCCAGACGCTCGCGCTTCAGGACATGCTGCCCGGGGACCGTACGGACGCCCTGGCCATCTACGAACTGATGCGCGCGAGCCTCGGGGCGAACGGCGTACCGGGATCGCATCAGGGTCTGCACGCCGAGCTCACGTTCTCGTGGCGGGGCGCGGAAGCAGCGCGCGAGCTGCTCACGGCGTACCGGTCGATCAGTCCGGCAGTGCGCGGTGACCTCGAGATCGACGTGGTCAACCCGTTCCTCGAAGGTGGGGCGAAGCCGGTCGCGCCCTGGCTGGCGGTCTTCCAGCGGCTCATGCCGAAGCCCTACCCGGCGCTGGAAACCGCCGAGGGGCCGCAGCCGGTACTCGGGCTGCCCGCGTTCGACCGGCTGACCGTCGCCGCCGAGGCCGCGCCGGTGGAGGAGCCGCAGCGCGTCTCGGTGGTCGTCACGGCGTACCACCCGGGTGAGGGCCTGATCACCGCGGTGCGCTCGATCCTCGCGCAGTCCTGGCGCAACGTCGAGATCATCATCGTGGACGACGCGTCGCCGCCGGAGTTCGACGAGGTGCTGCGCCGGGCGATGACCCTCGGCCCGCGGATCCACCTGGTCAAACAGCTACGCAACCAGGGAACGTACGCGGCCCGCAACGCCGGGCTGGACGCCGCGGAAGGTGAGTTCGTCGCGTTCCAGGACTCCGACGACTGGTCCCATCCGCGCCGGCTCGAGCTGCAGGTACGCCCGATGCTGGAGAACACCCGCATCGTGGCCACGACCAGCGACGGGCTCGGGGTCACCGACGAGCTCGTGCTGACCCGCCCGGCCGTGCGGCGTGGCCGGTTCAACCCGTCGTCGCTGGTGTTCCGCCGCTCGCAGGTGATGGACCGGATCGGCTACTTCGACCAGGTACGCAAGGCCGCCGACTCCGAGTACATCGGACGGATGCGCGCGGTCTACGGCGAGCGGGCGGTGCAGCACCTCGACACCGAGCCGCTCGCGCTGATCCGGCTGTCGTACGGCTCGTTGTCCCGCTCGGAGATCCGCGCCTACTGGATGCATCCGGCGCGGGTGGCGTACTCGTCGGCCTATCAGCAGTGGCACGGCCGGATCGCGTCCCAGGGGGCTAAGCCCTACCTGCCTCGCGAGGGTGGGGAGCGCCAGTTCGCCGCTCCCGACCATCTTCGCTACGCCCGCGGCGAAGCCCCCGCCCGCCCCGAGTACGACGTCGTGCTCGCCGGTGACTGGCGTTTCCTGCAGGGCCCGCAACTGTCGGCGATCGAGGAGATCCAGACGCTGGTCGACCGGGGTCTGCGTGTCGCCGTGCTGCACATCGAGTCGCTGCGCCCGATGGCCCGGCGGCGGTATCCGCTGAACTCGCAGATCCAGGCGATGGTCAACGACGCCCGGATCACTCAGGTGCTGCCGGCCGAGGCCGTGGAGACGGCGCTGCTGATCGTGCGGCACGCCGCGGTGCTCCAGTTCGCCGAGGGTGATGACTATCTGCTCCGGCCACGGCAGATGCTGGTGGTCGCGGATCAGGCCCCGGTACGCCTCGACAACCTCGACAACCGCTACGACGTGGCGGACTGCACGCGGGTCGCCGCCCGCCTGTTCGGGGTGCAACCGGTGTGGTGCCCGCAGGACCCGGAGATCCGGGCGGTGCTGCGCGCGTACAAGCCGGCGGTGGAGTTGACGCCGTACGACCTGCCGACCGTCATCGGCACCGAGCGCTGGGCGGCGGTCCGCACCGGTGCCGGGCCGGGGCTGCCGGTGATCGGGACCGACCTGTGCGACCAGGGCGTGTGGCCGCGGGACACCCGGGAGGCGCTCTACGTCTACGACGAGCTCGGCGCGGCGGACGTGCGGGTGCGGCTGCCGGACTGGCCGCGTACCGACATGGTCCTGAACGGTCCCCGCTCGCACCTGGTCTATGAAGCCACGGACCTGGACCTGCGCACCTTCCTGCACCAGCTCGACTTCTACCTGCACTTCCCGCATCCGGCGGCGATCGAGACGTTCTCGCGTCCCGCGCTGGAGGCGGCCGGGCAGGGGTGCGTGGTGCTGACCCAGGAGCGGCACGCCGCGGTCTTCGGGGACGCGGCCATCTACTGTGCACCGAACGAGGTCGACGGGCTGATCAGGCGTTACAGCGCGGACCGGGTGCTCTTCGCGGAGCAGAGCCGGCGGGCGCGGGCCGTGATCACCAAGGCGTACCACCCGCAGCTCTTCGTCGATCGGATCGCGGGACTGGTGCACGCGCCGCGTACGTCAGCCCCCGCGCAGCGCACACCCGAACCTTCCCACGCGTAACGGGCGGGCAGTCGGCGCCGTTAGGCGTCGTGTTGAATCAGCGCACCTCGGAGGTCTTGAAGAATGAGCAGCCTGACCCGGTTCGGCGGTCGGCTGACGGTACGGCTGCAGAGCCTGACCCGTCCGCAGGTGGTGGTTCTCATGCTGGTCGTCGTGCTCGTAGCGGGCATCTGGACGGCGGCGGGGACCGGTCATCAGGGACTCGCCGTGTCCCTCGTGGCCGCCCTGCTCCTCGGTGTGCTGCTCGGCATCCTGCACCTGTCGCGCTGGATGGGCGGGATGCACCGCGCCAACCAGGCCGCGAACCGTGACCTGCGCACGGTCGTGGAGCAGATGCAGCGCCGGGTCGTGGCGACCGTGGAGAAGGAACGGCTGAGCGCGGGGGACCGGCACCAGGACCTGACCCGGACCATCACCCGGGGACTGCGGCAGAACGGGCACGGCCACGATCTGCTGCTGCGTTCGCAGAGTCGCGAGTTCGAGGCGATGTTCCAGCTGTTCCAGGAGTTCACGCCGCGGGCGCCGATGCCGTCGTCCGGTGACTTCGCGCTCAACCCGACGGACCTGCTGGAGCTGCTGCACATCGTCCGGCTGCGTCAGCCGCAGCTGGTGGTCGAGCTGGGCAGCGGTACGTCGTCGGTGTGGCTCGGCTACGCCCTCGAGAAGATCGGCGGCCGGCTGATCTCGCTCGACCACGACGAGGACTACGCCGCCAGGACGCGCACGATGCTCGACGCGCACGGGCTCGGCGCGGTGGTCGAGGTGCGGACGGCGCCGCTGACCGAGCTGCTGCTCGACGGGCGCGCGTACCAGTGGTACGACCGGGAGCAGCTCAAGGATGTCCGCGACATCGACCTGCTGGTGATCGACGGCCCGCCCGCGGCGACCGGCCCGGACGCGAGATTCCCGGCGCTGCACGCGATGGAGAGCAAGCTCGCCCCGGTCGCCACGATCGTGCTCGACGACGCGAACCGCGCCGACGAGCAGGACGCGGTGCGGCGCTGGACGGAGAACATCTCCGGGCTCGTCTCTGAACCGCACCTGATCGGCCGGCACGCGGTGCTTTCCTACTCCCGCAGCGGGGCGCGGGTCTCGGTGTAGATCCTTCGGAGATGGAAAAGGACCGGCCGGCATGCGGGGGCATGCCGGCCGGTCACGGGGGAGGGAAAAGATCAGCGGCTACCGAAGTCCTGGGTGTAGTACGGGTTGCCGTTCGACGCGTAGATGACGCCGACGGCGAACGTCCTGGCACCACAGTCGAGCAGGTTGGCACGGTGACCCGGCGACTTCATCCACGCGTTGACGACCTCGGCGGCGCTGCGGTAGCCGTACGCGATGTTCTCGCTGCGGGCGGCGGTGTAGCCGGCGTTCTTGGCACGGGTGATGAACGTGGAGTTGCGGGCGCCGGTGTGGCTGAACGAGCCGCTGGTGGCCATGAACTTGCTGTGGCCGCGGGCGGCGCGGAGCAGGTTGGCGTTGACCTTCAGCGCCTTGCAGCCGGCCTTGACACGCTGCGTGTTGGACAGCTTCACGATCTGCGTCTGCAGGGTGGAGGTGGAGACCGGCGCGGCCTCGGCGGGAGCAGCGGCGAGGGCCAGGCCGATGAAGGCGGCGACGGGGATCAGAGCAAGGGTGGCGAGGCGACGGACCAGAGGCTGGTTCTTCTGCACGGGACACGACCTTTCGGAGAACTCCGCACCGGCGCTTGTTCGCCGTTACGCCATTCCATTCGGGCCGTTCCAGGAGTCGCTGATGCCCGTTCAGGTGCCTTGGCGTGAGTGCTGAGTTGCCGATCGGGTGCCTGCCGCAGTCCGGTTGCGGGACGGTTTCCCACCCGGTTGCGGACATGGTGCAAAGAAGGGCCCGGCGGCTTTAAAACTGCGCCGGGCCCTTCGATGAGGTGCTTTTTCAGGATGCTGCGAGTGCCGCCCCGAGTTGAGGGGCGAGCAGTTCGCTGTACGCCGTGGTGATGTGGTGCTGGTCGCGGTAGACGAGCACGTTGCCGACGATCACCGGGCAGAAGGCCGGCGTGCAGAACCACTTGACCGGGTCGACGACGACCGCGCCGGCCTCGCGGACCGCTTCCGCGACCAGCTGGCGCCGATCGGGCAGCGCCAGCGCGATCTCCGGGCTGCGTCCGCACGCGGCGGGGGAGTCCATGTGCGCCGACAGGCACTCCGGGACCGGCCCGGCCTGCCAGGGCGTGTCGGTCATGAAGTAGACCTCGGTGCCGGGGGCGGACAGCGCCTGCACCGAACGCTGCCAGGCGCTCACCCAGGCCTCGTCCTGCGTGCCGGGCACGTTCAGCAGCTCGTTGCTGGGGTAGGTGGAGGCCAGCAGGATCTTCGCCGGGTGCAGCGACCTGACGTACTCCCAGGCACTCCTGCGCCACTCCACGCACTCCGTGAACTCGCGTTTCAGCTGCGGCGAGAAGATCATGCCGTCGGCCGCCGTGCAGGCGCTCTTGGTGACCACGACCAGCTTCCAGTGCCGTTCCAGGGCCGCTTTCTCCATCGCGGGGAACCACATGCCGGCGTGGGAGTCACCGAAGAGCACGACGGTGGTCGGGGAGGTCAGATCACCGTACGCACAGGGCTTCTTCACCTCGGCGTCGGAGAACGTGCCCGAGCAGCCCTCCTGGTAGAAGTGCGGCAGATCCTTGGCGACCCGCTCGAGCGCCGGGGTGAGGTTGGCCGGGACGGCGGGCATGGCGACGCTCGCGGCGACGTCCCTGCCGAGATCCGTCGAGTCGTCGAGGGCGCTCGCCTGGTAGGTGCTGACGCCCCGGGCCCGGTCCGCCGCGACGCGGACCGCGACGCAGAGCCCGGCGCAGAGCAGCGAGATCGCCAGCCCGGCGGCGATCCCGCGCCACGGGTTGTTCCGCAGGCCGGTCAGGTGGCGGGCGGGGTTCTCGACGAGGGCGTACGTGAACATGGCCAGGACGAGTGCGCCAAGCGCGACCAGCACGTTCTCCCATCCGGCCAGCGGGCGGCCGAGGATGGCGGGGGCGATCATCAGCGTCGGCCAGTGCCAGAGATACCAGGAGTACGACAGCCGCCCGATCCCCTGCAACGCGGGATGAGCGAGGATCCCGCCGGGCTGTTCCGTTCCACCGGCGATGACCGCTGCCGTGCCGAGAACCGGGACCAGGGCGGCGTACCCGGGGAATGGGGTCTGTGCAGTGAAGATGACTGCGGAGGCAGCGACCGCGAGCAGACCGGCCGGAACGCACCACCGCGGGAGCCGAACCGCGAAGACCGCCAGCAGTGCGCCGACGCCCAGCTCCCATGCCCGGGTGTGCGCGCCGAAATATGCCCAGCCTGCGTTCGCCTGCGTCTGCCACAACGACAGACCGAGCGAAACCACAGTCAATGCGATGAGTACGCCGGCCCGCGCCCGCTTGGCCCTGAACGCGATGATCAGCAGCGGCCAGAGCAGGTAGAACTGCTCCTCCACCGCCAGCGACCAGAAGTGCTGCAACGGCGACGGCTCGGCATCGGCGTTCAGATAGTCCGTGCCGACCGCCGCGAGCCGCCAGTTCATCGCGTACACGCTGGTGTGCAGGGCGTCCGACACGATGCCGGCCAGGCGCAGCGGCGGCAGCCACAGCGCGGCCGCGATCACCGTGGCCACGACGACGACCGCCGAGGCGGGCAGCAGCCGCAGGGCACGGCGGGCGTAGAACCGCGGGATGGAGATCCGGCCGGTCCGGTCCGCCTCCCGCAGCAGCAACCCGGTGATCAGGAAGCCGGAGATGACGAAGAAGACGTCGACCCCGACATATCCGCCGGAGAAGAACGACAGATCACAGTGGTACGCGACCACGAGGAGCACCGCGACCGCGCGTAACCCCTCGATGTCGCGACGATGCCTCGAGGGCTGCGTCTTCGTGGCGACGGTGAGGCCGGTCCGGGGCCGGGTCGCGGTGCTCGTCTCGATCACAGCCGGTGCGCCTCCCGGCTGGTGGTGACACCCCGCGTGTCGAAGAAGCGCTTCGAGATGCTCGCCAGGTGATCCGCGTCGTACTCGCGGTGCTGCTGGACCAGGATCACGAGGTCGGCGGCGGCCGCGGCGCCTTCGAGGTCGTCGGTGCGCGGGACGCTCCACTCGCGGACGTGCGGGTCGTGGTACGTCAGCACCGCACCCAGCGAGGCCAGGTGCCGGGCGAGCGGGGTGGCCGGCGACTCGCGCTGATCGGCGATGTTCGGCTTGTACGTGACACCCAGCAGCAGCACCCGGGCGCCGTGCAATGCCTGGCCGTCGGCGTTGAGGAGGTTCTGCGCGCGCCGGGCGACGTACGCCGGCATCGTGGCGTTGATCTCCTGGGCGAGCTCGACGAAGCGGAACGGGTAGCCGAGCTTGCTGCGTACGTTATGGCTGAGGTAGTTGGGGTCGATCGGGATGCAGTGCCCGCCCACGCCCGGTCCCGGATAGAACGCCTGGAACCCGAAGGGCTTGGTCGACGCGGCGTGGATGACGTCCCAGAGGTCGATGTCGAGCTCGTGGCAGAACCGGGCCATCTCGTTGACCAGCGCGATGTTGACGTGCCGGTACGTGTTCTCGAGCAGCTTCGAGGTCTCCGCCTCGCGGGTGCCACGGGTGCGTACGACCGTCTCCACGAACCGTCCGTAGAACTCGGCGACCCGGTCGGTGCAGGCCGGCGTGGTGCCACCGACCACCTTCGGGGTGTTGTGCGCGCCCCACTTCTCGTTGCCCGGGTCGATCCGCTCGGGCGAGAACGCCAGGTGGAAGTCGACCCCCGCGGTCAGGCCGGACAGGCTTTCCAGCAGCGGGCGCACCACGTCGTCGGTGGTGCCCGGGTAGGTCGTCGACTCGAGCACGACGAGCATGCCGGGCCGCAGGTTGCGCCCGACCGCCTCGGTGGCGCCGATCACCGCGCGCAGGTCCGGGCCGTCACCCTCGGACAACGGCGTCGGTACGCAGATCACCGCGACCGCCGCCGTGGCGATCAGCCGCTCGTCCGTGGTGGCGCCGAACCCGCGGGTCAGCATCTCGGCGATGTCGGTGTCGGACAGGTCGTCCACATGGGAACGGCCGGCGCCGAGCGCCTCGACCACCGCCGCGTTCACGTCGAAGCCGAGCACGGACAGACCGGCCCGGGCGGCCTGCTGGGCCAGGGGCAGCCCCACGTAGCCGAGGCCGAGGATGGCGACGTCGAAGCTCACGAGCGAGATCTCCTTCTGCGGATCCCCGTCAGGCGACGGGCGTGTTGGTGGGGGCCGGGCCGCCGCTCTGGCTCGGGATCTCCGCGCGGCGGTCGGCCTGCGGGCGGACCGGGGGACCGGCGCCCCGCTCGTACGGGGAGGCGAACGGCAGATAGGCCGGCAGGAACTCGCCGAGCAGGGCCGCCTGCTCGACGGCCACCGCCTCGTCGGAGTCCGTGTCGTTCAGGCAGAACGTGTCGAGGTCGCGGTGGCGCAGCAGCCGGGCGAGCTTGAACGGGGTCGCCGGGTTGGCGAGGTCCGCGTACATGTAGGCGACCGTCCCCGGCGCCGCGCGTCCCGTCAGGTACGCGTAGTACTGCTGCAGCGACGAGAGCAGCGCGATGTCCTCGGGGTGGCGGAACTGATGCCCGGCGGTCGCGGTCACGTACTCCGTGAACCGCTGCTCGATCTCGGTGATGATGCTCAGCCGCGACGGGTGCGGGGTGTGCATCATCTTGCGGGTCAGGACGCGGCCGAACGCCGTACGGATCAGCTCGCGGTTGTTCTTGCCGGCCGAGTCGGCGGGCGGGTCGTCCGGGCGCCGCGGTGCCGAGTCGACCTGGGCGCTCGACGGGAAGAACCGGGTCAGCCCGCCCGGCGTGAAGAACAGGTCCGGGCTCAGCGGCCGGCCCAGGAACACGTCGTCGTTCAGGTAGAGGAAATGCTCGCTGAGACCCGGGATGCGATGCAGGCGTGACTCGATGGCCTGCGAGTTGAACGTCGGCAGCCGCCCGGTGTCGCCGAAGATCTCCCGATGGCTCACCAGGGTCAGCCCCGGCTGCGCGGTGTCCAGCCAGTCCGGCACCTGATCGTCCGTCACCAGGTAGATGTGGTTGACCCAGGGCGCGAAGCAGTGCAGCGAACGCAGGGAGAAGCGCAGCTCGTCGCGGGAGGTGTAGCGGGCGCTGTTGTGGGCCAGGCGGCTGCCGGTGTCGAGCCAGGCGTTCGTACCCTGGGCCGCGGCCTTGCGGGCCTGCCAGGACGGGTCGCTGCCGTCGACCCAGGTGTAGACCACGTCGATCGGGAAGGCGATCCGGTCCGGGCCCGGCATGGTGAAGATCTGTTTCGTCCGGTACGCCGAGACGTCGTGCGGCGAGCTGAACGGCCCGAACGCGGCCTCGCTCGCGTGCGCCACCGGCTCGTCCAGCGCGATCACGTCGGCGATCGGGTTGGGGCGCGGGCCGGCCAGGACGCCGTCGCGCTCCGCCCAGAACTCGATCTCGCAGCCCACGTCCGTGGCCAGCACCAGGCTGCCGTTCGGGTCGGTCACCGGCCAGCACACCCGCAGCACCTCGGCCGTCTTGCTGCTCTTGGCCTTGCGCGGCTTCACGACGTCCAGCAGGCCGGTGCCGGTGGTGAGCGCCTCCAGCAGGCGGATCGTGGCCGCGCGGTCGGTCACGAGCACCGCGACGGCGGTGGTACGCAGGGACTTGGCGGGGATGCGGAACCAGTCGATGCCTGCTTCGTCGAGGGCGGCGACAACCCTGTCGAGGTTGTCACGGCGTACGCCTGCCGGGCTCGCCGCCGGGTCACGCCGGGCGGTCACCCAGCCCCGGCCGGTGCGGACCCGCATGGTGACGGCGGCCTCGGCCGTACGCATGAGCGGCAGCCGGGGCGGGTGTGACAGCGACACGATCCGCCGGGCCATGCCGAGCCGCTGGTCCTCGGAGACCCGGGGCAGCACCCGGCGCTGCACGCTGGCCAGGATGCGTGACCGGACCTGCCAGGGTGCCATTCGTAGGATCCGCCGCAAGGGCACGAGTTCGTCCTTCCGCCGGATGTCGTCGGGGCTGATCGGCTCAGCCGCCCGGGGTTCCTGTGCCTCAACGTCGCGGTCACCCGGTTGGTTGCGGTCAATGGCGTCTTTCCGGACATCTGTGCTATGCGCCTTTAGCGGTTTTACGCGACTTTTGTTCTCTTTGGGGGCTGAATTGCGACCCGCCCACCCCTACGGGTGCGTCCCTGATGCGGGGGCTTGCGCCGGGGGAGGATGGTGGAGGCCTGACTTCTTTGGAGGACTCCCCATGGGCAAGGCAGTTGCGTACGTGGTGGCGATGGTCGCCGGGGTGATCGTGGTGGGCTGGATCGCCGTGTCGGTCCTGCACTGGCTCGTCGGTGCCCTCGCGTACCTGATCGTGGGCGCGATCGTGGTCGGCGGCGGCATCTACCTCTACGGCAAGGCGAAGAAGGGGCTCGCCCCCGGAACCCGCACCCAGTACCGGATCGAGGCCGCGAAGAAGACGTACCGGATGCGGAACCGGTGAGCCCGGCGGCGGGCGGCTAGGCTTGGGCCTCTCCTCCCTTTCGACCAACGGGAAGTTGTGCCGTGTTTGACAACTTGAGTGACCGCCTCTCCGGCATCTTCACCAAGCTCCGGGGCAAGGGCCGGCTCACCGACGCCGACATCGACGCCACCGCGCGCGAGATCCGTCTCGCCCTGCTCGAGGCTGATGTCGCGCTGCCCGTGGTCAAGCAGTTCATCGCCAACCTCAAGGAGCGCGCCCGCGGCTCCGAGGTCTCCGAGGCGCTCAACCCCGCCCAGCAGATCATCAAGATCGTCCACGAGGAGCTCATCACCATCCTCGGTGGCGAGGGGCGCCGCCTGCAGTTCGCCAAGAACCCCCCGACCGTGATCATGCTGGCCGGCCTCCAGGGCTCCGGTAAGACCACGCTCGCCGGCAAGCTGTCCCGCTGGCTCAAGGGCCAGGGCCACCAGCCCCTGCTGGTCGCCGCCGACCTCCAGCGCCCCAACGCGGTCAACCAGCTCCAGGTCCTCGCGGGCCGCGCCGGCGTCGACGTCTACGCCCCGTCACCCGGCAACGGCGTCGGCGACCCGGTCCAGGTCGCCAAGGACTCCATCGAGCACGCCAAGCGCACCGCCAAAGACATCGTCATCGTCGACACCGCCGGCCGCCTCGGCATCGACGCCGACATGATGCAGCAGGCCCGCGACATCCGCGACGCCGTCGACCCCGACGAGGTCATCTTCGTCATCGACGCCATGGTCGGCCAGGACGCCGTCAGCACCGCCGAAGCCTTCCGCGACGGCGTCGGCATCACCGGCGTCGTCCTCTCCAAGCTCGACGGCGACGCCCGGGGCGGCGCGGCCCTCTCGGTCCGCCACGTCACCGGCCAGCCCATCCTCTTCGCCTCCACCGGCGAGAAGCTCGAGGACTTCGACGTCTTCCACCCCGACCGGATGGCCAGCCGCATCCTCGGCATGGGCGACGTCCTGACCCTCATCGAACAGGCCGAACAGGCCTTCGACGAGGATCAGAAAGAAAAGATGACCTCCAAGCTCATGGGTGGCGAAAGCTTCACCCTGGAGGACTTCCTCGACCAGCTCATCGCCGTCCGCCGGATGGGCCCCATCGCCAACATCCTCGGCATGATGCCCGGCATGGGCCAGATGAAGGACCAGCTCGCCGAGCTCGACGACAGCCACTTCGACCGGGTCACCGCCATCATCCGCTCCATGACCCCCGGCGAACGCACCAACCCCAAAATCATCAACGGCTCCCGCCGCGCCCGCATCGCCCGCGGCTCCGGCGTCCAGGTCATGGATGTCAACCAGCTCCTCAACCGCTTCGTCGAAGCCCAGAAGATGATGAAGCAGATGAGCGGCATGATGGGCCTCCCCGGCGGCAACCGCCGCAAGGCCACCAAGAGCCCCAAGAACAAGCGCAAGGGCACCAAGGGCGGCAACCGCCCCCGCGTCGGCGGCGGCATGCCGGCCGGCTTCCCGGGCGGCATGCCCCAGCTCCCCCCGGGCCTGGACCCGAACGCTTTGGGCGGCGCTCCCGGCCTGCCGCCGGGCTTCAAGCTCCCCAAGCTTGACTTCAACAAACTCAGCAACCCCAAGCGCGACGACGACAAGAAGTAGCTATTGCTGGGTGACAGGTGGTCTCGTGTCTAGTAGCGTGAGCGGCAGTCCGCATCCTTATGGGGAGGAATCGATGACTGCCGCTCTGCGTCAACTCGACTATCTCGGGCTCGCCGACAAGCAGGTATGGACCGTCGACGACCTCGACAGCCTTCCGGAGGATCTCCTTTATGAGCTCCTTGACGGAAGGCTCGTCTTGTCCAGCCCGACAGATTTTCATCAATGGGTCGGCATCAGGTTGGTTGTTGCTCTCGAGGAAAACGAACCTGACGGCTTCTACATAGTTACTGATCTGTCAGTTGCTGTGGATCACGACAACCAACCACGCCCCGACGTGGTGGTCGTTTCCAACAGTGGCGTGACGCGCGTCCCGCGTCTGGCGAGAGATGTCCTGCTGGCGGTCGAGATCCTCTCGCCGAGCTCGATCGACGATGATTGCGGCTTCAAAGTGAAGAGGTATGCCGCCGCCGGTATCCCGCGGTACTGGGTGATCGACCCCCTCCGCGAGCGCATGACTTTCACCGAGCACATCCTCGGCTCGGACGGGCAGTATCGGTCCGGTCCACCTCGGGTTGGCCGCATCGATCTGGACTGGCCGTGGCCGGTGTCGTTCGACCTCTCCCGCTTCGAACGGCGCAGGGACTGGCTCCGCTGAGGAGGACCGCACTGAAGTGGGCGGCCATTGGAATCGGCGCCAGGATGTGCCGTTTCCGGTGGTGCTCGACCTCCCCGCGTTGACGGGTTAGCGGCAGGCGCGGGCGGCGGAAATCGGGTAGGACTTAGGCATGGCTTTCCATGTGCGTGGGGTCGTTCTGCCGGATGGTGAGGTTCGGGATCTCTGGGTGGTCGGGGATCGGGTGACGTTTGAGCCGGTGCGGGATGCCGAGACCGTGAGCAGCGGCGGGTGGGTGGTGCCGGGGCTGGTGGATGCGCACTGTCACCTGGGGATCCGGTATGGCGCTTCGCCCATCGAGAGTGTCGATGAGGCCCGGGGGCTGGCCTGTCAGGACCGTGACGCGGGGGTGCTGGCGTTGCGTGACGCGGGGTCGCCTTTTCCGTACCCGGAGCTGGATGATGAGCCCGAGATTCCCCGGCTGGTGCGGGCTGGGCAGCACGTAGCTCCGCCGCGGCGGTATCTGCGGGACATCGGGGTCGAGGTGGCGGCCGGGCAGGTTGCCGAGACCGTGGCTGCGCAGGCCAAGGCCGGCACCGGGTGGGTCAAGCTGGTGGGCGACTGGATCGACCGGGGCGTCGGTGACCTGACGCCCTCGTGGGATGCCGCCACCATGACCGCCGCCGTCGAGGCCGCGCATGCCGCCGGAGCGCGGGCGGCCGTGCACACGTTTTCCGAGGAGGGTGTCGCGCTGATGGTTCGCGCGGGTGTCGACTCCGTGGAGCACGGCACGGGGTTGTCGCTCGACCTGATCGACGAGATGGCACGGCGGGGCACGGCGCTGGTGCCGACGATGATCAACATTAAGACGTTCGGCAAGATCGCGGACCAGGCCCGATCCAAATTCCCCGGGTACGCGGACCACATGCTCGCCCTTCGCGACGGCTTCCCGGCAGTGGTCGCCGCTGCGTATGAGGCCGGCGTACCCATCTTCGTCGGCACCGACGCCGGCGGCAGCATCCGGCACGGGCAGGCCGCCGAGGAGATGTTGCTGTTGCACGAGGCCGGCATCCCCGCGGAGCAGGTGCTGGCGTCGGCGTCCTGGCGGGCCCGCGAGTGGCTGGGCTTCTCCGGACTGGTCGAGGGCGGCCTCGCCGACCTGGTCGTCTACCCCGAGGATCCCCGGCGTGACCTCCGCGTGGTTCGTGCCCCCGAGCGGATCATCCTGAAGGGCCGGGTCATCCGCTAGGCCGTTCCTGCCGATCCAGGCCGTCGTGATCGGCAGGACACGGCCTATGCGAGCGAGAAGATGCGCAGGGCGGTCTCGTCGGGGCAGGCCAGGCGGTCCGTGGTCCAGGCGCAGGGGTTGTCCGACGGAGGCATCGTGCCGAGGACCTGGCGGGTGCCGGTCAGGGCCGAGATCCGGACTATCTCTCCGCCGTTGGGGCCGGGGAGGGCCAGCAGAGAGTCCTTGTCGATCCAGGACATGTGGGCGGCCGCCGTGACTTTCCTGCCGTCCGTTGTGTAGAGGATGCTCTCGGACGGGCCGGTGACCAGGATGCGGTCGCCGAGCGGCTGCACGATCGTCGCGTCGGGGGTGGCCGGGGTCTGCCAGTCCGTGCTGGCGAAGCCGGGGCCGATCGTGGTGAGGACGGCGCTGCGGTCGGGTGGCGTCACGGTGAGGCAGAGTCGGTCGCCGCACGGGGCGATGGCATCGATGTGGTGGCCGGGCAGCGATTCGTAGATGTTGCGGGGCTGCGGGTCGGCCAGTTCGGTCCGCACGATCTGAGTCGCGCCGGGGGTGAAGCCGGTGCCGGGGACGAAGACGATCCCTTCGTACGCGACCGGTGCACCCGTCGGCACGATGGCCGCGGTGGTGCCCCGGAGCGTGCCGGTGCCGGCGTCGCGGTATTCGACCTTGCCGGAGCGGGTGATCTGGATGAGGTTGCGGTCGGTGAACGTGAGGGACATCTCGTCGGAGCGCACGTGCATGCCGAGGGTCCGCTGTGCCCGGTCCGCCTCGGCAGGCAGGGTCCAGCGGGTCGTCCCGTCGGACCAGCTCAGGGCGCGGGTCTCGCCGGTCGCCGCCGACTGGGTGACCAGGAGGTCGTTGTAGTAGACGAGGTCGTCGTCGGTGGCGTACGGGAAATGCCAGCGTTCCCTGCCGGTGGCGGGGTCGAGCACGTACATCGTGCTGCCCCTGTCGCCGCGGACGTTGACCAGCACCGCCGCGGGGAGGGCGACGACGCCGGTGAGCCTGTCGAACGTGCCCAGGCGTTTCCGCAGCCACGTCGTCGCGCCGGTGTGCAGGTCGGCCGCGGAAACCCCGACCACGCCGTCCAGCCCGCGCCACGCCGTGAAGACGGCCTTCGTGGACACGGCCGTCGCGGCGTAGGTCACCGTCACGCCGAAGGACCGGGGGGAGCCGACCTCGGCGAGGCTCCATGTGGGCGCGGCGGGGGCGGTGTGGTGGTTGCGCCACGCGAAGCTCGTACCCGCGAAGGCGAGACAGACCACGACGGTCACTGCGGTGATCGCGAAGCGGGTGCGGCGGATCTGGTCACCGCGGCGGCGGGCGGCGACCGGCGGGCCCAGCGGGACCCCGTCGGCCTGGTGGTTGAGAGAAGCGAAGATCTCGTCGAGGTCAGTGGACATTGCGGGCTCCTCCCGGGGGTGACGGCTCGGGGGACCGGACAGCGCCGGGCGCCGGGTCCAGGTTGAGCGCGGTGGCGAGGGCCGCCCGGCCGCGGGACAGCCAGGATTTGACCGTGCCCTCGGGGACACCCGTCTCGGCAGCGATGTCGGCCACCGAGCGGTCCAGCAGGTAACGCAGGGCCAGGGCGTGGCGGTGGGCTTCCGGGAGCGTGCGCATGGCACGGACGAGCAGGACCGTGTCCTCCGACGGCGGGTCGGCCGGTGGCAGGGGTGCGGCGGCGGCGCTGTGGGCTCGGCGTACGCGCAGACGTCGCCAACGGTCCGTCGACAGCCGGTTGACCACCAGCCGCAGCCACGCCTCCGGGTCGTCGTAGCCCGGCAACCTGCGCCAGCGCTGCCATGCCCGGGCGTACGCCTCCTGGACGAGGTCCTGCGCCTCGCCCGGGTCTCCCGTCAGCCCGTACGCGTAGCGCAGCAGCCGCCGTGAGGTGTCCCGGTAGAACGCGTCGAACGCGTCCGCCCGCTCCTCGGTCATGGTCACCGCCCTTCGTATAGGGACACGGGAAGCCCACTGGCCGGGTTGCAGTCGGGACGCGACTAAGATGCTGGGTCATGGCTCGCGTGCTCACCCCCCGGTCGGAAGACTTCCCCCGCTGGTACCAGGACCTGATCAACAAGGCTCGGCTGGCGGACAACGGTCCGGTGCGGGGCACGATGGTGATCCGGCCCGCCGGTTACGCCATCTGGGAGCACATGCAGAAGGACATGGACGCCCGCATCAAGGACGCCGGTGCGGAGAACGCCTATTTCCCGCTGTTCATCCCGGAGAGCTACCTGCGCCGCGAGGCCGAGCACGTGGAGGGCTTCTCGCCGGAGCTCGCCGTGGTCACCCACGCGGGTGGCAAGCAGCTCGCCGAGCCGCTCGTGGTCCGCCCGACCAGCGAGACCGTCATCGGCGAGTTCATGGCCAAGTGGGTCGACTCCTACCGTGACCTGCCGCTGTTGCTGAACCAGTGGGCCAACATCGTGCGCTGGGAGCTACGGCCGCGCACCTTCCTGCGCACCACCGAGTTCCTCTGGCAGGAGGGCCACACGGCCCACATCAGCGAGGAAAACGCCCGGGAGTACGCCCGTCTGATCCACAAGACGGTCTACGAGGAGTTCATGGTCGAGATGCTGGCCATCCCGGTCGTGCCCGGCCGCAAGACCAAGGGCGAGCGGTTCGCCGGCGCGACGAACACCATGACCGTCGAGGCCATGATGGGCGACACCAAGGCGCTCCAGATGGGCACGTCGCACGAGCTCGGGCAGAATTTCGCCAAGGCGTTCGACATCACCTACACGTCCCAGGCCGGTGCCGTCGAGCACGCCTGGACCACGTCGTGGGGCACCTCCACCCGGATGATGGGTGGGCTGATCATGGTCCACGGCGACGACAACGGCCTGCGGCTGCCGCCGAACATCGCCCCGATCCAGGCCCAGATCATGGTGGTCAAGGCCGGCGAGGGCGTCACCGAGGCGGCGGTCAAGCTCCGTGACGAGCTCAAGTCCGCTGGTGTACGGGTGAAGCTCGACGACCGTGCCGACATCCCCTTCGGCCGGCGCGCAGTCGACGCCGAGCTGCAGGGCATCCCGATCCGCATCGAGGTCGGCCCCCGCGACCTGGCGAACGGCAACGCCGTCGTGGCACGCCGGATCGACGGCACCAAGTCCCCGATCGCGCTCGCCGAGGTCGTCAACGACGTCGTGGCCGCGCTCAAGGCCGACCAGCAGCGCCTCTACGACGACGCCCTGTCCTTCCGCGAGGCCAACACGGTCGACGTGAAGACCCTCGACGAGGCGATCGACGCCGCGCAGACCGGCTGGGCCCGGGTGCCGTGGGCGTCGGTCGGCACCGAGGGTGAGAAGAAGGCCAACGGCAAGGCCATCACCGTGCGCTGCCTGACCCGTGTCGACGGCACCATGCCCGACTCCGACGACGAGCCGGAGCTGCAGGCGATCCTGGCCCGCGCGTACTGATGCTCGCCCCGGGCACGGTCTTCCTCTACCGCAACATCGACGGGCCGCGCCTCGCCTCGGTGCGGCCCTGCCGGGTCGTCTCGGACGACGAGCGGGGGCTGCTGCTGTGGCTGACCCGCGGCACGACGGTGATCGTCGAGGAGACGCTGGACGGGCGTGGCATCCGTGACATGCCGTTCACCGAGTGGGTGACGCAGCCCGTCCGGGTCGTCCCGTCCGTCTGGCAGGGCCCGGGCCTGCTCAAGTTCATCCCGCCCGGCGCCGACCACTCGGTCTGGTTCTTCCAGGACGAGCAGGAGCACTTCAAGTTCTGGTACGTGAACCTGGAGGAGCGCGCGCTGCGCTGGGACGACAACAGCGACGGCGGCGGGCTGGCCGGTGTCGATGTGATCGACCAGGATCTCGACATCGTGGTGCGCCCCGATCGCACCTGGCAGTGGAAGGACGAGGACGAGCTCGCCGAGCGGCTCGCCCTCCCCGACCACTACTGGGTCCACGACGAGGACGCGTTGCGGGCCGAGGGCCTGCGTGTGATCAAGCAGATAGAAGCCGGCGACTTCCCGTTCGACGGCACCTGGACCGACTTCCGGCCCGACCCGTCCTGGCAGGCCATCACGGACCTGCCCACCGGCTGGGACCGCCCACCGGTCCCGCGGCCCTGACCTGGTCTGAGGTTTTCGCCACTCACTCAGGATGAAGCGGCCGGGCGGCTGTTCTGGCGCCCTCGGCGCCTTGGCCGGTCGGGCGCGGCCTCGGTGGGAACTGCGGTCGGTGCCATGCAATCAGATGCGACATGATCCTTTTGATCTTGATTGTGGCGTTTCCCGGCCCGGTTGGCGTGCATGGCTGCCCGTCTGGCAGAATGGACAGCTGGTATCCGGCTCGTGAGCAGCGCCCTCTAACCCTTCTCACGTAGCCAGTCCACGAGACATTCGGTCCCGCATCCCCACGTGGGTTCCGTTCGGCTCACCCACGTCATTACTTGGAGCGAAACAACCGTGGCCGTAAAGATCCGGCTCCTGCGGATGGGCAAGATCCGCAACCCGCAGTACCGCATCGTCGTCGCCGACTCGCGCACCAAGCGTGACGGCCGCGCCATCGAGTACGTGGGCATCTACCAGCCTAAGTTCGACCCCTCGGTGATCGAGGTCAAGAGCGAGCGCGTGCAGTACTGGCTGAGCGTCGGCGCGCAGCCGAGCGAGGCCGTGCAGCGCATCCTCGAGAAGACCGGCGACTGGCAGCAGTTCAAGGGCCTCCCGGCCCCGCCGCCGCTCCTGGTCGCGCCCGAGAAGGCCAACCGTCAGGCGGCCTACGAGGCCGAGGCGAAGGCCGCTGCCGGCATCGCCGAGACCCCGGCGAAGTCCACCCCGAAGAAGGCCAAGGCTGAGAAGCCCGCCGCCGAGGCCAAGGCTGAGAAGCCGGCTGCGGACGCTGACAAGACCCCGGCTGCGCCGGAGGTTGCCGAGGGTCGCCCGAGCGACACCAAGGCTGTCGACCCGGCCGAGCCGAACCGTGAGGCTGTCGCCGCAGACGCGAAGGACCCGGCCGGTGCCGGCGCCGACGCGAGCTGACGGGGCGCTCCGGCCTGCGCTGGAGCACCTCGTCAAGGGCATCGTCGACAACCCGGACGACGTCCGGGTCCGCATGGTCGACTCGCGTCGCGGCAAGCGGCTCGAGGTGCGTGTCCACCCCGAGGACCTGGGAACGGTCATCGGGCGTGGCGGTCGCACGGCCAAGGCGCTGCGTCAGGTCATCGGGTCGATCGGTGGGCGCGGTATCCGCGTCGACATCGTCGACGCGTACTGATCGGCTGTCGTCACGATGCTGCTGGTTATCGGTCAGATAGGTAAGCCCCACGGGATTCGTGGGGAGGTCCTCGTGACTGTCCGGACCGATGATCCAGAGGCGAGATTTTCCGCCGGGTCGACGTTCGCCACGGAGGTCCCTCGGGACCGCCGGGTGAACGCCGGCCCGGCGCACGCCACGCCCCCGGCTGGCGTCGCCTACCAGGTGCCCGGCAAGCTGACCCTCGAGTCGCTGCGCTGGCACCAGGGCAAGATCATCGCTCAGTTCGAGGGCGTGCACGACCGCAACATCGCCGAGGCGCTGCGCGGCGTGATGCTGCAGGTCGACAGCGCGGAGATTCCCGCGCCGGACGACCCGGACGAGTTCAACGACCACCAGCTGGCCGGCCTCTCGGTGGTCGACCTGGACGGCGTGGAGCTGGGTAAGGTCGACCGGATCGACCACGCGCCCTCCTCCGACCTCATCGTCCTGAAGAAGGCCGCGGGCGGCACCGCGCTCATCCCGTTCGTCAGCGCGATGGTGCCGACGGTCGACCTGGCCGCCGGCCGGATCGTCGTCGACCTGCCCGAGGGCCTGCTCGACTTGTAAGGGTGTGCCCCCGCAGTGCGCGTCGACATCATCTCGATCTTTCCGGACTACTTCTCGCCGCTGGACCTTTCGCTGATCGGGAAGGCGCGCGGGACCGGACTCCTCGATCTTTCCGTGCACGATCTGCGCACCTGGACCTCCGACGTGCACCGGACGGTCGACGACAGCCCGTACGGCGGCGGCCCCGGCATGGTGATGCGACCCGAGCCGTGGGCTGCTGCCTTTTCCGCCGTCGCGTCGCCGTCGTCGCTGCTGGTGGTGCCGTCGCCGGTCGGGAAGCCGTTCACCCAGGCGGACGCTGCCTCGCTTGCCTCGGAAGATCATCTTGTCTTCGCGTGCGGCCGCTACGAGGGCATCGACCAGCGGGTTCTCGACTCCGCTCCGATGCCGGTCCGCGAGGTCTCGCTCGGCGACTACGTGTTGTTCGGCGGCGAGGTCGCGGTCATCGTGATCATGGAGGCCATCACCCGGCTGCTGCCCGGGGTGCTCGGCAACGCGGAGTCGCTGACCGAGGAGTCGCACTCAGACGGGCTGCTCGAAGCGCCCGTCTACACCAAGCCGGCGTCATGGGGCGGTCTCGACGTCCCCGAGGTGCTGCGCTCCGGTGACCACGGGAAGATCGCCCGATGGCGGCGTGAGCAGTCACTGCTGAGGACCGCCACGCGGCGTCCCGACCTGTTCGAGGCCTACCCGCCCGAGAAGATCGGCAAGTTGGACCGGGCGGCCATCGAGGGCGCCGGATTTCGGATCCCGGGGTCGGGTGTGGCAAAGTAGTGAGGTTGCCATTTGTCTCCCACGCCGTGGGTGGGCAGATGAGGATCCCGGCCTTTCCGGGCCGGGTTCAGAACCACCCCAATCGCGCATCGAACTCCCGGTGCGCTTTGAGTAGCACGAGGATGCAGCGATGAACACGCTGGACGCACTCGACCTCCAGTCGCAGCGCACCGACATTCCCGACTTCCGCGCCGGCGACACGCTCCGCGTGCACGCTCGGGTCGTCGAAGGTAACCGTTCCCGTGTCCAGGTCTTCCAGGGCGTCGTCATCAGCCGCCAGAACGGTGGCCTGCGGGAGACCTTCAAGGTCCGGAAGATCAGCTTCGGCGTCGGTGTCGAGCGGACCTACCCGCTCAACAGCCCGCAGATCGACCGCATCGAGGTCGTGACCCGTGGTGACGTGCGCCGCGCGAAGCTCTACTACCTGCGCGAGCTCCGTGGCAAGAAGGCCAAGATCAAGGAGCTCCGCGAGAAGCAGACCGCCAACTGAACTCCTCGGTCGTCCGAGCCGTACGTTCACTCGGACTGACGGTTCCTGCGCAGGAGCACTAGGCTTGCGCATGTGACGGATGGGAATCAGGGCCAACGTGGCGTTCGCCGCGCTGGTGGGCCATTCGCACTACCGCCTGACAGGTTCCCCACGGGGACTTTCGGGCGGTAGTGCTGTAT
Organism: Winogradskya humida; assembly: GCF_016862215.1. Lineage (GTDB taxonomy): Bacteria > Actinomycetota > Actinomycetes > Mycobacteriales > Micromonosporaceae > Actinoplanes > Actinoplanes humidus. The sequence goes on from NZ_BOMN01000057.1 coordinate 163,276, forward strand.
CCGGGTTGATTCGCCCGGACGGCGGCGGGAGATACGTAGCGTGGAACCGATGCAGGGGTATCGAGGCTCCTCCTCCGGACGGCGCCGCGGGCGGGTGATCCGTCGCAAGGAGATGCCGCTCTGGCAGGAGCTTCCGCTGCTGCTCGTGGTGGCGTTCTGCCTGGCCGTGCTGATCCGCACGTTCCTCGTCCAGGCGTTCTTCATCCCGTCGGGCTCGATGGAGAACACCCTGCTCATCAACGACCGCGTCCTGGTGAACAAGGTCGTCTACGACATGCGCGACCCGCTCCGGGGCGAGATCGTCGTCTTCCGCGGCACCGACAACTGGGCGCCCGAGCAGCCCAGCACGCCGGTCAGCAACGCCTTCGGCGCCAAGCTCGGACGCACGATCGGTGACCTCGTGGGCGTCAGCCGCCCCGGCGAGCGTGACTTCATCAAGCGCGTGATCGGCCTGCCGGGCGACAAGGTGGCCTGCTGTGACGAGAAGGGCCGGATCACGGTCAACGGCGAGCCGATCGATGAGGCGTACATCGACGAGAATTCGCCCCTCGACCAGCCGCCGAACCCGCGGCAGTGCAGCAGTCGCCGATTCACCGAGGTGACCGTCCCCGCGGGTGAGATGTTCGTCATGGGCGATCACCGCCTGGTGTCGCAGGACGCCCGCTGTCAGGGGCCCGTGCCGATCGACAACGTCATCGGGCGGGCCTTCGTCGTGGTATGGCCGACGAGCCGGTTCACCAGCCTCTCCGTGCCCGACGTCTGGCAGGAGTATGCGACCGCGCACCCCGTCGGATCGGCCCCGCTCGGCGCGAAGCCGGAGCCGAAGCTCGATCCGGCCAGCACGGCGGTAATGCTGCCGTTCCTGCTAAGTGTCGGCGTATCCGCGCGTTCCGGACTGTGCTTGAGGCTCCGGCGACGTAGGCTCCGGTCGTGATTGACGACCAGACCGCCGCCGAGAAGAGCGGTAATTCCTTCTGGCGTGAGCTCCCGATCCTCGTGGGCGTGGCGATCCTCGTCGCGGTCCTGGTGCGGGCCTTCGTCCTGCAGACCTTCTACATCCCGTCGCCCTCGATGGAGCACACCCTCAACATCTGGGACAGGGTGCTGGTCAACAAGCTCGTCTACGACTTCCGCGAGCCCCGCCGCGGCGAGATCGTGGTCTTCAAGGCGCCGTCGGACTGGCAGAGCGGCACCGAGGGCGAGGACTTCATCAAGCGCATCATCGGTGTCCCCGGTGACCACCTGGTCTGCTGCGACACCCAGCAGCGTCTGATGATCAACGGGCACTCGATCGACGAGCCGTACATCTACACCGATGACAGCGGCACCCAGGACCCGGCCGCCGATGAGCCGTTCGACATCACCGTGCCGGCCGGCCGCCTGTGGGTCATGGGTGACCACCGCTCGGCCTCGGGCGACTCCCTGGAGCACTGGGAGCAGACCGAGAACATCCAGGAAGCCACGATCAAGTCCGATTCGATCGTCGGCCGGGCCTTCACGATCTTCTGGCCGGTGGGCCGCGCGACCTGGCTGACCGTGCCGAAGCCGTTCGACGGTGTCCCGGACGCGACACCGGCCAAATGAGCCCCGGGGCACCCGCCCTCAAGATCGATGTCCGGCGCAATAGGCTTGGGATGTGACACACGTCGACCGGCGCGCCGCACGCGTGCTTCTCCTCGATGGCCAGGACCGGGTTCTGCTCATGCACGGCGGTGACCCGGCCCGGCCCGGCGAGCGCTGGTGGTTCACGCCCGGCGGTGGCCTCAACGAGGGCGAGACGCACGCCGAGGCCGCGGCCCGCGAGCTGTTCGAGGAGACCGGGCTGCGGGTCGACCCCGCCCAGCTGGGCGAGTCCGTGCATCACGAGGTGGCTGAGTTCAGCTATCGCAACCGCAGCTACCGGCAGGACCAGCACTTCTTCGTCCACCGGGTGCCGCAGTGGGAGGTTTCCACCGCCGGCTACGACGCGGACGAGCAGGAGACCATCACCGAGAGCCGCTGGTGGACGGCCGCCGAGATCGAGTCCTCCACCGAGCAGCTCTTCCCGGACCAGCTCGCCGACCTGGTCCGCAAGGTCGCCTGATGCTCGCTCCTCCCCGCACCGTGGTCCGCCGGGAAGGTGGCCTCTACGCGATCGAGCGTGCCCTGCAGCGCCGCGGTTTCCGTAACGTCGCCGGAGCCGACGAGGCCGGCCGTGGCGCGTGCGCCGGGCCGCTGGTCGCGGGCGCGTGCATCCTGCCCGAGGGCAAGCGCGGCGAGATCGATGAGCTGGCCGACTCCAAGCTGCTCACCGCGGCCGCCCGCGAGCGCGTCTACGCCGAGGTGGTCAAGCGCGCCCTGGCCTGGTCCGTCGTCATCGTCCCGGCCACCGAGGTCGACGCGCGCGGCCTGCACGTCTGCAACCTCGCCGCCATGCGCCGGGCGCTGGCCTCGCTGACGGCCACGCCCGACTACGTACTGACCGACGGCTTCCCGGTCGACGGCCTGAACGCCCCCGGCCTCGCGGTCTGGAAGGGCGACCGGGTCGCGGCCTGCGTGGCGGCGGCCAGCGTGCTCGCCAAGGTCACCCGGGACCGGCTGATGGTCGAGCTGGACGACAAGTTCCCCGGCTACGGCTTCGCGGTGCACAAGGGCTACATCACCGAGGAGCACAGCGCGGCGCTGACCTCGCGGGGGCCGTGCGCGGAGCACCGGTTCTCATACGTGAACGTTGCTGCGGCTTCTGGGCGGGGTAACAGGCCTCCCCGGGCGCGGCGTCCCGTTCCTGTTTCGGCGTCTTCGGCCTCCCCGGAGGCCGTGCCGCTGATGCTGTGGGCGGACAGTGAGGGTACCGTCGGCGTGGCGTCGGGCGAGCAGCCTCGGCCGCCGGTGCCGGTGGGGGAAGATGAGGCCATGGAGGGCGAGAAGCGATGAGCGCAGAGGATCTCGAGAAGTACGAGACCGAGATGGAGCTGCAGCTCTACCGGGAGTACCGCGACATCGTCCGCCAGTTCTCGTACGTGGTGGAGACGGAGCGCCGCTTCTACCTGGCCAACCAGGTGGACCTGCACGTGCGCAACTCCGACGGCGAGGTGTACTTCGAGGTCGAGATGCATGACGCGTGGGTCTGGGACATGTATCGGCCCGCTCGTTTCGTGAAAAATGTTCGCGTTATGACGTTCAAGGATGTGAACGTCGAAGAGCTCGAGAAGCCGGACATCTCGTTGCCGGACGAGCCCGGTTTCGGCGGCTGACCCGCTTTTTCCACAGGGCGGCCGGTTATCCACAGGGGTTTCCGCAGCCGGCGGGCATTCTCGGCACGATTGCCGGCATGACATTGCTGTGGTCGCTCCTACTGGTTTTCGCCTGGCCGATCGCCCCGCCCTCGGTCACCCGCCCCTTCGCGCCGCCCGCCCAGCCCTGGCTGGCCGGGCACCGCGGAGTCGACCTCGCGGCAGTGCCCGCCACGCCGGTGCACTCCGCCGGGGCCGGCACCGTCGTCTTCGCCGGGGTGATCGCGGGGCGGGGCGTCGTCAGCATCACGCACGCCGACGGGCTGCGCACCACCTATGAGCCGTTGACGCTCGGGTCCGTGCACGTCGGTGACCAGGTCGTGGCGGGGCAGGAGATCGGCACCCTGTCGTCCGGGCACCCCGGGTGTCCCGCGGCGGCCTGTCTGCACTGGGGGCTGCGGCGTGGTGCCGTCTACCTGAACCCGCTGTCGCTCTTCGGCGTCCGGCTCCTGTATTGACCCGTCGGCCGTTGCCCGTCGGCCGTTGCCCGTCGGCCGTTGCCCGTTGCCCGTTGCCCTTAGGCCTGGCGGCGCTGCGGCGACGGCGTCGACGCCGGTGAGCTGTGCGGAGAGCGACCACAGCCGCGCGGCCTCATCGCGGTCGACAGCGTGGGGCATGACGCCGCCCGCCGTGAGGTCGAACGTCGTGGTGATCTCGGAGACGTCGCAGTCCTCGAGACAGGTCCCGCCGGGCTCGGCCAGCCCCTGCGAGATGGTTGCCCAGATCGCGGTCGCGGCACCCTGCTCCGATGTATTGTCGCTGTCCGGGTTCGCAGGAGTGCCGTCCTCGTCAACCGGTGACCACCCGAGCCTGCCTGCGGCCTCCGGTCCAGCGCATCCTCGACTCGATGACCACCACGCCCGCGGGCGTTTTCAGCGCTCGCCTCGACGCGCTCGGCACCAACACGCCGGGCCCGCGCGCTGTGCGAGTGGTCAACCTCGCGCGCTTCACTTTCACGGATCCCGCCGCCCGTACGGCACGGTGGGGCTGGACGGCTGCTCGTATCTGTTCTGGTGGGACCGGGACAGGATGGGCGACGTCCGTGTTCCCGCCGCCGGCATGCGCTGCGTCCGCCATCCGATCGTCGGCGACATCGAGCTGCCCTCGAAAGCACCCCGCTGATCGCCCGACCCCGGGCAGAGGCTGCCCATGTACCCGGCCGAGCGCGGCACCCGGTCCGCCGGCGCCCTCACCATACCGGCCAGCCGGACGGCGCCCGCCTACTGACGGTGGCTGGTCAGGAGCCCGGGGAGGCGTTCGGCGAGGCGGTCGTACTCCTCGGCCCGGTTGTAGACCTGGGCGCTGAGGCGCAGCCAGCAGCGGCCGCCCCAGGCGTTCATGCCCACCTCGATGGCCAGCTTGTCGGCGATGTGCTGGCGCAGGGCGGTGGCCTCCGGCTTGGTGGTGGCCACCCCGGCGGGCAGCGGCAGGATCCGCATGGCGGCCTCCGGCGCTCCGGGGTCGGGCAGGTCGGTCGGCGCGAGGCCGAGGGCGGCACCGACAACCCGCTGACCGTACGCTGCCAGCTCGGCGTTGTGCCGGCGGACCGTGTCGACGCCGAGGGTGCGCATCGTGAACAGGCCTGTGGGTGCGGCGAGCCACGCGGTGTAATCGAGGGTGCCCTGGAACTCGACGTTGGCGGGAAATCCCTCGTCCTGCTCCCACGAGACGACCAGCGGCTCGATCCGGCGCCGCCAGTGCGGGGCGACGCTCAACAGGGCGGTGCCCCGGGGGGCGAACGCCCACTTGTGCAGGTTGCCGACCCAGAAGTCGGCGCCGATGCTGTCCACCTCGAGCGAGGACGTGCCGGGGGCGTGCGCGGCGTCGACCAGAACGGGGATGTCGTGCTCCCGGGCGGCGGCGACGATCTCCCGCACCGGCAGGACCTTGGCGGTCGGCGAGGTGATCTGGTCGACGATGAGCAGCTTGGTCCTGCCCGGTCGCAGCGCCTCCTTGATCCGCGACACGACCTCGGCATCCGACGCCGCGAGCGGCAACGGGACCGTGCGCGCGGTCGCCCCGTCCCGGCGGCACTGACGCTTCACGGCCATCTCGTTCGAGCCGTAGCCGTGATCGGTGAGCAGCACCTCGTCGGCGGGCTGCAACCGGACGGTCTGCAGAGCCATCGAGACCCCGGCTGTGGCGTTCGCCACGAGTGCGCTGCCATCCGGATCGGCACCGAGGAACTGCGCGATGTGCCGTCGCGTGTGGACGATCCGGTCCATCAGCCCGGTCGACCCGAAGAACGTCATCGGATTGCGCTCGATCTCGTCCCGCAACCGCTGCTGAGCGCGCTGCACCCCGATCGGCACGGCACCGAAGGAACCATGGTTGAGGTAGGCGATGCCGGGGTCGAGCGAGAAGAGGAGACGGGCTCCGGGGATGGGCGGGGGCGGATCTCCGGCGCTCACGCTGCGATCGTACGCGACGCGGGGTGGCGGATTGAACGATTCGTCAAGCTCTCGGGTGAGCCTGTTCGAACGCCGCTCGCAGCCGTTCGGTCGACACATGGGTATAGATCTGCGTGCTCGACAACGACGAATGCCCCAGCAGATCCTGCACGGCCCGCAGATCGGCACCCCCGTCGAGCAGATGCGTCGCCGCCGAGTGCCGCAGATCGTGCGGGCTGGTGTGCGGAAGACCGGCGAGCTGGGCCGCCGTCCGCACGATCCTGCGCACGACCGTCTGCTGCAGCCGGCCCCCGCGAGCCCCGAGGAAGAGGGCGCTGTCCGTGCCCGGGTGCGCGAGCTTCGGGCGGCCGTCACGCAGCCATTCGTCGAGCGCCCGCTGAGCCGGCAGGCCGTAGGGGACAGCACGCTCTTTCGCACCCTTGCCGAAGACACGGACCACCCGGCGGTTCTCGTCCACGTCGGTCAGGTCCAGGCCGCACAATTCGCTTACGCGTACGCCCGTCGCGTAGAGGAGCTCGAGGACTGCTTTGTCGCGTACGCCATGGGGGTCGGTCGTCGTCTCGACAAGCTCAGCGGCCTGATCGGCGCGCAACACCGTCGGAAGATCGCGATGCGCCTTGGGGCTGGCCAGCTGTGCCCCCATATCGGAGGAGCACAACCCGTTCCGATGGGCCCACGCGGTGAACGTGCGAGCTGCCGCGGCCCGGCGAGCCTGCGACGTCCGCGCGGCGCCGCCGGCCATCATCCGCGCGAGCCAGCCACGCAATACGGTGATATCGAGATCGGCGGGCGCGGCACAACCGGCCGCGGCGGCGTAGTCGAGCATCGAGACGGCGTCACCGACATAAGCGCGTACGGTGTGGGCCGATCTGTTGTCGACCCGCGACAGATGCAACCCGAAGTCGTCCACGGCCTGCCGCATCGCGGGCGGAAGCGCCTGATGGGTTTCGCGCGTACTCATCGCTCTTGCTCCACCTGCCTATCATTGCCGGTTGTGAGGCGCTTGCGTACGGCCGGTGCGGCGATCTTCCTGGCTGCCCTCTCCACGGCTTGCGCCTCTCCCGCGTCGGAGGCACCGCAGGCCAACGCGGCCATGGGGGATGCACCGGCGGGCGGCTTCCTGATGCCGTCGGGCAACATCGGCTGCTACCTCACCGCCACGCAGGCCCGCTGCGACATCAATCGAAAATCCTGGCTCCCACCCTCGAAGCCGGCGGACTGCGGCCTCGCGTACGGGTTCGCCCTGGCTGTCGCCGACTCCGCTGCCTCGTTCCTGTGCGCCGGCGACTCGGTCCTGCAATCCGCCGGGCCGATCCTCGGGTACGGGCAGTCCCGGCAAGCCGGCAACCTGCGGTGCACCAGCGAGCCGAACGCCGTGAAGTGCGAGAACGTGGTTTCGGGGCACGGGTTCACGCTCGCCCGCGAGCAGTACGACCTCTGGTGACCCGACTTTTTTGTCGGACCCCAGCTCTATGGTCGGGGACATGGCGAACTGGCATGAGATCGAGAAGGAACACCCGGATTTCGCCGCCAAGGTGAGAGCCCGCTTCGACGCCGGAACCAACAAAACCATGGCCACCCTCCGCCGCGACGGCGCACCCCGGATCAGCGCCACGGAACTGAAGTTCGAGCAGCTCCCCGACGCCGGGACCGCGGCAACGTTCGGCTCGATGGGGGGATCGCTCAAACTCCTCGACATCCGCCGGGACCCGAGAATTGCCATCCACAGCCCCACCCTGGAACCCCCTGCCGACCACCCCGAGCAGTGGCCGGGCGACGCCAAACTCGCGGGAGTCGCGGTGGAGATCCCCGCCCCGGCCGACAACCCGTTCCCCGGCGCGGGCTACTTCCGCGTGGACGTCACCGAGCTGTCACTGACCTACGTGGGCACCCCGGCCGACCACCTGGTCATCGAGTCCTGGAACCCCGCCGACGGCTACCGCCGCCGCACCCGAGCCTGACCATGTCCGGCAGGCTCTGGCTGCGGGGTTCGGTTTCGTCAGGGGCGGGTGACTTGAACGCGATCAGCGGGGTGGACGGCAGTCGAGCCGTCAGCAGCCGTGATCACGATGACCGGCACGCCCTCACCGAGGCGGTAGGTCCTACGCTCGGCATCCGTCGGCATACGAGCACTCGCGAGCTCACCCCGCCCGAGCGTGATGACCTCCACCGGCTCCGGCACCCGCACAAACGTCCCCCGAGGCCGGTCAACGGTAACGAGCCCCTCGGTGCGCAACTGCCCAATGGCCTGCCGCACCGTCGTCCGGCTGATCCCGTGCTCCTGAGCCAGCCGCAATTCACTGGGCAAAGGCTCGCCCGGCGCCAGCTCCCCACCCTCGATCTGACTCCGCAACAGATCGGCAAGCTGCCGGAAGACGGCACGGTCAGCCGAGGGATCGATCATGCCTAACACGGTACGTGGTCACGATGCTCCATAGCATTGTACGTACCGCAGTATGTCGCTACAATAAACCAGCCACGCTGAGAAGGCCGAGCTTGATCGGGTGGCAGGCGACGGCGGTCGAGCCCCCAACCCGACCGCCGTCGGCCCAGCACTCTCCCCCCACTTAACCCCGGCGATCCGCCCAGCGCAGCAGCATTTCCTGGCGCGCGGGGGGCGGGGTTCCGCCTGCGACTCGCGAAGCATGCCGTCCTGGCGCGGCCGTCCTGGCTATGTGCCCGCTTCACGCGGAACGACGAGGGTCTGGTCGTCAGGTGCGTCGGCGGCGTGGTCCTGGCACGTAGGCCGAGCCGGCCCCGGATTGATCCAGCCAAGAAACCGATCCCAAAGATCTGGTGGAGGCAGCGTGCTCTCCGTCCCAGCAAGATCTTCAAGCGCCTCCGTCATGTACGCCGACATGTAAACCAGCAAACTCGACGGAAAGCGCCTGAACTCGACCAGCAGCTCACCCTTCGCATGCGCACACGGCCACGGCTGCATACACGCCACACAGCCCCATGACGGTCGACGGCCGAGGTGTTCGGTCCGGCGCTGCGGTCGATCGGAAAGAATTCTCACCATGGGCGGCCCCGCCTTCCTTCCGCCAGTTATGGGCAAAGCCCCGCCAGCACCAGCGACGACTACGCGCGCAAATGCACCGACCGCCGACGGCCTCTCTTCAACGCTAACGTCCCGGCCGGCAGGAGAGTTGCTGTCGCCACTGAGGCCATCCGCGCCAACAACGCCGACTTTCTCGAGCCGCCACGCCTGTCGCCACGCCTGTCGCCACGCCTGTCGCCACGTCTGTCACCTCGTGTGGTGCCACGCCCGTCACCTCGTGTGGTGCCACGCCCGTCACCTCGTGTGGTGCCACGCCCGTCACCTCGGGTGGTGCCACGCCCGTCACCTCGTGTGGTGCCGAGGTCGTTGCATTGCGCGGTGCCGAGGTGGGCGCATCGCGTGGCGCCGGGGTGGTCGCTGAGGGCAGCGTTGGGCGGCTGGCTCGAGTGGCGCCGGGGTGGTCAATGCGAGCAGTGCCTAAGTGGTTGCATCGGGATGGCGTGCGGGGCGGCCGGCGGAGGCTGGGTGAATCTTCATGGGGCGTCTTGTGCCCTACTGGGGTGCTCTCATGCGCCGAATGCGAGTGGATCACGGCCAGTGTCGTATCCCCGACGTGCGCAGAACCATGGCGCGGCCTGCCCGTCTGCGCCACCACCGAGGCTGCCCGGACTGCCGGGGGTCGGGGCGGTCGTCACTCCCGCGGCGCGAACTGGGCTGTTCGTGAGTGGATGGATCGCATGTCGCCCGATCGGGTCAGAAATTGTGTGCCGTCGAATTTGGCGCTTGGCAGGGGTGGCCTGCGGGCTTGGTCGAAACGGGTTCGGGGTCGCCGCCTGGGATTGGCGCGGATGGGGATGCCGGACAGGCTCAGTTCGGGTGCGGCGACGAGGCTTTGTCGGTCTTCCTGGCGTATTGCGGACGAGATCAATGGGGATTGATCTCGATCTCATGCAGGGGCGTTCGGCGGCTCACATTTTATCTAGTGGGGTTGGACCGGCATTCAAGATGGGCTTGAGGCTGGTGGCGGACAAGGGCCATTTCGCTGCCGGACGTCGGTGCCCAAGTGCGGACCTTTCCGCCCGACGGGTTGGTAAGGGTCGGAAGTGTCGGTCTGGGAAGAAGGTCAGGCGTCGCCTGTCGGGTTGGTAAGGGCCGGAAGTGTCGGTCTGCGAAGTAGGTCAGACGACGCCCGTCGGGTGGTAAGAGCGGGAAGTGTCGAGCTGGGAAGCAAGCCAGACGCCAACCTCCGGGTCGGTAAGGGTGGACAAGCGGTCGGACGGAAGGAAAAGCCGGACGCGGACCAGCGCGCTGGGGAGGCGCGGCTGGCGGGCTGGCCGAATTGCTGGCAGCGGACGCGGTGATGCCGCGCAGGTGGGGCGGGTAGGCGCCCGCAGTCGGTGCGGGAGGCGCTCGGTGGTCCGCGAACGGGTGGGGAGGCGCTTGATGGTCACGAACGCGGTGGGGGGGTGCTTGGTGGTGACGCGAACGGGTGGGGCGGTGTTTGGCGGGCGCGGACGGGTGGGTGAAATGAGTTGTCGGTCGGAAATGGTGGCCGGGTGGGGGCTGCGGATTTTCGCGAGAAGTTGGAGAGCTCGGCGCGACCAAAACCGAGAGGGTTGATCGCCCACCCGTGCGGTGTGGTCAGAAGAAGTGTGGGAATCGACGGGTTCGGAAGCTGGTCAGTGGGGTTGGCGGGGTTCGAAAATAGTTTGCACTGAGCAAGCTGACTTGGAGGAAGTTGACCCGCGACTTATAGTCATACGCCTACGGTCGATCATGTGGCTAAGGCGATCCGACTTATGGGTGCGCACGAGATCCGGGTTCGATTGGGTTGGGTGAGCCGGCAACGGGCTTACCAGATCACCAGCCGGGCTGATTTCCCCGTGCCGGTGGCAGATCTCGCGCAGGGCAAGGTATGGCTGACCGAGGACGTCGAGGCGTGGATGAAGGTCCATCGCCGCGACGCCGACGAGACCGAGGCGTAGTGCTTGGCGGGTGTTCCCGCGACGGTCGTCCGCATGGGCGGCGGTCGCGGGACCCCGGCTGGTCAGGCGGGCGCTAATCCGCCGGTGAAGGCTGCCCTTCGGGGTTGGGCTCGACCATTTCACCTTCTGCGCGTGCGGGGATGGGTGACGGTGGTGGCATCGCCGTGCGCTCAGCTCCCTGGCGGGCGGCCGGCGTCAACGCCACGCCGTCATTTCGGCGTGTCAGCAGGCCGAGCGTTTCCAGGAGCGACAGGCGTTGCAGGACCGTGCGCAGTGCGAGGCCTGCCCGGGCCGCGAGTTGTTCCGGGCCTAACGTGCCGCGCTGCGGCATTGCTTCGAGGATCAGTGCGCTCTCCTCGTCGAGGTCGTCGCGGGTGTGGCCGGCTACTCGTGCCGGCTCGGCGATGTACTCGCCGATCTTTCCGATCTCGTCGAGGACGTGGGCCACGGTCGTGACCACCCGGGTCTGCGGGTATCGACGCAGGAGTTCGTGGCAGCCCACGGACATCGCCGATGTCACCGGGCCGGGGACGATCATCGCGTGCCGGTTCAGTGCGACCGTGCGGCTCATCGTCTGCATGGCACCGCTGCGGGCCGCGGCTTCCACGACCACGGTGCCCACGGCGGCCGCGGCGATCACGCGGTTGCGGATCAGGAAGCGGTGGCGCAGCGGGTCCGCGCCGGGCAGCCACTCGCTCATCAGCAGGCCGCAGTCGGCGATCCGCTCGAACAGCGCCGCGTTGCCCATCGGGTAGGGCCGGTCGACGCCGCAGGCCAGCACCGCGATCGTGGATCCGCCCGCGGACAACGCCGCGCGATGGGCGGCCGCGTCGATGCCGAACGCACCGCCCGACACGATCGTCCAGTCCTGCTCGGCGATGCCGAAAGCAAGATCCTCGGTCACATGTACGCCATAAGGCGTAGCAGCCCGAGCCCCGACAATCGCCACCGACCGCTCCAGCGCCTCCCCGAGGGGCCGCCCGCCGCGCACCCACAGGCACAGCGGTGGGCGTACATCCCGGTTGAACCTTCCGGGGATGTCCAGTTCCAAAGTGGCCAGCGACTCCACCCGGGCCGGCCACTCGTCATCGGACGGCGTCACGACCCGGGCGCCGAGCCGCTCGCCTCTGCGCAACGCCACTTCGGCTACGCGTCGCGGATCGCCGAGCCCGGCACGGGCGACCACCGCCGTACGCAGCGAAGCATCCGGAACGTCCCCGCCGACCACCTGCTTGAGCGTCTCCTCGGCACCCTGCGCCTGCACGAGCTGCCACACGAGCCGGTTTCCGGGCTCGGTCAGCCAGGTCAACGCCACCCTGGCCAGCCGGTCACCGCCGTCGCCGATGCTCATGCGCGCTCGCCATGGTCGGCGGTCACGGGTTGCGGCTCGGGACGGCTGATCGACGGTGGCAACGGTCCGGGCCAGATGCCAAGGCTGGGCCAGGTGCCAAGGCTGGGCCACGTGCCAAGGCTGGGCATCGCCGTCTTGGCGATGGCGGGGATATGAGGTTCAGGAACGAGCTTGCCGATCATGGGCGTCTCCCAATCTGAGTTGTGCGGCTTCGTCCACGTCGGAGCCGCGGGGGCTGTCCCGCCCGTCGAGGTCCGCGACCGTCCAGGCGAGACGAAGGATCCGGTCGAAGCCGCGGGCCGAGAGGGACCCGCGGTCGAGCCATGTGCGCAGCGATGCCGTGTTCTTCGGGGCGAGTCGCCACGGTGGGCGGCGCAGCTCAGGCCCGGGCACCTCGGCGTTGAGGCGCCATCCGTGCGCACTCCACCGGGCTGCGGCCGAGGCTCTGGCGGCGGCCACCCTGGCGGCGACCGTCGCGGACGGCTCGGCAGGTGCCGAGGACGTCATCAGCTCGATGGCGCGGACGGGCCGGAGCTTGATCTGGATGTCGATCCGGTCGAGCAGGGGGCCGGAGAGTTTGCTCAGATAACGGCGCCGTGCGAGCGCGCTGCACTGGCAATACTGGTCACCGGCCGGGTTCGCGCAGGGGCATGGATTGGCCGCCATCACGACCTGGACGCGGGCGGGATATTCGGTGTTGCCGCGGGCGCGCCCCAGGATGACCCGGCCGCTCTCGAGCGGTTGGCGCAACGCCTGCAGGGTGGCGTTGGCGAACTCCGGTGCCTCGTCCAGCAGGAGCACACCGCGGTGTGCCAGGGAGAGTGCGCCCGGTCGCGCTATGCCGGACCCGCCGCCGATCAGGGCGGCCAGGCTGGCGCTGTGATGGGGAGCCTGGAACGGTGGCCGCCTGATCAGTCTCCCGTCGGGCGGCAGAACTCCGGCGATGGACTGCAGCGCGGTGACTTCCAGCGCTGATGCGTCGTCCAGCTCCGGCAGGATCGACGGGAGGCGCTCGGCGAGCATGGTCTTGCCGGCTCCGGGTGGGCCGAGCATCGACATGTGGTGGCCGCCGGCCGCCGCGACCTCGAGGGCGTAGCGGCCGAAGTCCTGCCCGGCGATGTCGGCGAGGTCCGGGCCCGTGATGGCCGGATCGGGGAGGTCCGGTGGGGGGTCGAGCAACTCCGCCTCGCCGCGGATGAAGGCGACGAGGCGATGCAGTGAGTCGACGGACCGCACGGTGAGCCCGGGCACCATCGTCGCTTCGCGGGCGTTGCCCTGGGGCACCACGACGTGGGTGACGCCCGCGGCGGCTGCCGCGGCGACCATCGGCAGGACCCCGCGAACGGGTCGCACCGTGCCGTCGAGTCCCAGCTCGCCCAGCACAGCCACACCCTGGATCGGTGCGAGGGGAAGCTCACCCGCGCCAGCGAGGAGGGCACAGGCGATCGCAAGGTCGAAGCCGCTGCCCTGTTTGGGGAGGGTGGCGGGGAGAAGGTTCACGGTGATGCGCCGGTTGGGCCAGCGCTGCCCGGAGTTGACGATCGCGGCACGGACCCGGTCGCGGGCCTCGTTCAGGGCGGCGTCCGGAAGGCCGGTCAGGACCAGGGCGGGCAGGCCGAGTGACAGGTCCGCCTCGACCTCGACGAGGTGACCTTCGACGCCGACCAGGCCGATACACAGCACTCTTGCGTAGCTCATGTCAGAAGGCCGCGCGGAGGTGGTCGATCCTGGCGGGGCCTTTGGGCTGGGGGAGGACCGAGACCACGTCGAAGCGGACTTCGCGGGGGTGCACCGGGGTCTCCTGGAGCCATCGCGCCGCCAGGTGACGCAGGCGGTGGATCTTCGCGGGGCCGATCGCCTCCGCCGGGCTGCCGAATGCCGGCCCGCGTCTCGTCTTCACCTCGCAGAAGACGACGTCGTCGCCGTCGCGGAGGATCAGGTCGACCTCGCCCTCGTTGCAGCGCCAGTTGCGGGCCAGCACCACCAGGCCTTGATCACAGAGGTGGCGTTCCGCGAGGCGTTCCCCGTAGCCGCCGACCGCCCGTCGTTCGTTCGTCATGGGGCGACCCTGGCGGACTTTCGAGGCCGGTTCGAACCTGCCGGTGTCCAGGCTGTGGACAGAACGCAACTGTGGATAACGCAAAGTGATCTTCGGAAGGTGATATGGCCTCAGCGCTGGCAGGACGCCTGTCTGTCACCTACGGTGCACAGTCGTGGACGCACATCGCCGGTACGCCGAAGAACCGGAGCCCAGCTGGTACGCGGGTCAGCGCTCGCCCGACACCTCCGGCTCATTCGCCGCCCAGAATCCGGGTGCCACCTCATACGACTCGGGCGTGCACGAGCGGCCCAGCGGCGCGTTCCGGTTGCCGGACCAGCGCCCCGCCGACCCGTACGCGACGCCTCTGTCCGAACCGGGCGCGGGCAGCCACGCCGCACCGCCCCCGTCGCCCGCGGAATCCGGCCAGATTCGCATTCCGGTACGCGGACCCGAGTACCCAGCAATCCGTCCCAGTGGGGAAGCCGGCTTCAACGACCCGACCAGCATGGTCCCGGTAGCCGGCCGTCAGGAGAGCCGCCCGGAGAGCGTCTACAGCGCGAGTCATCCGGTTTCGGCCATTATGTTCGCCGTCGTCACGGTCATCCTTCTTGTCCCTTCCGTTCTCCTGCTGGTCCAAGCGACATTCGTGGACGACCCATCAGCGCGCGGCGTCGTACCCGCCGTGCTCCTGACCCTCGGCCTGCCGCTCACCGGCACCGGGTTGTATTCGCTGGCTGCGGGCGGCCGAGCCGGCACCCGTGAGGCCTGGCTGCGCCCGCCGCTGGCCTACCTCCCGGTCGGCCTGCTTCTCCTGCTGGCCGCAGGCCTGGGCGTCGCCTGACCCAGGCGGGCGAACGGTGGGCGGGGGGCGTAACCAGCGGCACAGCCGCCCGGAAGCGAGCCCCGGCGCCCACGGCGTATGCTTGTCACCGGCGACCGCCTCGTGCGGTCGACCTCGCGCGCCCTCTGCACGTGCCGTGTCCGATCACCGTCGTGGTCGATCAGCCGGCAGCGACGGCCCTCCCTGGTCCCGATCACTTCGGGTCCGCCCTGGGCCGGCGACCGGGCGCCAGGACGCCCACCGCCGGTGAGCGTGACAACCAGGGAAAAACAGGGAGCAATTCACCATGGCCGTAGTGACCATGCGTCAGCTGCTGGAAAGCGGTGTCCACTTCGGGCACCAGACCCGGCGCTGGAACCCGAAGATGAAGCGCTTCATCTTCACCGAGCGCAACGGTATCTACATCATCGACCTGCGCCAGACCCTCGAGTACATCGAGAAGGCCTACGCGTACGTCCGCGACACCGTCGCCGAGGGTGGCCACATCCTCTTCGTCGGCACCAAGAAGCAGGCGCAGGAGGCGATCGCCGAGCAGGCGACCCGCGTCGGCCAGCCGTATGTCAACCACCGCTGGCTGGGTGGCATGCTCACCAACTTCCAGACGGTGTACAAGCGCCTTCAGCGCATGAAGGAGCTCGAGGCTCTGGGTGACCTGAGCGGCACCGCCGCCGGTTACACCAAGAAGGAGACCCTCCAGCTCTCGCGCGAGAAGGAGAAGCTCACCAAGACCCTCGGTGGTCTGCGGGACATGACCAAGATCCCGTCGGCGGTCTGGATCGTGGACACCAAGAAGGAGCACATCGCCGTTGACGAGGCCCGCAAGCTGGGCATCCCCGTCATCGCGGTGCTCGACACCAACTGTGACCCCGACGAGGTCGACTTCCCGATCCCGGGCAACGACGACGCGATCCGCTCGGCCGAGCTGCTGACCCGGGTTGTCGCCACCGCCGTGGCCGACGGCCTGATCGCCCGTTCGGGCCGCAACCGCGGCAACGACGACGCGAAGCCCGAGGCTGCTGCCGTCGCCGCCGGCGAGCCGCTGCCCGAGTGGGAGCGCGACCTCTACGAGGGTGCCGAGAAGAAGGCCGCTGACGGCGAGTCCGCTGCTGTTGTCGCTGCCCCCGAGGTGCCCAACACGGCTGAGGCTCCGGCCGCCGCCGAGGCTCCGGCCGCCAGCGAAGCCCCGGTCGCCAGCGAGGTGCCGGCCGAGCCGGTCGCGTCCGCGGCAGAGTAAGTCCTGTAGGAAGCCGGCCGCCGTCAGGCGGCCGGCCCCCAGACAAAGACTTCAGAGGATCAGAGAGAGTCATGGCCAACTACACCGCCGCGGACGTGAAGAAGATCCGCGACCTCACCGGCGCCGGCATGATGGACTGCAAGAAGGCGCTCGACGAGTCGGACGGTGACTTCGAAAAGGCCGTCGAGTTCCTGCGCATCAAGGGTGCCAAGGACGTCGGCAAGCGGGCCGGTCGCACGGCCGCCAACGGCATCGTCAGCCACTTCGGCAACGCGCTGCTCGAGGTCAACTGCGAGACCGACTTCGTCGCCAAGACCCCCGACTTCGTCGCCCTGGGCGCGCAGCTGGTCGAGCACGGCGTGAAGAACAAGCTCGCCGACGCCGCCGCGCTGCTCGCCTCGACGCTCGAGGACGGCAAGCCGGTCGCCGACCTCATCCAGGACTTCTCCGCCAAGATCGGCGAGAAGATCGTGGTCAACCGGTTCGTCGAGCTCGACGGCACCGTCGCGGTCTACCTGCACCGCAAGGCGCAGGATCTGCCGCCGCAGGTCGGCGTGCTCGTGCAGTACACGGGCAAGTCCGACGAGGCCGGCGACGACGACGCCCGCGCGGTCGGCATGCAGATCGCCGCCATGCGTCCGAAGTTCCTCACCCGTGATGAGGTGCCCGCCGAGACCGTCGAGTCGGAGCGCCGCATCGCCGAGGAGACCGCTCGTGAGGAGGGCAAGCCCGAGCAGGCGCTGCCCAAGATCATCGAGGGCCGGGTGAACTCCTTCTTCAAGGACTACGTCCTGCTGGAGCAGCCGTCGGTCACCGACAACAAGAAGACGGTCAAGCAGGTCGCTACCGCTTCCGGCATCGAAGTCACGCGCTTCGTCCGGTTCGAGGTCGGCCAGGAGTAATCCAGCAGCCGAGCGAACTGCGCGGGAGGTCGGACGCTGGACAAGCGCCCGGCCTCCCCGTCACATAAGGTCTCCTGTTAGCGACGGAAGGGCGAGGTCGGCATGACGATGGTCACCGAGCAGACTGCCAAGGTGGGAGAGGTCCCCTCACCGCGGCCCGAACGGCCGCGACGTGTCGTCCTCAAGCTCTCCGGCGAGGTCTTCGGCGGCGGCGCGGTAGGCGTCGACCCCGATGTGGTGCAGGGCATCGCCCGGCAGATCGCCACCGTCACGCGACGCGGTGTACAGGTCGCCGTGGTGGTCGGCGGGGGAAACTTCTTCCGCGGCGCCGAGCTGCAGAAACGCGGGATGGACCGTAATCGCGCCGACTACATGGGCATGCTCGGCACGGTGATGAACTGCCTCGCCCTGCAGGACTTCCTCGAGAAGGAGGGCATCGAGACGCGGGTACAGACCGCGATCACGATGGCCCAGGTCGCGGAGCCGTACATTCCGCTGCGTGCCATCCGGCACCTCGAGAAGGGCCGCGTCGTGATCTTCGGCGCCGGCGCGGGCATGCCGTATTTCTCCACCGACACGGTTACGGCCCAGCGCGCGCTGGAGATCCACGCGGACCTGGTGCTGATGAGCAAGAACGGCGTCGACGGTGTCTACACCGCGGACCCGCGTACCGATCCCGATGCTCGCAAGATCGACCACATCACGTTCGCGGGCGTTCTCCAGAAGGGTCTGCGGGTCGCCGACCAGGCGGCTTTCAGTCTCTGCGAAGAGAACAACCTGCCGATGCTCGTCTTCGGGGCCCAGGGGGACGAGACTATCGTCCGAGCCGTCAGCGGCGAGAAGATCGGTACCTTGATCACCGCTTGATCCGCCCGCCACAAACCCCACCGGATTCATCACACGAAACAAGGAGGCGACGGAGCGGTGATCGACGAGACCCTCTTCGAGGCCGAAGAGAAGATGGAGAGCGCGGTCGAGCACGCCAAGGAGGAGTTCGCCGCGATCCGTACGGGTCGTGCCAATGCGGCGATGTTCTCCAAGATCGTCGTCGACTACTACGGCGCTCCGACCCCCGTGCCGCAGATGGCGTCCATCGGCGTGCCCGAGCCGCGCATGGTGATCGTCAAGCCCTACGACGCGTCCCAGATCGGCCCGATCGAGCGCGCCATCCGCGACTCCGACCTCGGCGTCAACCCGAACAACGAGGGTAGCCAGCTGCGGATCCACCTGCCGCAGATGACCGAGGAACGACGTCGCGAGATGATCAAGGTCGCGCGTGGCAAGGCCGAGGAGGGCCGCGTGGCGATCCGCAACGTGCGCCGTAAGGCCAAGGAACAGCTCGACCGCATGGTCAAGGACGGCGACGTCGGCGAGGACGACGGCCGCCGCGCCGAGAAAGAGCTGGACGACACCACGCAGCGTTACGTCGCGATCATCGAAGAGCTCGTCAAACACAAGGAAGCCGAGCTCCTCGAGGTCTGATGTCGTACCTCGAGCCCCGCGGCGGGCATCCCTCAACCGGTGGCCGGGCGTCAGGACCATCCGACGCGCCGGCCCCTTCCTGGGGTACGCCCACCAGCCAGGAACACTCCGACACCACCGGCGCTGTCCGGGGCTCGCAGCCCCCCGAACCGTCGTGGGCTCCCCGGCAGGGACCGGGCTCAGGACAGGGACCGGGCGCAGGGCAAGGACCGGGCTCAGGGCGTACGGGAGGGTCTGTGTCGGAACCCAATTGGGCCGCACCCACCGCAGCGACCTCGACCTCGCAGGCGGAGTGGGAATTGACCGCCGCCGAGGCCGAGGCCGAAGCGGCGGCACAGGCAGCCGATGAGGCCCCACGCCGCGGTCCCGGCAAGCGGCGCGCCGGGCGTGACGGCAAGCCTGCCAAGGCGAACGGACGTGCGGGCCGCAACCTGCCCGCCGCGATCGCGGTCGGCACCGGCATGGTCCTGGTGGTCTTCGCCTCCCTCTTTCTCTGGAAGCCCGCCTTCCTCGGTGTGATCGCGCTCGCCATCGGCGTCGGCATCTGGGAGATGGTCCGGGCGCTCAAGGTGGCGGAGACGTTCCCGCCCCTGGTCCCGCTGCTCGCCGGTGGGCTGCTGATGACCGGGCTCGCCTGGTTCTACGGCCCCGATGAGCTGTTGCTCGGCCTGGCGGCCACGCTGCTGGCCACGCTCGTGTGGCGGTTCAGCGAGCACAAGGACGGATTCCGGCGGGACATGAGCGCTGCGGCTCTCATCGCCGTGTACGTGCCTTTCCTGCTCAGTTTTGGCGTGCTTCTCGGCCGTCCCGAGGACGACGGGGCTCAGCGCGTACTCTGCACGCTTCTTTGTGTTGTGCTTTCCGACACTGGTGGCTACGCCGCGGGCGTGTTCTTCGGCAAGCACGCGATGGCCCCCTCGATCAGCCCCAAGAAGTCCTGGGAAGGCTTTGCCGGGTCGATCTTCGCAGCGGGCCTCGGTGGTGCTCTGCTGCTCTATTTCCTGCTGGAAGTGCCGTTCTACTGGGGCATTCTGTTCGGAGCTGTGATCTCCGTCGCGGCCGTGACGGGCGATCTGGCCGAGTCCATGCTCAAGCGCGACATCAAGATCAAGGACATGAGCAACCTGCTGCCGGGGCACGGCGGCCTGATGGACCGGCTCGACTCGATCTTGTTCGCGGTCCCCGCGGCATACCTGCTGCTCTCGATCATCGCGCCGCCGGGGTAGGCATGTGTTGCGGACGTGGGAGACTTGACGGGCCATGACGATTCTTCCGGTCATCCCGACCAGCCCCGACACCCCTGATGCGGTCACCACGCGCCGCCGCGTCACCATGCCGCCGCGCCACCTCGCCGATCTGGACCTTGCGGGCCGGCAAGCGGCCGTGACCAAGCTCGGCCTCCCCGCGTTCCGGGCCAAGCAGCTCTCCACCCACTACTTCGGCCGTCTCGTGCGTGATCCCGAGGCGATGACCGACCTGCCGGCTGCCACCCGCGACCAGCTCGCCGGTGACCTGCTCCCCACGCTGCTCACCCCGCAGCGCGAGATGGCCTGCGACGACGGCGCGACCCGCAAGACGCTGTGGCGCCTGCACGACGGTGCCATGGTCGAGAGCGTGCTGATGGGCTACCCCGACCGGATCACCGCCTGTGTGTCCAGCCAGGCGGGTTGCGGCATGGCATGCCCCTTCTGCGCCACCGGCCAGGCCGGGCTGACCCGCAACCTCTCGATCGCCGAGATCGTCGACCAGGTCGTCTACCTGGCCGGGGTCGCGGCGTCGGGCGCGGTCACCGGCTCCCCGCCGCGGCTGTCCCGGGTCGTTTTCATGGGTATGGGCGAGCCGCTGGCCAACTACCCGCGCGTTCTCGAGGCCGTCCGGCGCCTCACCGCTCCCGCGCCGGAGGGTCTCGGGCTCTCACAACGGCACATCACGGTCTCCACCGTGGGGCTCGTGCCCGCTATGCGCCGGTTGATCGCCGAGAAGCTGTCGGTGACCCTTGCGCTGTCCCTGCACGCCCCCGATGATGATCTGCGCGATGAGCTAGTGCCGGTGAACCAGCGTTGGAAGGTGGCCGAGGTGCTCGATGCCGCGTTCGACTACGCGGCGCAGACCGGGCGTCGAATCTCCATCGAATACGCGATGATCAGGGACGTAAACGATCAACCCTGGCGTGCCGACCTGCTTGGCAAGCTGCTTCGCGGCAAGCTGGCCCATGTGAACCTGATCCCGCTCAACCCCACCCCGGGCAGCAAGTGGGACGCCAGCCCCAAGCCTGTCGAGCGGGAGTTCGTCCGCCGGCTGCGCGAGGCCGGCGTGTCGACCACGGTCCGCGACACCCGCGGCCAGGAGATCGACGGTGCATGCGGCCAGCTGGCCGCGAGTGAGCTCACGGCGGTGGACGCAGGGGGCTCCGCCGCCGACGCGGAGGTGGCACGATGACTGGGCCTATGCCCCAGCGGATGCGAATTTGGGAGACGTTGTGACGAGTCAGGGGCAGCGTTTCCGCCGTCGCGCACTGCGCCGCGGCTACAAGGTGGATGAGGTCGACGCCTTCCTCGACCGCGTCGAGGCCACCCTCGCCGGTGAGCAGACCGGCGCGCCCGTCGGTGCCCAAGAGGTGCACGACGTCGTCTTCCGCGTCCGCTTCGGTGGTTACGACGAGTGGCAGGTCGACCTGCACCTCGACCGGGTCGAGCGGCAGCTCGCCGAGTTCGAGGACCGCGGCGGCCGTGCACCCGAGGTCCGCATGCAGCCGGAGCCCATGCGCGGCGGCCCGCCCGACGACATGCGTGGCGGCATGCCGCCCGAGCCGATGCGCGGCGGCGTGGCCGAGCGGATGAACCCCGACCGCATGAGCCAGGCCCTGGGCCGCTCCGGGCCGCCCACGTCGGCGCCGCCCACCGAGCGCCTGACCGCGCCCGTCCGCGACGACCGCCAGTTCGCCCGTGACGATCAGTACGGCCAGCAGCAGGGTCAGTACGGCCAGCAGGACCAGTACGCGCGCGAGGAGCAGTACGGCCGCGAGGACCAGTACGCCCGGGACCCGTACGCACAGGAAGACCGTCTCCAGCCGCAGCAGATGCCGCAGCGCCCGCCGATGCCGGCGCCGGATCCGTATGGCCGCTACGAGGATCAGGGTTACGGCCAGCAGCAACAGCAACAGCCGCCGCAGCGTCAGCAGCCCCCGCAGGGCTACGACAACGGCGGGTACGAAACCGGTGGCTACGACCAGTTCGAGCCGGGCCGGCACGGCAAATCCGAGATGACGTCCGAGATGCGCCTGCCCGACCGTGATCGCGGTTTCGGCGGCGGCCAGGCCCCGATGAGCGCACCGACCATGGGCGGCGGTCCCGGTGGCATGGGCGGCCCTCAGGCGAGCGGTCCCCCGATGGGCGGCGGCCCGGCCGGCATGGGCGGCGGCCCCGGCCCCGGCGGCAGCCCCGAGGTCTACCGGGTGGACCAGTTGCGCCGCACGTTCCAGCCGCGACGCTTCGGCAGCGGCTACGACCCGATGCAGGTCGACCGTCTGTTCGAGAGCATTCTGCAGGCGATGACCGGCCGCGGCCCGATGCCCGTGCCCGAGAACGAGCTCGACACGCTGCAGTTCGGGCTGGTCCCGGGCGGTTACTTCGAAGCCGAGGTCGACGGCGCGCTCCGCGAGGTCAAGGACATCCTCCTGCGGCGTCGCTGACCCTGACCGCAGCAAAGGCCCGGCTCCTCCTCGAGGGGATGCCGGGCCTTTGTCATGCTGCGATGGCTTACTGGTCCTCGGGCTTGAGGCCGTTGCGGCGCAGCACGATGTCCACAAGGACGGCCACGACCAGCGCAACAGCGGTGCCGATGAGGTAGATGTTCTCGGTGTTGCCCTCGTGGTTGCCCCACAGCATCAGCAGCAAGACGGCGGCCGACACCAGGGCGCCGGTCCGGGCCCGCTTGCGGTTGCCCGGCTTGAGCTGGTCAGGCGCGTAAACCGGCTCTTCAGCCACGACTCGGTCCTCCCGAAGAAAACGATCTCCTAAGCCGCCTCAGTGTACCCGGGCGAGTTATCCACAGGCGGCGGCTCCGCGCGCGCTTTCCGAAGCGGGACCCGGTACCTTCGATCCCGTCGGAGATGGACGCCAGCCGAGGGAGTAGAGACGGTGCGGATCACGGGCACTGGCCACGCCAGTATGCGGATCGACACGGGCGCGGGCAGCATTCTGTGCGACCCGTGGGTCAACCCGGCGTTTTTCGCGTCGTGGTTCCCCTTCCCGGACAACTCGTTGCTCGACTGGGAGACCCTGGGCGACGTCGACTACCTCTACGTCTCCCACCTGCACCGGGACCACTTCGACGCGGCGCACCTGACGCGGTTCGTCAACAAGAAGGCGACGGTGCTCCTCCCGGAGTATCCGACCAGCCAGCTCGAGGACGAGCTGCGCGCCCTCGGCTTCACCAGCTTCCTGCGGACGAAGTCCAACCAGGTCCACGAGCTCGACGGCGGCCTCAAGGTCATGATCCAGGCCCTGATCAGCCCGACCGACGGCCCGATCGGCGACTCCTCGCTCTGGGTGGAGCACGACGGCATCCGTGTGCTCAACCAGAACGACGCCCGCCCCAGCGACCTGTCCGTCTTCGCGGAGCTGGGCCACGTGCACGCCCACATGCTGCAGTTCTCCGGCGCGATCTGGTATCCGATGGTCTACGAGCTGCCCAACGCCGCCAAGACCGCGTTCGGCAAGCAGAAGCGCGACCGTCAGTTCGACCGCACCTGGCGCTACATCGACGACCTGAAGGCCGACCACGTCTTCCCGATCGCCGGCCCGCCGTGCTTCCTCGACGACGACCTGTGGCAGTTCAACGACATCCACGGCGACGAGGGCAACATCTTCCCCGACCAGTCGGTCTTCATGAGCGAGTATGCGAAGGTCGGCGGCACCAACGGCATCGTCCTGCTCCCGGGCAGCGTGTCCGAGCTCACCACAGCGGGCACCGAAGCGCCGTCGAGCGTCGAGACAACGCACCCCACGGATGTCGACGAGTTCTTCGCGAACAAGACGGCCCACCTCGAAGAGATGCGCGAGCGCAAGGCCCCGGTCATCGCCGCCGAGAAGGCCTCCTGGCGCCACCCCGAGATCGACGTCCTCGGCGCGCTCAAGAAGCGCATCGAGCCGCTCCTCGAGGAATCCATCTACATGGCCAAGGGCGTCGGCGGGCCGGTCCGTTTCGACCTGGTCAGCTATGACGGCACCTCGGTCGAGTCGATCGTCGTCGACTTCCCCGGCAAGCAGGTCCGCCCCTACGCCGACGAGAAGGTCCGCTACCGCTTCCGCACCCAGCGCGAGCTGATCGAGCACCTGATCTACATCGACGAGGGTGACTGGGTCAATTCGCTGTTCCTCTCCTGCCGCTTCTCCGCGGCCCGCATCGGGCAGTACAACGAGTTCGTCTACGCCTTCTTCAAGTGCCTCAGCGAGGAGCGCCTCCAATACGCGGAGGGCTGGTATGACGAGCACGAGAAGGAGGTCGAGGCGGAGGACACCCAGTTCGGCGACTGGACCGTCCAGCGCCGCTGCCCCCACCTCAAAGCAGACCTCAGCCGCTTCGGCATCGTCGACGGCAACGTCCTGACCTGCCAGCTGCACGGCTGGAAGTTCGACCTCCCCAGCGGGAGATGTCTCACCAGCGTCGGCCACAAGATCAGGGCTGAGAAGCACGAGACGGAGAAGTCAGAAGCCTGAAAAGCGGATGTCGTGCCTTGGTGGGTGGTGCTGACCGCAGTTCCCACCGAGGCCGGGCACGGGGATCCAGTCGCCTGGCGGCTCCTTGACGGATCCCCGAGCCCTTCATCCTGCGTAAGTGGTCACCCCGACAAGCCGAAAAACCTCGCAACCAGATCTGCGGCGCTGACGTCCTGATTGGTCCTGCCGATCAGGGCCGGTGCCTTGCGTGGCCCGGGAATGGTGTGCCCGCCGCCGTGCACGGTGTAGAGCACCACCGGTGGCCGTCCCTCCTGCCGATACTCGGTGCGCTCCACCGACGTGGCGTCTGTGCCGCCCGCCGACGTAGCGCGTGTGCCGATGGGCGATGTCGTGCCTGTGCCAGCGAGCGTGGTCGAGGCTGTGCCGTTGGGCTGGGGCGTGGTTGTGCGGCTCGGCACGGGCGTGGTTGTGCCGCTCGGCAGGGGCATGGTGGTTGGCGGGGTCGAGGCTGTGCCGTTGGGCTGGGGCGTGGTGGTTGGCGGGGTGGTGATGCCGTTGCGGCCGGCGAAGTAGTGCGCGGTCTGTGGCATCGACAGGGCACGGCCGCCGACCTTGAACAGCGTCCGGGCCCACCAGCTCATCTCGCCGCCCTCGTAGCTGACGATCGGGTCCTTCGTCCCGTGGATCAGCAGCACGGGCATTGGCACCGGCGTCGACGGCGGGACCAGGAAATTCTCCGGCGCGGGCATGGTCGCCGCGAAGACTGCCGCACCCGCGATCAGCTCCGGTGCCTCATGGACCAGGCGCATCACCATCTGCCCGCCGTTGGAGTAGCCGACAGCGAAGACCCGCCCCGGATCGATCCCGTAGCCGGCCGTCAGCTTCCGGATCACCGCGCGGACGAAACCTACGTCGTCGATGTTCGCCTTCCGCGCGGGGAAGGAACTGGCCCGGCGGGCGTCGTTCCAGTTGTGCTTGTAGCCGTCCAGATAGGCGACCACCGCCGCGCCGTCGTCGGTCAGGGTGTCGAAGGACCGCCCGGTGAAGTCCCGGTGCTTGTCCCCGGTCTGACCGGACCCGTGGAACACCAGGACCAGGTTCCGCGCGTTCTGCTGTCCCACCACGGTGTACGTGCGTGACCTGCCGGCCACCTCGACGCTGTCGCGCATCGTTTCTCCTGCTCATCGGTAGCGATGAGGCGACGCTAAACTTTGACATCATGTCAAGGTCAAGTGTGGAAGGGGGACGCCGATGCAGATCAGCCAGCTGAGCACGAAGACCGGTGTCAGCCCTCGCTCCCTGCGCTACTACGAGCAGCTGGGTCTCATCGGGGCGGTCCGCAGGCCCAACGGCTACCGCGACTACGGCGACGACGCCGTGGTGACGGTGCTGACGATCCGCTCGCTGTTCGACCTCGGGTTCCCGAGCGACCTGGTCCGCGCCGTCCTGCCCTGCACCAAGGGGGAGAACCTTGACGAGGCCATCTGCGAGAGCGTGGTCGAGCGGGTCACCGGCATCCGCGACGACATCGCCGAGCGCGTGGTCCACCTCGCGGAGACCCGCGACACCCTGACCCGCTTCCTCGACGAGCGAAACTAGCGCGACCGGTTCCAGAGCGACCGGTTCCAGAGCGACCGGTTCCAGAGCGACCGGTTCCAGAGCGACCGGTTCCAGAGCGACCGGATTTGGGGCGACCGGATTTGGAGCTACTGGTTCCAGAGTGACCGCATCTCCCGCACAACGGTCGGCCAGGTGGCCGGCGGGAGGTCGTGGCCGGTGCCCGCCAGCTCCACGTAGCGGGCGCCCGGCACCGACGCGGCGACGCGCCGGCCCGCGGACGGGCGGCACATCGGGTCGTCGGAGCCGTGCAGCACGAGTGTGGGCAGCCGTAGGGAGCTCAGCGGCGGGCCGTGCCAGGTTGCGCCGGTCTGCCGGGCCATGGCGCGGCTGTCCCGCACGCCGCTGACCAGACCCGCGTCGAGTTCACGCTCAACGCGGGTCCGGGCTTCCTCTTCGTCGATGGGGCCTGCCGATACGGCCCGGGCCATGGCCATCCCGGCTGCGATGTCGCCCTCACGGCCTTCGGGGAAGCGCGCGCGTGCGATGCGGGCAAGGAACGGCAGGCGCACGTATCGCAGAACCGCGGCACCTCTGGCGTCACTGGGCACGGCGGAACACGACGTGAGCGTTCGTACCCGCTGAGGGTGGCGCAGGGCGGTCCGCTGAGCCACCAGCCCGCCCTGGGACTGCCCGAACAGGTGAGCGTCGGGCCATCCCAGCGCGTCCATCACCGCGACGGCGTCGTCTGTCATGTCCTCGGCGGTGTAGATGGGCTGCTTCCGCTTGAACAACGCGCTGAGCGGGTTCGCGGCGGGACCGTCCTCGAAGTGTGTGGAACCTCCCGCGTCCCGTCCGTCGAAGACAGCGACGTGATAGCCGCCTTCGATCAGAGCCGTTATGAAGCCGTCGGGCCACCAGTACCGCGAAACGCCGAGGCCCATGAGAAGCAGCAGCGGTTCACCGCCCGCGCCGCCCCGGTCGTCGAACTCGAGACTCACTTTGCCGTTCTGTGCGATCACGCCGGCCTCCCCCACTTCGGGAACACTGTTCGCGAACACTGTACAGATATTCTGGCGACATGGATCAGGCTCCCGTGTGGCTCCGTCGGCGCTCCACCGGCGTGGGGCGCCCCGCAGAGCGCTCCCAGGAAGAGGTGACCGCCGCCGCGATCGAGCTGGCCGACCTCGACGGCCTGGTCGCGGTCTCGATGCGCGGGGTGGCAGGGCGGCTCGGCACGGGAGCGGCGTCGCTCTACCGCTACGTCTCCGGGCGTGACGACCTCCTCGACCTGATGATCGATGAGGTGGCGGCGGGCTACGAGCTGCCGCCGCCGACCGGCCCGTGGCTACCCGGCCTGGTGGAAGTGGGCAGGCAGGCCCGCGCGCTCATGCTGCGGCACCCTTGGCTGCCCGAACTGGTCCTCACCCGCCCGGTGATCGGGCCGCACGGCGTCGACCTGCTCGAGCACGTCCTCGCGCTGCTCGCTGATCATCCGGCAGCGCCGGCGCGCAAGCTCGAAGCGTTCGCCGTCATGAACGCGACCACGGCGGCGTTCGCCCTCAACGAGCTCGGCGCCGCTGAACGTCCGGCCCACGGCGCAGGTGATGCCGTCCGTGCCGCTCGACCGGCACGGGCTGCCGGCCGGCCGGATGCCTATCTCGCCCACGCGATGGCCGCGGGCGGTCACCCCCACCTGACGGCGGCGCTGGCCGGCATGACGCCTACGGCCGTGAATTCCGGCGACCGTTTTGAGAGCGTCCTCGCCGACGTTCTTACCGGTCTGCTCGGGCCGGCGTGACGCGGTTCAGCCGGCCAGATCGGCAAGGATCCGCTGGGCGGCGTTGTGGCCGGCGGCGCCGATGACGCTCCCTGCCGGGTGGGCGCCGGCCGACCCGGCATACAGGCCGTCCAGGCCGGTTGCATACGGCATGCGCTCGTTGAACGACACCGTGTTGTCGACGTGGTGGATGTGGCCGCCGGTGATGCCGAAGTGCTTCTCGATGCCCGGCGGGGTCAGCGGCATCACATCGGCGACCAGCGATGACGTGCCGGGGGCGTAGCGGTCGCAGATCTCCAGAAGCCGGGCCACGTAACCCGGGAGCGCCTCGTCCCAGGTCGTGCCCGCCGGCTGGTAGGGCACCGACTGCACGAACAGCGCCGACGAGTGGTGACCGGCTTCGTCCTGCAGGGACGGATCGACGGTGGTGTGCAGATACCACTCCATCGTCGGCTCGGCGGGCAGGCGGCCCGCCTGCACATCCGCCCACATGGCTCGCAACGCGGCCATCGGGGAATCCGACTCGGAGAGGCCCGCCAGTCCGGCCGAGCCGGGCAGCAGGTGGATGGTCGAGCCGAACGGGGACGCGGCGTCAGCGGGCAGGCAGGAGAACTGCGGCAGACCCGACAGAGCCATGTTGAGCTTGAGCGTGGTGCCCGTGCGCCGCACCGACTCCATGCGTGACGTCAGCTCGGCCGGTAACGCGCCCTCGGGCACGAGCGACATCAGCTGGTAGGGGTCGCAGGCGCCCAGGACCACGCGAGCGGTGATCGTCCGGCCGTCGGCCAGTGCCACACCGCTTGCTGCGCCGTGGTCGACCGTTACAGCGCTCACCGGCGTACCCGTGAAGATCTGGGCACCCGCTGAGCGTGCCGCGGACGCGAAGGTCTGGGAGACCGTGCCCATGCCGCCCGCCGCGATCATCCAGGTGCCGTCCGCGCCCGGGAGGCGGCACATGTTGTGGACCAGGAAGTTGTGGCCCGTGCCCGGGTCGTCGGGGCCGGCGTTCAGCCCGGAGAGCCCGTCGGTGACGGCGTACATGCTCATGAGGAGCTCGCTCTTGAACCCGAAGCGGGCGAGATAGTCGGCGACCGAGCCGCGCACGAGGTCGATGAACGTGCTCTGCAGCTGCGGCCGGATGTGCCGGTCGGCGATGTCCTCGACGGACCCGGGCTCCTGCAGCCAGGAGGGAGCCAGGTCGGCTCGCAGCGCGGCGATCTCCACCTGGAGCGCCTCGTCGGCGGCGATGTCGCGCGGGGAGAAAAACTTCTCCATCCGGGCGCGGGTGGCCTCGCGGTCGGTGCCGAACAGCAGGTAGGGCGCGCCCGGCCCGCCCGGCGTCGGGAGGAAGTAATGCGGATCACGACGCAGCACCGGGATGTCGACGTCGAGGAGTTTCAGCAGCTCAGGCGGCATCAGGCCGAGCAGGTAGGAGCCGGTCGACTGGCCGAGACCGGGGACCTTGGCGAACGGGTGCTCCGTGCGGGTGGCGCCGCCGAGCTGATCGGCCGCCTCCAGAACCACCACGGAGAGCCCCGCGCGGGCGAGCAGCACCGCGGAGACCAGGCCGTTGTGGCCCGATCCGATGATCACTACGTCAGCACGCGACGGCAGAGCGTTCATGAGCGCCGACTTTAGCGCGTCGAAGGAGCCGCCGTTCCCGGCCAATCGGACTTATGACCCAGGGTCGCGAACCGGGTCCGGACCGGGTAAGAAGAACACGTGTTCGGATGGTGGGGCAGAGCGGTCGTCCGGGTCCGCTGGTGGGTCGTGGCTGCCGCGTGCGCCGTGGTCGTCGCCGGTGCGACCTGGGGTGCGGGCGTGTTCGGCGCACTCACCGGCGGGGGCTACGCCGACCTGGGCAGCGAGTCGAATCGGGCCGCAGCGACCATCGCGCGAGAGCTCGGTCAGCGTGACCCAGATCTCATCGTGCTGTGGTCCAGCGACGCGACGACAGTCGATGATCCGACATTCC
This sequence comes from Winogradskya humida, assembly GCF_016862215.1. Classification (GTDB taxonomy): domain Bacteria; phylum Actinomycetota; class Actinomycetes; order Mycobacteriales; family Micromonosporaceae; genus Actinoplanes; species Actinoplanes humidus. Next base: position 192,789 of record NZ_BOMN01000057.1, read on the forward strand.
GCACAGCGGTGACCGATGCCGTGGCGCGGACCCGGTCGCAGTCCGATGACGTCGACCAGGTCGCCGCCTACACCGACGCACAAGCCCCTCCCGCCCTGGTCAGTGCCGACAAGCACGCCACCTACGCGGCGATCTACCTGCGCTCGGATGACGAGGACGCCAAGACCGCCGCCTATCACCGCATCGAGCCCGCTTTCTCCGCGAGCGGGTTGCAAACGCAGGTCGGCGGGCTGGTCGCGTTCACCGATCAGGCCAACACCCAGACCGAGAAGGACATCACCCGGGCCGAGATCTTCTCGCTGCCGGTCCTGCTCGTGCTGCTGGTGCTGATCTTCCGGGGCCTGATCGCGGCCCTGTCACCCCTGGTCATCGGGGGTCTTGCCATCCTCGGATCGTTTGTGGCCGTGCGAGCCCTCACGACCTTCACGGACATCTCGGTTTTCGCGATCAACGTGATCACCCTGCTCGGGCTGGGCATGGCCGTCGACTACTCGCTGTTCATCGTCAGCCGCTTCCGCGAGGAGCTGGCGCGCGGCGAGGACGTGCCCGCCGCGATCCGGATCACGGTGGCGACGGCCGGGCGTACGGTCGCGGTGTCGGGTCTGACCATCGTCCTGGCGCTCTCCAGCCTGCTGATCTTCCCGCAGCCCTTCCTGGGTGGCATGGCCATCGGGGGCATGGCCGCCGTGCTCGTGGCCATGCTGGCGGCACTCACGGTTCTGCCCGCGGCGCTGTCCCTGCTCGGGCATCGCATCGACAAACTGCGCATCCCACTGCCCCAGCGCGAGCGGAGAGAGGGCTCAGGCGCATGGGCGCGCCTCGCGCACAGCGTCATGAAGAGACCTGTTTGGTACGCCGTGAGCGTCCTCGCCGTTCTGGCAGCCTTCGCCGTGCCCTTCCTGCGCGTCGAGTTCGGCGGTTTCGACGAGCGGGTCCTTCCCGCCGGCAGCGGGGCGCGGGTCGTCGGGGAGCGGCTCGCCGCCGATTTCCCCGGCGGTGGTGAGAGCCCGATCACTGTCTTCGTTCCGGGGCCCGCCGAAGAGTTGACCAGCCAGGTCTCGGCCCTGCCCGATGTGACGAGCGCAACGGTCACCGCTCAGCGGGGCACGGCCTCGCTGATCACAGTCAGCTACCCGGACGATCTGAGCCGGGCCGGGGCGCGCGAGCTCGTGTCGGAGATCCGCGATCTGGCCGGCCCGGGAGTTCTCGTGGGCGGTCCACCGGCGATCGACCTCGACCTGCTCGAGAGCCTCGCGGCACACCTTCCATGGATGGCGCTGATCATGGCGGTCGCCACGATGGTGCTGCTCTTCCTGGCCTTCGGGTCCGTGCTGCTGCCGATCAAGGCAGTGCTCATGAACGTCGTCTCGATCGGCGCGTCCTTCGGCGTGGTCGTCTGGATCTTCCAGGACGGGCATCTCGAGGGCCTGCTGCGCTTCGAGTCCACGGGGTTCATCGAGCCCAGCAACATGATCCTGGTGCTGGCCGTGCTCTTCGGGCTGGCCACGGACTACGAGGTGTTCCTGCTCTCTCGCGTGCGGGAGGAGTGGGACCGCACCGGCGACAACACGACCGCGGTCGCCACCGGGCTGCAGCACACCGGTGGCATCATCACGGCCGCGGCGCTGCTGCTCATCACCGTGGTCGCGGGCTTCGCCACCGGCGGGGTGACCGTCATCAAGACCATCGGTGTCGGCATGATCGTGGCGATCCTGGTGGACGCGACGCTCGTCAGGGCGTTGCTCGTGCCGGCGACGATGCGGTTGCTGGGCCGGTGGAACTGGTGGGCTCCGGGTGTTCTGGGCCGTTTCTACTCGCGCTACGGGATTCACGAGAGCGCGCATCCGGCACCGGAGAAGCAGTCCGTGCCCGTCTAGCCCGCTGATAGGTGCTGGCACTCTGCGTCGCGGCGTAACCGGCCAGCACGATCACGTGGAAGAGGTAGAGCCAGAGACCGACGGCGACCATCCCGCCGATCTCGGTGAAGCCGCCGAACGGCACGCCCAGGTCGAGCGGCAGCGAACAGAACAGCACGAAACCGTGCAGGAATCCGGAGAGGTTCGCGGCGGTGAACGAACCGACGAGCACGGTGGCGAGCCATTCGGGACGCCCGGGCGCGACCCCGCGGTAGACCCAGATGACGACGGGTGTCAGGACCAGCCAGGTCGCCAGGAAGGAGAGGATCACGCCGGCAACTGAGTACCAGCCGCCGCGTACCCATAGTCCGCTGGTGACCGGAAGCGCGAGAAACAGGCTCAGCAGCAGTGCGGGCGCAGCGGCCAGCAGCGGCAACCAGAGCAGGCGGCCGCGCCAGCCCACCAGTGACTCGCCCGGCTCGCGCAGGGACACGAAGGCCCGACGTAGCCCCTCTCCGTAGAGGGTCGCGGGCAGCAGGCTCGCCAGGGCGAGGACCGGCGTCAGGTGCAGGCCCGCGTCGATCAGGCGGTCGAGCGCCTGCGGCGCCCCGATGGAGTCCGGCAGGGCGGCGATCGTGCGCCCGGTCAGATTTCGTACGCGGTCCGCCCCCGCGATCAGCCCCGTGATCCAGATGGCAAGCAGCGCGACCGGAACCACGGCGATTCCGGCGTAAAAAGTGACAGCGGCGGCATGCAACGCCAGGTCGCGCCCCCGCAAAGGGCGGAAGGGCAGTGCCAGTTTTCGCAGCAGGTTCCGCATGCCCCCTCACATACCCCGTGGGCCGCTACGATCCCGACCCTGTCGCTGACTTTCCAAGCCCAGCCGGATCGCCGCCTGCTTGCCGCCGCCGTCCGGCACATCTCCCGCTCCCGCATCCTGCTGGTCCGCTGGCTCGGCGGCGTGGTGACAGCCGTCGGAGTGGTCACGTTTCCGCTGCTCAGCGGCGATGTCTTTCTCTCGGTGGTCGACGTCGTCCTCGGGCTTTTCCTGGCCGTGGGTTGCCCGGTGATCGCGGTGCGGCGTGCGGTCGGCGTGAGCGAGCGGCTGGTGGCGCGGCCCCTGACGTACACCTTTGACGAGACCGGCTTCACCACGATGAGCGACCTGGCCACGACGAACTGGAGCTGGGCGGCGGTGACCGGGATCGACGAACTCCGCGACCAGATCCTGATCCGGGTCAACAAGTCCCAGTTCGTTCCGATCCCGGTTGCCGGCCTGTCCCCGGAGCGGCTGAGCGACCTGCGCACGATCCTGCGCAACCGTGGCGCGACCACGGCGGCGGAACCGCCCGCTCCCCGTTCTATCGGCGTCCGGCCTGCGACTCCCTGAGTTATCCACAGGGGGTGCGCGGGTACGAGCGCGCGTCCGGGAAGATGTCAGTCATGCGAGAGCTCGTCCTGCTCGGTTCCACCGGGTCAATCGGCACCCAGGCCATCGACATAGTGCGGCGTAACCCGGATCAGTTCCGGGTCGTCGGGCTCGGCGCCGGCGGGGGCAATGTCGAGTTGCTCGCGGCGCAAGCGCTGGAGCTGGCGGTCGACGTCGTCGGCGTGGCCCGGTCGAGCGTGGTGCAGGATCTCCAGCTCGCCTTCTACGCGCAGGCGCAGAAGCGGGGCTGGGCCACCGGTGACTTCAAGCTGCCCAAGATCGTGGCGGGACCGGAGGCGATGACCGAGCTCGCCCAGTGGCCCTGTGACGTCGTGCTCAACGGGGTTGTGGGGAGTCTCGGGCTTGCTCCGACACTCGCCGCGCTGCGCGCCGGGCACACCCTGGCGCTGGCCAACAAGGAGTCCCTCGTCGCCGGCGGCTCGCTGGTCAAGGCCGCGGTGACCCGGCCGGGGCAGATCGTCCCCGTCGACTCCGAGCACTCCGCGCTGGCCCAGTGCCTGCGGGGCGGCAGCGAGCGGGAGGTGCGCCGGCTGGTGCTGACCGCCAGCGGCGGGGCGTTCCGCGACCGGCGGCGCAGCGAGCTGACGAACGTCACGCCCGACGAGGCGCTCAAACACCCGACCTGGGACATGGGCCCGGTCGTCACGATCAACTCGGCCACCATGGTCAACAAGGGGCTCGAGGTGATCGAGGCGCACGAGTTGTTCGACGTGGCCTATGACGACATCGAGGTCATGGTGCACCCGCAGTCGGTGCTGCACTCGCTGGTCGAGTTCACCGACGGCTCGACGCTCGCGCAGGCGAGCCCGCCCGACATGCGCCTCCCCATTGCGCTGGCGCTGGCGTGGCCCGATCGGGTGCCCGGAGCGGCTGCGGCGGTCGACTGGACTCTCGCGCACAACTGGGAGCTGCGCCCGCTCGACAACGAGGCGTTCCCCGCCGTCGAGCTGGCCAAGGCGGCCGGGCGCGAGGGCAATTGCCGGCCCGCGATCTACAACGCCGCCAACGAGGAGTGTGTGGCCGCGTTCGTGTCCGGTCGGCTACCTTTTCTGAGCATCGTCGACACCATCTCGGCGGTGCTCGCGGCGGCCCCCGATTTCGGCCCACCGGGTACCGTCGACGAGGTGCTCGCCGCGGAGGCGTGGGCTCGGGCCCAGGCACAGCGAATGATCGCGACTGCGGCTGAAGGAGCCTGATGCTGTACTGGTTGGGGACGGCGGCGTTCGCGCTCGCGATCCTGATCTCGGTGAGCCTGCACGAGCTGGGCCACATGATCACCGCCAAGCGGTTCGGTATGAAGGTGACGCAGTATTTCGTCGGCTTCGGTCCGACGATCTTCTCGTTCCACCGGGGCGAGACCGAATACGGCCTGAAAGCCATCCCGCTCGGCGGTTTCTGCAAGATCGTCGGCATGACACCGCAGGATGACGACATCCTGCCCGAGGACCAGCCGCGCGCTATGTGGCGCTTCCCGCTCTGGCAGCGGACGGTCGTCATGTCAGCGGGCTCCATCACCCACTTCATCCTGGCGATCGTCGCCACCTGGTTCATGGCGATCTTCGTCGGCCTGCCCAACCCGGCCTACCCGGACACCGCCGCCGAGCAGCGTGCGCAGCCCGCGCGGATCACCATCGGTGAGTGCGCGCAGATCGTGATCTCCGAAGCCGGCTGCGCGGCATCCGACCCGAAGGCACCCGCCGCCGTGGCGGGACTGCAGCGCGGCGACGTGATCACCAGCGTCGGCACCACCGCGATCCAGAATTACGGCCAGCTCACCGATGTGATCCGGTCGCTGCCCAAGGGCTCCGTGCCGGTGAGCTACACCCGCGACGGCACCGCGGCCACCACCTCGGTCGACCTGATCCTGGGCCAGCGCGCGCCGATCGACGACCCGGACGGCAAGGTGACCGAGGTCGCAGTGGCCGGTATCGGCCCGGACATCACGGTTCCCGGCCTGGTCACCTATAACGCGGGCGAAGCCGTGCCGAAGAGCTTCGAATACGGCTGGACGCTTGTGAAGGCGTCGTTCGCGGCACTGGGCCGCATCCCTGAGAAGATCCCCGCGCTCTGGCACTCCATCACCGGTGACGAACGCGACCCCGACACCCCGATCAGCGTGGTCGGCGCCAGCCGGCTGGGCGGCGAGGCCATCGAGCGCGGCGTGCCCGAGGTGTTCCTGGGCGTGTTCATCTCATTGAACGTCTTCATCGGGCTCTTCAACCTGCTGCCGCTGCTGCCGGTGGACGGTGGTCACATCGCGATCGCCTGGTTCGAAAGATTCCGATCGTGGCTCTACGCTCGTCTGAAGAAGCCCGACCCGGGCCGCGTCGACTACTACAAGCTCATGCCGTTGACATATGCGGTCATCCTGATCGGTGGCGCGTTCACGCTGCTGACGATCACCGCCGACGTCGTCAACCCGATCTCGATCTTCTCCAGGTGAGTGTGAAATGACCGCAATCAGTCTCGGTATGCCCGCTGTGCCCCCGCCGCCGCTGGCACAGCGCCGTCTCAGCCGTCAGATCAACGTCGGCGGCGTGCTCGTCGGAGGCGGCGCGCCGGTCAGCGTGCAGTCGATGACCACCACGCTGACCAGCGACGTCAACGCCACGCTCCAGCAGATCGCCGAGCTCACCGCCTCCGGTTGCCAGATCGTCCGGGTCGCGGTGCCGTCCCAGGACGACGTCGAGGCGCTGCCCGCGATCGCCAAGAAGTCGCAGATCCCCGTCATCGCCGACATCCACTTCCAGCCGAAGTACGTCTTCGCCGCGATCGACGCCGGCTGCGCGGCTGTCCGGGTCAACCCGGGCAACATCCGCCAGTTCGACGACAAGGTCAAGGAGATCGCCAAGGCGGCCTCCGCGACCGGCACCCCGATCCGCATCGGCGTCAACGCGGGCTCGCTCGACAAGCGCCTGCTCGAGAAGTACGGCAAGGCGACCGCCGAGGCGCTCGTCGAGTCGGCCCTCTGGGAATGCTCGCTCTTCGAGGAGCACGGCTTCCGCGACATCAAGATCTCGGTCAAGCACAACGACCCGGTCGTGATGATCCGCGCCTACCGGCTGCTCGCCCAGCAGTGCGACTACCCGCTGCACCTCGGCGTGACCGAGGCCGGCCCGGCGTTCCAGGGCACGATCAAGAGCGCGGTGGCGTTCGGTGCCCTGCTGGCCGAGGGCATCGGCGACACGATCCGCGTCTCCCTCTCCGCCCCGCCGGTCGAGGAGATCAAGGTCGGCCAGGGCATCCTCGAGTCCCTCGGCCTGCGCGAGCGTGGCCTCGAGATCGTCTCCTGCCCCTCCTGCGGCCGCGCCCAGGTCGACGTCTACACCCTCGCCGAGCAGGTCACCGCCGCCCTCGAAGGCTTCCCGGTCCCGCTGCGCGTCGCGGTCATGGGCTGCGTCGTCAACGGACCCGGCGAGGCCCGCGAAGCCGACCTCGGCGTCGCATCCGGCAACGGCAAGGGCCAGATCTTCGTGAAGGGCCAGGTCATCAAGACCGTCCCCGAATCGATCATCGTGGAGACCCTGGTCGAGGAGGCCCTGCGCCTCGCCGACCAGATGGGCGCGGAGCTCCCCGACGAGCTGCGCGACCTTCTTCCGGGCGCTCAGGTCACCGTGCACTGATTTATCCGGCAACGGCTTGAGGGCGCATCCCTGGTTGGGGGTGCGCCCTTTTGCGTTCCCGCAATACCAGGGCGTCCGCGGGCCACGGTTGGAATGTGAGGGCGTCCGCGGGCCACGGTTGGGTAGTGAACGCGGCGAGGACGCGGTCGGGGGGTGTGGGACTGGGCTGGCGGGAAGAAGGCGAATGTGCTTTCGGTGTTGCTCGGATGGGGGCGGGCGTTGCAGGACGCTGCCGGGTCCGGCCATCCTCCGGTCGGGTTGCGCGCGATGCCGAGCCGCGATGGACTCCCGGCGGCGGTCCGGGCGCCAGTGAGTGACGTCGGTGGGGGTGGTGCACCGTCCGGCGGTCTTGGCGTTAGTGGGTGAGGGCGGCGGGGGTCATGCACCGTGGGTGGTTCTGGCGTTAGTCAGTGACGTCGGCCCGGGGCAAGCACTGTGCGGCGGGCCGGGCGTCGGAGAGTGAGGCCGGGCGGGGCTATGCACCGTCGCCGGTTGTCGCGTTTATTCAGCTTGAGTGGCAGGTGATTGCGGGGGAGGCTCGGGGCGTGGGGGTGCGGTTGTGGAGGGGGCGTGCGTATTTATAGGGGTGTCGAACTTGTGGGGTTTTAGAACAGGACGGTTGCGAAACTGCCCTGTTGGATGAAGCCGCAGCGGGCGTAGACGCGGCGGGCGGGTGTGTTGTAGTCGTTGACGTAGAGGCTGACGGTGGGGGCGACCCGGTGGAGGGCGTCGCGGACGACTGCGGCCATTGCTGAGGAGGCTAGGCCTTGGCCTCGGAATTCGGGGTCTACCCAGACGCCCTGGACCTGGGTGGTGCGGCGGGTGACTATGGCCAGCTCGGCTTTGAAGATCACTCGGTCGCCGATGAAGCGGGCGTAGGCGCGTTTGCCGCGGACGAGCTCGGCGATTCGGCGTTTGTAGCCTCGGCCGCCGTCGTCGAGCAGGGGGGAGACGCCGACCTCTTCGGTGTACATCGCGACGGCGGCGGGGAAGAGCTGGTCGACCTCGTTGGAGCGGACCAGGCGCACGTCGGGGTCGGGGGTGATGGGGGCTTCGCGGTCGGCGACCAGCAGGGGCTGGTGGGGGCGGACGTCGCGGGCCGGGCCCCAGTGGCCGCCGAGTCTGTCCCACAGGTCCAGGACCGCTTCGGAGCGGCCGATGATCGATGAGCAGATCCGGGGGTCGGCGCCGAGCAGCTCCGCGAACGCCGCGATCGCCGGGGGAGTCGTGCACACGGGCACGAGATGCGCTCCTGACCAGCACACCGACTCGATGCGGCGCGCGGGTCCGTAGCCGTAGATGCGGCCGTCGGAACGCCACCAGTTGAGCCCGTGAGCCGCTACCCGCTCGGCGATCTGAGCACCGGCGTAAGGGTCCTGGTCGAGGATCCGCTCGACCGTGGCCCGCTCGGACTCACCGAGTTGGCGGATGGGCACAGTCAGCACGGGTAACACATTGCCAGATTCACGGCGTCTGACACCTCACCCGCCCCTCCCTATCGAAAAACCTGGGTGTGCTCCCTTGTCACCGACACGTTGCCGATATATCGTCTAACTATCGACAACAGATCGGAGAAGATCATGAGGCACGAACACATGCGTCACCTGCACGAGGGTCGGATGCGCGGATTCGGGTTCCCGCCGGGATTCCCGTTCGGCGGTCCGGGTCAGGGCGGCTTCGGTGGCCCTGGCGGCTGGGGGCCTGAAGGTCATGGTGGCGGCGGCCCTCGAGGCCAACGCCGCGGCGGCCGCGGCAGCCGGCCCAACGTCCGCCCGGCTCTGCTCGCGCTCCTGCTCGAGCGGCCGATGCACGGCTACGAGATGATCCAGGAGCTCGAGAGCCGCACGGGCGGCATCTGGCGGCCCAGCCCGGGCTCGGTCTACCCGACCCTCCAGCTCCTGGAGGACGAGGGCCTGATCGTGGCGGAGGCCACCGGTGGGCGGAAGCGCTTCACCCTCACCGAGGACGGGCGCCCGGAAGCCCAGACCGCGGCGGAGAACCCGCCGTGGGCGCAGTTCAGCGACGACACCATGTCGCAGGTCGCGGACTTCCGCGATGCCGCGGTCGGCATCATGAGCGCCCTGCGCCAGGTCGGCTTCAACGGCACCCCGGAGCAGCGCCAGAAGGCGCTCGAGGTCCTCAACGAAACCAAGCGCAAGCTCTACGCGATCCTCGCCGACAGCGAGTGATCAACCAGGCTTGCAGGGAAGGCGCGCTCCGATTGCGGAGCGCGCCTTCTTTTTAGTTCCGGCCCAGGGCGGTCAGCACCCCGAGGGCGTCTTTCTCCAGCTCGGGGGTCGGGATCAGGGCCATGACCGGGACGGTCACGCCGGCTTCGGCGTAGCGGTTCACGTGGGCCCGGCACTCGGCCGGGGTGCCGTGGACGATCAGCTCGTCGACCACTTCGTCGGGGATGGCGGCCAGGGCGGCCCGGCGATCGCCCGCGGCCCAGGCTTTCCACATCGGGCCGAGGGCCGGCTCGCGGCCCAGCCAGCGATGAAACTCCAGGTACGCCGGCACCGTCAGATAGGCGGCGATCATGCGCCGGCCGACGGCGCGGGCGTATTCGTGGTCCTCGGTGGGGCAGACGAAGATGCGGGCTACCACGTCGAAGTCGGGTTTATCGGTCTTTACCTCGGCCAGGGCCTGGGGGACGTCGGTTGCCGCCAGCCAGTTGAGGATGACGCCGTCGGCCTCGGCGGCGGCGAGGTGCAGCATTCCCGGACGCAGGGCGGCGAGCAGGAGCTGGGGCGGCGTCGCCGGCGGGCGCTCCAGGCGGAAACGGCGGATCTGGAATGTCTCGTAGGTCTCGTCGACCATGTCGCCGGCCAGGGCCGCTCGGAGAAAGCGCAGGACATCGCGGCTGCGCGCGAACGGCTGGGTGAAGTCGACGGCGTTCCAGTCGCCCACAACGACCGGTGAGGATGCCCCGATGCCGAGCTGGAACCGGCCCGGGGCGGCGTCGGCGAGGGCTGCCGCTGTCATTGCCAGCAGCCCGGGGCCACGGGTGAAGACCGGGGCGATCGCGGTGCCGAGGCGGGCCTGTGGTTGCCAGACCGACGCGAGGGTCAGTGGCGTGAACGCGTCGGCGCCATTGACCTCACTCGACCAGAAGTCGGTGAACCCGGCCTCGGTCAACGTCGCGAAGACCGAGTCGTGCCCGGCCAGTGAAACCCCGCCCAGCGGGACGGTCATGCCCCATCGCGTCACCATGCTGTGATCCTGCCCGGTTCGCACGGGGTCGGTCTACAGGTGAGGTGCGACACGTGCGCGGGCTGTCGATGACCTTCGGGAGTATGTTTTTGCACTGACCAGTCAGTTCAACGAAAGTGTCCATCATGCCGGTTCTCCACGCGAGCGGGGCGGGCGTCCGCCACCATCGCCGATGGCTCTTCCGCGACCTGGACGTCTCGGCTTCCCCGGGCGACGTGGTCGCGATCGTGGGGCCACCCGGCAGCGGGCGCACCACCGTTCTGCTGGCGCTCGCGCGCCGCTTCAAGCTTTCCGCGGGCCAGGTCGATCTCACGGGCGCGGTGGCACTCGGATATGTGCCCGACGTTTCCGAGCCGGAATCCGTGCTGACCGTCGCGGAACATGTCCGGGAAAGAGCCCTGCTCGTCGGCCGTTCGACCGCAACCTCGGTTGATCTGAAAGGCCTCGATCCTGGGATGCGGGGCTTTGCCTTGAGTCCGTTCCAGCGTCAGGTTCTCGGTCTGGTCCTGGCCCGGATCGCGCAACCGCAGCTCATTGCGCTGGACGCCACCGACGAGGGCCTCGATGCCGACGAGCGCGAGCAGCTCTGGGGCCTGATCGGTGACGTGGCGTCGGATGGCATCGCGGTGTTGCTGACCGCTCGGGAAATTGACGAATCGCGAGTTACCACCGTGGTGCGGCTCGGTGCACCCGAGGTTGGTCCTTCCGAGGGAGACAGCGAGAAATGACTGGATTGTCGAGTATGCGCCTGGCGGGCTTCGAGTTGCGCCGTTTCCTGCGGGGGCGGCTGCCGGTCGCAGCGCTGGTTGTCATCTGTGTGATTCCGCTGCTCTACGGGGCGCTTTACCTTTATGCGTTCTGGGATCCGTACGGCCGGCTCAACCACATCCCGGCGGCGCTTGTTGTCGAGGACAGCAGTGCGACGGCCACCGACGGGACGAAGGTGCAGGCCGGGCAGGACCTTGCCAAGGAACTGATCGACCGCGAGGTTTTCGACTGGCACGTGACCGATGAGAAAGGCGCCGAAGCGGGCCTGGCCGACGGTCGTTATCAGCTGTCGTTGCGCATTCCGAGCGACTTCTCCACGAACCTCACGACCGGCCCCGACCAGGACGCCACCCCGAAGGCCGCGCAGCTCGTCGTCGTCAACGATGACGCCACGAACTACCTTGCCGGCGTTTTCTCGCGCACCGCGTTCGCGGAGGTCCGGGCCGCCGCCGCGCAATCCGCGCAGTCCGGTTACTTCGACAAGATGCTGATCGGGTTCACCGATCTCAAGTCGCAGACACAGAAAGCCGCCGACGGCGCGCACAAGCTCGACAATGGCCTGACGGATGCCGAAAAGGGCGCTGACCGGCTGAACGGCGGCCTTTCCGATGCGGAGAACGGCGCCGGTCAGCTCTCGTCCGGTCTCGGGTCGGCCGCGAAGGGCGCGGACGACCTCGCCGATGGACTCGCGACACTGCAGGCGGGAGCGGCTCAGGTCGCCACGGGTACGCAGCAGGCCGCGGCCGTCGGACGTCAGCTCTCCGACGTCGTGGACGGCGTAGCGGACAAGGCCGGCCCGTTGCTGCGCGAAAACGCCCAGCTCATCGAGGACGCGGCCAACCGGGTCGCCGACGGCGCCGACCTGCTCGCCCGTAACGTCAACCGGCTCGACGACGCTGCGGACGACGCCGTCACGAATGCGACGCGGCTGCAGAAGTACCTCAACGGGTTGCCGGATGACACCGCGGGTGTCGAGCAGGCCAGGGCGTACGCGAACCAGCTGGTCAAGGATGCCAAGCGGGTGCAGTCGACCATCCGGAACTCCGACCTGAACGCCCTGAGCAAGCGCCTCAGGACCGTCGCCGCTGATGCGCGCAAGGTGGCAGCCGAAGCGCCGCACCTCGCGGATGACGTCGCGACCGCCCGCTCGACCGTGGACCGGTTCGCCTCCGGCCTCAGCCAGCTTGCCACCGGCGCGAAGAAGGTCAGCACCGGGGCGAGCGCCGCCGAGTCGGGCGCCGAGGACCTGCGCGGCGGAATCTTCCAGCTCAGGTCCGGTGCCCGCCAGCTCGACAGCGGTCTGGTCACGTTGAAGAGCGGCGGCGAGCAGCTCGCGGACGGACTCGGTGACCTGCAGAACGGTGCGTCCCAGCTCGCCTCCGGACTCACTGACGGCGCCGACCAGATCCCCTCGTTCGGTGACGATCCGTCGAACCGCGCGGACCTGCTGAGCAACCCGGTGCAATTGGATCGCACCGTACGGCACCCGGCCGCGACCTACGGCGTGGGCTTCGCGCCGTACTTCCTGGCCCTTGCCCTCTGGGTCGGTGCGATGATCACCTACATGGTGCTACGCCCGCTGAACAGGCGTTACATCGTGTCGGGAGCACCCTCCTACCGGGTCTCCCTCGCCGGCCTGCTGCCCGCCGTGGCGATCGGGCTGGCGCAGGCCCTGCTGCTTTTTGTCGTCGTAGTCTTCGGTCTCGGTCTGAGCCCCGCACACCCCGTGACGACGCTCGCACTACTGTTGGCCACGGCGACGGCGTTCGCCGCGATCATGCAACTGCTCGGTGCGGCGCTCGGCCCGGCCGGCCGGATTCTCGCGCTCGCCCTTCTGATGCTGCAGCTCACGTCGTCGGGCGGCACCTATCCGGTGCAGACCACGCCCGGGTTCTTCCAGGCGATCCACCCGTTGCTTCCCATGACGTACGTGGTGGAGGCGATGCGCCACACGATCGACGGGGGTCCGGAAGGTACGGTGGTCACCGGATTCCTCGCGCTTCTCGCGTACGGCGCCGGCGCACTCGCGCTCACCATCGTGATGGCCCACCGCAAGCGTCGCCTGACCCCGTCCGACCTGCATCCGGAGCTGGTGATCTGACAACCGTGGACGGCAGAACCCGCAGGCGTACCGACACGCGGCAGCGTCTCTACGAGGCGGCCGTGGAGCTGATCGCCGAGCAGGGTTTCTCCGCGACCACCGTCGATGACATCGCCACCCGTGCGAAGGTCGCCAAAGGGACGGTCTACTACAACTTCGCGTCGAAGACGGCTCTGTTCGAGGAGCTCCTGCGGCACGGGATCGGCCTGCTGACAGAGGCCTTCCGGACCGCGGTGGCCGGCCTGCCACCCCGGGAAGCGGTGGATGCTCTCGTACGGGCTGAGCTCGAGTACATCCGCCGTTACCGGGCTTTCGCGCAGCTGCTGCTGTCGGAGATGTGGCGGACCAACCGTGAGTGGCAGCAGACGCTCGTGCTGCTCCGCGAGCAGGCCATCGAAGTCATCGCCGAAACCGTCCAGGCCGGGGTGACCTCCGGGGATCTACCCGCGGACCTGGACGTACGCGTGGCCTCGTCCGCGCTTTTCGGCGTCGGCCTGGTGGTGGCGGTGGACTGGCTGGTCTTCCAGCCGGAACGCCCCATCGAGGACGTCGAGAAGTCGCTGCTGGCGATCGTCCGTCGCGTGGCCTGATTCTGTCCGTTCTCTAAACGGTGGAGCGGCTGCGCCAGGCCGTGGCGAAGGATGTGCGGCCGTTGGTGCGGAGCAGGGATCCTTCGTAGATCCGGGAGCCGACGCCGAGGAAGATCACCGCGGAGAGCGCTAGCAGGAGCAGTGATGCCACCGGCTCCCACACAGCTGTTTCTCCGTTGAAGATGCGGACCGGCATGGCGATGGGCGCGGAGAATGGCACGTAGGACAGGATCCGCATGACCGGTTCGTTGTCCGTGAGGAAGAGGACCGCGAAGAACGGCAGCATGACCACCATCTGCAGCGGGGTGGAGGCGCCGGCGATGTCCTCCTGCCGGGCGGCGAGCGCTCCGACGCCCGCCCACAGCGTCGCCAGCATCACGAAGCCGAGCACGAAGAACGGCAGGAACCAGCCGATCGCGGGGCCCACCTGGCTGACGATGGCGGTGTCCACGTCGGCGATCTGCATCCCGACGAACGCCACGAGCGTGACCAGGGCGATCTGCCCGAAGGCGAGCAGGGTCATCGCGGCCACCTTGCCGGCGAGCAATGCCCGGACGGGAATGCTCGACACGAGGATCTCGACGATGCGGGTCTGTTTCTCCTCGGTGACGCTCTGGGCGATCTGCATGCCGAACGTGAACGAGGTGATGAAGAACAGGAACGCGAGCGCGAACGGCACCACGAACTTCAGGAACGGGTTGACCGCGCTCGGCTCGAGGAGCTGCACCGGCGGGGCGACGCTGAGGGCTTCGACCACATCGGAGGGCGTTTCGTCCATGGCGAGGACCCGGGGCCCCGTAACCACGGCCGCTTCGACGTCGCCGTCCCGGACGAGGCGCTCGGCGGCGGCGTCGTCGGGCACCGCGGTCACTTCGAAGCCCTGGCTCTGCAACGCGGTCGCGGCAGCCCGGTCGGTGACGGCGACCTTGGTGGCGCCGCCGTCGATCAGGGCGGGCACGATGGTGCTGGCGATCGCGATGAACAGGAAGAACACGGTGCTGAAGATGAAGGTCTTGTCGCGTAGCTTCATCCGCACCTCGCGGGCGGCGACCAGCCTGGCAGCGGCGAACGTGGTCACTGGTTGACCTCCCGGAAGATCTCGGTGAGCGAGGGCGAAACGGGCCCGAAGGCGCGGACTGCTCCGCGAGCCAGAGCCGCGCGCAGGACCTCCTGGTCGTCGGCGTCGGGCGCCAGGTCGAAGACGGCACTCGCGCCGTCGAGGTCGACCAGTGCGACGCCGGGCTGGTCACGCAGCCATCCGGCATCGGTGTCGACCTCGATCCGGAACCGCGGCGACGCGTGATCCGCACGCAACTGCTGCCGGCTGCCCGAGGCCCTGATGGTGCCGTCGGCGATGATCACCAGGTCGTCGCAGAGGCGTTCGACCACGTCGAGCTGGTGGCTGGAGAACAGCACCGGAGCCCCGGCCGCCGCCCGGTCGCGCAGCACGCTCAGCACCACGTCGACCGCGAGCGGGTCGAGGCCCGAGAACGGCTCGTCGAGCACCAGCACCTCGGGGTTGTGCACGAGGGCGGCGGCGATCTGCACCCGTTGCTGGTTGCCGAGTGACAGCTTTTCCACCAGGTCGCCGCCGCGATCGGTGAGACTGAGCCGCTCGAGCAGGGCGTCGGTGCTCTGGCGGGCGGCAGCCGCAGTCATGCCGTGCAGCCGGCCGAGATAGACGATCTGGTCGACGACGGTCATCTTCGGATAGAGGCCGCGCTCCTCGGGCATGTAGCCGAAGCGCTGGCGGATCGCGGGGGTCAGCGGCTGGTCCTGCCAGCGCACCTCGCCCGAATCCGCACCGAGCACGCCCAGCATGATGCGCATGGTGGTGGTCTTGCCGGCCCCGTTGGCACCGACGAAACCGGTCATCCGCCCGGCGCCCACCCGGAACGAGACGTCCTTGAGCACCTGACGATCCCCGAAGCTGCGGCTGACGGCGTCGACACTCAGCACGTTGGTCATCTCCTCACGCTAGGGCCGCTCAGCTCTCACCGCGTCCGGCGCGCGAAGGACAACCCGTGTCCTCCTCGCGGAGGACCCGGTCATCCTCCAGGACGTACCACCCCCAGCTCGTACGCGAGGACGACGGCCTGTGTCCGGTCCCGCGCCCCGATCTTCATGAGCACCCGGCTGACATGTGTCTTCACAGTTGTCTCCCCGAGCCAGAGCTCCGTCGCGATCTCGGCGTTGGTCGCCCCGCCGGCCAGCAGCACGAACACCTCATGCTCGCGCGGGGTCAGCTCGCCGAGCCGGGTCGCCTCCCGGTCGCGCGCCCCGATGGTCGCGAACGCCTCGATCACCCGCCGCGTGATCGAGGGCGCCAGCAGCCCGTCCCCGGCTGCCAACACCCGGACAGCCTCGGTGAGGGACTCCGGCGAGTCGTTCTTGAGCAGGAACCCGCTCGCGCCCGCCCGCAGCGCGGCGAAGAGGTAGTCGTCCCGGTCGAATGTCGTCAGGATCAGCACGGCGGGGCCATCTTCGGCGGTCAGCTGCCGGGTCGCTTCGAGACCGTTCATGCCGGGCATCTCGACGTCCATGAGGATGACATCGGGTTTCAGCCGACGGGACAGGTCGATGGCCTGGAGCCCGTCGGACGCCTCGCCCACGACCTCGATGTCGTCCTCGATCTCCAGGATCACCCGGAAGCCGGTGCGGACCAGGTGATGATCGTCGGCGAGCAGGACCCGGATCATCTCGCCTCCGCCGTTGCTGTCGCTGTCGCTGTTGCCGTTGCCGTTGCCGTTGCCGCGGCCCGGGGGAGGGGGAGTCGCGCCCTGACCCGGAACCCGCCGCCGGTGCGGGGCCCGATCTCCAGCGTGCCGTCGTGAACGGCGACGCGCTCCCGCATACCGATCAGGCCCATGCCGCTGGTGGCAGCGGCTCCCATCCGGCCGTGACCGTCATCCGCCACGTCGACCTCCAGCTCGCCGGTCAGGTAGCGGAGCCGGACGTCCACCGTGGTCGCCCGTGCATGCTTCAAAGTGTTGGTCACCGCTTCCTGGATGATCCGGAACGCTGCCTGCGACACCGAGTCGGGCACGGCCACCGGGTCGCCGAACGTCGCATACCGGGCGGCAAGGCCCGCATCGCGGACTCGTTCGACGAGCTCGTCCACCCGGTCCACGCCGGCGGCCGATCCGGCGGCATTGCCGCTGCCGCTGCCGCTGCCGGTGCCGCTGCCGGTGGCGGTGGCGGTACCGGTGGTTCGCATTGCGCCGAGCATGCGGCGTAGCTCGTCCACTGCTGTCCGGGCGCTGCTCTCGACCGCTGCCAACGCGATCCGGGCCCGGCCCGGGTCCTTGTCGAGGACCCGTCGGCAGGCGGAGGCCTGAATGCCCATGACGGACACGTGATGGGCCACCACGTCGTGCAGCTCGCGGGCTATCCGGAGCCGTTCCTCGATGACCGCGCGCTCGTTGGCCAGGGCCTGGGCGGCGATCAGCTCGGTCGTCTGCTCTTCCAGCCGATGCTGGCGACGCGCGGACTGCCAGGCCGAATCTCCCATGGTGTAGGCGAACCCGAAGAGCGCTACGTTGACGATCACGGGGTTGATGAGGCTCGCCAGCAGGGGCGGTAGCTCACCTGAGGACCCGGGCGGGCCGCCGGCGGGCATCAGGTCGTGTGAGAGGAACCACGCCAGGAACAGCCAGCCGAACATGAAGCCGATGATCGCCATCCGCACAAGCTTTGACCTGCGGCGATCGGGTCCCCAGGCGCCGAGCGTGTAGACCGCGGCGATGATGGCTCCGGACGCCAACTGCTGCTCCTGGGCGCCCCGCATCTGCCCGCCGAGAAATGCCACCGCGATGGTGATCGCCATCGCGGTGGGCCACCGGCGTCGCCAGCAGAGCGGCAAAGTGACGGCCAGCGCCCAGAGAACCTGCTCGGCGGGTGCCGGGGCGGAATCGCTGGCGAACAATCCAACGCTGCGGGCCACGAAGACGTTCAGCACCGCGACGGCTGTGACCGTCAGGCCGATAACCAGGTCGCTGCGTCGCTGCCGCGGTGTCGGGCCCGGGCGTCGCCATTGGTCGTCGCGGGATGTCATGGCTGCGACCCCGAAGCGTCGGCGCCGGTCCCGCAGCCCTGCTCCCACTCGCCTGCCGGCCGGTGTCTCATCACGGCTTTGCTCCGGACAGAACGACCAGCAGGGGGACCACGCGCTCCCCGGGCACGGCGTATTGGCCGCGCGCCGAGGAACGGAGCCAGCCGGCGTTCACCAGCTGGCGTAGGTGGTGATAGAGCTGGCCGGTGGTGCCGAGCGCCTCGTCGGAGCCCAGCTCGGCAGTCGTGCGTGTGCCGGCGAGGACCCGGCGCAGGAGCAGGAGCCGGACCGGATGGCCGAGCGCGCCCAGCGTCGATGCCCAATCGGACCAGTCGGCCTCGAGAAGGTCCTCGACGGTGTTGCCGAACTGCCAGTCGTAGTGCTCACCGGTCGGTAGGTCGACGGTCCCCGTGTAGACAACGGCACCGGCGCTGTCCTTGTCGACACGCGACCGCAGACCGTCGAGCGCCCAGAAGTCGATGGGCCTGGCCCCGGGTGGAGCAGGGGTGCTTGGCCGAGCTTCGTTGATCAGCTCGGTGACGCGTCGCTCGAGCTCCGTGACCCGGTTTTCGAGTGATGGGGATTTGGTCGGCTCCATGACTCCACTTTTACGGAAGAACGTAATATCGTCAAGAGGCTCATCCCGATCAGCCAGCTGACGGCAACGGTCAGGGCGAGCCGCTCCAGGATGGCGCCCACCGGGCCCCGGCCGGCAAGAAGCATGGTCAGGCCCAGGGCGGCACCCAGCGGGACTATGAGCATCGCGCCGACGGCGGAGAGCCGGCGTGACGCGGGCCGGAAGAACGCCGCGACGGCCGGGGCGGAGAAGGGCAGGACACGAGGCAATGCCGGTGAGCGCAGCAGAGAGGAGAAACCGATCATGACCATCACGCCTGCCAGCACGACCATCCCGATGATGCTCGCCGCCGTGTGCACGACATCGCTCAAGGTGGTCGGCTCGAAGGGCGGCAGTGGGCACTGGTCGGTGCACGGCACTACTCCGGAGACTGCGGCCAGGAAAGCCGCGATGCCGAACAACGCGGCGATGGGGCGGGGCGCGGGCCGCAGGGCGAGTCCCAGCAGTGCAACACCGGCTGCCAGCAGGATCAGCCCTATTCGGTACGCGACAGCGAACCGCAGTCCCGCGGTCCCGGTCTCGCTGACGTACCCCGCCAGCCACGATCCGGGGGTCGCGACCAGCGTCACGAGCATGACCACCGCGCCCGTCAGGACCGCGCCGCCCGCCGCTCCGCCCAGGATGCGAGCAAGGATGGCATCACGTGCGTCGCCCCTGGTGGTGGCCGGTTCGGCGGTGATCTTCGGCATGGCTGCAACGCTAGCCGGGGGCGGATGGTCGAATGCTTCGGTGGGGCGGACTGTGGTGGTGACAGGGGCCAGCTCGGGAATCGGGCTGGCCGGGGCGACGGCGTTGGCGCGCGGTGGCGACGAGGTGGTGTTGCTGGGGCGCGACCCCGGTCGGCTGCAGGCGGCGGTCGAGGCGGTGCGAGAGGCCTCGGGGCGGACGCCGGCGGCGTACAGGGCGGATTTCGCGGTGCTGGACGAGGTGCGGGAGGTGGGGCGCCGGGTGGCGGACGAGCACGAGCTGATCCACGTGCTTGTCAACAACGCCGGTCAGCTCGCGCGGGCCCGCCACCGGACCGTGGACGGGTTCGACCTTGGTGTGCAGGTCAACCATCTGGGCGGGTTCCTGCTGGCCAATCTGCTGGTCGACAGGCTGCGGGCGGCTGCGACACCGGAAGAACCGGCCCGAATCGTCACGACCGGTTCGCTGGCCGAGGCGTGGGGGACGCTGGATGTCAACCGGCCCGGGCGGCTGCAGCTGAGTCGATGGCTGGGTTATGGCGCGGGAAAGCAGGCCAATCTGCTCTTCACGGTGGAGGCGGCGCGGCGCTGGACGGCGTACGACATCGTTGCGACCTGTTTCTTTCCCGGTCTTGTTCGCAGTGGTTTTGGCGGGCGGAGTCCGTTGTGGGCGCTGGCGAAACTGGTGCCGATGGCGTTCCGGGGCGTGGAAGAGGGCGCGGAGACGTTGCTGTGGCTGGCGAACGACCCGGCCGCGCTGGTGCCGGGCGGGTATTTCGCGTGGCGACGGCCGTTCGCCGCTACGGGGCGCTCGACCAGCCCCGAGCGGGCGCGGCGGCTCTGGGACGCGAGTCTCACCGCGGTCGGGCTGAGCTGAGGCCGGTCAGAGCGGGCCGATCAGGTCGGGGCCGGTCAGAGCCAGGGGCCGGTCAGGTCCGGGCCGGTCAGGGCGGGCCGGTCAGGGCGGGCCGGTCAGGGCGGGCCGGTCAGGGCGGGCCGGTCAGGGCGGGCCGGTCGGGTCCGGGCCGGTCGGGTCTGGGCCGGTCAGGGGGAGGAAGGGGAGCGGTTGGGTTGGGGTGCGGAGTAGTACTGCGGGGTGGCGATGTCGGGGTGGGTTGCTGTGGGGGTGTTGGCGTCGTCGTCCGGGGTGAGGGTGCCGCCGAGGTTGAGGATCTGGCGGTGGGCGGCGTCGAGGCGGTCCTCGAGGGTGACGATTCGGCAGGCGGAGGCCAGTAGGACGCCCTCGTTGAGGAGTTGGCGGACGCGGCCGGCGAGGTGGAGCTGATGGCGGGAGTAGCGGCGGTGGCCGCCGTGGGAGCGTTCCGGCTCGATCAGGCCGGCGGTGCCGAGGCTGCGGAGGAAGGCGGGGGTTACGCCGATCATCTTCGCGGCCCGGCCCATGGTGTACGCCGGGAAGTCCGCGTCGTCGAAAGCAGTGCTCATGGTGCCTTTCCGGGAGAGGTGCCGACGAGGGGCGAGGCCTGGCTGATTACGGACGAGGGAAGGCGCCTGGCTGTTTGTGGACGAGGGAAGGCGCCTGGCTGTTTGCGGACGAGGGAAGGCGCCTGGCTGTTTGCGGACGAGGGAAAGCGCCTGGCTGTTTATGGACGAGGGAAGGCGGGGGTAGCCGGAACCGGGCCGGTTGATTGCCGATGGGGGAGCGGCGGCGGGCGGGCCGAGGGCTGGCTGATTTGGCGCTGTGGTTGAGGGGCCGGACATAGTCCAAGGCCCCGGCGGGTTACCGGGGCCTTGGCTGTTCAATTCTGATGCCGACCGTCGTCGGCTCGGTCAATCCGCCTGCGTGCCGCTAGCGGATGGCCTGGGTGATGGGCATCGGCGGCGATCACCTCTCGTCGGGTCGGGGACGTTACGAAAGCGCGTTGCTGCGGTATCTCGTCCTCCTTAGCCAACTCAGCGTCTCTACCAGTTGCCTGGCCAGTTGCCTGACCAGTTACTTGCCGGCTGTGCGTGGCCGACCCAGATCACGTTAGGCCCGTCACGGCGTATTTTCTAGAGTCGCCGCTGTAGATTTTTTGGACTTTTCGGTAAAGAAGCCTGCCTGAGGTGGAGATGCTGAGGTGGAGATGCGGGGCGCGGGGCGGGCGCGTGGCACAGCCGGAAGCTGCGTCGGAGAGAGGTGACCACGCCCCGCGCCGCCGCGGGTGGGGAGCCGGAGAGGCTCCGGCGGTGTTCGCGATGCCTGCCGAGGGCTCGCGCGCTGTCGGAAGCAGCGTCAGAACACCGGCAGGGCTGGACGGCGGTCGGCTGCGGCCGGCCTGCGTCCGTCTGGCGCTGTGCGGCATATGCCGCACCACGTCTTCCATTGCCCTGACATGTCTACGAGTGTGGGGGTGTGCCCGGCGGGCGGCAACGCAATTAACTCAGCGCATTGACGTTGGTAACACTGCGGGTAGATCATCACCGAACGGCGGTGGCCCAGGTCACAGCTGCCCCTCGGTCTAGGGAGCCTTTGATGAGTGCTGACCCTGTCCCCAGTACCGACGAAGAACGCCTCGCCCAGCTCGGCTACCAGCAGGAACTGCATCGCCGACTGTCCGGCTTCTCGAACTTCGCGGTCTCCTTCTCCATCATTTCCATCCTGGCCGGCGCCATCACGTCGTACGGGATCGCCATGACTGCCGGCGGGCCGGTTGCCATCACCCTGGGCTGGCTCTTCGTCGGTGTCATGGTCACCTTTGTCGCCCTCGCGATGGCGGAGGTCTGCTCCGCCTATCCCACCGCCGGGGCCCTCTACTGGTGGGCCGCCGCGCTCGCCAAACGCAACAAGGCGGCGTGGGCCTGGTTCGTGGGCTGGTTCAACTTCCTCGGCGAGGTCGCTGTCACCGCGGCGATCGACTTCGGTGCGGCGATCACGACAGCCGCGTTCCTGAGTCTGACCTTCGACATGGAGGTGACGACCGGGCGTACCTTCCTGATCTTCCTGGTCATCATCATCGCGCACGGCCTGCTGAACACGTTCGGCGTGAGTCTGGTCCGGATGCTCTCCGACGTCAGTGCGTGGTGGCACCTCGTCGGTGTCGCTGTCATCGTCGTCGTGCTGGCGGTCGTCCCGGACAACCACAAGCCGATCTCGGAAGTGTTCTTCGAGGTGCAGAACCAGACCGGCTTCTCGTTCACGGGGGCCGGCGCGTACGCGGTGCTGGTCGGATTGTTGATGGCGCAGTACACGTACACCGGGTATGACGCTTCTGCGCATGTCGCGGAAGAAACGCATGACGCGGCGCGGGCTGCACCGCGTGGAATCGTGCTCTCCGTAGTGGTCTCGGTGATCGCCGGGTTTGTGCTGCTCGTCGCCATCACGTGGTCCATTCAGGACTACGAGGCCGAGCGGACCACCGATCTGGGGCTGCCGCCCGCGCAGATCTTCATCGACGCGGTGGGGCACGATCTCGGGACATTCCTGCTGCTCATCTGCATGGTTGCGCAATGGTTCTGCGGCATGGCCTCCGTGACGGCAAATTCCAGGATGGCGTACGCGTTCTCGCGTGACGGTGCGTTGCCCGGCTCGCGGCTCTGGAAGAAGGTCAACCCCCGCACGGGTACGCCCACCAACTCGATCTGGCTCTGTGTGACTATCAGCACGATCCTGGTTCTGCCGTCGCTGTGGAACACGACCGCGTACCTCGCCGCGACGTCAATTGCGGTCATCGGTCTCTACATCGCGTACGTCGGTCCGGTGCTGCTGCGCCGGCTGAGTCCCGATTTTCAGCCCGGGCCGTGGAACCTCGGCAAGTGGAGCGCACCGGTCGGCTGGATCGCGATCGTCTGGGTCGTGATCATCTGTGTGCTCTTCGTGCTGCCCACCGCGGGTCCGATCACCGCGAGCAACTTCAACTACACGATCATCGCCGTCCTGGTGGTGGTCGGTGCCGCGACGATCTGGTGGTTCGCGAGCGCACGCAAATGGTTCACGGGTCCGAAGCAGAACCTGATCGAAAAAGCCGCGCACGGCGAGCCGACGCTGCCTGCCCCGCCGGAGTGATCTTTGTTCGCGGGGGCCGGGCTTCGCGCCCGGCCCCCGAAAACTGTCGGCCCCCTGCGATAGGACTGCATCATGGAAATCGAGGACCTCGACGTCGCCGTCGACAACGGCAGCATCGACACCGTCCTGCTCGCGCTCACCGACATGCAGGGGCGGTTGCAGGGCAAGCGCCTGCACGGCCGCTACTTCATGGATGAGGTGGTGTCCGGCGGCAGTGAGGGCTGCAACTATCTGCTCGCCGTCGACGTGGACATGAACACCGTCGACGGATACGCGATGTCGTCGTGGAACAGCGGCTACGGCGACTTCGTCATGAAACCCGACTTCGCCACCCTGCGCCGCGTCCCCTGGCAGCCCGGCACCGCGATGGTCCTCGCCGACCTCGAGACCACCGATGGCGAGGCCGTCTACGCCTCGCCGCGGCAGATCCTGCGCCGCCAGCTCGATCGGCTCGCCGAGCACGACCTCACGGCCTTCGCGGGCACCGAGCTCGAGTTCCTGCTGGTCAAGGACACCTACGAGCAGGCGTGGGCAAAGAACTACCGGGACCTCACCCCCGCCAATCAGTACAACGTGGATTATTCGCTGCTCGGGACGGCCCGGGTCGAGCCGCTGCTGCGCCGCATCCGCAACGACATGGCGGGTGCAGGGCTCGTGCCTGAGAGCGCAAAAGGCGAGTGCAACTTCGGCCAGCACGAGATCGCCTTTCGGTACGCGGACGCGCTGACCGCCGCCGACAACCACGTCATCTACAAGAACGGCGCCAAGGAGATCGCCGCCTTGGAGGGCATGGCGCTCACGTTCATGGCCAAGCCCAACGAGCGTGAGGGCAATTCGTGCCACATCCACTTCTCACTGCGCGGCGCGGACGGGCGCTCGGCGATGCTCGGTGACGGCCCGGCCCACCTGTCGCCGATCGGGGAGCAGGTCCTCGCCGGCCTCCTCGCCACGATGCGCGAGTTCAGCCTCCTCTTCGCGCCGAACATCAACTCCTACAAGCGCTATCAGCACGGCTCCTTCGCCCCGACGGCGCTGCGCTGGGGCGTCGACAACCGCACCTGCGCCCTGCGGATCGCGGGCCACGGCCAGGGCATGCGCGTCGAGAACAGGGTGCCGGGCGGCGACGTGAACCCCTATCTCGCGATCTCCGCGCTGATCGCGGGGGCGCTGCACGGCATCGAGAAAGAGTTGTCGCTGGAGGACGAGTTCAGAGGCAACGCGTATGAGGACGGCTCGGCGCCCCGGGTGCCGACGACGTTGCGGGACGCGCTGGAGTTGTGGGAGCTCGGCCCGGTGGCCGCTGCGGCTTTCGGTGCTGACGTGGTCGCGCACTACGCCAACATGGCCAAGATCGAGCTCACGGCCTTCGACGCGGCGGTCACCGACTGGGAGCTGCGTCGCGGATTCGAGCGGCTGTGATCGCGGCGGCTTCCGGCTCGAGGGCGGCGGCTGGCGGTCCGCGGGCGTCGGCTGGCGGCCCGCAAGCGAGTGCCGGCCTGCAAGTGACTGCCGGGCCGTGGGCGACTGCCGGCCTGCAAGCGACTGCCGGCCCGCAAGCGACTGCCGGGCCGCGGGCGGCTGCTTCCGGCTCGCAAGCGGCGACTGCTGGCCCGCGAGGGGCGGCTTTCGGGAACTTGCGCGGTCTCGGGGCTAGGCGGGGCGTGGCCGGCGTCGGCGGGGCGATGTGGTGGAGCCGGGGCCGGTGGGGGTCGTGGACGGCGTGGGCGTGTGATGATCTTCGGGGAGGTGGGGCGTGGACAGTCTTGACCTGATCAATCCGGCTACCGGGACGGTGCTGCAGGGCGTACCCATGAATGGGGTTGCCGAGACTGACGCCGCGATCGAGCGGGCGCAGCGGGCCTTTGAATCGTGGCGGCAGGTGGCGCCGGGGGATCGCGCCCGGTTGTTGCGCCGCTTCGCCGATGCCGTCGACGCTCGTGCCGAGGAGCTCGCTCAGCTCGAGGTTCGCAACTCGGGGCACACGATCGGAAACGCTCGCTGGGAGGCGGGCAACGTCCGCGACGTGCTCGAGTATTACGCGGCGGCTCCGGAGCGGCTGACCGGGCGGCAGATCCCGGTGGCCGGCGGCATCGACATGACCTTCCATGAGCCACTCGGTGTCGTCGGGATCATCGTGCCGTGGAATTTCCCGATGCCGATTGCCGGGTGGGGGTTCGCGCCCGCCCTGGCAGCCGGTAACACGGTCGTGCTCAAGCCTGCTGAGCTGACGCCGCTGACCGCCCTCCGGCTCGCGGAGCTGGCCCTGGAAGCCGGGCTCCCGGAAGGCGTATTCACCGTCCTGCCGGGGCGCGGGGACGTGGTGGGGCAGCGGTTCGTCACACATCCCGCTGTGCGCAAGGTGTGCTTCACCGGCTCCACCCGGGTCGGGAAATCCATCATGGCGGGCTGTGCCGACCAGGTGAAACGCGTGACACTCGAGCTCGGCGGCAAGAACGCGAACATCGTCTTCGCCGACTCCGATCTCGAGAAAGCCGCGGCGAGCGCCCCCGGCGGCGTCTTCGACAACGCGGGGCAGGACTGCTGCGCGCGGTCGCGGCTGCTGGTCCAGGATTCCGTGTACGACCGGTTCCTCTCGTTGCTCGAGCCCGCCGTCAAGGCGTACCGAGTGGAGGATCCGCAGCTCGATACCGCCGAGATGGGGCCGCTGATCTCCGCCGCCCACCGCGAGAAGGTCGCGTCGTACACCGCCGAAGGTGAGGTGGCCTTCACCGGAACCGCGCCCGATGGCGACGGATGGTGGTTCCCGCCGACGGTGCTGCTCGCGCAGTCGGCGAACGACCGGCACTGGCGCGAGGAAGTTTTCGGGCCGGTCATCTCGGTGCTGCCCTTCCACGACGAGGCCGAGGCGATCGCGCTGGCCAACGACACCGAGTACGGGCTCTCCGGCTCCATCTGGACCCGGGACCTGGGCCGGGCGCTGCGCGTGTCGCGTGGCGTCGACACCGGCAACCTCAGTGTCAACTCGCACTCATCGGTGCGCTACTGGACGCCGTTCGGTGGCATGAAGCAGTCCGGGTTCGGGCGCGAGCTCGGACCCGACGCGGTGCTCGGGTTCACCGATGTCAAGAACGTGTTCATCTCGACGGAAAGCTGAGAGGGTCGGCTGTGGAGCGTTTGCAGGATCGCGTTGCCGTCATCACCGGGGCCGGCAGCGGCATCGGGCTGGCCACCGCCCGCCGGTTCGCGGCCGAGGGCGCCAAGGTCGTTTGCGTGGACATCTCCGAGGACGCCGGCAAGGCCGCCGCCGATGAGGTCGGCGGCGAATTCGTGGCGTGTGATGTCAGTGACGAAGAGTCGGTGCGCGCACTTTTCGACGGCGTCGCGGAACGGCACGGAAGGGTCGACATCGCGTTCAACAACGCGGGCATCTCACCGCCCGACGACGACTCGATCCTGGTCACCGGAATCGACGCCTGGGAACGGGTCATCCGGGTCAACACCACGAGCGTCTTCTTCTGCTGCAAATACGCGATCCCGCACATGCAGCGCCAGGGCAAGGGCTCGATCATCAACACGGCCTCGTTCGTGGCACTGCTCGGCGCGGCAACCTCGCAGATCGCCTACACGGCCAGCAAGGGCGGAGTGCTCGCGATGACCCGTGAGCTGGGCGTCCAGTTCGCCCGCGAAGGCATCCGGATCAACGCGCTCTGCCCCGGACCGGTCGCCACACCCCTGCTGATGGAGCTCTTCGCCAGCGACCCGGAACGCGCCGCACGCCGCCTCGTGCACGTCCCGATGGGCCGATTCGCGGAGCCCGACGAGATCGCCGCCGCGGTGGCCTTCCTCGCCAGCGACGATGCCTCCTTTATGACGGCCTCGCAATTCGTGGTCGACGGCGGAATTACGGGCGCCTATGTGACGCCCCTCTGAGTCCGATGTGGGCCTGCCCGGGCACGCGGCTAGTGGAAGGGTGGCGGACCTCTCGCGCCCGCGCTGAGCGGGAACGGTAGGAACTTTTTGCTTCTTTGTTTAGAGCGTTCAAACGGCGGGCACCGGATCTGCACGCTCCCTTACCGGGGAGTGCAGGGGTCGAATCCCCGCCGGTGCACGCTTTGATCGCTGTGCCGGTGGGTCGGACGGGCCCGGGCGCGGCGTCAGCCCAGCGAGGCGGCGCCGCGCGCCCGTGCCCGGCCCACTCCCTCGCCCAGCCTGGGGCTTCGCGGGTCAGGCCCTGTTGACTTCCTGTCCGGCTCGGGGCGTTGCGGGTCAGGCCCGGCCAACTTCCATCGCCCTCCGCGCGGCACGGCCCCGCGTCGCACGTCGGGTGTCGGGCGTTGCGCGTCGGGCGTCGCGCGTCGCGCGTCGCACGTCGGGTGTCGGGCGTTGCGCGTCGGGCGTTGCGCGTTGCGCGTCGCACGTCGGGTGTCGGGCGTTGCGCGTCGGGTGTCGGGTGTCGGGTGTCGGGTGTCGGGTGTCGGGCGTCGGGCGTCGGGCGTCGGGTGTCGGGTGTCGGGTGTCGGGTGCTGCGCGTCAAGCGTCGGAGGTTGGGCGTTGCGTGTCGGGTGCTGCGCGTCAGGCATCGGAGGTCGGGCGTTGGGGGTTGCGCGTCGGGGGTTGTGCGTCAGGCGTCGGCCCGGTCGGCTCTCTGTCCGGCGGCCTAGGGGGATCGCGGGTCGGGTCTGGCTGAGGGCGAGCGGCTGGGTCGGGTCTGGACGGCAGGGATCGTCGGACCGCGATCCTGCGTCAGCTGGGACTGCGGGCCGGGCGTGGGCTGGGACTGTGGGCCGGGAGCGGTCTTGGTGGACTGGTTCGTGAGCTGGACCTGGATGGCTGTCGCCGGACTACCGGGCGAGATCTGACCGATGGCAGCGCCGCCGATGTGATCATCGGTTTGTGCCGTATCCGGCAAGTGTGATCGTCACGCTTCGTCACCTGGGCCAGAAGATATATGTCACGCGCTGAACAATGATTGCACCGTGCTTGATAGTCGGTACCGCCATAAGTTGTGGCTTACGGGGAATCAACGCAATATTCGGCGGGATTCTCGCTCGGGCAGATCGTCGATGATCGGTTCACCAGGTGGAAGACACGGGGTGTTACCGAGCAGGGCGCGCTGAAGCTTGGGAGATCGAGTCACCTGCCCCGGATGACTCGCGGCGCGCGGAGCCCTCGGCGCCGCGTGTCCGTGTCCGGCCGGCATCCGGCCCAGCGGAGGCCCAGGGGAGGTCCGAAGGAGGCCCAGGGGAGGCCCAGGGGGCGCGCCGGAGTGGCGCCCGGCAGCTCGATGAGGAATGACTTGCCGGGCTGGTGTCCGGGGGTGTTGGGGGCTCGGGGGTGGGATGTGGGTTGATCTCGGGGCTGGGTTGATTAGGTTGGGGTGATGCGTCCTGTCATTGGCATCACCACCTATGTGGAGTCGGCGACGTGGGGGGTCTGGACGGATCTGCCTACGGCTCTGATTCCGCAGGACTATGTTGCGGCGGTGAATGCGGCCGGTGGGCGGGCGGTGCTGCTTCCGCCAGATGACCTGGATGCGGATGTGGTGGGCGTACTCGACGGGTTGTTGCTTTCCGGGGGTGCGGATGTCGGGCCTGAGCTTTATGGGGCGGAGGCCGGCCCGCGGACGGTGACCAGGCCGGAGCGCGATTCCGGGGAGCTGATGCTCGCGAGGGCGGCGCTCGCGATTGACCTGCCCGTTCTTGGGGTCTGCCGGGGGATCCAACTGCTCGCCGTTGCGGCCGGGGGTGCCCTTCACCAGCATCTTCCCGATGTTCTGGGGCATGAGCGGCATCAGCCGGCGCCGGCGACGTACGGGCGGCAGGATGTGAGTTTTGTGGCTGGGAGTCGGCTTTCCGGGCTGATGGGGGATGACCGGGGTGTGCATTGTTACCACCATCAGGGTGTGGCTGATGCCGGTTCTCTGACCGTTGCTGCCCGGGCGGGGGATGGGCTCATCGAAGCGGTGGAAGACCCGGGGAAGAGGTTTGTGCTTGGCGTGCAGTGGCACCCTGAGGTTGTCAGAGACAAACGTATTTTCGGCGCGTTCGTGGAAGCGGCGAGCGGACGCCGGTAAGGCGCGAAGGGGAGGATGGCACCGCATGCGCAGGCCATTGATTGGATTGACCTCGTACGCCCAGAATGTCCAGTATGGCGGTACTGATCTGCTGGCGGGGATGTTGCCGATGTCCTACGTCAAGGCAGTTCATGCCACGGGTGGGCGTGCGGTGCTGATCACGCCTGACGATCCGGGCACCGACGTGCTGGAGTCGCTGGACGGCATCGTGTTCTGCGGTGGTGGGGACGTCGATCCGGCGCTGTACGGTGCCGAGCAGCATCCGG
Source organism: Winogradskya humida (assembly GCF_016862215.1). GTDB lineage: Bacteria > Actinomycetota > Actinomycetes > Mycobacteriales > Micromonosporaceae > Actinoplanes > Actinoplanes humidus. The sequence continues at coordinate 222,067 of NZ_BOMN01000057.1, forward strand.
CGACGGAGGCTGACAACGTGCGGGACACGTCCGAGCTGATGTTGATGCGGGCCGCGCTGGATTCCGGGTTGCCGCTGCTCGGGGTGTGCCGGGGCATGCAGGTGATGGCGGTGGCCACGGGCGGTTCCCTGCACCAGCATCTGCCTGACCTGGTCGGCCATGAACGGCACCGGGCGGCTCCGGGCACCGACCCGCTGGCCGCGGATGCGTCCTCTTTCGGGCGACACGATGTGGTGGTCCGGGAGGGTTCGGCGGCGTTCTCGCTGCTGGGCGAGCGGCTCACCGTCAACTCGTTCCATCATCAGGCAATCGATGATCCGGGCAAGTTCACGATCACCGGGTGGTGTCCCGACGACCGGATCGTGGAGATCATCGAGGGCACCGGGCCGGTCTTCCAGCTCGGCGTTCAGTGGCACCCCGAACGCACCGGCGACCTCAGGGCGTTTGCAGCGCTGACCGAGGCCGCAATGCGTACAAAAATGGTGGTCTAGGAGACCGGGAAGGCCGACTGGAAGGCCAACCGTGTGTCGGCACCGGCTGCCACGTCCTGAATCAGGTCGTCGAGGATCATGAACGCCTCCCACGGCGCCGCGCCGAGATGCGACCCCACGCGTTCCTCCAGCTCAGGGACCCGGGCGCCTTTCCAGACCTGGTCGGCAAGGCTGACCAGGAGATCCTCGAGATCCGCGCCGGTGCTGTCCGGATGCCACGACGATCCGTGGGTGCCGGCGAAGCGCGCGAGATGCCACGGCACCCCGTACGAGAGAAGCAACTCCCGCCCGGCGTCCTCATGCAGACGGCCCGGCTGCGAGAGCTCGGAACCGTGGATCGTCTTGCCGATGTCGTGGGTGGCAGCGCCGAACAGCACCGCCGTCGTGTCGAATTCAAGGTCGGGACGGCCGCGCCCGAGCCGGTCGGTCAGCGTCCACGCGACGTCGTGGACGGCCCGCAGGTGGGCGGCCAGCCGCGGCTGAGCGTTCGTGATCAGCAGCAACTCGGTCGCCGCGGCGGGCAGTGGCCGCAGGGACGATTCGGTCAGGGCACGGTCGAGGGCCGAGGTTGTCACGCGCGCAACGATAGCTACGGTTACCGTGCAGGTTCTGTTGCGGACAGTTGACGGTACGGAGGATGGATGGCCAGCGCCCTGCCGGTTGGTGTGCAGCTCCGGGCGGCGTTCGAGCGGGGCGGCGAGATGGGTCGCCGGATGCTCGGGCTGGACTGGGCGGCGACTCCGTTGGGGGTGCCCGCGTCCTGGCCGGCCGAGCTTGTCAATGCTGTGGCGCGAATGCTCGCGTCCAAGGCTCCGATCGTCATTTTCTGGGGGCCTGAATACTGCGGCCTCTACAACGACGCGTACATCCCGGCTATGGGCAGTAAGCATCCCGATCATCTCGGCCGTCCGGGCCGGGAGATGTGGTCGGAGGCGTGGGATGTGCTTCTGGCTCTGTTCGACGGAGTTGTGGCGGCGGACGAGGCTTTCTGGGCCTCCAATCACCCGTTCATGCTGGAACGGCGCGGCTTTCTCGAAGAGACCTATTTCGACGTTTCGTACGACCCGATCCGGCGTGCGGATGGCACCGTAGGCGGCGTTTTCTGCATTGTCAGTGACACCACGCAGCGGGTGCTCGGTGGCCGCCGGGTGCGGGCGCTCAGCCGGCTCGGGTCGGGGCTGGCGGATTCACCCGATCAGGCCGCGCTCGGTGCGCAGGCCACCCGGATTCTCGGGGAGAACGACGCGGATGTGCCGTTCGCGGCGCTCTATCTGGATGATCCCGGCACCGGGGGACTGGCACTGTCCGGTTCCTACGGCGTGCCGCCGGCTGCGATCTGGCCTCTGCGGGGTGCGGCACTGCAGGCGGTGGAGACCGCGATCAAGACCGACAACGCCGGCACCGTACGCGTGGAAGACGTCGCCCATCCCCCGCCGGTGAGCGCCGCTGACCAGGCCTTGGTGCTCCCGGTCGGCATCGGCACCAGCAACATCGGCGCGCTGGTCGTCGGGGTGAGCCGCTTCCTGGCGATGGACGACGGCTACCGGGACTTCCTTCTGCTGGCCACGGCGCAGATCTCGCGGGTGGTGGCGAACCTGCGGGCGTACGAGCAGGAGCGCCGGCGTGCCGCGGAGCTGGCGGCCCTCGACGCGGCCAAGACCGGTTTCTTCTCGAATGTCAGTCACGAGTTCCGGACCCCGCTGACCTTGATCCTGGGTCCGCTGGAGGATCTGCTCGCGATGCCCGGCCTCGACCCCGGGCAGCGTGAGCGGCTGGAGCCGATGCGGCGCAACGGTCAGCGCCTGTTGAAGCTCGTCAACACCGTCCTGGACTTCTCCCGGCTCGAGTCCGGGCGGATGCGGGCCGCGTATCAGCCGACCGATCTGGCCGATTACACCGCGCGGCTGGCCAGCGCCTTCCGCGCCACCGCCGAGCGGGCCGGGTTGACGCTCGACGTGCGGTGCCCGCCGCTGCCGGCGCCCGTGCACGTCGACCGCGAGATGTGGGAGAAGATCGTCTTCAACCTGCTCTCGAACGCGGTGAAGTTCACCCGCTCCGGGGGGATCACGGTCCGGCTGAGCGAGCGGGACGGCTCCGCGTTGCTCGAGGTCACCGACACCGGCGTCGGGGTGAGCGCGGACGATCAGGCGTTGCTCTTCGACCGTTTCCACCGGGTCACCGGTGCCTGGTCACGCAGTCATGAGGGTACGGGTATCGGCCTCGCCCTGGTCCGTGAGCTGGCCGAGCTGCATGCCGGCACGGCGTCCGCGCAGAGCGAGCCGGGGGTGGGCAGCACGTTCCGGGTCAGCGTCCCGCTCGGCGCGGCGCATCTGCCGGCCGACCGGATCGTCGAGCGGGCGGGCGCCGCCACTCCGGACGATCACGGCCGGCTCTATGTCGAGGAGGCGCACTGGTGGTCGGGAGAGGTCGTGCCCGAGCCTCCGGTGCCGGCGGTCCCCGGTGCGGTGCAGGACGCGCGTCGCGGGCGGGTGCTCGTCGCCGATGACAACGCCGATCTGCGTGACCATGTGGTGCGGCTGCTGCAGCCGTACTGGGACGTCACGGCGGTCAACGACGGACAGGAGGCGCTCAGGCTGGCTCGCGAGGAGCAGTTCGACCTGGTCCTTACCGATGTCATGATGCCGGGGCTGGACGGGTTCGCGCTGATCAAGGCGTTGCGGGCCGATGAGCGTACGCGTGACCTCCCGATCCTCGTCCTCTCCGCCCGCGCGGGTGAGGAGTCCTCGGTCGAGGGCCTCGACGCCGGTGCCGACGACTACCTGGTCAAGCCGTTCTCGGCGCGCGACCTGACCGCCCGCGTCCGCGCCAACCTGGAGCTGGGGCTGCTCCGGCGCCAGATCATCAGCCGGCTGCGTGGCCTGGTCGACGCGGCCGCGGCCGTCAACACCGTCCGGACCACGGCGGAGGTGCTCGACGTCGCGGCGCGGCACGTGCGGGCGATGACCTCCGCCGGCCGGGTCGTGGTGACCACGCCGGGGGCCCGCGCCGAGGTGGACGGTGGCGCGCCCGACGCGGCCACGCCCGACACGGTGCTGGCGCTGCCCGACACCTCCGGTGCGACGCTCGGTGAGCTCAGCGTCTGGTCCGGCGAGGACGGACCGGCCGAACCGGTGCTGCTCACCCAGCTGGCCCGGCTGATCGGGTTGCGGCTGGAGAACGCCCGGCTCTACGAGGCCGAGCACCGGATCGCGAGCACGCTGCAGCACAGCCTCCTGCCGCAGTCGCTGCCGCGGGTCCCGGGCGCGATCGTGGCCAGTCGCTATCTGCCGGGCAGCACCGAGGCCGAGGTGGGCGGTGACTGGTACGACGTCATCCTCGCCCCGGGCGGGCAGCTGTTCCTGGTCATCGGGGATGTCGTGGGCAAGGGAGTGCAGGCCGCGGCGATGATGGGGCAGCTGCGTAATGCGCTCCGGGCGTACATCCTCGAGGGTTTTGACTGTGGTGAGGCCCTGAGCCGCCTCAACCGGCTGGTGGACAACCTGGGCCGGCGGCAGTTCGCCACGGTGGTCTGCGTGCGTTTTGATCCGCGTACGCAGGAATTGCACTACTCCTCCGCGGGGCACCCGTCACCGGTGATCGCGACGCCGGGTGAGGAGGGCGTGTTCCTCTACACCGCCGCGCTCGGTCCGCCCATCGGAGCGCTGGGCAGCTCGCAGTACCCGACCAGGCAGGCCACGCTCGCGCCGGGCCAAAGACTGTTGCTCTACACCGATGGCTTGGTGGAGGATCGGCGCCAAGGCATTGATACCGGACTCGCCGAGGTCCGTGCCGATCTCGCCAAGCCCGCCGACCATGTCGAGGATCTCTTGGACAACCTGCTGGCGAAGGCCGCCGCGCGCCCCCGCCGCGACGACATCGCGCTGCTGGCCGTGCAGGCCACCGAGCCGCGTGAGTTCGTGCTGCGGCTGCCCGCCGATCCGACCCGGCTCAGCGTGCTGCGCAAGCGGCTGGAGGATTTCCTCACCGCCAACGACGTGCCGGAGAACGACATCTTCGACCTCACGGTGGCGGTGTCGGAGGCCGCGGCGAACGCGATCGAGCACCCGATCGAGCCGGCCGAGCCGGTGATCACGGTGGAGGTGTCCCTGGTCGATGACGCAGTGGTGGCGACGGTGCGTGACACCGGGAGCTGGCGACCGGCGACCGGGCCCGGCTTCCGCGGCCGTGGCCTGGCGCTGATCGGCGCGTTGTCGGAGCTGTCGGTGGTTCGTTCGGAGAGCGGCACCTCGGTGACGCTGCGCCGCCCGGTCAATCGGTCATGAGCCCGGGCGGCCGGCCCGGTCAACCGTTAGTGAGCCAGGGTTGATCGCTGAGGCCTGAGATGTCGAGCACACGATGGACCTGGGGTGAGGGCAGCACCCGCAGCGCGTCCGGGTAACGCTCCGCCAGCCGGACCAGCGCGTGGATCGCGGCCGAGTCGAAGAACGTGACACCGCGCAGATCGAGGACCGCGGTGGAGGCATCCTGGCCGGTCACGGCCTCGACCATGGAGTGGGCTGTCGACATGTCGACCTCTCCGGTCACCACGGCGGTGACGAGGTCACCGGCCACCGAGGTGGTGACCGAGAAGAAGTCTTGATCCACGCTGACACGATTACACAGGGGCATCGGGGCGGCAACATCCGATACCGGACCCTCGGTGCCGCGCGCGGAGGCGGCGATAGTCTGGGGACATGACCGTTCGTGCCCCGCTGACCCCGGGAAAGCTCTCGCCATGGCGGGCGGTGCCGCCGCAGATCACCCGTCCCGAGTATGTCGGCAAGAAGCGCCCGAAAGAGTGGCGCGGCTCGCACGTGCAGACGGCGGAGACCATCGAGAAGATGCGGGTCGCCGGCCGGCTCGCGGCGCAGGCCACGCAGCTCGCGGGTGAGCACTGCAAGCCCGGTGTGACCACCGACGAGATCGACCGGGTCGTGCACGAGTTCCTCGTCGACCACGGCGCCTATCCGTCGACGCTGGGTTACAAGGGTTTCCCCAAGTCGTCGTGCACCTCGCTCAACGAGGTCATCTGTCATGGCATCCCCGACACGACGGTGCTCGAGGACGGCGACATCATCAACGTCGACGTGACCGCGTTCAAGGACGGCGTGCACGGCGACACCGACGCCACGTTCCTGGTTGGCGATGTCAGCGACGAGGCCCGCCTGCTGGTGGAGCGCACCCACGAGGCGATGATGCGCGGCATCCGGGCCGTGGCTCCCGGCCGGCAGATCAACGCGATCGGCCGGGTCATCGAGGCCTACGCGCGCCGCTTCGGTTACGGCGTGGTCCGCGACTTCACCGGGCACGGCATCGGGGAGACCTTCCACAGCGGCCTCTACATCCCGCACTACGACAACCCGCGGCTCGACGCGGTGATGGAGGTCGGCATGACCTTCACCATCGAGCCGATGATCACCCTCGGGACCTACGAGTACGAGATGTGGGACGACGGCTGGACCGTGGTCACCAAGGACCGCCGGTGGACGGCCCAGTTCGAGCACACCCTCGTGGTCACCGAGGACGGGTTCGAGATCCTGACGCTGCCGTGACGATCTCCGCTGTCGCGCCGCACCACCACGCGGACGTCTCGGGTGGCTGGCTGCGCGCGGCGACGTTCGGGGCGATGGACGGCCTGGTCACCAACATCGCCCTGATCGCCGGGGTCGGCGGTGGCGGGGTCAGCCGGCCCACGCTGATCCTCACCGGCGTGGCCGGGCTGGTCGCGGGCGCCATCTCGATGGGGCTAGGCGAGTACACCAGCGTGCGCACCCAGAACGACCAGGTCGCGGCCGAGCTCGCCAAGGAGCTGCACGAGCTGCGGGCCAACCCGGACGGTGAGGCCGCCGAGCTTGTCGAGATGTGGACCGCCCGGGGGCTCCCCGCGGATCTCGCCCGGCAGGTGGCCGACGTGCTCAAGGACAACCCCGAGCAGGCGCTGCGGGTGCACGCCCAGGAAGAGCTTGGCGTCGTCCCGGACGAGTTGCCCAGCCCGTGGACGGCGGCGTTCTCGTCGTTCGTCTGCTTCTCGATCGGTGCGGTGGTCCCGCTGCTCACCTATCTGCTGGGCTTCGACTCGCTCTGGCTGGCGCTGGCTGTCGGCGGGGTCGGCCTGTTCACCGCCGGGGTGCTCGTCGCGCGGTTCACCCGGCAGAGCTGGTGGCGCAGCGGTTCGCGGCAACTCCTGCTCGGCGCGGCGGCCGCGGCGGCAACCTACCTGATCGGGCTGCTATTCAAATAGGGCGCTGAGCGGGCCGTCCACGGGGCGGCCCCGGGCCGCGAGTTCGTCCGCCTGTGCCCTGAGCGTCGCGCCGAGCTCGGTCATGTCCGCACCGGCCAGACCGCTGCGCCGGACGGCGTCGGCCTGGTTACGGAAATGGGTGCGGCCGAGCAGACCCGCGACCATCGCGGTGTGCAGGCGCGCCTCGGCCATCAGCACCATCGCGGTGTCGGTCTCGTACCACCCGGCCAGCCGTTCGGCGCGGGCATGCGCGGCCGACGCGACGCACCAGTTGCTCCGGGCGGGTGTGCTGAACTCGGCGGGCCGGGCCGACGCGAGCTTGGCCAGGTGCGCCTCGCGCAGGTCGGCGAACCAGCCCCGCGGGTCGTAGAGGGCACGGGTGGTCAGCCAGCGGTCCGCCTCGAGCGGCCAGCGCGGGGTGATCTCCCCGGCTCGCCGCAGCACCTCGTCACCGGTGACGACGACCAGGTCGGCCAGGATCCCGTCGACCCGCCGCCGGGTGGCGCGCGGCCCGGCGCCCGCCCGGTAGGTCACGACGACCAGGTTGACGTCGCTGCTGGTCGTGTCGTCCCCGTGGGCCAGCGAGCCGTTGACCCCGATCGCCCGGACCTCGGCGGACCAGCGTTTCAGAATGACGTCGCGCAGCCGGACGGCCAGGTGCCATCGGGGGTTGGCCAGATCGATCTCGTCCGGTGCCATGTCAGGGTCTCCCCGGCCAGGCAAGGGTCGCCGGGCTGACCTTGCCGAGCCGCCGCCAGCGCGCCGCCCGGACCGCGGCATCGGTCAGCGCGCTCAACGCCGTCGCACGGTCACCGTCCTGCGTCACCGGGAGCACGGCCCGCCACGCCTGTGCGACACCATCCTCGACCTGGATCGCCAGCCTGAGGGCGGTGTCACGGTCGGTGATCTCGAACGGGAGCTCGTACCCGGCGGGTGCGGGGGCGGTGCTCGCCTTCAGTGCGGCGAGGGTCAGGACCAGGGCGTCACGCCGGTCGCGGTGGATCGCTTCGGACGACCGCGCCTCGGTCAGGTCACCCTTGGTGGTCAGTTTCACGCCCAATATTCCGTACGCGTAAATGGCCGCTTCTTCCGCCGCCAGCGCAGCCGCCATCTCGCCGCTCATCGCAGTGCCTCCGCGTGGGCGGCCCGGGCCGCGGCGATCGATCCCACCAGCGCGGCACGCCCGCTTGGCGCCGCCTTGCAGGCCGCCGTAGCGGTCTTCAGCGCGGACTGCTCGGCCTTGCGCAGCTCGGCGAGCGCGTCGGTGCCCGACTCGGTCGGCGGGCCCGACGCACCGCCCGACGGCAGCGTCGCACCGATGAGCTTTGCCAGCTCGGTCGCGTGAGCCCGGTGGTCCAGCGCCATCGGCGACAGGCGCGCGGCGAGATCGGGGGAGGCCAGGCCGGCACGTTCGTAGGCCATCGCCAGGGTGAGCGCCTCGTCCAGCACGGGCTGCAGCGCGTCCGGTGGCGGGGCCGGCTCGGGGTCGGCACCGAACAGCCCGCAGCCGGTGAGAGCGGCGAGACCGGCGCTGCCCGCGACCGCGCCGAGAACCTGACGTCTTCTCACGTGGCAATCCAACACCATCACGAGCGAACCGGGCTCGCTGACCTGCGCGTGGCGTCGATTCGGTGCGGCGCTAACCGGTCACCTGGCGTGGCGCGTTACGCTCTGCGTCAGCTGCCGGGGATTTGGCCCCGGTGGCATGCCGGTGTTCCCGGTGGTAGACCGGCGGGCGGTTCACTACCCGCCGTACTCAAGCAGAAGGGTTGGGCCCGATGACGCAGCGTGGTCGCGCCGGTGCCCGGCCGACGAATCGCCGCTCCGGTGGTGGGCGAGGCAATCAGGCCGCTCCCGAGACTCAGGCGCCCACGGCGCCACGGATCGATCTGGTGGCCGCCCGCGCGCGGGTCCGTGCCGTGATCGAGCCGGTCATCGCCACCGCGGGATACGACCTCGAAGAGGTCAATCTTTCGCGGGCGGGCCGCCGGCACGTGGTGCGGGTGCTCGTCGACGCCGACGGGGGCATCAGCCTCGACGACGTCGCGGTGGTGTCCCGGGAGATCTCGAACGCGCTCGACGCGGCCGAGGAGGCCGGCGGCGAGGTGCTCGCCGGTGAATACCAGCTAGAGGTGGGATCGCCCGGTATCGACCGGCCGCTGACCCTGCCCCGGCACTGGCGGCGCAACGTGAGCCGCCTGGTCACGGTCACCGTGGCGGGCAAGTCGGTGACCGGCCGGGTCACCTCTGCCGACGACAGCGGCATCGTGCTGGACGGCGACCGGCCGGTGGCATTCGCGGACCTCGGTCCCGGCAAGGTGCAGATCGAGTTCAAACGACTCGACGAGGCCGTCTTCCCGGACGACGAGGACGACGAAGACGACGACGATCTTGAAGATGACGACGACGAAGATGACGAGAATGGGGAGGGCGAGGACAAGTGAACATCGACCTCGCGGCGCTGCGCGCCCTGGAGCGCGAGCGGGAGATCCCGTTCGAGACGATCCTCGCGGCGATCGAGACAGCACTACTGACCGCCTACCGGCACACGGACGGATCCGAGTCCCACGCCCGGGTGGAGATCGACCGCAAGAACGGTGCGGCACAGGTTTTCGCGCAGGAGCTCGACGACGAGGGCACGCTGGTCCGGGAGTGGGACGACACCCCGCACGACTTCGGCCGCATCGCCGCCATGACCGCCAAGCAGGTCATCCTGCAGCGGCTGCGGGAGGCGACGGACGAGGCCCACTTCGGTGAGTACGCAGGACGCGACGGTGATCTGATCACCGGCATCGTGCAGGCGGACGCCGCGCGGGCCGAGAAGGGCATCGTCACCGTCGACCTAGGCAAGATCGAGGCGGTGCTGCCGCAGTCCGAGCAGGTGCCCGGCGAGGCGTACGACCACGGGTCGCGGATCCGCGCGATCGTGGTGCACGTCGCCAAGGGGTTCCGCGGGCCGCAGATCACTCTTTCGCGCTCGCACCCGGCGCTGGTGAAGAAGCTCTTCGCGCTCGAAGTGCCCGAGATCGCCGATGGCACGGTCGAGATCGCGGCGATCGCACGTGAGGCTGGTCACCGTACGAAGATCGCGGTGCACTCCAAGGTCCCCGGCGTGAACGCCAAGGGCGCCTGCATCGGCCCGATGGGTCAGCGGGTCCGTGCGGTGATGAGCGAGCTGCACGGCGAGAAGATCGACATCATCGACTACTCGGAGGACCCGGCGCAGTTCGTCGGAAACGCGCTCTCACCTGCGAAAGCCCTGCGGGTGGAGGTCGTTGACGCGGCCACCCGGACCGCTCGCGTGACCGTCCCGGATTTCCAGCTCTCGCTGGCCATCGGGCGCGAGGGCCAGAACGCCCGGCTCGCCGCCCGGCTGACCGGCTGGCGCATCGACATCCGGCCCGACAACGAGCCGGCACCGGCCGCGGAGCGGGATGCCGCCGAGACCGGAAGCTGACCGGATACGCGGGACCGGCATGCGAGGAGTAGACTTTTCATCGGCTGGCCCGGTGCGAACCTGCATCGGTTGTCGCTTGCGCGCGCCGGCCAAGGAGTTACTGCGGTTCATCGCGGTCGAAGCAGGAGACATTTTCCAGCTTCAGCCCGATCCGGACCGTCGACTGCCGGGTCGGGGAGCGCACGTGCACTCCGAGCCGGCCTGCTTTGCGCAGGCGGAGCGGCGACGCGCCTTCGGGCGTGCGTTGCGTCTCACCGGTGTTGCTGACACCGGCTTGCTTGCCGAGCACATCCGCGCGGTTATGCCGCGTGGAACGACCGATGACGAGGCGTTGGCGCCTCGTCACGACCCAGCAAGGTAGGACGACCGCAATGAGCACACGATGAAGTCCCTGAAATGACCAGGCTTCTAGTGCACGAGTGAGGTCGCTGCGGGTGCTTGCTGCTCGCACGACCTCAAAGTGAGGAGTGCAGTGCCAGGCAAGGCCCGCGTACACGAGCTCGCAAAGGAGCTCGGGGTCGACAGCAAGACCGTTCTCGCCAAGCTCAAGGAGATGGGCGAGTTCGTCAAATCCGCATCCAGCACGGTTGAGGCCCCTGTGGCCCGGCGTCTGCGTGGAGCCCTCGACGCGGACAGCAGCGCTCCGGCGCCCGCTGCCCCGGCGTCGAGTTCCCCCGCGCCCAGCGCCCCCCGTGCCAACCCGATGACCGCGCGGCCTCAGCCGCCGCGGCCAGCGCCGGTCCCGGGAGCGCCCAGTGCGCCCGCGGCCCCGGCACCCGCTCCGGGCGCCACCGTGCGGCCCGGTCCCAAGCCGCCGGTTCCCGGCCGTCCCGGCCCCAGGCCGGGCCCGGTCGCCAAGCCGGCGAGCGCTCACGACATCGAGGTCGCGGCCGCCGAGGCTCGTGCCTCGGCCCTCAAGGCCGAGCAGGAAGCCGCGGTCAAGGCAGCTCAGGCTGCCCGCACCCGCGACGCCGAGCGCCGGGCGCAGCTGCCCCCGGCCGACCCGACCTCCCGTCCGCGTCCCGCGGGTCCGGGTCCCGGTTCGGTTCCGCCGCGTCCGGGTTCCCCGGCTGCGACGCGTCCCGCTCCCGGTGCGCCCGCTCCCGGCGGCCGTCCGGCTCCCGGTGGTGGCGCTCCGCGTCCGCCGGCCCGCGGTCCGGGTAACAACCCGTTCGGCGTCTCCGGCGGTGCCGGTGGTGGCCGTCCCTCTCCCGCGTCCATGCCGCGGCCCAACCAGCCCGGCATGCCGCCGCGGCCGAGCCCTGCCTCCATGCCGCCGCGGCCCAGCCCGGCGTCCATGCCGTCGCAGCGCCCCGGTCGTCCGGCAGGTCCGGGTGGCGGCGGTCGTCCCGGCGGTCCCGGTGGCGGCGGCGGTCGTCCCGGCGGTCCCGGTGGCGGCGGCGGCTTCCGTCCCGGTGGCGGCGCAGGTGCCGGTGCCGGTGGCGGCGGTTACCGTGGCGGCGCTGGTGGCGGCGGCGGTGGCGGTGGCTACCGCGGCGGTCCCGGTGGCGGCGGTGGTGCTGGTGCCGGTGGCGGTTTCCGTCCCGGTGGCGGCGGCCCGGTCGGCGGCGCTCCCGGACGTCCGGGTGGCGGCGGTCGTGGCCGTGGCGGCGGTGCAGCGGGTGCCTTCGGGCGTCCCGGTGGCCGGCCGACGCGCGGTCGCAAGTCGAAGAAGCAGCGGCGTCAAGAGTTCGACAACCTGTCGGCTCCGCAGATGAGCTCGGGTGCTCCGCGCGGTTCGGGTCAGGAGATCCGGCTGTCGCGTGGCGCCTCGCTGTCCGACTTCGCCGACAAGATCAATGCGAACCCCGGTTCGCTGGTCCAGGAGATGTTCAACCTGGGCGAGATGGTGACGGCTACCCAGTCGTGCTCCGACGAGACGCTGCTGCTGCTCGGCGAGCACCTGGGCTTCGATGTCCAGATCGTCAGCCCCGAGGACGAGGACCGTGAGCTGCTCGCGCAGTTCAACATCGACCTCGACGCCGCGGTGGCCGAGGATCGCCTCGTCGTCCGTCCGCCGGTCGTGACCGTCATGGGTCACGTCGACCACGGTAAGACGAAGCTGCTCGACGCGATCCGCAAGACCAACGTGGTCGCCGGCGAGGCGGGTGGCATCACCCAGCACATCGGTGCCTACCAGGTCGGCTTCGAGCACAACGGCGTCGAGCGGGCCATCACGTTCCTGGACACCCCCGGTCACGAGGCGTTCACCGCCATGCGTGCCCGTGGCGCCCAGGCGACGGACATCGTGATCCTGGTGGTCGCGGCCGACGACGGCGTCATGCCGCAGACGGTCGAGGCCCTCAACCACGCGAAGGCCGCCGAGGTCCCGATCGTGGTCGCGGTCAACAAGATCGACAAGCCGGGTGCCAACCCGGATAAGGTGCGCCAGCAGCTCACCGATTACGGCCTGCTCGCCGAGGAGTACGGCGGCGACACGATGTTCGTCAACGTCGCTGCCAAGCCTGGCATCGGCATCGACGAGCTGCTCGAGGCGGTTCTGCTGACCGCCGACGCGTCGCTGGAGCTCACGGCTCCGATCGACGGCCCCGCACAGGGTGTCGTGGTCGAGTCGCACCTCGACAAGGGCCGCGGTGCGGTCGCCACCGTCCTGGTGCACAAGGGCACGCTGCGGGCCGGCGACTCGATCGTGGCGGGTGGCGCGCACGGTCGCGTCCGGGCCATGCTCGACGAGAACGGCAACACCGTGGCCGAGGCCGAGCCGGCTCGTCCGGTCCTGGTCCTGGGTCTCACCTCGGTTCCCGGCGCGGGCGACACGTTCCTCGCCGCCGAGGACGACCGCACGGTGCGGCAGATCGCGGAGCAGCGTCAGGCACGTCGCCGCGCGGCGAGCTTCGCGAACTCGCGTGGCCGGGCCACTCTCGAGACGCTCATGGAGCAGCTCAAGGAGGGCGAGAAGACCTCGCTCACGCTGCTCATCAAGGGTGACTCCTCCGGTTCGGTGGAGGCTCTCGAGGACGCGCTCTTCAAGATCGAGATTCCGGACGAGATTCAGCTCAAGGTCATCCACCGCGGTGTCGGTGCGATCACCGAGAGCGACGTCAACCTGGCCTCGGCGTCGTCGGACCAGACGGCGACGATCATCGGGTTCAACGTCCGGGCCTCGAACAAGGTCAAGGAGCTCGCCGACCGCGCCGGCGTGGAGATCCGCTACTACAGCGTGATCTACCAGGCCATCGAGGAGATCGAGGCGGCGCTCAAGGGCCTGCTCAAGCCGGAGTTCGAAGAGGTCGAGCAGGGCACGGCGGAGATCCGCGAGGTCTTCCGCTCGTCCAAGATCGGTCTCATCGCCGGTACGATCGTCCGGTCGGGTCTCATCAAGCGCAACGCCAAGGCTCGCGTCCTGCGCGACGGCGTCGTGGTTGGCGAGAACGTCACGATCAACTCGCTGCGCCGGTTCAAGGACGACGCCACGGAGGTCCGCGAGGGCTTCGAGTGTGGTGTGACGTTCTCGGGCTTCGGCACGCCGCAGATCGGCGACATCTTCGAGACCTTCGAGATGCGCGAGAAGCCGCGGGCGTAACGCCCAGCAAGTAACGCCTAACAAGTAACGCTCAGCAAGGCAGTGCGGCCCCCGGTGCGAAAGCGCCGGGGGCCGTTGTCTTTACTACGGGGATGTCCCGCTACGCCCTGTTGCTCGCACCCTCCGCCAACCGCGTCTACGCCGACCAGGCCGGCCGCCTCTCCCGCGCGGAGCTGGCCGCCTTTTCCCCGGTCCTCTCGGCGCCGCTCACCGAGGTCGCGGAGACCACGATCGGTGGCGTCGGCTACGTCACGTTCCTGGGCGACCTCGCCCCGCGGGACGTCGCGTACCTCTCGAACCTGTCCTCGGGTTACGCCCTGTTCGAACGGGTCGGCGAGGACCTGCTGCGCCCGGTCACGCTGGAGCCGCTGGCCCGCTACGACAGCGACCTGATCACCATCCCGAAGTACGCCGGCAAGACCAACGAGCAGTTCACCAAGCTCCTGCTCAACCTGACCCTGCTCGCGTCCGCGTCGGCACCGCGCATGCTCGACGCCCAGCTCACCGTCTGCGACCCCCTGGCGGGCCGCGGAACCACGCTGAACCAGGCCCTCATGTACGGCTACGACGCGCTGGGTGTGGAGATCGACGGTAAGGACGTGGAGGCGTACAAGCTGTTCCTCCAGACCTGGCTGAAGCGCAAGCGGCTCAAGCACACCGCGGATCTCGTCCCGGTACGCCGTCAGGGCCGTCGCGCGGCCCGCCGCCTCGAGGTCACGCTCGCGGCCAGCAAGGAGGATCACAAGTCCGGCGCCGTGCAGAAGATCACCCTGCTCAACGCGGACACCACCCACTTGGATGGCCTGCTCAAGCCGAACTGTGCCGACGTGCTGGTCGCGGATCTGCCGTACGGCGTCGCGCACGGCAGCTACGACGACGAGGGTGGCATCAACCGCCGCCCGCTCGACCTGCTGGAGCGTGCGCTGCCCGTGTGGCTGCCGTTGCTGCGTGCCGGTGGAGCCCTCGGCCTCTCCTGGAACACCAAGGTCGCCAAGCGCGAACTGGCCGAGGACATCCTGCTCGCCAACGGTCTCGAGCTGGTCGCCTACGAGGAGCTGAGCCACCGCGTCGACCAGGGCATCGAGCGCGACGTCGTCGTAGCCCGGAAACAGGGCTGATCTTGTCGCTCGGCGGGCGTATCGTGCTCGCTGATGTATACGGAGACTGCGATATTCGATCTTCTGCTCCCCGGTGACTCCCAGTCGCTCAAGCAGAAGCGTTCCTACGTGCGGCCGATCATCGCCATGCTGCGCAAGTTCGAGGTCAGCGTGGCGGAGGTCGGCGTGCACGACCTGCTGGGCCGGGCCGAGATCGGCGTGGCCGTGGTCGCTGCCGAGGCGGCCCAGGCCAGGGCGGTGATCGACACCTGCGAGAACCAGATCGCGGGCCGGCCCGAGATCGAGCTTCTCTCGGTGAAGCGCCGGCTGTTCACCGATGAGGATTGACCGGTAGGCGCGACGTTCGACGCCGGTCGGGCATGGGTAGGCTTCCAGGGTTAGGCGGGGCTGGTGCAGCCCCGCACGCACGGTTGTCGGAGGTGGCGATATGTCGGACCCGGCCAAGGCGCGGCGGCACGCGGAGCGGATCAAGGAGCTCGTGGCCTCGCTGGTACGCGAGATCAAGGACCCCCGGCTCGGCATGCTGACCGTCACGGACGCCCGGATCACGGGAGACCTGCGCGACGCGCACGTCTACTACACGGTTCTCGGCGACCCCACCGAGCAGGCCTCGACGGCGGCCGCGCTGGACAGCGCCAAGGGCATGCTGCGCACCAGGGTCGGCCACGCGCTGGGCCTGCGTCACTCGCCGAGCCTCACGTTCGTGCTGGACAACGTCCTGGACAACGTCAAGGAGATCGACGACCTGCTCGAGGCCGCCCGGCACCGCGATGCCGAGGTGCAGCGGCTGGCCGCCGGCAAGAAGTACGCCGGTGACGCCGACCCGTACAAGCCCGAGACGGACGACGAGGACGAGGACGCCGACGAGCGAGTGGGCGCCGAGGAGAAACGGTGACGGACACGGTCGCCCGGGCGCTGCCCGCGGCCATCCCGGACGCGGAGTGGTCCGCGGCCGTCAGGATGGTCCGCGAGCTGGCCTCGGGCGGCCGTGTGCTGCTCATCTGTCACGTCAACCCCGACGGGGACGCGCTCGGGAGCATGCTCGGCTTCGCGCTGGGGCTGCGCAGCCTGGGCGTGGCGGACATCCAGGCGACCTTCCCCGGTGAGTTCGAGGTCCCGGCGCCGTTCGCGGCGATGCCCGGTCTCGATCTGCTCGTCGCGGCGGGGGAGGCCTGGGCCGACCCCGATCTGCTCATCATCTTCGACGTGGCGGCCGAGTCACGGCTGGGCGCGCTCGCCGACCGGCTGGACCGGGCCCGCGAGAGCATCGTTCTCGATCATCACGCCTCCAACACCGGCTTCGGTGGGGTGCAGCTCGTCGACCCGCACGCCGCCGCGACCTCCGTGGTCGTGGAGCAGTTGCTGGACCGGCTGGACATCCCGCTCGACCGCGGGATCGCTGAGTGCCTCTACATCGCGTTGTCGACCGACACCGGGTCGTTCCGGTTCGACATGACCACGCCGCGGGTGCACGAGATGGCTGCCCGGCTGATCGCGACCGGGTTGCGTCCGGCCGAGATCTCACGCCGCATCTTCGACAGCCGTCCCTTCGGTGCCATGAAGCTCTTCGCCGACGTGCTCGCGCGCGCCGAGCTGGAGCCCGGGGCCGCGGGCGGGCTCGGGTTGGTGTGGACCTACGCGACCCTCGACGACCTGGCCCGGCACGAGCAGCGACCGTATGTGCTCGACGCCCTGATCGACCCCGTGCGTTGTGTCGCCGAGGCGGATGTCTCGGTTGTCGTCAAGCAGGTGGCCGAGGGCGAGTGGGCGGTGTCACTGCGGAGCAAGGGCGCGGTGGACGTCAGCGCCGTCGCGGTAGCTCTCCGTGGTGGCGGCCATCGGTTAGCGGCCGGTTTCACCGGTTACGGAACTCCGAGTGAGGTAATGGCAACAGTGCGTGACCAGCTGAACCACCAGACCGCCATCTAGCAGCACAAACATCGATGAAAGGCCAGCCTTCGGGCTGGCTTTTCGCGTTTTGGTGTCCCGTTTGCTGGGATGGGCTGCGCAAGGGGCGGGACTTAACGATAGCTTGGGTGAACGGTGATTTGGTTTTTGCACGGTCACATCATGACCATGAGTGAAGGCCGACCTATGGGGTTTCCCCGCGTTGCCGCACCGCCCGTCCGGTGATCCCGGGCCGGTCCACGCGACGCTCGCCCCGACCGATTTCTGTGGAAGGACCGCCATCATGGCCGCCATGCCCAAGCCCAAGCCCCAGCCCGCCGACGAGGCCCGCGAGCAGCTCCGCCGTGCGCTGCAGACGTCGATGGACACCCGGCAGTAGAGATGTAACTGGCTGGAGCGCATTGCGCTCCTTACGGCGCAGCGGGCATCATGACGATTCATGAGCCCGCCCGCCGTGGTCATCGACCGCTCCCTCACGCGCCGCATCGCCGCCCTGGCGTTGCCTGCCCTGGTTGTGCTCGCCGCCGAGCCGCTCTACGTGCTCGTCGACACGGCCGTGGTCGGTCATCTCGGGAGCGTGCCGCTCGCCGCCGTCGCGGTCGGCGGGACGGTGATGTCACTCGCCGTCTGGTTCGGCACCCTGATGGCCTACGGGACGACCGGCCGGGCCGCCCGGCGCTTCGGTGCCGGTGACCGCACCGCCGCGGTCGAGGAGGGTGTGCAGGCCTCCTGGCTCGCCCTGACCACCGGTGTCGTGCTGGTCCTGCTCGCCCAGGTCTTCGCCGGCCCGCTGACCCGCGCTCTCGCGAGCGATCCCGAGGCCGCGCACGCCGCCGCGGGCTGGCTGCGCATCGCGGTTCTCGGCATCCCCGGTCTGCTGCTCGCCGCGGCCGGCAACGGCTGGATGCGCGGGGTCCAGGACACCCGCCGCCCGCTGTACTTCGTGCTCGGCGCCAACGTCCTGTCCGCGGTGCTCTGCCCCGTGCTCGTCTACGCGGCGGACTGGGGGCTCACCGGCTCCGCGGTCGCGAACGTCACGGCCCAGTCGATCACCGGTGCCCTTTTCCTGTGGGCGATCATTCGGGAGCGGGCGCCGCTGAGACCCGTACCGTCGGTGATCGGGAATCAGTTGGTCCTCGGCCGTGACCTGCTCATCCGGGGTGCGGCCTTCCAGGCCTGCTGGCTCTCCGCCACCACAGTCGCGGCACGTTTCGGAGTCGCCGCGCTCGGCGCCCACCAGATCGCCCTGCAACTGTGGTTCTTCGCCGCGCTGGCCCTCGACGCGGTGGCGATCGCCGCCCAATCGCTGGTCGGCGCCGCGCTCGGAGCCGGTGACGAACCGGCCGCCCGGGAGGTCGCCCGCCGGGTCACCCTCGTCGGCGGGATCGCCGGTGTCTGCTTCGCGGTCCTCGCCGCGGCCGGCGCCGGCATCATCCCCGGCCTGTTCACCGCGGACCGGGCGGTGCACGACCAGGCCGCGATCGTCTGGCCCTGGTTCGTCGCGATGCTGCCGTTCGCCGGGGTGGTCTACGCCCTCGACGGGGTGATGATCGGTGCCGGGGACGTCGGCTACCTGCGCACCATGACCCTGGTGGGCGCGCTGGGCGGCTTCCTCCCGCTCATCTGGCTCTCGTACGCCCTGAGCTGGGGCCTCCCCGGCATCTGGGCCGGCCTGGCGATGTTCACCCTCGTCCGGCTCGTTGCCCTCCTACTACGGTGGCGCGGAACCCGATGGGCGGTGGTGGGCGCGACCCGCTGAGCGCCGTCTGATTGGGTGGAGCCGTGAACGTCGACGGTCTCATCGTTGTGGACAAGCCCGCCGGGATGACCTCCCATGATGTGGTCGCCCGGATCCGGCGCCTCGCCAAGACCCGGCGGGTGGGTCATGGCGGCACCCTCGACCCGATGGCCACCGGCGTGCTGATCATCGGGGTCAACCGGGCGACCAAGCTCCTCACGTACGTCATCGGCTCCAGCAAGAGCTACACGGCCACGATCAGGCTCGGACAATCCACGGTCACCGACGACGCCGAGGGTGACGTGACCTCGACCGCCCCGACCGGCGACGTCACCGACGAGGCGATCCGGGCCGAGCTCGCCGCCCGCACCGGCGAGATCGACCAGGTGCCCAGCGCCGTCAGCGCCATCAAGGTGAACGGTCAGCGGGCCTACAAGCGGGTCCGCGACGGCGAGCAGGTCGAGCTCGCCTCCCGCCGCGTCACGATCTTCCGCCAGGACGTCCTCGATATCCGCCGCACCGGCGACGCGATCGACGTCGACGTCGACGTGACCTGCTCCAGCGGTACCTACATCCGGGCCATCGCCCGCGACCTGGGAGTCAAGCTCGGCGTCGGCGGCCACCTCACGGCGCTGCGGCGTACGGCGGTCGGAGATCTGACCCTGGCCGAGGCGGCCACCCTGGAGCAGCTGGAGGAGCGAGCCCCGGACGTGGTGTCGCTGCCCATGGCCGAAGCGGCGCGCCAGACCTTCCCGCAGCGCGAGGCGACCCCGGAGGAGACCCGCACGCTCAGCCACGGCGGGCCGCTCGAGCCGGTGGGCATCGAGGGTCCCTACGCCGTCTTCGACCCGGACGGCAACGTCCTGGCGATCGTCGCCGAGCGCGACGGCAAAGCCCGCGCCGAGATCGTGCTGGCCCCGGCCTGATCTTCTAACGCTTCGACAGGTGCTCGGCGACGACGGCGACCAGGTCCGCGGCGGCATAGGGCTTGTCGAGGAAGCCGTCGCAGCCCGCCTCGATGGCGGCCGCGCGGTCCTGGGGCAGCACGCTCGCCGTCACGGCGACCACGCTCGGCTTGCGGCGGCCCGCGCCGACCTTGCCGGCGGCCAGCTCGCTCGCCAGGGACAGGCCGTTGCCGTCGGGCAGGTTCATGTCGAGCAGGACGAGGTCGACGTCCTGGCTGCTCAGCTGGGTGCGCGCGGCGCCGAGGCTGGAGGCGTCCAGGACCTCGGCGTCGCGTACGGCGGCGATCGCGGCCCGGGCCAGGACGGCCTTGACCAGCGTACGGTTCAGCTCCTCGTCCTCGACCAGCAGGATTCGGGGATTGTCGGCCGTCACGGGCTCTCCTTCTCGTCCACGTCTTCCGCACCGCGTACGCCCAGCAGCGGAGCGAGCTTCTCGGAGCCGGCGCCCCCGGCCATCGCGTCGGCGACGATGCCGCCGGCCATCGCGGTCGCCACCAGGGAGGCCTCGCCGGCCGTCGACGCGAGACCGAGCACGGGGGTCCGCCGGGTCGACGGCTCCTGCTCCATGGCCGCCAGCATGCTGAAACCGTCGACGGCCGGCGACTGCATGTCGCAGACGATCAGGTCGAACTGGCTCTCGCGGCTCATCGCCAGCCCGTCGTGCCCGTCGGCCACGGCCACCACGTCGGCACCGCCGGCCCGCAGGCCGTCCTCGATCGCCTGCCGGATGGTGTCGTCGTGATCGACGACAAGCACCCGCGGGGCGGCCGGGCGGGCGGCCACCGAGCGGGCCAGCGCGCCGAGCAGGGCGGCCTGGTCGACCGGTTTCACGAAGTAGTCGCGGGCGCCGAGCGCGAGCCCGGCCTGCCGCTCGTCGATGATCGTGGCGAAGAAGACCGGGATGTCGGCGAGGCGCCGGTCGGCCTTCAGCTGCCGGATCACCTCGAAGCCGTCGATGCCGGGCAGGGCGACATCGAGCACGATCGCGTCCGGCGGGCGGGCCCCGGCGGCGGTCAGGCCCGCCTCGCCCGTCCCGGCCACGTCGACCTGGTACCCGGCGTGCTCCAGCTGGGTCTGCAACAGCTCGGCGGACTGCGGGTCGTCCTCCACCAGCAGCACCCGGGCGCCCTGGCCCGCGCTGGTGGAGGTGAGGGACTGGACCACGACGGCGCCGGGTAGGCGTACCGAGAAGGCACTGCCGTAGCCCAGCTCCGAACGCACCCAGATCTCCCCGCCGTGGGCTTCGACGAGGCGTTTGGTCAGCGCCAGCCCGAGCCCGGTGCCGGCCCGCTGCCGGTCAGGATCGCCGACCTGCTGGAACTCCTCGAAGACCCGTTCCTGGTCCTCGACGGCGATGCCCACACCGTCGTCCGCGACCGTGACCAGCACGTTCTCGCCGTCGCGAACCGTCGAGACGGTCAGCTGGCCGCCCTCGGGCGTGAACTTGATCGCGTTCGAGAGCAGGTTCTCCACGATCTGCCGGAACCGTACGCGGTCGGCGCTCGCGGTGGCCGGCGACAGCTCGGTCACCACCGTCAGGGACTTCGTGATGAGCAGCGGCGACAGCCCGGTGAGCAGTTCCTGCACCGCGGTGTCGATGCGCAACGGCGCCAGCCGCAGCTCCAGCCGCCCGGCTTCGACCTTCGCCAGGTCGAGGATGTCGTTGATCAGCCCGAGCAGGTGCCGCCCGCTGGTGTGGATGTGCTCGACCCAGTCCGCGGGGACCAGGCGGCGGTCGCCGTCCGGCTCCTCCTGACGCATCAGATCGCTGAAACCGATGATCGCATTCAGAGGGGTACGCAGCTCGTGGCTCATGTTCGCCAGGAACGCGCTCTTCGCCTGGCTGGCCCGGGTCAGCGCTTCCACGGAACTGCTCAGCTCCGTCGCGAGCCGGCGCTGCGCGGTCACCACGGACATCCGCTCGGCGAGAATCCCGGCCTGCCCGCCGAGCAGCGCGAAGAGCCGCAGGTCATCGTCGCTGAACAGGCTGCGGTGCCGGTTGAACAGCAGCACCGCGCCCTCGGAGTCGGGCGGCACCGGCATGCTCAGCAGGGTCACGAAGTCGTCGCCCAGATCATCGCCGTAGTGCTCGACCAGCGCGTCGCCACCCTCGCGCAGCCGGGCCGGCTGACCCGCGCGGATCAGTTGGGTCAGGTCATCAAAACCGAGCTCTTCGGGGGTACGGATGCGGGGGCCCGCGTACGCGATGGGAGCGAGAAGACCGTCCTTGCGGGGCATGAGCACGGCGACCGCGTCAGCCCCGGTCTGCACGCGCATGATGTCCGCGTAGGTCTGCCAGACCTCTTCGGCGGATTCGACCTGGGCCCGCAGCATGCGTTCGCTGACCGACTGCGCTGTGCTCGCCGAGAAGAGGCGGCGCAGCCAGCGGGGCGGCGCGAACGCGATCAGGTACCCGATGCTGCACATCAGGCCGAGCACCCGGTAGGCCGCGATGAAGTTGTCCGCCAGCGGATGCGGCTCCTGGGGATTCATGGCTTCCCAGGGGAGGCGAGAGATCGAACCCGCGGCCAGCAGGGCGACCATCAGGCCGAACAGCAGCGTGGTCGCGGCGGCGGTGGTCAGCCGCGCCCGGTTCGCGCCGGTGCGGGTCTGTGCCTTGCTGAGCAGGAGGCGGGCGGCGACCACCTCGACCAGGATGAAGCCGGCAGCGGCGAGAGCCCAGCGCCACCAGCCTTCCGGCCGCATCGGGTGCGGGCCGAACAGGAGCGGCGTCGCGGTGCCCACGTAGACCGCGAGGGACGACCAGTTGATCCAGCGTGGCACCGCGCGGAGGCGGGCAGCGAGCCGGACGGTCAGGTAGGGCTGGGCGAAGAGCACTGTCTGTGTGATGACAGTCACCGATGTGGGTGTCGGCACCTCCGTCACCACGAGGGTGATGAAGGCGAACCACAGGGTGCAGGGCAAGAAGACGAGGGTGACATCTCGCTGCAGAGGGTCGCGCCGCCGCAGGTAGCCGACCACCGCCCGCACAAATAGGACCGCGAACATGCACTCCGCGGCGAGCGGGACGAGCGAACCAAGGCCGTCTCTCATATCGGGATCAACTGTAGCGTTTCAGGCACTCGGGGAGACCGATACTCTTACGCCTGGTCGACGCAGGTGAAATCGGTCGGCACACAGGGGAGGGCGCGGAGATGCAGCGGTGGCGCGGCTACGAGGCGGTGCCGGGCGGTTTCGGGCGGTCCGTGGTGACGATCGGCGTCTTCGACGGCGTGCACCGCGGGCACCAGGCGATCATCGGGCACACCGTGAAACGGGCGCGCGAGCTCGGCCTGCAGTCCGTCGTGGTCACGTTCGACCCGCACCCGGCCGAGGTGGTGCGCCCGGGGTCACACCCGGCGGTGCTCACCGAGCCGGTGCGGCACGCCGAGCTGATCGAGCAGCTGGGTGTCGACGCGTTGTGCGTGGTGCCGTTCACCCCCGAGTTCTCGCGGCTGAGCCCCGAGGAGTTCGTGCACGACGTCCTGGTCGAGGCCCTGCACGCCAGCGTGGTCGTCGAGGGGGACAATTTCCGCTTCGGGCACAGGGCGGCCGGTGACCTGGCGATGCTGGCGAAGCTGGGCAACACGTTCGGCTACACCGTCGAGGAGGCGCCGCTCGTCACCGCCGACGGGCTGGTCTTCTCCTCCACCTACATCCGCAGCTGCATCGCCGCCGGTGATGTCGCCGCCGCCGCTGCCGCGCTCGGCCGTCCGCACAATCTGGCGGGCGTCGTCGTCCGGGGTGACCAGCGGGGCCGGGAGCTGGGTTTCCCGACCGCCAACCTGATGTGCCACCGCTACGCGGCGATCCCGGCGGACGGCGTCTATGCGGCCTGGATGCGGCGGGGCTCCGAATCGCACCGTGCCTCGGTTTCCATCGGGACGAATCCGACATTCTCGGGTACGGAGCGCCGGGTAGAGGCCTATGTTCTCGACTTCGACGGCGACCTTTACGGCGAGCGGGTCGAGCTCGACTTCGTGGCGCACCTACGTGAGCAGCGGACATATACGGCCATCGAGCCCTTGATCACCCAGATCAACGAGGACGTGCAACAGACCCGCGAGCTGCTGCCTTAATCGGCTGGTAAAGTTAACGCCGGATCGGCATATCTGATCCCTGCATCGAAACTGATGTGCGGTCTCGCCCGCCTGCCCGACGCCGCGGGCCGCGAGGAAACCGAGTCAATCGGCAACACGGAATCACGGAGAACATGGCGCTCGATCAAGAGACCAAGACCAAGATCATGACCGAGTACGCGACCCTGGAGGGCGACACCGGCTCTCCCGAGGTTCAGGTCGCGATGCTCACCAAGCGGATCGCCGACCTCACCGAGCACCTCAAGGTGCACAAGCACGACCACCACAGCCGTCGTGGTCTGCTGCTGCTGGTGGGTCGTCGCCGCCGCCTGCTGAACTACGTTCAGAAGAAGGACATCGCGCGCTACCGGACGCTCATCGAGCGTCTCGGCCTGCGCCGATAGCTTGACCGGGGGAGTGGCCCAACGGGGCCGCTCCCCCGAGCTTTAACCCACGGACCCGCGCGGCCACAGTTCTTCTGACGGCACCGGTCCTCGGTAGTGGTTCCCGGGCCAGAATCCCGGGCACTTCGATCGAAGACCGGCCACGCTGCAACCGCGCTGTAGAGACCGCCGGGTCCTCGACGAAGGAGTACCGCACCACATGACAGAGCAGAAAGCTCTCGGCACCGAATCTCGCACCGCAGTGATCGACAACGGATCGTTCGGCACCCGTGAGATCACTTTCTCCACCGGCAAGCTCGCGAAGCAGGCCGGCGGATCGGTCATCGTCCAGCTGGGCGAGACCACCGTTCTCTCGACCACCACGGCCGGTAAGCACCCGAAGGAGCACTTCGACTTCTTCCCGCTGACGGTCGACGTCGAGGAGCGGATGTACGCCGCGGGCCGCATCCCCGGCTCGTTCTTCCGCCGGGAGGGCCGCCCCAGCGAGGACGCGATCCTCACCTGCCGCCTGATCGACCGGCCGCTGCGCCCGTCGTTCACCAAGGGCCTGCGCAACGAGGTCCAGGTCGTCGAGACCGTCCTCGCGCTCGACCCGGCGCACCCCTACGACGTCGTCGCCATGAACGGCGCCTCGATGTCGACCAAGCTCTCCGGCCTGCCGTTCAGCGGCCCGGTCGGCTCGACCCGCGTGGCGCACATCGAGGGCCAGTGGGTCGCGTTCCCGACCATCGAGGAGCTCGAGCGGGCCACCTTCGACATGGTCGTCGCCGGTCGGGTCGTCGGTGACGACGTCGCGATCATGATGGTCGAGGCCGAGGCCACCCCGCACGCGGTCAAGCTGATCGCCGCCGGTGCCACCGCGCCGACCGAAGAGGTCGTGGCGAGCGGCCTGGAGGCCGCCAAGCCCGCGATCCGCGAGCTGTGCCGCGCGCAGAGCGAGCTGGCCGAGATCGCCGCGAAGCCGGTCCAGGAGTTCCCGGTCTTCCTCGACTACCAGGACGACGTCTACTCCGCGGTCGTCGAGGCCGTTCGCGAGGAGACCGCCGAGGCCCTCAAGATCGCTGCCAAGCAGGAGCGCGAAGAGGCCCTCGACCGGGTCAAGGACAAGGCGCACGAGCTGCTCGACGCCCAGTTCGAGGGTCGCGAGAAGGAGATCAGCGCGGCGTTCCGCTCGGTCACCAAGTCCGAGGTGCGCCAGCGCGTGCTGCGCGAGCAGGTCCGCATCGACGGCCGTGGCCCGCGTGACATCCGCCCGCTGAGCGCCGAGGTCGGCATCCTGCCGCGGGTGCACGGATCGGCGCTGTTCGAGCGGGGCGAGACCCAGATCATGGGCGTCACCACGCTGAACATGCTGCGCATGGAGCAGGCCCTGGACACCCTCTCCCCGGAGAAGTCCAAGCGCTACATGCACAACTACAACTTCCCGCCGTACTCCACCGGTGAGACCGGCCGCGTCGGTTCGCCGAAGCGCCGCGAGATCGGTCACGGCGCGCTGGCCGAGCGGGCCCTGGTGCCCGTCCTGCCGTCGCGTGAGGAGTTCCCCTACGCGATCCGTCAGGTGTCCGAGGCACTCGGCTCCAACGGATCCACCTCGATGGGTTCGGTCTGCGCCTCGACGCTGGCCCTGCTCAGCGCCGGTGTGCCGCTGAAGGCGCCGGTCGCCGGCATCGCCATGGGCCTCATCTCCGACGAGGTCGACGGCAAGACCCAGTACATCGCGCTGACCGACATCCTCGGTGCCGAGGACGCGTTCGGTGACATGGACTTCAAGGTCGCCGGCACCAGCGAGTTCGTCACCGCGCTGCAGCTCGACACCAAGCTCGACGGCATCCCGTCGGACGTGCTCGCCGGTGCGCTGCAGCAGGCCCACGAGGCCCGCGCCACGATCCTCGATGTGATGACCGCGGCGATCGAGGGCCCGGCCACGATGAGTGACTACGCCCCGCGGGTCACCACCGTGAAGATCCCGGTCGACAAGATCGGCATGGTCATCGGCCCGAAGGGCCAGACGATCAACGCCATCCAGGACGAGACCGGCGCCGACATCTCGATCGAGGACGACGGCACGATCTACGTCGGCGCGACGAACGGCCCCTCGGCCGACGCCGCGGTGGAGCGGATCAACGCCATCGCCAACCCGACGCTGCCGAAGATGGGCGACAAGTTCCTCGGCACGGTCGTGAAGACGGCCGCGTTCGGCGCGTTCATCTCGCTGCTCCCGGGCCGCGACGGCCTGCTGCACATCTCCAAGGTGGGCGACGGCAAGCGCGTCGACAAGGTTGAGGACTTCCTCAACGTCGGCGACAAGGTCGAGGTCTCGATCGCGGACATCGACAACCGCGGCAAGATCTACCTGGACAAGGTCCGCCCCGAGGGCGAGGAGGCTCCGGCCGCCCCCGCCGCCGCTGCGGATGGTGACAAGCCCCGCGAGGAGCGCGCACCGCGCGCCGAGCGTGGTGGCGACCGGGCCGAGGGTGGCGAGCCTCGCCGCCGCCGTGCCCGTCCCGCCGGTGACCGCGGCGGAGACCGCGGCTAATCACCACATGACAACGAGCACTAACCGCGGGCAGGCCGAAAGGCCTGCCCGCGCGTCTACCCCGTCCGGCCGCCCCGCCGCCACCCCCAGACGGACGAAGACCGATTCCCTGCAAGACGGTGTACGCCGCACGACTCTCCCGAGCGGCCTGCGCATCCTCACCGAGGCGATCCCGACAACCCGCAGCGCCGCACTCGGCGTGTGGGTCCGGATCGGCTCCCGCGATGAGACGCCCGCGATGTCCGGCGCCTCGCACTTCCTCGAACACCTGCTGTTCAAGGGCACGGAGAAGCGCTCGGCCCTCGACATCTCCGCGGAGATCGAGGCCGTCGGCGGCGAGACCAACGCCTTCACCACGAAGGAATACACCTGCTACTACGCGCGGGTGCTCGACGCCGACCTGCCGCTCGCCATCGACGTGCTCTGTGACGCCGTCGCCAACTCGGTGCTCGCCCCGGCCGACGTGGAGACCGAGCGTGGCGTGATCCTCGAGGAGATCGCCATGCACGACGACGAGCCCGGTGACGAGGTGCACGACGTCTTCAGCGAGGCGATCTTCGGTCCGGGCACGGCGCTGGGCCGGTTGATCTCCGGCACCGAGGAGACCATCACGCCGATGACGCGTACGCAGATCAACCGGTTCTATCGCAGCCGGTACAAAGCGTCCGAGATCGTCATCACCGCGGCCGGCAACCTCGACCATGCGAAGGTCGTCAAGCTCGTCCGGGCAACGCTCGCGGGCAGTCCGCTCGATCACGAGCCCGAGCAGGCGAAACCGCGCTCGACGACCCGGCACAAGACGCAGCGCCCGACGACGGTTGTCCGCAACCGGGACACCGAGCAGGCCCACCTCGTCCTCGGCGGGATCGGCATCACCCGCGACGACGAGCGGCGTTTCGCGCTGGGCGTGCTCAACAACGTCCTCGGCGGGGGCATGTCGAGCCGGCTGTTCCAGGAGATCCGGGAGAAGCGCGGGCTCGCGTATTCGGTCTACTCCTACGGCAGCCAGTACGCCGACGCGGGCCTCTTCGGCGTCTACGCGGGCTGCGCGCCGGGCAAGGCCGACGAGGTGCTGAAACTGATCCGCGCCGAGTTGGCCGCGGTGGCAGCCGACGGCATCACCGAGGCCGAGCTGGCCCGGGGCAAGGGCATGGTCAAGGGCTCGTACGTCCTCGGCCTGGAGGACACCGGCTCGCGGATGAGCCGCCTCGCGAAGTCCGAGCTGCTCTACGGCGACCTGATGGGCGTCGATGAGCTGCTGGCCCGGGTCGACGAGGTCACCCTCCAGGAATGCAACGAGCTCGCCGCCGACCTGTTCACCCAGCCGATGTCCCTCGCGGTGGTCGGGCCGTTCGACGACGACGCCTTCGCGGCCGCCAGCTAACCTGGGACCCCGTGACCGTCGTCAGCCCCCCGCCCCCCGTCGAGGAAACGGCGGCCCCTGCGGCTCGCCGCAAGCGCCGCATCATCGGCATGTCCATCTGGGCGGTGCTCTTCGCGGTCGGCACGTACTTCATCGGCGTGCCGACCAGCGACCCGCTCATCGCCTTCGGCTGGCTGTGGCTCGCCACCATCGCGTGGCGCAGCGACCTGCCCTGGCGCCAGCACCTGCTCTTCCTGCGTGACTGGCTGCCGATCTCGCTGCTGCTGGTGCTCTACAACATCTCCCGCGCGTACGCCGACGACCTGTTCGCGCCGCACGTCTTCCCGCTGATCCACGCCGACGAGGCGATGTTCGGCTGGGCGACCGGCGACGTGGTCCCCACGGTGTGGCTCCAGGACCACCTCTACCGGCCCGACGTGGTGCAGTGGTGGGAGGTCGTGGTCTCGCTGGTCTACGTCTCGCACTTCCTCGCGGTGCCGACCATCGGCGTGCTGCTGTGGCTGCGCCAGCGCGAGCTGTGGGCCCGGTTCATGCGCCGCTGGTTCGTGCTCAGCTTGTTCGGCCTCATCACGTATTTCCTCTACCCGGCCGCGCCGCCGTGGTGGGCGTCGCTCTACGGCCAGCTCCCGCAGCACGTCGAGCGCATCTCGACGAACGGGTGGAACGCGATCGGGCTGCACAGCGCCGGTAACACGCTCAACGCGCTGCAGGTCGACGCCGCCAACCCGGTCGCTGCGATGCCTTCGCTGCATACGGCGTACGCCATGATGGCCGTCTCGTTCTTCCTGCCGATGGTGGCGAAGAAGTGGTGGCCGCTGCTGCTCGCCTACCCGCTCGCGATGACCTTCACCCTGGTGTATTCCGGCGAGCACTACGTCATCGACGTGCTGGTCGGCTGGGCGTACGTAGCGGGGATCTTCCTGCTCGTGGGCTTCGCCGAGCGCTGGTGGGCCCGCCGTCGTGATGCCGATAGGGTGTCCGCGTGACGATCCGAGTGGGTGTTCTGGGAGCTCGGGGCCGGATGGGCTCCGAGGCGTGCAAGGCGATCGAAGCGGCCGGTGATCTCGAGCTGGTCGCGGCCGTCGTCCGTGGCGACAAACTCGAAGACGCCGCGGGCGCCGACGTCCTGGTCGACCTCACCACGCCGGACGCGGTCATGGACAACCTGCGCTGGGCCATCGACCGGGGCCTCCACGCGGTCGTCGGGGTCAGCGGCTTCGACGAGCAGCGCCTCGGCCAGGTCCGCTCGTGGCTCGCCGACCGCCCGGAGGTCGGCGTGCTGATCGCCCCCAACTTCGGCATCGGCGCGGTGCTGATGATGCAGTTCGCGGCCCGCGCGGCGAAGTATTTCGAGTCCGCCGAGATCATCGAGCAGCACCACCCGCGCAAGCTCGACGCCCCCAGCGGCACCGCCTCGCACACGGCCCGGCTGATCGGCGCCGCCCGATCCGAGGCCGGCCTGGGACCCATGCCGGACGCCACCAAGGAGGAGATGTCCGGGGCACGCGGCACCGAGATCGACGGCGTGCGGGTGCACTCGATCCGCGCAGCCGGCCTGGTCGCCCATCAGGAGGTCCTCTTCGGCACCACCGGGGAGACGCTCACGATCCGCCACGACAGCCTGGACCGGTCGTCGTTCATGCCGGGCGTGCTGCTCGGCATCCGCACCATCCAGAGCCGGCCCGGCCTGACCCTCGGGTTAGACCCCCTGCTCTAGGGAAACGTGCAGGCGTAGCTGGTTGACCAGCATGTCGTCGACGTCGAGGGCCCGGCCGACACCATCGGGCTCCCAGCCGGCCGATACGAGGAACTTCCGCATCGCGTCGTCGGCCTCGTAGGCCCATGCCACCGCCGAGACGAAGCCGTCCTCCCGCCACAGATCCACGGTGGCCTGCAGCAGCCGGCTGCCATGGCCACGGCGGCCCCAGCGCGGCTCCACCAGCAGGTCGGTGATCGCGGCGACGTTGTCCGGGAGGGCCGGCTCCTCGGGCGCCAGCGCCTGCTCGTCGGCGGGACCGGAGGCGGCGAAACCGATCACGGTCTGCGCGCTCTCGCTCTGCTCGACGGCGATCAGGACGCGGTGGCGGGGTGACGGGGTCGCGTCGATCGCCTCGGCCCAGCCCCGGGCCAGGTAGGCCTCGTCGAGGTTGGCCAGCACGTGGGCGGGGAACATCCGCCGATATGCCGTACGCCAGGTCGTGAGCTGAATGCGGGCGATCTCCGCGGCGTCCTCGGGACGGGCGGGACGGACGAAGCCGAGAGCCATGCCCGGCAGCCTACAGATCCACGATGTACGCCCACCGCGGCAGTGTCACCACCGGGTTACGGGGCGTCTTGTCGTACCCGTGGGCTAATCTCCTGCGACGATGGCTGTTCCTGAATCCCTCAGCGTCGCCCAGGCCCGCCGCATCACGCTGGCCGCACAGGGCTTCACCGACCGCGCACCCGGCGGCGCCACCGACCTGCGCCACCTGCGCCGCGTCCTGCGCCGGCTCCACCTGATCCAGATGGACTCGGTCAACGTCCTCCAGCGCGCGCACTACATGCCGCTCTACAGCCGCCTGGGGCCGTACGACCCGGCGCTGCTGGAGCGTGCCGCCTACCGCAACCCGCGCGAGCTCTTCGAGTTCTGGGGGCACGAGGCGTCGCTGATCACGGTGGACCTCCAGCCCCTGTTCCGCTGGCGGATGGCCCGCGCCAAGGACTACGCGTGGGGCAACATGGTCCGGATCGCCACCCAGCAGCCCGAGCTGGTCGCCCGCGTCCTCGGCGAGGTCCGCGACCGGGGCCCGATCACCGCCGCCGAGATCGAGCACGACGTCCCCCGCGCCAAGGACAACTGGGGCTGGAACTGGTCGGTGGTCAAGCAGGCCCTCGAGTGGCTGTTCTACTCGGGCGAGATCACTGCTGCCACGCGTACGACTTCCTTCGCCCGCAGCTACGACCTGACCGAGCGCGTTCTGCCCCGGAAGATCCTCGACACCCCGACGCCGAGCCCGCAGGACGCCTTCCGCGCGCTGGTCGAGCTCGCCGCCCGCTCCCTGGGCGTCGCCGCCGAGGGGGAGCTCCGCGACTACTTCCGCCTCCCCGTCCTCGGCTTCAAACAGGCCGTCGCCGAGCTCGTCGAGGACAAGGTCCTGCTCCCGGTCACGGTCAAGGGCTGGAAAGCCTCCACCTACCTGCACCACGAGGCGAAACTGCCCCGCCGCGTCCAGGCCGCCACCCTTGTCAGCCCGTTCGACCCTCTCATCTGGGAGCGCGCCCGCACCGAGCGCCTCTTCGACATGAACTACCGCATCGAGATCTACGTCCCCGCGGCCCAGCGTCTCTACGGCTACTACGTCCTGCCGTTCCTGCTCGGCGACACGTTCGCCGCCCGCCTCGACCTCAAGGCCGACCGCAAGGCCGGCGTCCTGCAGATTCCCGCGGCCTGGCAGGAACCCACCGCCGACCCCGACGAGACAGCCGCGGCCCTGGCCATCGAGCTCCGCCGCCTCGCGTCCTGGCTCGGCCTCTCCGCCATCAGCCCACCCGAACGAGGCGATCTGGCCGGCCCCCTCACCGCAGCGCTCAAAGCCTGACCCTGCCCGCTCCGGCCAGGCCGTTCCGCGCGGCCTGATCGGGGACGGCCTGCGCTGTTTCGCACGGCCTGATCGGGGACGGCCTGCGCTGTTTCGCACGACCTGATCGGTGGACGGCTGCGCTGTTCCGCCGGGTGTACCGTGGCGCCCATGAGCAGCACGGCCACCCCGCAGCCCCCCGCACCCCCCAGCGCGGAGTGGGCGGGTTACCCGGGCTACGCGGGCTACCCGCCGTACCCGCCGCCGAAGCAGGACCGGGTCTCACGCTTCATCCAGTCCAAATGGCAGTCGTCCCCGCTCTGGGTGGCCCCCACGGCGATGCTGGTCTGCATGGCAGGCGCGGTCGGCTACACCCTGGCATCGAACCCCGCAGCGGCCGACGCGGGCTCAGCCCCCACCTGCCTGCTGAAATACACCACCGGCTTCGTCTGCCCCGGCTGCGGCGGCACCCGGGCGGCCTGGTTCCTGCTCCACGGCGACATCCCTGCAGCAGCGCGCCATCACGCCTTGTTCGTCTTCGCCGTCCCGTTCCTGCTCTACATGTACGTAGCCTGGGCCGCGAAACGGGTTTTCGGCTGGAAGATCCCCCAGCTCACCCTCACCCCCACGGTCCTGGGCATCTTCATCGCCGCCTGGGGCCTCTTCAGCATCGCCCGAAACCTCCCCTGGGCCCCCTTCACCTCCCTCTACGTCTGAGGCCGTCACCGCCCGGAAGCCCACCCGGTGGCAAAACAGCTAGTCGGATAAGTTAAAGGCATGACGCAGCACCCCTTCGGCCGCCTGATCTCCGCCATGGTCACCCCGTTCACCCCGGACGGTGCCATCGACCTGGAGGGCGCAGCTGTCCTCGCCAAGTGGCTGGTTGACGAGCAGGGTCATGACGCGCTGGTCATCAGTGGCACGGGTGGGGAGTCACCGACCACGACCGATGCCGAGAAGGAGCAGTTGCTGCGGGCCGTCGGCGAGGCTGTCGGCGATCGGGCGAAGATTCTGGCGGGTGTGGGGACCAACAACACCGCGCACACCGTGGAGTTGGCGCGTTCGGCGGAAAAGGCCGGCGCTCACGGGTTGCTCGTGGTCACGCCCTACTACAACAAGCCGCCGCAGTCCGGGCTGTTGCAGCATTTCACCACCGTGGCGGACGCCACCGGGCTGCCGGTGCTGCTGTACGACATTCCGCACCGGTCGGGCGTACCGATCGCTACTGAGACTTTGGTGCGGCTGGCCGAGCATCCGAATATCGTCGGGGTGAAGGACGCGAAGGGTGACATCGCGGCTACCTCTGACGTGCTGCGGCGTACGGACCTTGCCTTCTATTCGGGTGAGGATGCCGCGACGCTGCCTCTGCTGGCAGTGGGTGCGGCCGGGGTGATCGGCACGTCGACGCATTTTGTGGGGCCGCGGACGAAGGAGATGATTCTGGCTTACGAGCGGGGTGACGTCGCCGGTGCGCTCGCGTTGCACCGGCAGATGCTGCCGCTCTACACCGGGATCTTCCGCACCCAGGGCACGATCCTCGTCAAGGCCGGGCTGCGCGCCCTGGGGCTGCCCGCGGGCCCCGTGCGGCTGCCGCTGGCCGACGCCACAGACGCGGAAATGGACCAACTGCGCCAGGACGCCAAAGCGGCCGGCGTGGACCTCTGAGAACCGGAAAGAAGTAGATGAGCCAAGCGCACGCCGAGCTGGATCCGCCACCGCCGTTGCCGGAAGGCGCCCTGCGCGTCATGCCGCTCGGCGGCCTCGGCGCCATCGGCCGGAACATGACCGTTTACGAGTACGACGGCAAGTTGCTGGTCGTCGACTGCGGGGTCCTCTTCCCCGACGTGGAGCAACCCGGCGTGGATCTGATCCTGCCGGACTTCACTCCTATCCTGGACCGCCTCGACGCCGTGCAGGCGATCGTCCTCACCCACGGGCACGAGGACCACATCGGCGCGGTGCCCTACCTGCTGGCCCACAAGCCGGACATCCCGCTCGTCGGGTCCGAGTTCACCCTCGCGCTCGTCGAGGCGAAGCTGGCGGAGCGCCGCCTGGACCCCTACACGCTGACGGTGCGGGAGGGTCAGCGCGAGCGAATGGGCCCGTTCGAGCTGGAGTTCTTCGCGGTCAACCACTCGATCCCGGACGCTCTCGCCGTGGCAGTGCGGACCCCCGCCGGCCTGGTGCTGCACACCGGTGACTTCAAGATGGACCAGGTGCCGCTCGACGGCCGGATCACCGACCTCGCCGGGTTCGCCCGGCTGGGTATGGAGGGCGTCGACCTGCTGCTGTCGGACTCCACGAACGCGGAGATCCCCGGCTTCGTCACGCCCGAGCGCGACATCGGCCCGGTCCTCAACGCGATCTTCGGCAAGGCCCACGGCCGGGTCATCGTCGCCAGCTTCGCGTCGCACGTGCACCGCGTGCAGCAGGTCTTCGACGCGGCGTACGAGTACGAGCGCAAGGTCGCCCTGATCGGCCGGTCGATGGTCCGCAACATGGGCATCGCCCGGGATCTCGGCCTGCTGCACATTCCGGAAGGCCTGCTGGTCAGCCTGGACGAGGCGACGAACCTGCCGCCGGACGAGATCGTCTTCATGTCGACCGGGTCGCAGGGCGAGCCGATGAGCGCGCTGGGCCGCATGTCGACCGGCGATCACCGGCACATCACGATCGCCCCGGGTGACACGGTGGTGCTGGCGAGCTCGCTGGTGCCCGGCAACGAGACGAGTGTCTACCGGGTGATCAACCAGCTGGCCCGGGCCGGTGCCACGGTGGTGCACAAGGACACCGCGAAGGTGCACGTCTCCGGGCACGCTCCGGCGGGCGAGCTGCTCTATCTGCTCAACGTCGTACGCCCGAGCAACCTGATGCCCGTGCACGGAGAGTGGCGGCATCTGCGGGCCCACGCCCAGCTCGGCATCGAGTCCGGGGTCGCGCCGGACCGCGTCGTGCTGTGTGAGGACGGCGATGTCGTGGACCTCGTCGAGGGTCACGCGCGGCACGTCGGCAGGGTCAAGAACCGCTATGTGTACGTCGACGGGCTGGCCGTCGGTGACGTCAGTGAGTCGCTGCTGACCGAGCGCCGGATACTGGGCGACGGCGGGTTCATCTCGGCCACCGTGGTGATCGATTCGGTCACCGGCAAGGTCGTGGGGGAGCCCACGATCATGGCGAAGGGCTTCTCCGAGGACCCCGAGGCATTCAACCCGATGATTCCCTTGCTCACTGCGGCCCTGCATCGCTCGGCCGAGGAGGGTGTCGTCGACACCCACCAGTTGCAGCAGGTCGTACGGCGTACGGTCGGTCGCTGGGTGAACGACGCCTACCGTCGCCGGCCGATGATCGTGCCGACTGTGGTCGAGGTTTGACCGTTTTTTGAACTGTTCCGGGCTCCCCTTCGTATCGATGAGCACGGTGCCGCCCCCACGGCACCGCGATGCGAGGGGAGTACCGAATGCAGCGCAGAACGGTTGTCGCGATCGCGGCGACAGTGACGGCAGCGGGCGCGGCGGTGGCTTTCACACTGCCTTCCATGGCGGGCACCAGCCCGTCGGGGTCCGCCGCCGCACAGCCTGGCGCAGTGGCGCCACAGCTGCTCGCGGCCATGAAGCGGGATCTCGGTGTCAGCACCGATGAGGCCACCGCGCAGGTCGAGCGGGCGAAGTGGGCGGCCGGCGTGGCGACTACGCTGCGTGACACCTCCGGGGATTCCTACGGCGGTTCCTGGCTCACGAACGGCACCACGCTCAACATCGCGATCACCGACCCGGGCCTGGCGGACGACGTCAAGGCCGCCGGTGCGGTGCCGAAGCTGGTGAAGCGCAGCGTCGCCCAGCTGGACTCCGCGAAGAAGGCGCTCGACACCACCGCCACGAAGGCAGACCTGGTCCTGCCCGGCTGGTATGTCGACGTGGCGTCGAACAAGGTCGTCATCCAGGCGCTGCCGGGCTACACCGAGTACGCCGCGGAGCTCGCCGAGGACGCCGGTCTGCCGGATTCCGCCGTGAAGGTGGCCACCGTCAAGGCGGCGCCGAAGCCGCTGGCGGACGTCATCGGTGCCCAGCCGTACTTCATCAACCTCGACGGCGGCCAGGCCCGCTGCTCGATCGGGTTCGCGGTCGAGGGCGGTTTCGTCACCGCCGGGCACTGCGGCGCGGCGGGCACCGTGACCACCGACTTCGAGGGCGGCGCGCAGGGCGTGGTCGAGGCCTCGGTCTTCCCCGGCGACGCCGACATGGGCTTCGTGAAGACGGAGGCGGGCGTCGGCCTGCAGCCGTTCGTCGACGACTTCCAGGGCAACGCGCTGCCGGTCGCCGGCAGCACCGAGGCGCCGATCGGTTCGGCCGTGTGCCGCTCCGGTTCCACCACGGGCCTGCACTGCGGGACGATTCTGGCGAAGAACCAGACGGTCAACTACCCGGAGGGCGCGGTCACCGGCCTCACCCGTACGGATGCCTGCGCCGAGGGTGGCGACTCCGGCGGCTCCTGGTTCACCGGTGACCAGGCCCAGGGCGTGACCTCGGGCGGTTCGGGTGACTGCACGGTCGGCGGCGAGACGTTCTTCCAGCCGATCACCGAGATCCTCGACACGAACAACCTCACGCTGATCACCACCGATGGCGGCGCCGCGACCCCGCCGCCGGCCGAGGCTTCGACCCCGCCCGCGTCGGCTGAGCCCACAGCGTCGGCTTCGGCCGAGCCGACCACGCCCCCGGCGTCGTCGGGTGGCCAGCACCACCGTCGCGGTCACCACCGCCACAACTGACCCACCTGAAATACCCGCTCGAAGACGTGCTGCCCGCGTAGGCCATCCTCCGTCCTACGCGGGCAGCGCTGTGCTGCTACCCAAGCTGTGCTTACCACCCCAAGCCTGGACTATCAGTCGGCGGAGCTATCTGTACCTTGGCGCCGTGGGTTACGAACTGGTTGTCGCGTTTGCCGTCGGCGCGCATTACGCGTTCCTGGCGTTCGGTATCTTCGGCGGCTTCCTCGCCTGGCGCTGGCCCCGCCTGATCTGGGTGCAGGTGATCGCCGCGCTCTGGCTGCTGGTCATCGTGGTGGCGAAGCTGAAGTGCCCGCTCACCTGGCTCGAGGACCGCGGTCGTGAAGGGCTGGGCAAGCCCGCGCTCGAGGGCGGTTTCCTCGACAACCACGCCGCCGGTGTCTTCTACCCGCACGGCTACGAGTGGGTCGCGCAGATCGTGGTGGCCGTCCTGATCCTGACCTCGTGGACCGGCTTCGCCCTACTTCAGCGCCGCCGCCGCCTCCGCTAGCTCCACGCCGGTGGCGATCCCGCAGATCATCACCTGGTCGAGCTGCTCCAGCGTGACGCCGTGCTCGAAGTCCGCGCCGACCTCGCCGACGACCCGCACGACTCCGTCGTCGCCGGTGTGGACGTACGCCTTGGGCCAGAGCCGGTCGTGGTTCCAGGCGTTGCAGAACGCGTACAGCTTGGGCACGTCGTCCGTACTGAAATCGGTGTGGGTCAGGATGCGGACCTGGAAGATCTCGCCGTCCTTGCCCACCCGGAAGAAGTAGATGTGGCAGCTCTGCCAGTCGCCGGCGATGTCACCGTCCTCGTCGGTGAAGTAGGCGAACTCGCGCGCGTCCAGGGCCGCGGAGATCAGTTCGTTGCTCAGGGGCTGCAGAAACGCGGACATCGCTTGATCCTAAACGTTCTCAAATGCGAAAGATGGTCGCGGTGCGGCGCGCGTACGCGTGAGCGCGCACAAGTTACGGTATGAGGCATGGCGGGCCGTACTCCTCCGGCGAGCCGGGGCAGCACATCCAGGGGCGGCGCCGCATCGAAGGGCGGCACCGCGTCTTCGCGTGCCCGGCAACCGGCTCCTCGCAAGTCGGCGCCCCGTAAA
The DNA here is from genome assembly GCF_016862215.1 of Winogradskya humida. Taxonomy (GTDB): domain Bacteria; phylum Actinomycetota; class Actinomycetes; order Mycobacteriales; family Micromonosporaceae; genus Actinoplanes; species Actinoplanes humidus. The sequence goes on from NZ_BOMN01000057.1 coordinate 259,365, forward strand.
GCCGCGGCCCCACGGGTCAGGGCGAAGAGCGCGACGAAACCGCGGCCGAACCCCGGCGCGGTGGTCGGTAGTGGCGTCAGGGTTCTTTTCATGGGTGTGGCGCACAGCGTCGGCTGGGCCGCCCGCGGTGTCGGACGCCATGCCGCGACGGCCAAGGACATCGATCCGGAGCATCGCCGCGACGGCGCCGGGCTGCTCATGCTGGGCCTGTCGATCCTCATCGGCGTCGCCGTCTGGGCTGGTTCCGCGGGCCCGGTCGGCAAGCGGCTGGCCGACGCGGTCCATCTTTTCTTCGGCGGCCTGGCCGTCCTGCTTCCGCTTCTTCTGCTGTACGGCGCCATCCGCCTGATGCGTAAGCCCGCGGATCCGGAGCACCGGGGCCGGTCCCTGGTCGGCTGGTCGGCGCTGGTGGTCGCGACCGCGAGCCTGCTGCACGTCGCCCAGACACCGAGGGACAGCGCAGGTCTCGACGACGCGGGCGGTCTCATCGGGTACGGAGTCGGCGCCCTGCTCGAACGCGCCGTCACCGCCTGGGTGGCGGTGCCGCTGCTGATCCTGCTCTTCGTCTTCGGGCTGCTGGTGATCACCGCGACGCCGATCAGCCGGGTCCCGGAGCGCGTGATGCTGCTCGCCGACATGCTGCTGGGCCGCTCGTCGACGATCCGGTCGCCGCTGCCCACCGCCGACGAGATCATGCCCGACCTCGACGCGGAGGACGGCGAAGAGGAGCCCAAACGCCGCCGGCCCCCGCGGCGCCGGCAGGGTTCGCTGGCCGACATCGGGCTGGGCTCCGCCGAGGACGACGAGCCGCCGGTCGAGGACGAGATCCTGCACGACACGGTCGCCCTGCCCCGGATCCCGAAGGTCCCGTCCCGGCGCAAGGCACCCGAGCATTCCCCGGCGCCGGTCGTGGCCGAGCAACTGGAGATCAAGCCGGTCCCGGGGCAGTACACGCTGCCGCCCGCCGCGATGCTGGGCACCGGCTCCGCGCCCAAGACCCGCAGCAAGGCCAACGACGAGGTGATGGTCGCCCTCACCGGCGTCTTCGACCAGTTCCGGGTCGACGCGCAGGTCGTCGGGTTCACCCGGGGCCCGACGGTCACCCGCTACGAGGTCGAGGTCGGCCCGGGGGTCAAGGTCGAGCGGATCACCCAGCTCTCCCGCAACATCGCGTACGCCGTGAAGTCCCCGGACGTGCGCATCCTCTCGCCGATCCCGGGCAAGAGCGCGGTCGGCGTGGAGATCCCGAACACCGACCCGGAGAACGTCTCGCTCGGTGACGTGCTGCGCTCGCGAGCCGCCACCAACGACCAGCACCCGATGGTCGTCGCGCTCGGCAAGGACATCGAGGGCGGCTTCGTCGTCGCCAACATGGCCAAGATGCCGCACATCCTGATCGCGGGCGCGACCGGTGCGGGTAAGTCGTCGTGCCTCAACTCGCTGCTGGTGTCGATCCTGACCCGGGCCACGCCGGACGAGGTGCGGCTGCTGCTGGTCGACCCGAAGCGGGTGGAGATGACGGCGTACGAGGGCATCCCGCACCTCGTGACGCCGATCGTGACGAACCCGAAGAAGGCGGCCGACGCGCTCGAGTGGGTCGTGCGCGAGATGGACATGCGCTACGACGATCTTGCGGCCAACGGCGTACGCCATATCGATGATTTCAACCGCAAGGTCCGCAGCGGCGAGATCGTCGCGCCGCCGGGCAGCGAGCGGGTCATGAAGCCGTACCCCTATCTGCTGGTTGTCATCGATGAGCTCGCCGACCTGATGATGGTGGCGCCCCGCGACGTCGAGGACTCGGTGGTCCGGATCACCCAGCTCGCCCGGGCGGCCGGCATCCACCTGGTCCTCGCCACCCAGCGCCCGTCGGTCGACGTGGTCACCGGCCTCATCAAGGCGAACGTCCCGTCCCGGCTCGCGTTCGCGACGAGCTCGCTCGCCGACTCCCGGGTCATCCTCGACCAGCCGGGCGCCGAGAAGCTGCTCGGCCGGGGCGACGGTCTCTTCCTGCCGATGGGCGCCTCCAAGCCGGTGCGCATCCAGGGCGCGTGGGTGGACGAGAAGGAGATCCACGACGTCGTCAAGTTCTGCAAGGACCAGCGCGAGGCGGAGTTCCGCGAGGACGTCACCGCGCCGCCGCCGAGCAAGAAGAAGGACATCGACGAGGAGATCGGCGACGACCTGGACGTCCTGATCCAGGCGATCGATCTCGTGGTCACCTCCCAGTTCGGCTCCACCTCGATGCTCCAGCGCAAGCTGCGGGTCGGCTTCGCCAAGGCCGGCCGGCTGATGGACCTCATGGAGACCCGGGGCATCGTCGGGCCGTCCGAGGGGTCGAAGGCCCGCGAGGTCCTGATCAAGCCCGACGAGCTCGAAGAGACGCTCGCCACGCTCCGCCTCGACTGATCGGGCCGTGCGGGGGACGATGCTTTCCGGGGATGCCGGTAACCTTGGACGAGTGTCAGTAACCCCTGCCCCCCGCCGCGTTGCCCTCCTCACCCTCGGCTGTGCTCGGAACGAGGTCGACTCCGAGGAGTTGGCGGCACGCCTCGATGCCGGCGGATGGCAGGTCAGCACCGACGCCGAGGGCGCTGACGTCGTCGTCGTCAACACCTGTGGCTTCGTCGAGAAGGCCAAGCAGGACTCGATCGAGACCCTGCTCGCCGCCGCCGACACCGGGGCCAAGGTCGTCGCCGCCGGCTGCATGGCCGAGCGTTACGGCAAGGAGCTGGCCAAGAGCCTGCCCGAGGCCGAGGCGGTGCTCGGCTTCGACGACTACACCGACATCGCCGCGCGGCTCGACGGCATCCTGGCCGGGGAGAAGTTCGACTCCCACACCCCGCGTGACCGCCGCGAGCTGCTGCCGCTGACCCCGGTGAAGCGCCAGGAAGCCAAGGTCGTCATCCCGGGGCACGCCACCGTCGACGAGCACACCCCGGCCCACCTGCGTCCGGTGCTGCGCCGCCGGCTCGACACCGGCCCGGTCGCCAGCCTCAAACTGGCCAGCGGATGCGACCGGCGCTGCGCGTTCTGCGCGATCCCGGCGTTCCGCGGGGCGTTCGTCTCGCGTGACCCGCAGGAGCTGCTGGCCGAGGCCGAGTGGCTGGCCAAGAGCGGCGTGCGCGAGCTCGTGCTCGTCAGTGAGAACAGCACCTCCTACGGCAAGGACCTCGGCGACCCGCGGGCGCTGGAGAAGCTGCTCCCCCAGCTCGCCGCCGTGGACGGCATCGTGCGGGTGCGGGCCAGTTACCTGCAGCCGGCCGAGACCCGCCCCGGCCTGGTCGAGGTCATCGCGAACACCCCGGGTGTCGCCGCCTACTACGACCTGTCCTTCCAGCACTCCAGCGAGCCCGTGCTGCGCCGGATGCGGCGTTTCGGGTCCACCGACCGCTTCCTCGAGCTGCTCGCCTCCGCGCGCGCCCTGGCGCCGCAGGCGGGGGCCCGGAGCAACTTCATCGTCGGTTTCCCCGGCGAGACCAAGCAGGACGTCGACGAGCTGGTGCGCTTCCTCACCGAGGCCCGCCTCGACGCGATCGGCGTCTTCGACTACAGCGACGAGGACGGCACCGAGGCGGCCGGCCTGACCGGCAAGGTCCGCGAGGCCACCATCAAGCGCCGCTACCAGCGGATCAGCGACCTCGCCGACGAGCTCTGCGCCCAGCGCGCCGAGGACCGGCTGGGCTCGTTCGTCGAGGTGCTCATCGACACCGTCGACGCGGGCGAGATCGAGGGCCGCGCCGAGCACCAGGCGCCCGAGGTCGACGGCTCGACCATGCTGGTCGCCGGTGACGAGGGCGCCGACCTCGCCGCGCTGCGCCCCGGTGACCTCGTCCGCGCCCGCGTCACCGCGACAGAGGGCGTCGACCTGGTTGCCGTGCCCGTCGAGATGATCTCCGCTGCCCCGTCGGCCGTCTCCGCGCGGACGGCTCCGGTGTCCTCGGCGGCGTCGTGACCGACGAGCCCGTGCCTGTTGCCTCGGCCGCACGGCGGGTTCCGCTGAACAATCCGGCCAACATGCTGACCGCCGTACGCATAGTGCTGGTCCCGGTCTTCGTGATGTTCGTCGTGGCGTCGCAGATGACCGACTCGGGCTGGCGCATCGCCGCGTGCCTGACGTTCTGCGTGGCGTCCGCGACGGACTTCGCCGACGGGTGGATCGCCCGGCGCTACGAGCTGGTCACGTCGTTCGGCAAGGTCGCCGACCCGATCGCCGACAAGGCGCTGACCGGGAGCGCGTTGATCCTGCTGTCCGCGTACGGTCAGGTGTCCTGGTGGGTGACCGGTCTGATCCTGCTGCGTGAGTGGGGTGTCACCGCCCTGCGGTTCTGGGTGATCCGTTACGGCATCATCCCGGCGAGCCGCGGCGGCAAGCTCAAGACCGCCCTGCAGATCGCGGCGATCGCGTGGTTCCTCTGGCCGGTGCCCTCGCCGTTCGACCTGGTCGGCGTCGGCCTGATGGTGGCGGCGCTAGTGATCACTCTCGTGACGGGGGTGGACTACGTGCTCCAGGCCCTGCGGCTACGCCGGAAGGCGATATGACAGCGCCGGAGGGCGATACGGCAGTGCCGGCCGCGGCCGCCGTAGCTCTGCTGATCGAGCGTGGGCAGACGCTGGCGGTGGCCGAGTCGCTCACCGGCGGGCTGCTGGCGGCGACGATCGTCGAGATCCCCGGGGTGAGCGCCGTCTTCCGGGGTGGGCTGGTCGTTTATGCGACAGACCTCAAGCACTCACTCGCGGGAGTGCCGTCGAGCCTGCTCGACGAGCGCGGGCCGGTCGACGGGGATGTGGCGCAGGCCCTGGCCGAGGGCGCCCGGGAGCGCTGCGGGGCCGACTGGGGACTGGCCACCACCGGTGTCGCGGGGCCCGACCCCCAGGACGGCAAGCCGGTCGGCCTGGTTTACGTCGCAGTGGCGGGTCCCACTAATAAAATTGTGCGGGAGTTGCGACTGACCGGGTCGCGGGCCGCCATCCGGCTCTGGGCGATGCTCTCCGCGCTCGACCTTCTCGCGGATGAGCTGCGAAAATAACACCGGGGAATCCGTCGGTGATCGTAAGTGTTGATGTCCTCGGATGAATAGTCACACCCGTCCCGCGGGCAGACGACGGTTCCCAGGCGCCCCGGAATTCGGCGGGGCGGGATGTCGGCGTCGCCCGCAGCGGGTACGGTTGCGGGAAGCCTCCGGCGGTTGCCGGCGGCCCCGCCGCAGGAGGAGGTGCCATGGTCCTGCTACGCCGGGTTATCGGTGACGCACTTCGGGCGCGCCGGCAGGGACAGCACCGCACGCTGCGTGAGGTGTCGACCGCCGCCAACGTCAGCCTCGGGTATCTCTCCGAAATCGAACGTGGCCAGAAGGAAGCGTCCAGCGAACTCCTCGCTGCGATCTGCGAGGCCCTCGGCGCACGCCTGTCCGAGCTGCTCGGCGAAGTGAGCGGCACGCTCGCCCTCGCGGAGGGCATGGAAGGCGTGCTCGTGCCGGTCGACCAGGATTCCGCTCCCAAGAAGGCCGCCGCCGCGATCGCCACCAACGGCAGTGTCTCGGTCTCGGTCCGCCAGGACACGCCGCTCAAGGCGACCCTGCGCGCGACCCGCAAGCGTGAGCGTGACGTCGTCTACGCGGCCTGATCTTCAAGCAGCGCGATTCCGTTTCTTCCATAGCTTTGGTGTATTTCGGTCCCTCGAGCCTCGGGGGGCCTGTTTTTCGTGCTCATGTTGCTCGCCGGGTCAACCGTCCCGGCATCGCAGGAACGACGATTCACGCGTAGCCTCGACGTGGGGGATCCCCCGGGAAACCCTGAGATCCCCCGTAGGTCACGTGACGCCGGTGGCGTGGAGCTGACACGATGGAACCCGCGCCATCGTGAATGCCCCTCGGGCCGCGTCGGTGGCGCGTACGAGGCAGCGACATTGAGGGGATACCGCGGATATGGCGAACCCGTTCGTCAAGGGCTACCGATACATGATGGCGCTGTTCGGCGCGAAGATCGACGAATATGCCGATCCGAAGGTGCAGATCCAGCAGGCCATCGAGGACGCCCAGCGACAGCACCAGGCGCTCGTTCAGCAGGCCGCTGCCGTGATCGGCAACCAGCGCCAGCTCGAGATGAAGCTCTCCCGGCAGATGTCGGAGGTCGAGAAGCTGCAGGGCATGGCCCGGCAGGCCCTCGTCCTGGCCGATCGCGCCCGCTCCGGCGGCGACGAGGCCGAGGCGCAGAAGTATGAGTCGACCGCTCAGACGCTCGCCACCCAGCTCGTCTCCGGCGAGCAGGCGATGGAGGACCTGAAGACCCTGCACGACCAGGCCCTGGCCGCGGCCGGGCAGGCGCGCAACGCGGTCGAGCGCAACGCGACGGTGCTCCAGCAGCGCATCGCCGAGCGGTCGCGCCTGCTGAGCCAGCTCGAGCAGGCCAAGATGCAGGAGACGGTCGCCAAGTCGCTCGAGTCGATGTCGTCGCTCGCCGCGCCGGGCAACACCCCGTCGCTCGACGAGGTGCGCGACAAGATCGAGCAGCGCTACGCGAGCGCCATGGGCCGGGCCGAGCTCGCCGCCAACTCGGTGGAGGGACGGATGCTCGAGGTGCAGCAGTCGAGCCTCGACATGGCCGGCTCCTCGCGTCTCGACCAGATCCGGGCCAGCATGTCCGGCGACAAGCTCGGTGGCGCCCCGGCGCAGCCGGCCGTCGAGCAGGCCCCGACCTCCGACCCGGCGAGCGTCGCCCGCCTCGACGAGATCCGGGCCAGCATGAACGCCAAGCGCGGAGACACCTCAGCCGCAGGTTGAGATCGGGGGAGTGACGGTGGATGAGCGAGCCAGATACTTTCGGCGGCTCCGCAAGCTGCGCGGTTCAGCGCGCCGCTGGAGCGTCGTGGGTGGCGGTCTGACCGCGGCCACCGCCGTCCTCACCCCCTACGCGGGCATCGGCATCGCCGACGCGGTCTGGGCCGCGTCGGCGGGTGCCACGGCCGCCCTCGCCTGGTGGCGCTGGAAGGACCACCGGGAGCTGGCAGCCATCCCGCCACCACCCGCCCCGCCCGCGGTCCTCCCGGGCCAGCGCCTGGTCGCCGCGGTCGAGCGGATCCCCGCCGGCCGTCAGGTGATCCAGGAGATGCGCCGCCACCGCGACCGTTACGCGGTCCGCGGCTCGGCGGTCGCGCAGGCCTGGGACCGCCTCGACCGCGCCTCCACCACCCTGGTGGGCCTCGCGGGCCGGCTGACCGGCCCCGGCGAGGCAGCCCTGCTCGAAGCGACGGTGGCCGAGCAGTGGCTCCGCGACCTCGGCCAGCGCGTGGCCAGCGTCGAGCGTGCCCTGCCCCTGACCGCCCCGGATCGCCGTGGCGTCCTGGAGCAGTCCCACGAGAGCCTCGCGACGCAGTTCACCGAGGGCGTGACGGCCTACGAGAGCCTGGTCGCCGCGGCTGCCAGCTACGTCGCCGAAGACGGCCACCCGATCCTCGGCGGCCAGCACCCGACGCTGAGCAGCCTCGTCGACGCAACCGACCGCCTCCGAGGAATCGCAGAAGGCCTCTCCGAACTCCGCCGCCCACCCACCCCGGCCGCCTGACCCCGTCCGCTGTCGCCTGGCGGGACCCGTCAGTTCAGCAGCCGCTCGTGGAGCCGGTTGAGTAGAGCGAGAGAGCGGCCCGGCGGCTCAGCGTCGATGACCATGTGCATCATCATCGCGACGTAAGGATCCACGTCGTCGCGCGAGTCCAGGTAGATATCGCTGGTCAACTGCTCCACCTGCACGATGTCCGGCGTCTCGGGATCGCGCAGCCGCAGAACGCTGAAACCCGGTGCGGCCACTCCGGTCGCATCCCAATTCGCGTTGTGCACCTGCAGGCAGAGACCGCGCGACCGGATCCGCGTGAGCAGATGCTGAATTTGATTACGCATCACCCGCCGATCGCCGATCCCCGGGTGAAGCACCGCCTGATCCAGTACCACCCACAACTTCGGCGGCTTTTCGTTCTCCAGTATTCGCTGCCGTGCCATGTGCACCCGACTGCGTAAGACGCTTTTCTCCTCGGTCATGAAGCTGGTGCCGAGAATCTGTACCGCTTTGGCGTATTCCCTCGTCTGCAACATGGCCGGGACCAGTTTCGGCTCGTAGATCCGAATCATCTCGGCCTCCGCGGCGAGCCGCTGGTAGGTGTCCGGTTCCTTGCCCGTCAGCGCAAAGAAGCGGTCGAGCCGGCCCGGCTGATGCGCCGTGTGCAACAGCGCGGTCAACCGTTCTCTTTCCCGCGGCTTGTCGACGCCGTAAAGATCGAGCATCGGTGCCAGGCCGGAGACCGGCAGTGGCCGGCGTCCGGCCTCGACGGATCCGACCGTGTTCTCGTCGAGGCCAAGTGCCTCGGCCGCCGCAGCGCGGCTGATGCCACGGGCTTCGCGATGACGGCGCAGACCTATCCCCATCAGGACCTGCGTCACGGTGGGCTCCGGCGCTGACCCGGGGTGCTCCTCGCGCTGCCGCTCCTGCTTCTCCCGAGCGGTCACCCACATCCCGTGGAAGATCTCCACGTCGCCACCCAGTGCGCTGACGAATACCTCGATCTGTCCCCAGCGTCGCTTCTCGATGCTTCGCAGCACCTCGCTTGCGGTGGCGTGGCTGATACCTCCATGGGTTCTGGACGCGATGCTCCGCAGGCTCGGCTCCCCGGCGTGCAGATACAACCGGCGGATGGCATGGCGCAGGTCGAAGAAGGGGTCGGAGCTGACAGTGGCGTTCATAGTGCGGGCAATCTTCATGGTCATTGACCATCGGGTCCCGGTAATTGACGGGAGCCGACACCGGTGGCCTGTAAATCTTTGTCAGTGGATGTGCGCGATTGTCAATTCTCGTTTGCGCGCGTCATTTTTCGCGGCAATTCGTAAATGCGTACGCTCGCCGGACCACGCTTGACGCATGACTGAACCCGATGCTGGATTACCGCTGCGCTGGGCACTTCTTGTCGTCGTCGCGCTGGGTGGCGGGCTCGCCGTGGGCATGGCGGCGGGCCTGGTGCCAGGTGTGATGGTAGGGCTGGGCGCTGCGGGGCTGCTCCACTCGATCCTGCCTAAGTAGGTTTGGGCTGGCAGCGGGGGCACCAGTAGGTGACGCGTTCGTCGAGGTCGGCTTTCTGGATGGCGGAGGCGCAGCGGCGGCAGGGTTGTGCGCGGCGGCCGTACACATAGCTGGTCTGGCCTCTTCGCAGTTGACCCGTGGTTGTCTGGGTCCAGCGGCCGCGGTTGGAGGCGACGAGCTTCTGGGCGAGGACGACCGTGCCCCGCAGATCCTTGACCTCGTTGACCGGCAGCCAGGGCCAGAGCCCGCGCAGAAACAGCGTCTCCGCCTTGTAGAGGTTGCCGACACCTGCGAGGTTGCGCTGGTCGAGCAGGGCCTCCGCGATTGTCGTGTCCGGCGTGGCGGCGATGCGGCGGACCGCCTCGTCCGGGTCCCAGTCGGCGCCCAGCAGATCGGGGCCGAGATGGCCGACGAGGGTGTGCTCCTGCTCGGTCGGGATCAGGGCGAGCTCGTGCAGGTGAAATCCGACCGCGACCGCCTTCTCCGCGCGAAGGACCACCCGGATGAGATGTGCGGGCCGTCCTCCCCAGCGTTCCCCCAGGGCGTACGCACGCCACGCCCCGTCCATCCGCAGGTGCGAGTGCAGCGTCATCGCCCGGTCGTCCCGGGTCAGCCGCAGCAGCAGATGCTTGCCGCGGCTCGCCGACTCCGCGACCGTCCAGCCGGTGAGGTCGGTGGTGGCCAGCTGCGGGACCCGGAAGTCCGACCCGGTGAGCACGGCGCCGGTCAGCGCCTTCTCGACGACGCGGGCGGTGTTCCAGACGGTGTCACCTTCAGGCATGGCCTAGTGGTGCCCCGTCACCGCTCGGAGATGCGTACGACATCACCCGGGGTGACCGAGAGAACGACCACGGCCCTGCCCCCGTTCACCGCGACGGCGACCCTGCCGGACGAGTCCTCGAAGACGATCAGCTCGCCGGGCGCCGCGTCCCCGAACGTCTGGGCCAGCCGCGCCTTCACCCCACCGGCCACGAGCTCGGGGCCGAGACCGCTGAGCATCGACCCGTTCGCGGCGAGCTGGACGTTGCCGAACCGGTCCACCGTGACCACCTCGGCCTCGATCCAGCCGTCGCCGATCGCGACCACCGGGTCGGGCAGCCGGACGATCGTCTCCGGGTCGACGGGGGTGCCCGCCTCGGCGAGCGGGGCGCCCAGCGCAAGGTGTGCGGCGACGGGGGAGAAGATGTCGCGGCCGTGGAACGTACGCGAGACGTCGCCGAGGAACCACTCCTGGTTGGTCAGCTCCACCACCTCCTCGACGCCGCCCAGGGCCTCCGCAGCCCAGACCAGCAGGCCGTTGTCGGGGCCGACGAGCAGGCCGTTCGGCGTGCCGATGCCGATGCCGCGCCGTGCGGTGCCGACTCCCGGGTCGACCACGGCGACGTGCACGGACGGGGGCAGGTGCGGCGCGGTCTGGGCGAGCACCGCGGCACCACGGGCGACATCCGCGGGCGGGACGTGGTGTGTGACATCGATGACACGTACGGCGGGAGCGAAGCGTGCGATCACCCCGTGGCAGGCGGCGGCAAAACCGTCGAAAGTGCCATAGTCGGTGGTGAGGCTGATCCATCCATAGGTGCCCATGGTGAATCACGTTACTGCTCCGGCACGGCTCCATGGCGCGCCGCGCCACTCTGGCACTGTGGACCTCATGCGTCTCGTGATCTTCACCGAACCCCAGCAGGGCGCCAGCTACGAGGACCTGCGCCGGCTGGCTCAAGTAACCGAGGACACCGGCTACGACGGCTTCTTCCGCTCGGACCACTACCTCGCCATGGGCGGCGACGGGCTGCCCGGCCCGACCGACGCGTGGGCCACGCTGGCCGCGCTCGCCGTGCAGACCAAGCGGCTGCGCCTCGGCACGCTGGTCACCTCGGCGACGTTCCGGCTGCCCGGCCCGCTGGCCATCACCGTCGCCCAGATCGACGAGATGAGCGGCGGCCGGATCGAGCTCGGTCTCGGCGGCGGCTGGTTCGAGGCCGAGCACACCGGCTACGGCATCCCGTTCCCGCCGCTCGGCGAGCGTTTCGACCGCCTCGAGGAGCAGCTCGAGATCGTCACCGGGCTGTGGACGACCCCGCTGGGCTCGACGTACAGCTTCGACGGCAAGCACTACCAGGTCATGGACTCGCCGGCGCTGCCCAAGCCGGTCCAGTCGCCCCGCCCGCCGGTCATCGTCGGTGGCGCCGGCAAGAAGCGCACCCCCGCCCTGGCGGCCCGTTTCGCCGACGAGTTCAACACCCCGTTCGCCAAGCTCGAGGAGCTGCCCGCGATGTACCAGCGGGTTCGCGACGCCTCGGCGGCGATCGGCCGCGCGACCCCGCCGGCGTTCTCGGCCGCTGCGGTGCTCTGCGTGGGCCGCGACGACGCCGAGGTCGCCCGCCGGGCCGCCGCGATCGGCCGCGAGGTCCAGGAGATGCGCGACAACGGCGGCATCGTGGGCACCCCGAACGAGGTCGTCGACATCCTCGGCCGCTACGCGGAGACCGGCGCGACCCGGATGTACCTCCAGGCGCTGGACCTCGCCGACCTCAACCACGTGGAGCTGGTCGCCACGGCGGTGGCGCCGCAGCTCGCCTGAGGAATGCTTGCTCAATCGGCCCCACCTGGTTACTCAACCGGGTGGGGCCGATCCGTTTCCGGGATAAGGGTCGTAAAGTCCTAGCCGTGCAGATTGTCACCAAGCGACTGACTTTGCGCCGCCCGGCCCCGGCCGACATCGACGCGATCTTCGCGCTCCACCACGACCCCGAAGCCTGCGCGCACAACCCGTCGGACCTGCTCGCCACCCACGCCGACGCGGAGGAACGCTTCGCGCGCTGGGACGAGCACTGGCGGCGGCACAGCTTCGGCTACTGGGCGATCGACGACCGCGAGTCGGCGCGGACCCTCGGCTTCAGCGGCCTCAAGGTGGTCCGCTTCCGCGAGCGCGAGGTGCTCAACCTCTTCTACCGCCTCGACCCCGCCGCGTGGGGCGCCGGCTACGCCACCGAGGTGGCAACGGCAGTCGTGGCCTGGGCAGGCGAGCACCTCCCGGACTGGCCGATCCTCGCCCGCGTACGCCCGGAGAACATCGCCTCGCAGAAGGTAGCCCTCAACTCCGGCCTGACCCGTGCCGAGCACCTCGACGAGCCCGGCGAGGACGGCCCCGACTGGATGTTCACCGCGAACTGAGAAACTCCCGTTCCGCCTCGTTGCGGGTCAACGCCAACGCCTCACGGTAGGCGACCGCGGCCTCGGCGTCCCGGCCCGCTCGGCGGAGGAAATCCGCCTTGACCGCCGGAAGGTACTGGTACCCCGCGAGCCGGCCGTCGGTTTCCAGCTCCGCGATCGCCAGCAGGGCCCGCTCGGGACCGGCCACCTCGGCCAGCGCCACGGTGCGGTTCAGCGCGACAACCGGCGACGGCCACACCGACAACAACTCGTCGTAGAGTGCCAGAATCTGCGCCCAGTCCGTCGCCGCGTAGGTCGGCGCCTCCGCATACTGCGCGGCGATCGCTGCCTGCAGGACATACCGGCCCCGGCCCTGGCTCGGCTCCTCAGTGAGAAACTCGTGCGCTTCGGCAATCGCGGCACGGTCCCATTGCGACCGATCCTGCTGGTCCAGCCTCAGCAGCCGCCCCTGCGAGTCGACCCGGGTACGCCGCCGGGCATCGGTCACGAGCAGCAGGGCCAACAGCCCACGCACCTCTCCCTCACCGGGCATCAGCTCGTTCAGCACCCTGACCAGGTGCACACCTTGATCCAGGAGATCGGCCCGTATCAGCGACGCCCCCGACGGCGCGGTATGCCCTGCGGTGAAGAGCAGATGGATCACCCCGAGCACCCCGCGCAGCCGCCCGGCCAGATCAGCCGCCTCCGGCACCCGATACGGAATCCGCGCGGTCGCAATCTTCTTCTTCGCCCTGGTCAACCGAGCCGCCATCGTCGGCTCCGACACGAGCAACGCCCGCGCGACCTCCCCGGTCGACAACCCGCACACCAACCGCAACGTGAGCGCCAGCTGCGCCTCCTGCCCCAGCGCCGGATGACAACACATAAAAATCAACCGCAACCGCTCATCGGGTACGCAGCCAGCGCCATCACCTACCCCCGGCTCGCCCTCCACCTCTGCTTCCTCGGGCACCACCAGCAGCGGAAGCTTGGCCCGCAACACCCGCTCCCGCCGAACCGCATCAACCGCCCGCCGCCGCGCCGTGGTCGTCAGCCACCCCACCGGACTGCCAGGCACCCCACCCCCGGGCCACCCATCCAAAGCCGCCGCGTACGCCTCCTGCACACACTCCTCCGCCAGATCCAGATCCCGGGTGACCCGCACCGTCGCAGCCAGCACGATCCCCCACCCCCGCCGATGCGCCTCCGCAACCTCAGCCCTGACATCAACCGCCACCTCCGGCCCAGCGTCTCGCGCGCGGTCCGGCCCGGTCCCTCTCGTGC